>CACZHW010000013.1 GCA_902781095.1 uncultured Eubacteriales bacterium
GCCTGGTAAAGGCTTCTTTTTTTATCCTCTTTGCTTTTGTAAAACAAATACCCTTGCTTCCTTCTCAGAAAACAAGGGTATTGTTGATGGTCTGAATCCGCAAAGGTATCGCCTTTGCGGATTCCTTTATGCTGCCTGGGAATCAGTCGAGGAAGTACTGGTAGTGCATGTCCGCCGTGGTCAGGTTTTCCAGCACCTTCAGGTACTCCGCAGCCTCCCGCCGGCAGTCCTCCAGGCTGTGCTCGCGGTAGTTGCCGCACTCCTCTTCTTTGGCGCCGGGGATCTCGCCCTCGTAATTCGCCATAAAGCGGTAGGATTCGCGGATGCAGTCCAGCACGTCCTGCTCGGAGAGGCCGCGCGTGAGGAAGTACATGCCGGTGCGGCAGCCCATGGGGCCGATGTAAATGATGCCGTCCTGCCACTTGCTGTTGCGCGCATAGGTGGCGAACAGGTGCTCGATGGTGTGCAGGGCGCCCTGGGAGAGGTAATCGCCGTGGTTGGGCTCCTTCATGCGCACGTCCCAGGTCATGACGTCGTCGTCCTGACGGGACGGATAGACGCCCCTCTTGAGGCGGGTATGATCGATGGAAAAGCTGGGGATTCGTTTCATCTGGGGTTTCCTCCTTCTCGGTACGGGCAAAGCCCGGTAAAATCCATCTTAATTGTTCTACGCCGGTTTTCTTTTTCCTGCTTTGCCGTTCTGGACGGTTTTGAAATCAAATTTCATTCATTATGGCTTTGATCTTGCAAAATTGCGTTATTTGTGGTAGGATTTCAGCGTTAAAATGGGCAAAGAGAGGGTATAACAAACCAAATCTCATGCATTCACAAAGGAGAAGATCGTTTTGCCTGTAACCAAAGAGATTGTAAAAATCGCAAGCGCAGCCATGCCGTTTGACGAGCAGTGGGCCATCCGCCGCACCCGGTACGATTCCGGACTGCCGGGCGGGCGCCTGTGCATCGCGGCGGGAACGCACGGCGACGAGATGATGGGCCAGCTCGTCTGTTTCCAGGTGGCGGACCGCATCCAGCGGGAGCCGGAACACCTGCGGGGCCTCGTGGATATCTATCCCATGCTCAACCCGCTGGGCCTGGACATCATGGAGCGCATGGTTCCCGTGGGGACGCGGCTGGACATGAACCTCGCCTTTCCCGGCAATCCTGAGGGTACGCCGCTGGAAATCCTGTGCCACGCCGTCATGCAGGACATGCTGGGCGCCGATCTGGTGCTGGACGTGCACGCCTCCACGCATTACAAAAGCGAGCTCTACGAGGTGCGCATGAACGAGGCGGACGCCGACCGGCTGATTCCCAAGGCGCGGACGCTGTGCCCCGATCTCATCTGGGTCTATCCCGAGTACGCGGCATACGGATCTTCTCTGACCTCCGCACTGTGCGCGGCGGGCACGGACGCGCTGATCCTGGAAGCGGACGAGCGCCGCAGAAAGCCGCAGGAGATCGCCGCGGGCGTCGTGTCCGGCATCTTCTGCAAGATGCGGGAACTGGGGCTCTGGACGGGGGAGACGCAGCAGGCGCCGGCGGAGAACAGCATCCCCGTCGTGCGCACCCGGGCGGAGGTCTGCCGCGTGACGTGCAGCAACCCCGGCGTATACGTGCCGGAGGACCGGATCGGCACCGAGGTGCGGGAAGGCGAACTGCTGGGGACGGTTGTGGACGCCTGTGAGGGCGTCGTGCGGGAGCGCGTCACCGCGCCCGCGCCGGGGCTCGTGTTCAGCCAGCGCAGCTATTCCGCGGTTTATCCCGGCACGCTCATCGCCCGCATCCGAAAGGAGCACGTATGAAAAAAGAAGTGCTGTATACCGTCCCGTCCTACTTCAGGGACGATATGAAGATCCTCTCCTACCGGTTCGGCAAAGGGGAAAAGAGCTGCATCATCCTCGGCGCCCTGCGGGGCGACGAGGTGCAGCAGCTCTACGTCTGCGCCCGGCTGGTCTCCTTTCTGCGGGACGTGGAGAAGGAGGGCGGCATTCTACCGGGCCGGACGGTGACCGTCATCCCGACGGCGATCGGCGCCTCCATGAACGTGGGCACGCGCCTGTGGGCGCCGGAGAACATGGACATCAACCGCTGCTTTCCCGGAGACGCGGCGGGCAGCACGACGGAGCGCATCGCGGACGGGCTCTTCTCCACGCTGAAGCTCTACCGCTACGGCATCCAGCTCACCAGCTTTTACCAGCCCGGCTCCTTCGTGCCGCATGTGCGCGTGATGGACACGGGGCGGCAGAATCCGGAACTGGGGTGCGAATTCGGCCTGCCCTACGTGTACGTGCGCAAGCCGCGCATCACGGACAGGACGACGCTCAACTACGCCTGGCAGTTTTCCGGCACGCAGGCCTTCTCCCTGTACGCGGGCAAGACGCACGAGATCGACGAGACCGCCGCGGAGCAGACGCTGCGCGCCATCATCCGCTTCCTCAACACCCGCGGCATCATCCGCAGCGAGAATTCGCCGGGGCATACCGCCAGCGTAATCACGGAGGAAGACCTGACGCAGGTTTCCGCCGGTACAGCGGGGCTGCTGCGCCGGGTGAAGTTCGCGGGTGCGCACGTGCGGCGCGGCGAACAGCTCGCCTTCCTGCTGAGCCCGACGGACGGCTCCGTGCGGGAAGTGCTGAAGACGCCCGCCACAGGCGTCCTCTTCTTCGTACAGGAAGGGCCGTTTATCACGCAGTACAGCCCGGTCTTCCAGGTGCTGACGGGGAAGTAGCCTGAACAGCCGGCCATCCTGAAAACGACAAGGAAAAAGGGGGAACCATCCACCATGCAGAATCAACTGAAAAAGCTCTCAACCGGCAAGGTCTGGTGCTTTGCCGTCGGACAGTTCGGCTGGTCCGTTCTGTCGGCGCTCATCTCCAGCTGGCTCGTCAACTATTATCAGCCCGATCCGGCCACACAGGCGGCAGGACAGCCGATTTTTGTGCCGCAGGGGCGCGTGATTTTCGGGGTACTCACCGTCCTGGGCGCCATCACCGCGGCCGGCCGCATCTTTGATGCCGTTACGGACCCGTTTATCGCCTCCCGCTCGGACCGCTGCAAATCAAAGGACGGGCGGCGCATCCCCTTCATGCGGGCCGCGGCCATCCCGTTCGCAGCCAGCTGCGTGCTGACTTTCTGGTCGCCCGTCGCCGGAGAGAGCCTGCTGAACGCGCTGTTCCTCTTCGTCATGCTGATGCTCTTCTACTTCTTTATGACGATGTACTGCACGCCTTACAACGCGCTCATTCCGGAGCTCGGCGCTGACCAGAAGACGCGGATGGCGATCTCCACGGCCATTTCCTTTACCTACATCGCGGGCATGGCGGTCGCTTACCTCGCGCCCGTCATCTGGGGCGCGCTGCAGGGCGTCACGGGCGACCGGGTCAGCGCAATCCGCCTCACCTTTACGCTGATCACGCTGGTGGGCTGCGTCTGCATGTTCGTGCCCGTCTTCACGATCCGCGAGCGCGATTACGTGGAGATTCATCCCAACGAGAGTTCCGCGTGGGGCTCCCTCTCCGCAACCTTCCGCAACCGCGATTTCCGGCTCTTCGTCGCCAGCGATATCGCCTACTTCCTCGGCATCACCATGTTCCAAACGGCGCTTCCCTTCTTTGTCACCTCGCTGCTGCATCTGGAGGAGAGCATGTCCACGCTCTACTTCGTGCTGATGACCGCGCTGTCCCTCATCTTCTACCTCCCCGTCAACAAGCTGACGCCGAAGTTCGGCAAAAAGCGGATCATCCTCGTGGCCTTCTGCATCTTCAGCGTCAGTTTCATCTTTACCGCTTTCTTTGGAGAAGCGCTGCCCTTCCCGCCGGCGGTTCAGGGCTTTATCCTCTGCGTGCTGGCTTCTCCCGCGCAGGCGATCTTCGGCATCCTGCCGCAGGCCGTGGTGGCGGACATCGCGGAATGCGACGCGCTGGAAACCCACGAGAACCGGAGCGGCATGTTCTTCGCGGCCCGCACCTTCGCCTTTAAGCTGGGGCAGTCTGTCGCGATGCTGCTGGTGACGGCGTTCGCCACCATCCATCCCGAAACGGGCCTCGGTTACCGCATTACGGCGATCGCCGCCGCCGCCGTGTGTATCCTGGGCGGTGTACTGTTCCTCATGTATAACGAAAAGAAAGTCTATGCCCGTCTGGGTATCCGCTGACGGCGGATACCCGGGGCGCCCCGGTTCCCTATGACAACAGGAGGATTCCGCTATGCAGCCTTCTTCCGAAAACAAAAGCCGCGGCTCGCTTCTGTCCGAGTTCGCGGCGTATTATAAGCCCCATTGGGGCATCTTCTGCCTGGATTTGTTCTGCGCGCTGCTGATCGCCCTGGTGGACGTGCTCTTTCCCGTCGTCACGAGGCGGATGCTCTATCAGTACATCCCGCAGGGCGCCTCGCGCCTGCTGGCGGCGGCGAGCCTCGCCATGCTGGGCTTTTTCGTTTTGCGCACGGCTTGCCAATGGATCGTGACCTTTCTGGGGCACTCCATGGGCGTCACCATCGAGGCGGACATGCGGCGGGACCTGTTTCGTCACCTGGAGGAGATGGATTTTTCCTTCTTCGACCGCAACAGGACCGGCCAGCTGATGAGCCGCGTGACCAGCGACCTGTTCGACGTGACGGAGCTGGCGCACCACGGGCCGGAGGACCTGTTCATCTCCGCCGTGACGCTGCTGGGCGCCTTCACCGTGCTCTGGCGCATCCAGCGGAGCCTGGCGCTCGTGCTCATCTGCGTCGTCCCGCTGATCCTGCTGTTCATCACCTCCAGGCGGCGGGCGATGATGCGCGCGTCCAGGGAGGTCAAGCGCCGGGTGGCCGGGATCAACGAGGAGATCGAGAGCGCGATCTCCGGCATCCGCGTCTCGCGCGCCTTCGGCAACGAAGCGGAGGAGATGCGCAAATTCAGCCGCTGCACGCAGGAATACGTAGGCGCGCGGCGCGTCTACTACCGTACGATGGCCGGCTTCATGTCGGGGACCGAATTCATGCTGAACCTGATGAGCCTGTCCGTCGTATGCGCGGGCGCGTTCCTCATCCTTCGCCGGTCCATGGACGTGGCGACCCTGGTCACCTTCAACATGTACGTAGCGAGCATCCAGAGCCCCATCCGCAGGCTCACCAATTTTACGGAACTCTTCACCCAGGGAATGGCCGGCTTCCAGCGCTTTTCGGAGATCATGCACGAGAAGCCTGCCATCACCGACAGCCCGGACGCCGAACCCGTTGCCCAGGTCAAAGGGGAGATCGAGTTTCAGGATGTCTCCTTCGCCTACGGCAAGGGGAAGGGCGAGGTACTCTCCCTCGTCAGCCTGCGCATCCGCCCGGGCGAAATGCTGGCGCTGGCCGGGCCCAGCGGCGGCGGAAAGACGACGCTCTGCCAGCTGATCCCCCGGTTTTACGATATCACGGGAGGCCGCATCCTGCTGGACGGGCGCGATATCCGGAAGCTCCGCCTGTCGGAGCTGCGCGGCGCGATCGGCATCGTACAGCAGGACGTCTTCCTCTTCCCGGGCACGGTGGCGGACAACATCCTCTACGGCAGGCCCGGTGCCTCCAGGGAGGAGGTTGAGGAGGCGGCCAGGCGCGCGGAAATCCACGAGGACATCCTTGCCATGCCGAAGGGATACGACACGCCGGTGGGCGAGCGGGGCGTTCTCCTCTCCGGCGGACAGAAGCAGCGCATCGCCATCGCGCGCATCTTCCTCAAAAATCCGCCCATCCTCATCCTGGACGAGGCGACCTCCGCGCTGGATACGGTGACCGAACGGCGCATCCAGAAGAGCCTCTCCGAGCTGGCCAAGGGGCGCACCACGCTGGTCATCGCCCACCGGCTCTCCACCATCCGCAACGCGGACGAGATCCTGATCCTGGACGATCACGGCATCCGCGAGCGCGGAACGCATGACGAACTGCTGAAAAGCGGGGGACTTTACGCGAAGCTGGCCGGACAGATGGCCTGAGGCGTCAGAGCAGGCCGGTCAGCGCGCGGATGTCTTCCTCCGTCGTGGCCCAGTCGGTCGCAAAGCGGATGACGGTGTGATCGTCGTCCGCTTTTTCCCAGAAACTGTACTCGACAGAGCGGCCCACCTCTGCCAGCTTCCGGTTTTCGACCAAGCAGAAGACCTGGTTGGTCGGCGAACCGAAGCACAGCGCATAGCCCTTCTGCACCAGTGCGCGGCGCAGCGTATCGGCGGCCCGGACAGCGGGTTCGCCGATTTTTTCGTACAGCCCGTCCGTAAACAGGGCGCCGAACTGCAAACCGAGCAGCCGCCCCTTGGCGAGCAGCGCGCCGTGCTGCTTGATGAGGGTAAAGAAGCCGGGGATCAGGGCAGGGTCCGGCATGACGACGGCCTCTCCGAAGAGCGCGCCGCACTTGGTGCCGCCGATGTAGAAGACGTCGCACAGACGGGCGAGATCCGGGAGGGTCACGTCGCTGTCGGGGCAGGCGAGGGCGTAGGCCAGCCGCGCCCCGTCCAGATAGAGCGGGAGCCGGTATTCATCGCACACGGCCCGCAGCGCGCACAGCTCCTCCTTCGTATACAGCGTGCCGTATTCGGTGGGGTGGGAGATGTAAACCATGCCCGGCATGACCATATGCTCATGATTGTCATCGCCGAAGAAGTCTTGCAGGAAACGGCGGACCTCCCCGGCGTCGAGCTTTCCGGCGTGCTGGGGCAGCGTCAGCACCTTGTGGCCGCCGGCCTCGATGGCGCCGGCCTCATGGGTGGCGATGTGGCCCGTTTCGGCGGCGATTACACCCTGGTAGGGGCGCAGGACGGAACTGATGACCGTTTCGTTGGTCTGCGTGCCGCCGACGAGGAATTCCACCCGCGCGCCGGGGCAGGCGCACGCCCTGCGGATGAGGTCCCTGGCCTCTTCACAGTAGGCATCCTGTCCGTAGCCGGGCGTCTCCTCGAGATTGGTCGCGACAAGCCGGGAGAGGACGGCTGGGTGCGCGCCCTTCGTATAATCGCTGGCGAAGTTGAGTTTGGATTTGACGGGATTCAATTGGATCTCCTCCTGTTCAGATGATGCAGGACTGATTATATGACAATATGATCTTTAAATCAATGCGGCGGCGATGTTTCATCGCCGCCGCAATTACAGGGCCTGAAGAAAAGTTACTTCGTATCCGCGCCTTCGAAGCCGAGGCTCTCGAAGATGCCGCGCGCGCCGTTTCCGCGTAGATAGCTGAGGAAATTCTGCGCCGCGCCGGTGCTGATGCTGGTTTTGAGGATGGCACAGGGATACGGGACCTTGTCGGAAGGATTGGCCGCCGTATCGGAAACCAGCAGGTTGGCCGCGGCCGCGTCGCTGCCCAGCAGGATGCCTGCATCCACGGAACCGGTGAGCACGGCGCCCATGACTTCGTCTTCCGTCTTCAGCTCGATGAGCTGGCCGGCGGCTTTCAGCGCCTCCGTATCCAGCCCCTGGTAGAAGAGGATTTCACGGGCGAAGACGCCCGCGTCGTCATTCCCGGAGGAAACGGCAAGCTTCTTTCCGGCAGCCAGGTCGGAGGCCAGCGTGACGAAGCTCATGCGCGAGGCGCTGCTCTTCGGCTGCGCCAGCACGGCGGCGTCATAGGCCACCTGCGTGCGGCTGAGGCTGATGATCCTGTCCTGGCGCGTGGGGTTGCGCAGGGTGTCCTGCGCGTAGTCCAGCACGTCCATGGCTTCCTCGGTGCGGGTGATGACGAGGTCGCCGTAGGTTCCGTTCTGGATGCGCGCGTCCAGGAGGTCGCTGTCGTCGTAGATGAGGTTGATGCGGACGTTGTTGTTGGCCAGCTGGTAGTCATAGGCGATGCCGTTGAGGGCCGTGCGCAGCGTGCGGTCCGCATATACCGTCAGCGTGGTGACGGGTTCGGGCGTCGGAACCGGCGTGTAATAGTCGGAGGAGGAAGAAGACCGCTTCTTGATGGGCAGACGGACGGAATCGGACTTTTCACCCTTGCCGTAGTAGGCGTAAGCCGTGTTGACGACCTTGTGCTTGGTCTGGTCGGAGGACCTCACGGTGTAGCTCGCCCTGACGGTCACGCTCTCCTGCGGATACAGGTCGCGGATGATGGCGTCGCCGTCGCCGTCCACATAATACCCGCTTCCGTCCTTGATCTTGGCGCCCTTGAGCGCCTCGTAGACGACGATCTTGGGGATGACTTCCGTACCCGTGTTGCTGACCACGATGTGGAAGCGTACCTTGTCTCCCGACTTGAAGAGGATGAGATCGCCGTTTTTGTCCCACTTCTTGTTGGTGATGTATTTGCAGATGCTGATGTGCACGCCGGTCTTCTGCCAGACGGCGAAGAGGTGGTTCTTTTCGCCGGATACATAGACCTTCTGGCCGGGTTTGAATTCCGCCGTAACCGCGTATTCATCCGCGGACCAGCCGAGGAACGTCCGGTCGGCCGGCTCGCTCCAGCCACAGCCGCCGAGGGAGAGCAGGGTGACCTTTTCTCCGTCCAGATATTCCTGGGTATAGCTCTTGTCCTTGCCGGTGTTGTAATGGTAGATGATGCTGGCGGTCTTTTGCTTGCCGCTCTGCACCCACACGGCGTAGAGGGTCAGGCTCTTTTCCAGCTTGACCGTACGGCCGGGTGCGTATTCCGGGTCGGGCTTCAGCGCGAGCTTGTCCGTGGACCAGCCGGCAAACGCCTTTTCGGCAGCGCCTTCCTTTTCGGGTTTGGGCGGGGTCAGGGCGTCGCCGGGTTTGATTTCAATCTTTGCGCCGGGCGCATACTTACCCTCGTCCGTCACGGAGCCTGAACCGCCGTTGGCGCTGTAGGTGATGGTCAGGTCGCCCTCCGCCGGCTTTTCATCCGGTTCCACCACGGGCAGGAGAATCGCCAGGCTGTAGGTCGTATGGCGGTCGGCCAGCGCCGGCAGGCAGAGGGCGCAGAGGAGAAGCAGCACCAGCGCAAGCGGCAGGACCTTTCTCATCGCAGGTTTCATGTTTACACCTCGCATGCGGATCAGTCGATGGGCGTCACGGCGACGCGCCATTCGTTGCGGTAGTTGCTCTCGCTCAGTTTAAAGGTATAGCTGGTGCCATTGGCGCCGGAGACGTCTTCCCATCCGCTTCCACCGTTGGTCTGCCACTGAATGCTCACCTCATCGGGTTCCGCGCCGGTGAGGGAGACGGACAGCGTAACCTTGTCCCCGATGTACAGGGCGTCGCCGGCATAGCTGTAATGGATTTCCGCGGTGATTTCGCGCTCTTCTTCTTCGGCAGCCTCTTCCTCAGCGGGAAGCGCTTCGCCTTCCGCACCCTCGGCCGGCAGCGCTTCTTCGCCCTCTGCGCCTTCGACGGCGGGTTCTTCTTCGCTCAGGTCATTCGCCTTTTCTTCAAGCCTTGAAAGCGCCTCGTCGAGTTCCTTCTGTTCTTCCTCGGTCAGCTCAGGCACGTCGTCGTCCGCCTCCGGGTCGGCAGGCGCTTCGGGATCTGTCGGGGTTTCGGTTGTTTCGGGAGTCTCCGGATCGACGGGTGCTTCGGGCTCCGCCGGCGTTTCCGGAGTCTCCGGATCAGCGGGCGCTTCGGGGTCCTCCGGCGTTTCCGGATTCACCGGGGCTTCCGGCTCCGCCGGCGTTTCCGGAGTCTCCGGATCAGCGGGCGCTTCGGGCTCCACCGGCGTTTCCGGATTCACCGGGGCTTCCGGATCGGCGGGAGTTCCGGGATCCGCCGGCGTGTCGGGCGTTTCGGGAGTCTCCGGATCGGCGGGCGTTTCAGGATCCGCCGGGGTTTCCGGATCGGCCGGGGCTTCCGGTTCCGCCGGTTCGTCGGGCGTTCCCGCCGCGTCGTCCTGTTTATCGGTAGAAGGCGCATCCGCCTCCTGCGGCGCCGGTGCCTCTTCGTCGTTTGCGGCCGGCTTCTCTTCCGGCTGCGCATCGCAGGCAGCAGGCGCCGGGTCAGGCTCTTCCTCTTTTACGGGCTCCCTGGTTTCAGGGGTTTCTTTAACCTGTTCGGGCTGTTCTTCCTCAGCCTTGCGCTCCTCTTCGGCCTTACGCTGGCGCTCTTCCTCAGCTTTGCGCTCCTCTTCGGTCTTGCGCTGGCGCTCTTCCTCAGCTTTGCGCTCCTCTTCGGCTTTGCGCTGGCGCTCTTCCTCAGCTTTGCGCTCCTCTTCGGTCTTGCGCTGGCGCTCTTCCTCGGCGCGGCGCTCCTCTTCGGCCTTGCGCTGGCGCTCTTCCTCGGCGCGGCGCTCCTCTTCGGCCTTGCGCTGGCGCTCTTCCTCAGCGCGGCGCTCCTCTTCGGCCTTGCGCTGGCGCTCTTCCTCTGCACGGCGCTCCTCTTCAGCCTTGCGCTGACGCTCTTCCTCGGCCTTGCGCTGACGCTCCTCCTCTTCGAGGCGAAGGCGCTCTTCCTCTTCTTCTTTAAGGCGCTTCAGTTCCTTCAGGCGGAGAATCTCCTCCTCAGTCAGATCGCCATACTCCTCGAAATCATCGTAATCGTCCGCGCCGGCCAGTGCAGGCACTCCACCCAGAAGAAGGCTGCCGGTCAGTACCCAGGCGGTCAGCTTGCGGGGATTGAACCATCTCTTCAGTTTCATGCGGCAATTCCTCTCTTTCCCTTTGGCTAAAGAAGGATAAAAACTATATCTTGTGGTCTTATTCTATTCTGATCCGCAATAATTGTCAATTATTGGTCAAATTTGTTACGAAATTTTTACAATTCATTAAAAGTTCCTTTTTCATCCTCCCCGCCGGATCCCGTAAAGCTTTCCAGCGTATGCGTTTGAAGGATACGGCGCGGTCTCCGCGAGGGATCGAAGCCGCAGATGGCCGCATAATCGCAGTACCGGCAGGCATTCTGCTCCGGGTGTCCCTCCATTTCATACGGGCTGTCATCGATGAGGCCGGTGTTCGCCGCATCCGCCAGTTCCGCGGCTTTTGTGCGGGCGAAAGTGAGCAGTTTTTCCATTCCCTCTGCATCGATCAGGCCGGCGGCGTCCTTGCGGACACTCCCGTCCGTCTTGATCATGCGGGCGTGCTTTGCATCCATCGCACGCAGGATCCGGACGTCGGAGAGGGAAACCCCGGAGAGCGCGAAGCGCTCCGCGATTTTCTTTTCCACTTCTTCTTTTACGCGGCTGCCCGTTCGGACGGTCGGGTCCTCGATGTGGAAGTAGAAAAAGCCGGCCGCTTCCATGCCCGGGCAGGCGGCCAGCGCCGCCGCCATATACAGCGTGAGCTGCAGCTGCAGCCCGTAGTAAATGCGGGTGGGATCCACCTGCCGGGCGCTGCTCTTGTAATCGACGATCCGAAGTGAGACGCCGTCCTCCTTCAGCACGTCGACGCGGTCGATCCGCCCCTTGAGATAGAGGAAGGATCCGTCCAACAGGCGGATGGTCAGCGGCGGAAGCCCACCTTCTCCAAAGACGAGTTCCGTGCGGAAGGGGACAAAGCCGCTCTCGGCGTACTGATTCAGGATGCCGCGGGATACGCTGGCCGCCGTGCGGCGGATGCGGCGCTCCATGGCCTCGGCCCGGCGGGTTTCACCGCGCGGGGTATTGCGCCACTCTACGAGGAGCTCGTCCTGTGCCTGATGCAGCAGGCTGTCCAGCTTATCCTCCGGCAGGCGCGGAAAGTCCGGATCCGCCATCGCCAGGGAAACGAAGCGGTGCGCCGTTTCGTGGTAGAGCGTGCCCAGATCGGCCGCACTTGAGCCCAGCGTCACCTCTCTGGCGGGGCGCAGCCCGTAAGCGGTAAAGTAACGGTAGGGGCACTCCGCAAAGGTCTCCAGGCGGGTGACGCTCTGCGCGCTGCGCGATTTGCCGTATAGGCCGGGCGTCAGCTGCCGGTCCAGCATGCGGACAGGCGGCGCGTACAGCTGGCTCTCCAGCGTCCGAAGGGCTTGCGCGCCGTCCTCCGTCTTTGCAATCGCCGGCCCGACAGCGGCGTACGGTTCGTCCGAATCCACCTCGTCGCGCAGGTGCAGCGCAAGAGCCAGGGCCGCGGGCTGCGGCGCGCACAAAAGCTCCGGCAGTTCCTCCGCGGACAGTCCGCCCTGCGGCCGCAGCGCGGGGAAAAGCCTGCGGAGCGCGTGCACGGCTTCCCCTTCTCTCAGGGCACTGCCGCTTTCGCTTGCCAGCGCATAGGAGACGACGAGTTCTTCACGCACGCCGGAGAAGAGCTTCAGCAGATCAAGCCGCGCCAGCGCGCTCCGCTCCCGTTCGCTCATGCCGAGATAGACGCCTTCCGATTCGACGGCGGCCTGCTCCGCGGGGGTGAAAAGCCCGCCGGAGGGTTCCGCTTCCCTGTCGTTCTGTCCCAGGACAAACAGGGTATGGACGCTGCCCGTGCGCAGGTTTCCGATTTCGCCGCAGATGACGGCGCCTTGTGCCGGCGGCAGGGCAGAGAGCTCCAGGGCGGACAAACCGCTCTCCAGCAGCCTGCGGACGAGGCGGCCGGAGACGGTGCACCCGCCGAGCAGTTCATGCAGCTGGTCGAGCGTCTCCATCAGCGCATTCCAAAGCTGCGCACAATCCTGCGCCTCGCTGTCCATGCCGCGCTGCGCCAGTTCTTCCCGCATACGCTGCAGCGTAGCATAGGCGTTAACGCCGTCCAGCAGGTCGAGAACGGCGGCGATGACGTCGTCCGCCCCGCCGGCCTCCGCCATGGCAGCGGCGAGGCGGGAGAGCGGTTCGGCCGCCTTCCTGCGGCAGTCCTCCAGGGCAGCGAGCGCTTCGTCGGTCATCTGGTTTCCGGCCTTATACCGGAAGGGCCGGCCGAAAGCGGAGCCGCGGATTTCCATCTGCTCGCAGTAGGCGCACAGGTCGTCCGCCTCGCGCGGGGACAGCGGAAGAAAGCCGGAAGCGATACACTCCGTGACCTCCTGCATGTGCCAGGCGTCCCCCTCTTTTGCACCCAGTGCACAAAGCAGGAACCTGGAAAGCGGGTGGGCGGACGCTGTCCGCTTTTCCGCCGTATAGGCGGCGATGCCGTACTGCCTGAGAACGGTTGAAAGAAGGGCGGGGTAATCCGCACCGGCGGGATAGGCGACGGCAAAATCCTCTGCGGGCCTGCCGGCCGCCATTTCCCTGCGGATGGCAGCGGCTGCCAGATGCACCTCACGGCGGATGTTGCTCGCGGCGAGCAAACGGATGTGGGCCGGGGCGTCCCGGTACGGCTCTTCGCCGAGGGCAAAGAGCCCCGCTTCCGCCGCGGCGATGTCCTCCGGCGCACCAAGGGGGGCCTTGAAGCAGTTCCGCACAACCGGCACGCCCCGCCCGGTCGCGAGCAGACAAAGCCTGTCGAGGCTGGCGTTGACAGGGGCAAAAAGCGCGCCGTCAGGGGCGCCGTTGTCGTCCGACTCCACCATGAGGCACAGCGAAGCTGCAGATGCGGCCGTGCCGAGCAGCTCCGCGGCGAAGGAGGGCGTGATGATGTCAAAACCCGTTACGAAGACGTGACAGCCGCGCAGGACGCCGGAGGCCTCGCGGCGCTCCTCCACTTCCTGCAGGATGTCTTCCGCGTCAGCCAGCTTGCCGCCGGTGAGCGCTTCGTAGCGTGCCCAGATTCTGGCGATATCGGCCAGTTTGACGGCCGGAAGCCCGTCTTTTTTCCCGGCCAGCTCAAGCAGCAGCTCCGGCGTCAGGCCGGCGCGTTTCATGCAGGCGATCACCGTGCTGAGGTGGGCGGAAAAAGCCTGGCGGCCCTCCTCGCCGATACGGCCGTACAGCCGCAGTCCGGCCTGCTCCGCCTCCAGCGCGGCGCAGAGAACCATGCGTTTGCCCGTCTCGTCAAACGGGGTGCGGGCGGGGCGGCCGGCGCGCTCGAAGATGCGCTCGCGCAGCCTGCCGGGGGAGAGCACATCGATGAGGAAAGAGCCGGGGAGCGACAGGCCTTCCATGAGCAGCAGCTCGGTCCGCAGCGTCTCCTGCGAGGGCACGAGCACCATGCACCGCTCGTTTTCGCGGATGTGCAGACCCACTCTGCGGATCAGTTCCGCATCAAGCCGGCGGGGCCGGGCTGTCAGTATTTCCATGCTTAACCTCCGGGTGGTACAGGTGGAATGTTTCACGTGAAACACCGTGTCACGCGGAAGCACCGGTACGATGTTTCACGTGAAACATAAAAGGGATTGGGGAAGGGGCTGTCGAATTAAAACCCGACATTGTTTGCGGAGGGACTGTATGCTGATCGCTCTCATTTCGGATATTCACGCCAATTTGCCCGCGCTGGAAGCGGTTCTCTCGGCCGTACGGCGCCACCATCCGGACCGGATCCTCTCACTGGGCGACCAGATCAACCTTGGGCCCAGCCCGCGGGAAGTGCTCTCTCTTTTAAAGGAGAACGGCGTTTGCTGCCTGCATGGCAACCACGAGCGCTACGTCCTGTCCGCCCTTGACGGGGACGCGGCGTACGCCGGCGCCAATTTCGGATCCGTGCGCTGGAACGCGAAAAGGCTGCGCAAAGAAGAGATTTCCTTTCCCGGTACGCTGGAGCTGGAAGGGATAACCTTCTGCCACGCGCTCCCCGGGGACGACCGGTTCCCCGTCTTTGATCCGGCGCGCGCACTGCCTCTTCTCCGCCGGCGATACACGGAGGGCTTTACGCACATCGTCTGCGGGCACGGACATAACCCGACGCATTACCGCATGCCGCATCTGCGGCTGGACAGCATCGGGGCTGTCGGGTGCATGGACGACGGCGTCCCCGGCGCAGCGCCCTATACGATGCTGGAATCCTCCGGGGAGGACGCGGTTCTGCGGCCCTATTACGCGGCGTTCGATGTGACGAGGATGCCGGGGCTCTTCCGCTCTTCCGGCCTTGCCGAAGCCTGTCCGGTCATGGCGCGCATCGCGTGCACGCAGATGATGACCGGCCGGGACTATCTGGTGGAGTTCGTCCGGCGCGCAAGCCGGATCTCACAGGAACGGGGCGAAGAACAGATCTCCCGGGAAACGTGGCTTTATGCGGACGGCCTCTTTCCGTGGCCGGACGGGAAAACCACGTGCGAATACTGGTCCTCACCGTCGTAATCACTTGCCGACGCAGAACCTGGCAAAGACCTCGTCGATCACGCGCTCGGACATCGTTTCACCCGTGATCTCCCCCAGTGCATCCAGCGCGGCGGACAGATCGATGGCCGCCACGTCGGTTTCAAAACCGTCCTGCAGAGACGCAACGGCGTCGCGGAGCGCTGCGCAGGCCCGCGTGGCGGCCTCGGCGTGCCTCGCCTGGGTCAGAACGGCGGTTTCGCCGGCCTCCGGCATCGCAAAGGCTGCAAGCGCGGACCGGAGCTGCGCAAGCCCTTCCCCGGACAGCGCACAGACCGACACTGCGGGAATCCCGGGGAGCACCGCTTCCAGCGCCCCGGTCGGAAAGGCCTGCGGCAAGTCCTCCTTGCTGATGACGATCAGGTGGGGCTGCACCTCTTTGGCCAGCGCCAGATCGTCTGCCGCCAGCGGGGCGGATCCGTCGATGATCAGCAGGCGGACGTCCGCCTGCGCGAGCGCTTTTCTGGCGCGCTCGATGCCGATGCGCTCCACCTCGTCGCCCGTCGCCCGGAGCCCGGCCGTGTCCGTCAGGATCACCGGATAACCGTCGATCTGGGTGCGCGCCTCTATGGCGTCCCGCGTCGTTCCGGGGATTGCGGTGACGATTGCCCGGTCCTCCCCGAGAAGCGCATTGAGCAGGCTGCTCTTGCCGGCGTTGGGCCGCCCGCAGAGCGCCACGCGGAGGCCTTCGTCCTCCATTCTTCCGCTGCGGGGATCGATGGAAGTACGAAGGCGCTCTTCCAGCTCCCGGCACCGGGTGAGCAGCGCGTCCCGGGTTTCCACTTCTTCCACCTCGTCCGGAAAGTCGATCGCGGCGGACAGGGCGGCCAGCATCGCGATGATGTCCTCGCGCGCAGCTTTTATAAAGGAAGAAACGCCCCCCTCCATCTGCCGCACGGCGCTGTGCATCGCCCGTTCGCTGTCCGCGCGGATCATGCGCATGACGGCTTCCGCCTGGGAGAGGTCGATGCGCCCCAGCGCGAAGGCGCGGTAGGTGAACTCGCCGGGCTCGGCAGGCCTGGCGCCGTACCGCAGCAGAATGCGGAGGATGCGGGAACACAGCGCCTGTGAGCCGTGGCAGTGGATTTCGGCGACATCCTGGCGCGTATAGCTTCTGGGGCCGGGCATCAGCACGGCCATCGCTTCGTCAGCGGTCTTGTCGCCGTCCATCACCCTGCCGTAGGTCAGCATGCGCGGGACGAGAGCGCCGCCCGCGGGTAAAAAGACCTTACCCAGGATTTCCCCCGCGCGCGGCCCGCTCATGCGGAGGATGGCGATGCCGCCTTCTCCCGGCGGGGTCGCCTGTGCGCAGATCGTATCTTCAAGATTGTGCATACACCGCATCTCCTCTCCAACGGATAGATTATACCACAATTGCCCGCTCTTGCCATACGGATGAAAACCATGTACAATGGTGCGGAATTTCAAAGCGCACGCCCGTTTGGAGGAAGAAGCATGAACAATCCGCAAATGGTCCTCATCGTCGACTTTGGCGCGCAGTATACGCAGCTCATCGCCCGCCGCGTGCGGGAGGCGCACGTCTACTGCGAGGTGGTTCCTTATTTCACGCCCCTTGACGAAATCGCAGGGTGGCATCCCATCGGCATCATCCTCTCCGGCGGTCCGGCATCCGTGCTGGATGAGGACGCGCCGCGCGTCGATCCCGGCCTCTATGCGCTTGGCGTACCGGTGCTCGGCATTTGCTACGGCATGCAGCTGACGGCGCACCTGCTGGGCGGCACGGTGGAGCGCGCCGGGCAGCGGGAGTACGGGCCCGTACCGGTCCGCTTTGACACCCGCTGTCCGCTGTTCGCGGATATGCCGGAGGAATCCGTCTGCTGGATGAGCCACACCTATCACGTGACGCAGGCGCCGCAGGGATTCATTTCCACGGCCCGGAGCGACAACTGCGCCTTCTGCGCGATGGCGGACGAAGAGCGCCGCCTCTACGCGGTTCAGTTCCATCCCGAGGTGACCCATACGCAGTACGGGCGGCAGCTGCTCTCAAACTTCCTGACCCACATCTGCGGCGCGGCGGGAGACTGGACGATGAGCACCTTTATCGACCGCGCGGTCGAAGCCATTCGCCAAAGGGTGGGAGAAGAAGACCACGTGCTCCTCGGCCTCTCCGGCGGCGTGGATTCTTCCGTCGCCGCGGCGCTGATCGCCAGGGCGATCGGCAGCCGGCTGACCTGCGTGTATGTGGACCATGGCTTTATGCGCGCAGGCGAAACCGAGACGGTGAAGGACGTGTTTACGAGGATCTTCCCCGTCAACTTGGTCGCAGTGGACGCGGGAGAGCGCTTTCTCGGCCGCCTGAAGGGGATCTGCGACCCGGAGGAGAAGCGCAAGCGCATCGGTGCCGAATTTGTCGCCTGCTTTGCGGACGAAGCCCGGCGGCTGGAGAACGTGCGCTTCCTCGCACAGGGCACCATCTACCCGGACGTGATCGAATCCGGCTCCGTAAAGGGGAGCGCCGTCATCAAGTCCCATCACAACGTCGGCGGTCTCCCGGACGACGTCGCATCCCGCTTTACCGGCGGCCTCGTGGAGCCGCTGCGCATGCTCTTCAAGGACGAGGTGCGCAGCCTCGGCGAGGCGCTGGGCCTGCCGGAGGAACTCGTCTGGCGCCAGCCGTTCCCGGGCCCGGGCCTCGCGATCCGCGTCATGGGCGAGGTGACGGCGGACAAGCTGGCGGTTGTGCGCGCGTCGGATGCCATCCTGCGCGAGGAGATGGCCGCGGCCGGACTTACGCGCAGCGTCAGCCAGTATTTCACAGTCCTCACCGACACGCTCAGCGTCGGCGTGATGGGCGACGAGTGCACGCGCGAAAACGTGCTGGCGCTGCGCGCCGTGACGACAGACGACTTTATGACGGTCGACTGGGCGCGCCTCCCCTGGGAACTCCTCTCCCGCATCAGCGAGCGCATCGTCAACGAAGTGCCGCACGTCAACCGCATCGTCTACGACATCACGACCAAGCCGCCGGCAACGGTGGAGTGGGAGTGACCTGAAAAAGCCAATCAGGACATGCCGGACTGCAGCGGCCCTATACTGAGAATGTCGGAGGAGGCCACATGAAGACACTGTATCTGGAATGCGCCATGGGCGCGGCGGGCGACATGCTGATGGCCGCACTGCTGGAGCTTGTGCCGGATCCTGCGGCATTTCTGCAGCGGATGAACGCGCTGGGCATACCGGGCGTGCACCTTGAAGCGGAGAAGGCCGCCAAATGCGGCATTACGGGCACACATGTCCGGGTGACGGTGCACGGCGAAGAGGAGCACTCCGAGGACGTGCACCATCATGAAGACGGCGGCGCGCATCATCATGAACATGCGAATGGTCACAACCACGCGCATACTTTTACCCACGTCCACGATGCGCACGGGCATTCTCATCACGCACACGCCTCCGTTTCGGAGATTGAGGCTGTCATCGCCTCCCTGCCGGTCTCCGAAAAAGTGAGGGCTGACGCCCGGGCGGTTTACGCGCTGATCGCGGAGGCAGAGAGCCGGGTGCACGGCCGGCCCGTCAGCGACATCCACTTTCACGAGGTCGGCACGATGGATGCCGTGGCGGACGTAGTCGGCGTCTGTCTGCTGATGGAGCAGATCGGCGCGGACGAGGTCCTGGCCTCCCCGGTGCACGTGGGATGCGGCCAGGTCCGCTGCATGCACGGCATCCTGCCGGTGCCCGCGCCCGCCACGTCCCAGATCCTGCGGGGCGTTCCCATCTACGGCGGACGGATAGAGGGTGAGCTTTGCACGCCCACCGGCGCGGCGCTGCTGCGGCACTTCGTCTCCCGCTTCGGGGACAGGCCCGTCATGCGCACTGAAGCCGTCGGCTGCGGCATGGGGCAAAAGGACTTCGAGCAGGCCAACTGCCTGCGGGCGTTTTTAGGGGAAACAGAGAGCCGCCGCGAGGAAATCACGCGGTTGGAATGCAATCTGGACGACATGACCGGAGAAGACGTCGGCTTCGCCATGGAACAGCTCTTCCGGGAAGGCGCGAGGGACGTCTACACGCAGGCCGTCGGCATGAAAAAATCGCGGCCCGGCCTTCTCCTTTGCGTCATCTGCCTGCCGGAGGACGCGGACCGTCTGGCCGCCGTCATCATGAAGCATACGACCACGCTGGGCATCCGCCGGCAGGACCTGAGCCGTTACGTGCTGGAGCGCAGCACCCGGACCGTGGAGACGGCGTACGGCCCCGTCCGGGTCAAAACGGCCTCGGGGATGGGCGTGCGGCGGCAAAAGGCGGAATACGAGGACCTTTCGGCGCTGGCGCAGGCCAACGGCGTTTCGCTTGAGCAGATCAGAGAGGAGATTGCTTTCCATGACCGGTGACCAGCTGCGGCAGAGCCTGCAGCGCCTCGGAGCCGCACAGCCGAACCCGCAGGCGTCCGAGGCCCTGAGGGCCGCCTTCAGGGATATCCGGAGCACAGGCCGCATGCTCGTCACCCTCGACGGCCCCTGCGCCTCGGGCAAAACGACGCTGGCCGGGCAGATGGCGGAAGCGCTGGGCGCCGCCGTGGTGCACACAGACGATTTCGTCGTCCCGCACGCCCAAAAGACCGTGGAGCGGCTGGCCATACCCGGCGGCAACTGCGACGCGGAGCGCCTCCTGCGGGAAGTCGTTCTGCCCTGGAAGGAAGGGCGGCCGGTCCGATACAGCCGTTACGACTGCGGCGCGGACTGTCTGCTTCCGCAGGAAACGCTCCCTCCCTGTGACGTCCTGATCCTGGAAGGCAGCTACAGCAACCTGCCGGATTTACGCGCCCGCGCCGACGTACGGATCTTTGTCGACGCGCCGTGGTCCGTTAGGGAGGCGCGCCTGCGCCAAAGGGAGACGGCGGAATCCCTTCGGCGGTTTTATGACCGCTGGATCCCGCTGGAGGACGCCTATTTCCGGGCTTACGGATTGCCGGATGACGCGTGTATCGTCCTGCGCGGAGCGTAAACGAGAGTCTCCAGCCGATACATTTTTCATACAAGAGAGCACAGTTTTTTTCCGGGGTACCCTTCGACGGATGCCTCCGGAAGAACAGCTGTGCTCCCTTTGTATTTCTCATGGGACCGACTTCCGGCGGACATGGGCTGTCCGGACAGGCATCCCGGAAAACCGGCGTGGATTCTCACAAAATAATTCGTTTTATAGCAGGATCAAAGATAAGGTTAAGGATGTGAAAAATGGAAAATTGACGATTCTTCAGGTGGAACCCTAAAATCAAGATGAAATCTTCACAAATGAAGAGGCCGTTTCAACAACAACCTGGAAGGAAGGGTGCCGATGCTAAGGGAATCTGCGGCAAAAAACCGAGGGGAAAAATTGAAATCCTACGCAGTGGACCAACGATTGAAATTCAAGCGTTCCATACCGCTGCTTCTGATGTTTCTTCCGGCCATCGTCTACTTTGTCGTCTTCAAGTACGTTCCGATGCTGGGCCTGCAGATCGCCTTCCGCAATTACTTCCTGATGGACGGAATCTGGAAGAGCCCGTGGGTCGGCCTGGACAACTTCCGTTTCCTGCTCAGCAGCAGTCAGACGCTGGCCACCATCCGGAATACCTTCGTCCTGGGCATTCTCGGCGTGCTGGTTTCCTTCCCGGTTCCCATCCTGATCGCGCTGCTTTTCAACGAAGTCCGCAACAGGACATACAAGAATCTGGTGCAGTCTTTCTACTATATGCCCCATTTCCTGTCCTGGGTGGTCGTAGGCGGTATCTTTACCGGTATCTTTGCCTTGGACAGCGGCATTATCAACGCGATTACCTACAAGCTTTTCGGGTTTAAATACGCTTATCTTTATAATGAAGGTTCGTGGATTGCCGTCTTCCTGTCCGCCCGGATCTGGAAAGAAGGGGGCTTCAGCGCCATCATCTATCTGGCGGCGCTGACCAACGTGCCGCCCGAGCTCTACGAAGCCGCCGCCATCGACGGGGCGGGCAAGCTCAAGCGCATCATCCACATCACGCTGCCCAGCATCATTCCTACCATTATCACCATGCTGATTATCAACATGGGCAAGGTAATGGAGATCGGCTTCGACCAGGTCTACACCATGCAGAACGACGTCGTGTACAACGTCTCCGAGGTCATCAGCACCTACGTGTATAAAATCGGTCTTGGACGCGGCCAGTTCAGCCTGTCGACGGCCATGGGGCTTTTTGAATCCATCGTCAGTCTCACCCTGGTTCTGATTACCAACGCAATCGCCAAACGCTTTGACAAGGGCTTGTGGTAAGGAGGCGCCGCATGAGAACGACGAGATCGGAGAAAATCTTTTACGCCGTCAATTATGTCATCCTGACGCTGGGCGCCATGATCTGTCTGCTGCCCTTCCTTCATGTCGCTTCCCAGTCGCTCAGTTCTTACCGGGCGAACACATCCGGCATGGTCGGCATCGTCCCGGTGGAGTTCAACGTGGACGCCTACAAGCAGCTGTTTCAGGGCACACGCATTCTGCCCGCCCTGTTCAACAGCGTAAAGATCACCGTCGTGGGAACGGTGCTGAGCATGCTCTGCTCCGTCATGGCAGCCTATCCGCTGAGCCGGAAGCATTTCTGGGGACGGAAATTCTTCATGAAGGCGATCGTCTTCACCATGCTCTTCAACGGCGGCATGATCCCCACCTACCTCAACATGCGCTCTCTGGGTCTGGTCAATTCCTACGGCGCGCTGTGGATGCTGAATCTGATCAACCCGTACAACATGATCATCCTGCGGAGCTTCTTTGAGGAGATGCCCCAGGAGCTGATTGACGCGGCGAAAATTGACGGCTGTACGGAAATGCAGACGCTGTGGTACATCATCCTGCCGCTGTCCCTGCCTGTGCTGGTCACGGTCGGCATGTTCTACCTGATCTGGTACTGGGATCTGTTCCAGGGCGTGCTGATCTATATCACGGATACCAAAAAGTACAATCTGGTGGTTCTGGTCAACCAGCTGATCAATCAGAATGACATTCTGGACAAGCTCAACCGCCGCTCCAGCTCGGCGATGGCCGTGCAGATTGCCCCGGAGATGATCCGCGCCGCAGGAATTATGGTCATGGTGATCCCGATGGTGTGCATCTATCCGTTCCTGCAAAAGTATTTTGTAAAGGGCGTCATGATCGGTTCGGTGAAGGGCTGATACAAAGGAAGAGGGATTGAACGTAAATCCGCTCTCCATGTATAATAGAAAAGGAGGAACTCCCCATGAAGAAAAGCATCTCTGTCCTGCTGCTGACGGCCATGCTGGTTTCCATGCTGGCGCTGCCCGGCGGTGCGCTGGCCGACAAGCCCCGCCTGACCGTGGCCGGTGAAGCCGACCAGGCCATGCCCGAAGGGTATGGCACCGTGGAGGAAAACCAGTGGGTCGACTGGATCCGGGAAAACGGACCTGCCGACATCGAAGTCATCGCCATCTCCGAGGACAACGATCTGGAGCGCTACAGCATGCTGATGGCCTCCGGCACCGCGCCGGATATCATCTATTCCGGCGATCCCGTCACCATGAATACGCTGATCAACCAGCGGCTGCTGATGCCCCTGGACGACGTCATTGAAAAGTACAGCGTAGAGTACAAAGCCCGGCTGGAAAAGTATCCCTTCCTGCGGGATCTGGGCTCCGTGGACGGCAAGCTGTATCTGCTGGGTGCTCCGTCCGCTGCCGTCATGCCGGAGCAGGTGCGTTTCATCCGTGTGGACTGGCTGGAAAAGCTGGGGCTTGAAATGCCCACCACCGTGGACGAATATCTGGAAGTGGCCCGTGCGTTTGCAAAGAACGATCCCGACGGGAACGGCGTGGACGACACCTACGGCACCAACCTGAGCGGCAAGGGCAGCGTCATGATCGACTGGATGTTCGGCGATGCCCGCTGGTTTATCCGCGACGGAAAAATGGTCATGGACCTTGCCCCCAGCATGCAGGCCAGCATGTTTAAGAAGACGCTGTTTGACGAGGGCATCGTGGACCGCGACTACCTGATCGACAACAAGGGCTCCAAGGCCCAGCAGGACTGGGTCAACGGCAAGCTGGGCATCTTCCAGACCAACCGCAGCGTGACCCCCAGCGCCTTCAACATCTATAAAACCCTGATGGCCAACTGTCCCGAGGCCAAGGTGGCCGTGCTGCCCAACCTGGAAGGCCCCAACGGCACCTTCTCCATGGACACCTATAACCCCATCGACTTTGAGGTGGCCGTCAATGCCGCCTGCAAGGATCCCAAGCTGGCCATCGAGTTCATCGACTTCATGATCCGCGACGACACACAGATGACGCTGACCCAGGGCATCGAGGGCGTGCACTACACCCTCAACGAAAACGGCGCGCCCGTGCCCATCAATCCCGAGACCATCGACGATGAGATGTCCGGCGCCATCGTGTTCCTGGAGACCTATGACGTAGGCGACAAGGTCATCAATTACCTGAACCCCGAAAACCCGCTTGAGAAGAGCTACATCGACATCCTGAACGACGTGGACCACCTGGTCAGGAAGGATCAGCCCATCCCGCTGTTTACCTTTGCCTGCCTGTATCCCGTGATGCCCAACGACATCAACATGATCTACTCCAACACGATGGACCGCATCGACGACACCTGGGTCAACTTCATCGTGCAGGGCAAGATGGAGGACGCCCAGAAGACTTTGGATCAGGCAAACCAGATGTGGGAATCCGCGGGCGGCAAAAAAGTGGAAGAGTGGTGCGACGCGTGGTACCAGGAGAACAAGGATACTTATATGTTCACCGACGACGTGTACGACGCCTTCGGCGCGCCCTACGAGAAATAAGCTTTACACGCCGCTTCATGACGGGATGACCGCGGATTCCGCGG
This sequence comes from uncultured Eubacteriales bacterium, assembly GCA_902781095.1. Lineage (GTDB taxonomy): Bacteria > Bacillota > Clostridia > Christensenellales > Aristaeellaceae > Ventricola. The sequence continues at coordinate 23,807 of CACZHW010000013.1, forward strand.
CCATCCCTTTACCCGTTTTATGAAAAGCAGGTGCAGTATGAAAAAGAGCTGGATGAACCGGCTGATGATCTCCTATCTGCCGGTCTATTTGGTCAGTACGTCGGCCATCATCGTCTTTTTGGTGATGTCCATCATTCATGCTGCCCGCAACGATCTGAACGCGGCCAACCAGGCGCTGGTAACGCAGATTTGTTACAGTGTGGACGACCTGACCAGCCGTGTGGACCGCAGCACCGTCAAGAATCTGTATCTGAACAAAGACGTGGCTGGCGTACTGACCGGCGGATTGCAGACGGAAAACAACGTCTACTACACACGGTATCTGATGTACGACGCCATCCGGGATTTCATGATCGGCAACAGCGAGGTGCACTCGGTCTACCTCTACAGCAAAAGCGACGATTCTGTGCTGACGGACGGCGGACTCTACGCCCTGGCAGATTTTTACGACCGGGAATTTATGACGGAGTTTGCCGCTTCGGTCTCCTTTGCTGAATGGAGCGGTGTCCGGCAAATCCCGTCCGTAGACGGCGGACGGCCGGAAACCGTGGTCTCCCTGATCCGCAATGTGGCGTACAGCGGACTGATTGTAGTCAATGTCCCCGTAGTGAAAATCCGCCAGTCCGTCGCCGACCTGCAGTTCACGCCGAACCATTACGCAGAACTGGTTGACGCCGAAGGCAATGTTCTCCTGTCTCTTCACGCCGATGGAGAAACAAATGTCTCCGGCATGCAAAACAGCAAACAAACAAAGAGCGGCTGGCAGGTCCGCGGCGGCCTGATACGGGGAAGGGGGCTGGCCGCGGTTGAAATCACCTCCGTCCTGTGGCTGTTGATCAGCGCAGCGGTGATATTAATCGGCGTTTTGTCCATCCGCAGGCAAAGCAAAAAGCATTACGAGCCCATCGCCCGCATCGTCAGCGACATCCGGGAGATGGACGGGGCCGCAGCCCTGCAGGCACAGGAAAACGAATTCCATCTCATTTCCCGCACAATCCACTCCTTCGGCAGCCAGGTGGAGGATTACCGCAGAAGCCGCCGAATCCGCGAGATCCTGCTGGGCAGGGCACAGCCGCAGAGCGATGCAGGCAGCGCCGGGACGTATGTCATCATGGTGCTGGAAGTGGGCGCAGACGGCGCCGGAGAAAACCGGCTGGAGTACTGCGACCGGCTGCAGTCTTATATAGAGAGCCGGTGGAACGGCAAAGAAACCGGGCTGGTATGGTCCGGCTGGATGACGGACAGCCGGCTGGCGCTGGTTTGGGAAAACCCGGAGGACCCGCTTCTTCCGGACGCCGCGGAACAGATGGGCGCCTGGATCCGGGAGCGCGGCAGGCCGGGGACCGTTATCGGTATCAGCGGCAGGGCGCAGGGGACCGGCGGATTGGCCGCCGCCTATCAGGAAGCCTCCACTGCGCTGAATTACAAAGCTGTGCATCAGTCCGGCGACGCAATTCCTTACACGGCCCGGATGGACGAAGATGCGCCGCATGGCCGCGGCGCCATCGAAACCCTCCAGAGCCTCGTGGATCTTTTCCAAAGCGGGAGCGAAACGTGGACCGGCGCGTTCGACAGATGGAATGAAGATCTGAGGAAGAGGGAAGTCTCCTGCAGCGAGATGAAGCACCAGTACCGGCTGCTGGTGGAGGCGCTCGATACGGTCATCCGCAAACGGCCGGCGGTGTTTATCTCTGCCTGGGAAAAGCTTGCAGCGCCCCAGTTGAATGCGCTCCTGATCGAAACCGATTATCTTTCCGAAATCAGCAGCGGCTTCCGGTCCGTGCTGCAGGGACTCTTCGAGCAGTATGCAGCCATCAACAATGAGAAGCGGGAACACTCAGCCATAAGGGAAATCCGCAGCCTGATTGACAGCCGCTACACAGACGCGGATTTGTCCCTGACCATTGTGGCGGAAGCACTGGGCATGAACCCGAACTACGTCAGCACGCTGATCCGGGAAGAAACCGGCACTACGTTTACCCGCATGGTCAGCCAGAAGAGGATAGACAAAGCACGGGACTTGCTGGCGAATACCGGCATGCAGATCAACGCCGTTGCGGAGGCTGTCGGCTTTGCAAACGTCGTTTCTTTTAACAGGCTCTTTAAGCAGACGACGGGCATGGCGCCCGGCGAATACCGGAAGCAGGCGCAGTACGGGCAAACGCAGCCGCCGGATCCGGCGGAATCATAAGCGAATGACAAAAAGGACCGCGATGCGGCCCTTTTTGTATATCTTCAGGCAGAGAGTCCGTCTGTGCCTTTGGAAAGACAGCTGTCTTACGCGTTGACGACGTGGACGGGCACGCCGGACAGATAAGCCCGGACATTTTCGACGGTGCAGTCCATGATCCGCTGCCGGCTCTCCTTCGGCGCCCAGGAGATGTGCGGGGTGATGAAGCAGTTCCTGGCGCCAAGCAGCGGGTTGTCGCCGCGAATGGGCTCGGTCGAAACCACGTCCAAGCCGGCGGCGGCCACCTTTCCTGCGTTCAGCGCGTCCGCCAGGTCCTGCTCGACGACGAGCTGTCCCCGGGCGTTGTTGATCAGGATGACGCCGTCCTTCATCTTCGCGATGGTCTCCCGGCAGATGATCCCTTCCGTCTCCGGGAACAGGGGGCAGTGCAGCGCGATGACGTCGGACGCGGACAGCAGGGTGTCCAGATCCGTGTATTCCGCGATGGCTTTTCCGGATTCGTTCGGATGGCCGTCGCACGCCAGGATCTTCATGCCCATGGCCTTTGCAATCCGGCCCGTCGTCTGGCCGATCCGCCCGAAGCCGATGATGCCCAGGGTCTTCCCGCTCAGCTCGATCAGCGGATAGTCCCAGTAGCACCAATCCTTATTGTGCTCCCAGTTACCGGCGTGCACGCTCTCGTTGTGGTGCCCGATATGATGGCAGATTTCCAGCAGCAGCGCGATGGCAAACTGGGCCACGCTTTCCGTCCCGTAGGCGGGCACGTTCGAAACGGCGATGCCCTTCTCTTTTGCATAAGCATAGTCGACCACGTTGTAGCCCGTCGCCAGGACGGAGATGAAGCGAACGCCGGGGCAGGCATCCAGCACGGCGCGCGTGATGGGCGTCTTGTTGGTCAGCACCACTTCGGCATCCCCGATCCGCCGGACGGCCTCCTGCTCGTCCGTCAGGCTGGTCCTGTCGTATACGGTCAATTCACCGAGGGCAGCCAGAGTGTCCCAGCTGAGGTCTCCGGGGTTTTCGGTATATCCGTCCAATACTACGATCTTCATGCTTTTCTCCTCAGTCCTTAACCCGGTCAATGAGCCGCGCGCCTTCGGCCTTCAGATAGGCCTCGAAAATCTTGACCTCGTCGCCGAGGCTGAAGTCCTTTACGCCCTGTGCCTTGTACCAGTCCGCCTCCTCCGCGCTGTTGATTTCGCAGCGGGGGCGCACGCCGTGCCGCAGCGCGGCCTCGATGATCCGGGCTTCGATATCCTTCAGTTCCTGCGCGTGCTCCTGGCGGTTCCAGCCCATGCTCATGCTGTAATCGCTGGGGCCGAACTGCACCATGTCCACGCCGGGCACGGAGAGGATCGCTTCCAGGTTCTCGATGGTCTCCTTCTTTTCGATCATAAAGCAGGCGACGATGTCCATCAGCCGGCGGATATGCGCCTCCTGTGAGGCGCGGTGGTCCATGCCGATGAAACGGCGGGTCGGCATGCCGAACACGCCGTCGACACCGGGCGTCATCGGGCGGATGGCCTGAACGCTCTCTGCCACTTCCTCCGCCGTCCTGTGGTCGGCGAAGAGGACGGCCTGGAAGCCGGATCCAACCGCTTTCTGCGCGACGTACTTGCGGTTTTGGAAATCCACCTTGATCATGGAGCCCATGCCGTGAAGCTCGGCCGCACGCGCGATGTTGGAGAGGTCCTGCTGGGTGAAGTCCGAGTATTCCGCCGCAAACTCGACGTAATGGTAGAGGCCCGTACGGCCGACAACCTCGGTCATGACCGGATCGGTGCTCCACATGCGGGTGCCGATCAAGGTCCGGTTCTCCGAAAGCGCCTTGCGCAGAATGTTTTCCATGTTGTTTCCTCCTGATTCATCGTTTGTATGCCCCTATTATGCAGGATCAGCCGGCCCGCGTTAATTGCCGGGACCGATAAAGTAATTGCTTTCAAACTATCAAAACCGGATATTCTTTCACTTATTGCAATGCAATTATCAGAATTTGCATTGCAAATGAACTTTTTTAGGCTGATTCAAGGCAGGAAATGCTAAAGCCGCGGCGAAATCCGTATTATCAACCGGTTTAGGAGGAATACCGCATGCGGATTGCCTGTCTGCTGCCCCGGAAGGACATGGTGGAACGCGCCTGGCGCGTGCTGATGAAAAACGGCGTGGATTGGCAGGCCCTCGGCCTGACCATTGATTACGGGCCGAAATTTTATGCACTGGAATGGGTTGAGAAGATCAAAAGCGAAACGCCGCGGCCCGACATTATCGTAGCCCGCGGCCTGCATGCGACGCTGATCAAGCAGCACTGCACCATTCCGCTCGTCGAAATCCGCCTGACGGCCCAGGAAATGGGCCTGTTGGTCGTCCAGGCCCTGAAAATGGTTCATAAAGCCCATCCCCGCATCGGCGTAGTCGGCTATATGAACCAGTACTGCAATATGGACCGGTTTGACGAAATCTTTGACATCGAGCTGCATTCGTACCTGGTGCAGGACGACATCAGCGACATTGAGGCGCTCTACGAATGCGCCCGACAGGCCGTGCGCGACAAAATGGACGTCATCATCGGCGGCGACGTGGCGCAGGAGATTGCGCAGCAGGGAGAAATCCCCAACCTGTATATTCAGTCCACCGGCGACTCCTTCTGGGAGGCGTTTCTGTCCGTCAAGCGCATGGCATACGCGATTGAGCTGGAGCAGCTGAACAGTTCACGCCTGCAGACGCTGCTCGACAACGCCTTCAGCACCGTCGTCTGCCTGAACGTCCAGGGCAGGGTAACGATGATCAATCAGATTGCCGAGATGCAGCTGGGCTGGACACAGGCCGACGTTCAGGGGCAGCCTCTCTCCGCTCTGGTTCCCGGTCTGGGAATGGACGTCCTGATGCCCGTGCTGACGGAGGGCAGGACCGTATTCTCCGTTTATATCGATATCGGCCCGCGGTCCATGGTGGCCAACATCTCCCCGATTCTGACAGAAAACGGCATTGCAGGCGCCGTGCTGTCCGCGCAGCCGGTCAAGCTGGTGGAGGAAATGGGCTCCGCCGTCCGCCGGCATCAGATGGGCAAGTATTCCTTTACGGGCGCTTCTGAAGAAATCGGTGAGCCTTCCGCGGCCATGCGCCGGACAGAGGCCCTGTGCAGGCAGTATGCCGGCAGCGAGTTTCCCGTGCTGATCTTCAGCGATCCCGGAAATCTGCAGCATCGTTTCGCCCAGTTGATCCACCGGACTAGCAGGCGGGAACGCGGGGAATTCATTTATGCGGATTGTGCGGAGATTCCGGCGGCAGATCAGATTCACGCTCTATTCGGATCGGCAGAGGAAAACGGCAGCATCCTTCGCGCTGCCAACGGCGGGACGCTGTACCTGGAAAACATACAGGTTCTGGCTCCTCCGTGCCAGCGCAGGCTTCTGTCCGTGCTCAAACACCAGTCCTTTATGGATACCCGGTACAGGCAGGAACCAATCAGCGTCCGCATCGTCGCCTCCGCGCCTGTCTTACTGGCGCAGATGGCAGAAGAAGGACGCTTTGACGCAGAACTGTACTACGCCCTCCACACGCTGCCCCTGTCCCTTCCGCCGTTAAGGGAAAGAAAAGAGGATATTCTCTACTGGGCGGAGCAGTTTCTCGCGCATTACCGGGAGCGCTATAAGCGCTACATTGCCTTGACAGCCGGCGGAAAACGGCAGCTTACCGATTATCCGTGGAACGGAAACGTGGTTCAGCTCCGTGCTTTCTGTCAGCACCTGATCCTAACCGCCCAGCGCCGCACGATAGACGAAGTGGATATCCGGCGGCTGTACGGCCGGATGTATTTTGCCGCGGCGCCTGCCCCTGCCGCTCAGGCTGCCCGGGAAAGCCTCCGCATCGGCGGCGAAGCAGAACGGATTTCACGGCTGCTCGCCCAATACAACGGAAACCGCAGCCGGACGGCTGCGGCGCTGGATATCAGTACGACGACCCTGTGGAGAAAGATCAAGAAATACGGCCTGACAGACGACGCCCTCACCGAATGACCTGCCGGCCCGGCAGAAAGGAGAAACGGAATGCCAAAGAGAATCATCGCGGTCAACGCGGGCCCGAGAAAAGGCTGGAACACGGATACCCTGATCACGGAGGCGGCGCGGGGCGCTGCATCCGCCGGCGCGGACGTGGAGCGGTTCGACCTCTTCCGGCTGGAACGCTATACCGGCTGCATCTCGTGTTTCGGCTGCAAGAAGGAGAGAAGCAAGGGGCACTGCATCTGCAGGGACGGCCTGACCCCCGTGCTGGACGCGATCCGCGCATCCGACGGGCTGATCATCGGCTCGCCCAACTACCTTAGCGAGATGACCGCCTCTTTCCGCGCGCTGTACGAGCGGCTGATCTTCCAGAACCTGACCTACAACATGGAAACGCCCTGCTGCAATCCACGCCCGGTGCCCGTGCTGCTCATCATGACCAGCAATGCGCCGGATACGGGCTACCTGAGCCTTTTGCGGGGCTACCAGCAGACGCTGAACCGCTTCGTCGGCCCCACACAGGTGCTGGTCAGCGGAAACACGCTTCAGCTCAGGGATTACAGCAGGACGGACTGGCCCTGGACGATGTTTGACCCGGAAGAAAAGCGGAAACGCCATGAAACGGTCTTCCCGCAGGAATGCAAAAAGGCGTTTGAACGGGGTGCGGCGCTCGGGCGGTCTGATTAACGGTCTGCTTTTTCCGCGTGGCGGAGAAGGTAAGCCTGCTTCTCCCGCTCGTCCTGCGCCTCCAGCGAAGACCGGTTGTGGATGCCGCCCAGGAATTCCAGATGGTGGCGGAATTCATGGTGCAGGACGCCGCGCAGAATCTGCCGGGCTTCCTCCGCGGTCGCCTGCGGATAAGCCCGGTCGAAGGATCCCTTGTACAGGATGATTTGGCGGACGCCGGCATAAAACCGGTACTGCCCCAGGATGCGGATGTCATCCCCCCGCGCGTAATCCGGGGCGGGCGCCGCTTCTGAGACGATGACGCCGCCGGTGAGCTCCCGGAAGAATTCCTCCGGGAGCTCATCCAGTAATTCCGATACGATTTCCCTGTAGGTTTCGACGCTGATCATACCCGGTCCTTCTGCGTTTGATGGCCGTCACTTCACCGTAAGGCGGAACGAATAATCGAATGCCGTATCGAGGAAGGCGTAGCGCGCATCCAGCGCGGGGCCGCACGAAGCCGTGCCGATGCCGCTGTTCTTGTAGGCGATGAGCAGGTCGGTCCGGTTTTCCTCCGGGATTTCCCAGGTGTGTTTCGCCGCATCCAGCCCTTCGATCGTCTGATGGAGGGCAGAGAACTCGAAGCGTTCACCCTCCACGCGGAAGCAGCGGCTGCCGTCGCGAAGCTCCACCCAGCGCGCGTCCGTATGGTTGCCCGTCTCCTGCGGCATGATGTAGGGGAAATACTGCCCTGTCACCGTGTCCTCAAAGATGCCCAGGCGGCAGTGGTCGTCAAGGTCCGCGTAACACTCGGAGGGGCCCATGGCCAGATAGCGCAGCTGTTCGAAGCCGCGCAGAAGCGGCAGACGGAGCGCGAAGCGCGGCAGGTAGACCTTCGCGTCGCGCAGCCACGGGTGGTTCAGCATCCCGGAGGGGATATCCGTGCCAAAGTCGGGATTGCGCCGGGCCTGTACGGACACCGTCACGCCCGCCTCGTCAAACCGGTAGCACAGGGTGACGAAGAGCATCGGCACGCGCGCACTCGCCGCCACGGCGCCCTTTGCCACGATCTCCCCTGCATTCGCGCCCGGGGCGCATTCCGCGCAGTAAAACTTCGCCTTGTGCATGTGCAGCTCCCGGAAGACGCGCTGGAGTTCCCGCTCGTTATCCGTCATCGCCCGCCAGATGGTGATCTCCGCCGGGGCGGCGAGCAGCTCCACGCCATCCTTCCGGATGGAGCAGATCATGCCCGTCGCGCGGTCAACCGCATAGTCGGCGCCGCCGGACGTGGCACACAGCAGCCGCCCGCCGGAAGCCCCCCCGACGGGGACGGCGGTCTTCTTTTCCGCGGAAGGCGCAAAGACGCTGATGGGGAACGAGGCGGCGCACAGCACGTGCCCGGCCGGCGCCCAGTTCTCGTCTTCGGCCAGCACGAAACACAGCTCCGCCGAGAGCAGATCGGCGGCCTGCGGCAATTCATCCGGGAAGGGCAGGCATACGTCGGCCGCGGCATGCGGCGCCACGTCCAGCCGGGTTTCCCCTTCCGCCGCGGTGCTTCCGTCGCAGACGATGCGCCAGCGCAGCGCGAAGGCGGAGAGATTCGTAAAGTCCAGCCGGTTGGTCACGGTAAAGCGTCCGCGGGCCGCGTCGACGGCGTCGATCTGCGCCGGGCGGTAAGCCGCCTTCATGGTAAACAGGCCGGTGCCGGGCACGCGGTCCGGGCTTACCAGCCCGTCCACGCAGAAGTTTCCGTCGTGCGGGAATTCCCCGCTGTCTCCGCCGTAGCCAAAGCCCAGCAGGCGGCCCTCCGCGTCCTTCATGCGCACTGCGTGGTCGCACCATTCCCAGATGCAGCCGCCGATGAGCCGCGGATACTTATAGATGAGGTCCCAGTACTCCTCCAGCCCTCCGGGGCCGTTGCCCATGGCATGGCCGTATTCGCACATAAAGTACGGCCTGGGGTCGTCCGAATCCCGGCCCTGGTATTCCACGCCGGCCAGATCCGGATACATGCGGCTGACGACGTCCACGCAGGGATCGATTTCGCACTGCTCCGCGCCGTAGGGCGGATCAGGGTAGGCGGTCCGCTCGTAGTGCACCGGCCTGGAGGGGTCTCGCTGCCGCACCCAGGCGGACATCGCGCGGTGGTTGTCTCCGATCTGCGACTCGTTGCCCAGCGACCACAGTATGACGCAGGGGCAGTTCTTGTCCCGCTCCAGCGTGCGCATCATACGCGTCAGGTAGGCGTCCTTCCAGTCCAGATTGCCGGAGAGGGAGGCGATCGCCCGGTCGGGCTGCCCGAAGAAGGCGTTGTCCGCGCCGTGCGTCTCGATGTCGCATTCGTCCACCACGTAGAAGCCGAGGCGGTTGCAAAGCTCGTAGAAGTACGGGTGGTCCGGGTAGTGGGATGTGCGGATGCAGTTGACGTTGTGCCGCTTCATCATCAGCAGGTCGCGCTCCATGTCCTCGCGCGTCACCGTCCAGCCGTTGTCCGGGTGGGATTCGTGCCGGTTGACGCCCCGCAGCTTTACCGGCTGTCCGTTGATCAGCAGTTCGCGCGCAGGAGAGACGGATACGCGGACAAACCCGAAGGGCACGCGGATGATCTCCTCCCGCGTGCGCAGTTCCAGCGTATAGAGCACGGGATTCTCCGCGTTCCACAGGCGCACGCCGGGCACCTTTCCCTTGCCGCCCGAAAGCGGGAGCACGCTCCCGTCCGGCGACGCGACCGTCATCTCCGGCGTACAGCTGCCCTGCACGTCGAGGTCCACCTGCACGCTCCCGTCCGTTTCGGCGTGGATAAAGAAATCGCGCACGTGGTCTTGCGCCCTTTCCAGCAGGTAGACGTCGCGGAAGATGCCGTGATAGCGGTAGGCGTCCTGGTCCTCCAGATAGGTCCCGCTGGACCAGGTAAACACGACGGCCGTCAGGCTGTTCTCACCCGGACGGCAGAGATCCGTCACGTCGAACTCCGCCTGCAGATGGGATCCCTTTGTGAGCCCGGCGAAGGCGCCGTTTACGTAGAGCATCATGCAGCTGGACACGCCCTCGAAGACGAGGCAGACGCGCCCGCCCGCCGCGTTTGCCGTAAAGCTGCGGCGGTACACGCCGACGGGATTGAGCGCCGGGACGGCCGGCGGATCGAACGGGATCGGGTAATTGACGTTGAGGTACTGCTTCTGCCCCCATCCGTGGCACTCCCAGCAGGAGGGAACGGGGATACTGTGCCCGAAGGAGACGGCAGTCACATCCTCCGGAAGGTCCAGCGGGCTGTCGAAATAGGCGAAATCCCAGTCGCCGTTCAGGCTGCGCGCGCGGGAATTGCCCTGCGCGTCCAGCGGGATATAGTATGCCCGGGGCGCCAGGCGGTTTACGCCTTCCGTCTTCGGGTCCGAAATCCATTCAAGATGCTGCATAATTCTTCCTCCTGCGATGATAATCGGGTCAGCGCCCGTATTGTAACATCCCGCGCGGGGGAATTCAACGGGCGTACACGGACGGGAAAGGGATTATTTGCTTCTCCCTGCCAAAAGGGATACAATAAACAAAAAACAGCGCCTTGGCTGTCTGTCAGGAGGGATTTTTATGGAACAAAGAGCAATCGGCCGCAGCGGCATCACCGTGCCCGCGCTCGGGCTCGGCTGCTGGGCGATCGGCGGCGGCACGTGGTGGGGAGAAAACGACGACCAGATGTCCGTGGACACCATCCACCGCGCCTATGATCTCGGCATCCGCTGGATCGACACGGCGCGCGTGTACGGCTTCGGCCACAGCGAGGCGGTCGTGGGGCGCGCGCTCCGCGGCTTGCCCCGCGATCAGGTGGTCGTCTCCACCAAATGCGCGCTCCAGTGGCGGGACGGGGAAGGGGAGTACCACTTTTCCCGCGACGGTCATGAGGTCTACCGCAACCTCACGCCGGCTTCCATCCGCCGCGACCTGGAGGACAGCCTGCTGACCATGGGTCTGGAGACCATCGACGTGCTGTACACCCACTGGCAGTGCCGCACGTACGGCCGCGTCCCCGTCGCGGAGACCATGGGCGAGCTGCTGAAGATGAAAAAGGAGGGCAAGATCCGCGCGATCGGCGCCTCCAACGTCGACCTTCAGGTCCTCGCCGATTACGACCAGGCCGGAGAGCTGGACGTCATCCAGGAGAAGCTGAGCATCCTGGACAGAAAGCCGGAAGCGGAACTGCTCCCCTTCTGCGAGGCGCACGGCATCTCCCTGCAGACCTACTCGCCCATCGAGCAGGGCCTCCTCTCCGGCAAGGCGCCCGACGACTACCGGCCCAAGCCCGGCGAGGTGCGGGAAAACCGCGTCTGGTGGCGCCCGGAGAACATCCCGAAGGTCAACCGGATGCTCAAAGGCTGGCGGGACCTGACGGAAAAATACGGCTGCACCACGGCCAACCTCTGCATCAAATGGAACAGCATGCTGTCCCCGGCCGTCCACGTGCTCTGCGGTGCGCGCAAAATACCGCAGATCGAGGAAAACGCTCGCGCGCTGGACGTGCCCATGTCCCGGGAGGATTTCCTGCGCATGAAGCGCGACGCGGACGCCCTCATCGCGGAACAGGGCTGAAACAAACGCACCTGTTTTCAAAAAAGGCCCTCGCGCCTGCATTGAAAGGCGGCCGCAAAAGTGATAAACTGCGGACGGATGCGCAGAAACAAGCGTTATTTAAGGAGGTTTGTCGAATGAAGAAGCTGCTGACCCTGGTGCTGGCCGCCGTGATGCTGGCCGGCCTGACGTTCCCCGCGACTGCGGATGTGACGGCTGCCGGCTCCGGCGCAGGCAAAAACGGCGAGGGCTCCATCGAGGTCTCGGTCACGTTTGCCGACGACGGCGTCATCAGCGCCGTCGAAGTGACGAAAAACGGCGACGACGCCGGCATCAGCGATCCCGCGGTCAATACGCTCCCCGGCAAAATCGCGGAAGCGAACAGCCTTGCGGTTGACACGGTTGCAGGCGCGACCCTGACCAGCAACGGCATCCTGGCGGCCGTGGAAGCGGCCGTTGCGGCTGCCGGTTTCGATCCGGCGGATTACAAGGCCGCCGCGGAAGCGGAAGAGACGGCCAAAGTTTCCGAGACACAGGATACGGAAGTTTTGGTCGTCGGCGCGGGTATCGCCGGCTACACGGCAGCCGTTGCCGCCCGCGAGGCCGGCGCGCAGGTCACCCTGATCGACAAGATGCCCCAGGTCGGCGGAACCACCAATCTGGCGGGCGGCATCCTGGTCTGTGTGCAGTCCGACCTGTACAAGGACAACAGGCTGGAGAGCGACAGCCTGGAAGCCGTGATGAACTACTGGAAGGCCCACATGGCCGTAAGCGGCGTGGAGAGCGGTTACCCGGACTGGGACCGTCTGGAGCGTGTGCTGGCCGAAAGCGGCAAGACTGTCGACTGGCTGGTTGCCAACAACATCGAGTTCAGCGCCGAGCCATATGCGGGTTCCGCGACCTACCCCATGGCGCTGGCCAACGGCGGCGGCGCGGGCCTCATCCAAATGCTGGCCAAGCAGGCAGACAGCATGGGCATTACGCTGATCACCGAATGCAAGGCGACGGCCCTGATCACCGATGAAGCCGGCGCGGTTGTCGGCGCCAGGGCGGAAACCGCGGACAAGGACATCACCTTCAACGCGAAGTCCGTCGTCCTGGCGACCGGCGGCATCTCCCAGAACGAAGAACTGGTGGCCAAGTACAGCCCGAAGCTCCACCGCGCGGGCCTGATCCCCACGAGCGCCGTGAGCCACACCGGCGACGGCTTCCTGATGGCGCTTGAGGTTGGCGCGGGCACCTTTGACGTCTTTGCGACCCCGCTGTTCGGCACCACGTTCGACCCGGCGCTGGAGAATGCGGGCGATCTCACCATCTACGCTCAGCTGGGCGTCAACGCGGACGGCGTGCGCTTCGGCAACGAGGCCGCAAGCGCCGGCTGGGATACGATGGACTACACCGCCTCCGACATGATCCAGAACGGCAAGGCGCCCTTCTGGTACATCTATGACAGCGCGGACGAAGCGGCCTGCGCCGTGCTGGAAGCCGGCGCCCAGGCGGGCGTCGTCGCCAAGGGTGAGACGATTGAAGACCTGGCGCGCGAAATGCACGTCTATACCGCCGCGCTGAAGGACACCTATGACAGCTACCAGGCGGCCGTCCAGGCCGGGGCTGACGAAGCGTTCGGCAAGCCTGCCGCTTTCCTGAAGGACCTCGGCAAGGCGCCCTTCTACGCGGTCAAGGTCTATCCGACCACGTTCGGCTCCGCCGGCGGCGTGACCACGACCGAGGAAGGCCGTGTGACCCGCCAGGACGGCACCGTGATCCCCGGCCTCTACGCCGCGGGTGAAATGAGCAACCGCTACTACTACAACGAGAACTACATCCTGGCGGCTTCGCTCAGCCTTTACTCCACCATGGGCCACCGCGCCGGCATCGCCGCCGCAGCAGACGCCGCGAAATAACGGCGCAGCCCGGACCACCGGGCAGCAAACGACAAAAAGCAGGGCTTTCAGCTCCGATGAGGCAGCTGAAAGCCCTGTTTTTAACGCGTCTTTCTGTCGTCTTCCTACCGCACAATTCCATATACCTTTATGTTGAAATTGTCCAACTGAAGGTCATAGGCTTTGATCTCCTCCAGCACATCCGGGTCCCCAAAGAGCGTGAGCAGTCCGTCCCTGCAAGCCATATCCGCCCAGGAGCCGTCTCTGAACGCAAAGCTTTCCCCCCGGCCGATCACTGCTGTGCTGTATCTTGAAAAGAACCCTTCTTTGACGTTCGGCGCCTCCTTTCCGTAGCTTATGGAAGCGGCGTATGCGCTACTTCCGTCAGCCATCCTGTACGTCAGGACGATTGAAAAGGATTGCCCTTCCCCGACGGGGATCTGTTCCGCCAGCGCCACCGTATGAAAGCCGGCATATTCGCAGACAGCCTCCCCCTCCGCTGCCGGCACTCCGTCTTCCGGAGACGTGAACCCCTGCCCCAGCAGACAGAGCTTATAGCTCACAGCCGTATCCGGGGCATCGGTCATAAAGGAAAAGGAAGTCAGCATCTGGTCACAGTCTGCCGTAAAGACGTTCGCCATCCTGGCCTCGCCGTCGCAGGGTATGGGCGTTATAAGGTTGTTTGGCACGAAATCGTGCTGATGCCTCACCACGGTCTTCGGATCCAGACCGGATTCCGCGGCTGCGCCGAACAGGGAATGATCGAAGAGATAAACCACAGGCAGGGAAATCGACTGGTCATAGTAGGACAGCCAGAAATATCCGGAACCCCCTTTTGCCGGATCGTCAGGGTCTATTGGGAGACCCCACAGACCGGTCGCCCGGTTCGGGAATTCGTTCTCTCCGGATCCCCAGCTGTTTTTGACAAGCCAGGCGCCGTCTTGCGGTGGCCGGTGTCCTTCAAGGAAATTGTCTGCGGGATAGTCGTCGTCCCAGCCGATAATGGTTACGGCGTGATTGGTCGGTACGGTCATGCCGCGCTGCCAGGTATAGTGTGACCAGGTGGCGGTATTCATGTATTCGCCCATGCCGCCGCTTTCCCGCGATATTCGTAGAGCGGGTCATCCCCTTCCGATACCGGACCCACGCCCATCGCGTAAACGCTCGCCGGAAGGAGCGTATCGCCTTCATCGTAGATGTCGTGGGCATCCCGGATCCTGACGGCCTGCATTCCTTCGCCGTTCTGGGGATCTGGGAACGCACCGGCGTCACATAGCACCGGTCGCCCGCACCGTCTCCGTCGGTATCGACGCTGCGCAGATCAAAGGACGACGGCAGTTCCGCACACCCTGTTTGGACCATGCCGAGGCACAAGGCGGCCACGGCGACGGATACGGCCACGCCGCAGCGCTTCCTTCCCTTTTTTTTCGTGTACTCCGTCCGTTCTGTCTTCCCGAAAAAGCCATGACGCTCTCCTCTCAAATCCGCGCCACGCCGCTCTCCCTGGCGGCCCCGGCCACGGCCGCGGCGACAGTCGGGCCGACCCGCGGGTCGAACGCGCGGGGCAGGATGTATTCCGCGGAGAGTTCTTCCGCAGAGACGAGGCCCGCCAGCGCATGCGAGGCCGCACGGCGCATCGGCTCGTTGATGTCGGAAGCCCGCACGTCCAGCGCGCCGCGGAAGAGCCCCGGGAAGCACAGCACGTTGTTGATCTGGTTGGGGTGGTCGCTGCGCCCCGTGCCGACGACGAGCGCGCCCGCGGCCTTCGCCTCCTCCGGCTCGATTTCAGGCACCGGGTTGGCCATGGGGAAGACGATGGCGCGCTCCGCCATGGAGGCGATCATCTCCCGGCTGACGATGTGCGGCGCGCTGACGCCGATGAACACGTCCGCGCCGCAAAGCGCGTCAGCCAGTTTGCCCGAAAAGCGCTCCGGATTGGTCAGGCGCGCCATCTCCGCTTGCGCCAGGTTCATATCCGCGCCCTCGCACAGGATGCCGCAGCGGTCCACCATCTTAAGGTGCCTGAGGCCCAGTCCCATCAGGTGCCGCCCGATGGCGATGCCCGCAGAGCCCGCGCCGTTGATGACGGCGCGCACCTCTCCGATTTCCTTTCCGGCGACGCGCAGGGCGTTGAGCAGCGCGGCGCCGACCACGATGGCCGTGCCGTGCTGGTCGTCGTGAAAGACGGGGATGTCGCAGCACTCCTTCAGGCGCCTTTCGATCTCAAAGCAGCGGGGCGCGGCGATGTCCTCCAGGTTGATGCCGCCGAAGCTGCCGGATATCAGCCAGATCGTGCGGACGAGCTCGTCTACGTCCTTGCTGCGGATGCACAGGGGAACCGCGTCCACGCCGCCGAAAGCTTTGAACAGCGCGCACTTGCCTTCCATCACCGGCATGCCCGCCTCCGGCCCGATGTCGCCCAGACCCAGGATGGCCGTTCCGTCCGTGATGACGGCCACGGTGTTCCAGCGCCGGGTCAGATCGAAGGACTTGCTGTAATCCTTCTGGATCTCAAGGCAGGGCGCCGCGACGCCCGGCGTATACGCCAGGCTCAGCGCCTCGGCGCTGTCCAGCGGCGCGCGGGTCGCAATTTCAATCTTTCCGCGCCACTCGGCGTGTTTTTCAAGTGAAATCTTACCGTAATCCATGGGGAATCCTCCTTCTTCATCTTCCCGGCAAGCCGGCAGGAAAAAAGCTGATCAGATCATCTGCTCCGGGTGAAAGACTTCGTCAAACCGCTCGCCCGTCAGAAAACCGAGCCGGACGCACGCCTCCCGCAGAGAGATGTTCTCCCGGTAGGCGAGCTTGGCCGTCACGGCCGCATTTTCATAACCGATGTAGGGGTTGAGCGCCGTAACCAGCATCAGCGAGCGGTGCAGGTTGCCGCGCATCTTTTCCCTGTCCGCCGTGATGCCGGCGGCGCAGCGCACATCAAAGGACGCGACCGACTCGGCCAGCAGCCGGGCGGACTGCAGGAAATTGTACGCGATGACCGGCATAAAGACGTTCAGTTCGAAGTTCCCCTGGGACGCGGCGAAGCCGACGGCCGCGTCGTTTCCCATCACCTGTACGGCCACCATCGTCACCTGCTCGCACTGGGTCGGGTTCACCTTGCCCGGCATGATGGAACTGCCGGGCTCGTTTTCCGGGATGCGGATCTCGCCCAGCCCGCAGCGCGGGCCGGAAGCCAGGAACCGCACGTCGTTGGCGATCTTCATCATGTCGCAGGCGAGGGCTTTGAGCGCGCCGTGGGCGAAGACCAGCTCGTCCTTCGAGGTGAGGGCGTGGAACTTGTTCTCCGCCGAGACGAACGGCCGTCCGGTCAGCTTCGCCACTTCCTGCGCGGCCTTTTCGGCGAAGCCCGCCGGCGCGTTGAGGCCCGTGCCCACCGCGGTCCCGCCCAGCGCCAGGCCGCAGAGCGGCGGCAGGGACAGGCGGATCATCTCCGCGTCGCGCTCCAGCGAGGCGCGCCAGCCGGAGATCTCCTGCGCAAAGGACAGGGGAACCGCGTCCTGCAGATGGGTGCGGCCGATTTTGACGGCGTCCCGGTTCTCCTCTTCCAGCCGGCGCAGCGTGCCGATGAGGCCGCAGACGGCAGGCAGCACGCGCTCCTCCAGCGCCAGCACGGCGGCGATGTGCAGCGCCGCGGGATAGGTGTCGTTGCTGGACTGGCTCATGTTCACGTCGTCGTTTGGATGGAGCAGCCGCCGGCCGGCCATCTCGTTTGCGCGGTTTGCGATGACCTCGTTGGCGTTCATGTTGCTCTGCGTCCCGCTGCCCGTCTGCCAGACGACCAAAGGGAAGTGCTCCATCAGCCGCCCGTCCGCCACTTCCTGCGCGGCGCGGCAGAGCACGGCGCACTTTTCCTCCGTCATCCGCTCCGGCAAAAGCGCGCGGTTGGCCAGCGCTGCCCCCTTCTTGAGGATGCCGAAGGCACGGACGATCTCTTCCGGCATGGGTTCCCGTCCTACGCCGATCGGGAAGTTTTCATGGCTGCGCTGGGTCTGCGCGCCCCAGTATTTCTCCGCGGGGACGCGCACCTCCCCCATGGAGTCGTGTTCGATGCGCCAGGACATCGGCTCTTTCCCCCTCGTCTTCTGTGTTTTCGGTTTATTATAGCGGAATCGCGGCGAAAAAGCCATACGGCCGGGCCACCGGAACGCGAAGGATGACACGGGGCCGCCGCTTGTGCTATAATGCACACACGTCTGCCATTGAAAGGAGGGTTTGCGTTGCGCATCGGACTGTTTACGGATTCCTACTATCCGGAGATCAACGGCGTGGCGACCTCCTGTTTTATGCTGAGGCGCGAACTGCTCCGCCGCGGGCACGAAGTCCACGTCTTCGCCCCGCGCTGCCGGGGCTGGGAGGAACACGCCGAGCCGGGGGTCCACTACATCGCCTCCGCGCCGCTGGTCGTCCTGCGCGACCGGAACATGGGCATCCCCACGCCGCGCTTCATGGTCAAAACCCGGCGGATCCCGCTGGACGTGGTGCACACCAACAGCGAGTTCGTCCTGGGCTATCTGGGACACCACATGGCCGCCCGGCTCTCCTGCGCGCTGGTGCACACGTACCACACGGCGTGGGAGGACTACACCTACTACGTGACCCACGGGCACGCGGACGAAACCGCGCGCAAGATTACGCGGCGTTACTCCAAATGGTGGTGCAACCGGTTCGACCGCGTCATCGCGCCCACGGGCAAGACGGCCGGCCTGCTTCGCAAGTACGGCGTTTCCTCTCCCGTGGACATCATCCCCAGCGGCATGGATATCGACCGCTTTTTGCCGGAACGCCACGACGCCGGCGAGCGCGTCCGGCTGAGGGAAGCGTGCGGCGTACTGCCCCATGAGCGCGTGCTGCTGTACGTCGGCCGTATGGCGCAGGAGAAAAACCTCGCGCAGGTGATGCGCGCCTTTGCCCTCGTGCACGACCGCCTGCCGGATGTGCGCTTCGTGCTTATCGGCGAGGGCCCCATGCGCTCCCGCCTCCCGGAACTGGCGGCCTCCCTCGGCGTCGCCGGCGCCGTAAACATCGTCGGGCCGAAGCCGTGGGAGGAAATCGACCGGTGGTACGCGGTCGGCGATGTCTTCTGCAGCGCCTCGCACTCCGAAACGCAGGGGCTCACCTATGTGGAAGCCATGGCCGCAGGCCTGTGCGTCTGCGCCGTGAACGATCCCTGCCTGGACGGCGTCATTGAAGACGGCGTCAGCGGCATCCTCACCGCGGACGGGGACGAAGCGCTCGCACACGGCCTGCTCCGCGCCTTCAGTCAGGAGGGCAGGGATATCGCAGCCCGGGCTTCCGGGTACGCCAAACCCTTCGGCGCCCAGCACTTTGCAAAGCGCGTGGAGGAATGCTATCTCCGTGCGATTGACGAGCGGGCCCGCCAACGACACGATCTGTAAGAGACAAAAGGGGATATTGTATGACTGCAACCGCCAATTCCTTTTTCTTTCCCTGGGAAATCAGCTTTATCGAAGCGCTGCAGGCGCATCTGCCTGCATCCGTCGTCCCCGTCGTTTCCACCCTGTCCATGTTCGGCGAGGAGCTTTTCATGATCTTCGTCATCGGCCTCCTGTACTGGGGTTTTGACAAGGAATGCGGCAGAAGCGTCGGCCTCAACGTGCTGATCGGCACCGTATGGAATCCCATGATCAAGAACGTCGCGCTGCGCAGGCGTCCGTACTTCGAAAGCGAGCGTATCCGGCTTCTGCGCATCGTCACGCCCGGCGCGGATATCTACAACCTGTCCGCCCAGGGCTACTCCTTCCCCAGCGGGCACTCCACCTGCGCGGCCGGCCTCTTCGGTTCGCTCGCCGTTTGGTTCCGCAGGCGGTGGCTTACCGTCCTCTGCGTCCTGATGCCGCTGCTGGTGGGCTTCTCGCGCGTCGCCATGGGCGCCCACTTCCCCACGGATATCCTCTTCGGCTGGCTGATCGGCCTTGCGGCCATCGCCTTCGTCTCCGCGCTGCAAAAGCGCGTCAAAAGCCGTCCCGTCTTCTTCGGCATCCTCCTGCTTTTGACGCTCCCCGGCCTCTTCTATTGCCACAGCGAGGATTACTTCACCTGCATGGGCCTGCTGATCGGATTCCTCGCCGCCATTCCGGTGGAGGAAAAGTTCGTCCGCTTTGAAAACACCCGGAGCCTTCCGCGCGTCGCCCTGCGCGTCGCCGGCGGCACGGCGGTTTTCTTCGCGCTCAACGCGCTCCTCAAGCTGCCCTTCCCCTCCGCGTTTCTCTCGGCGCACACGACGCCTTCCCTTCTGGTACGCTGCGGTCGTTACGCCGTCATCAGCTTTACCGAATTCGCCCTGTATCCGATGCTCTTTAAACTCACGCATCGGCCGTAACGGCGGGGAACAAAACAGCAAAAGACCGGGATTTGCTCCCGGTCTTTTTGTATCCGATACCGCCTGCCTCACGCTTTCGACGGCGATTTGCGCATCCGGATGCGCACGATCTCCGGCGGATTGAACAGCCTGGGGATCCTCGCCGTGTTCGCGCAGCCGGAAGAGACGATCATGCTGCCGTACCTGCCGTGCGTATACCTCGGAAACAGGCCCTGGGACGGCGCGTACAGCCCGCGGCCGAACAGGCGGATCTGTCCGCCGTGGGCATGTCCCGAGAGCACCAGGTCAAAATCCTGCAGGTGAAAGCGGTCGCAGTATTCGGGCTGATGGCACAGCAGGATCTTGTAGCCGTCCTTGCGGCGGTACGCCTCCAGCCACTCTTCGTCGTACCAGCTGGAGAGGCCGCCGATGCGCAACCCATGCCAGAGGATGTCCAGATTGTGAAGCACGACGGCGATGCGGTCTTCCTCCTCCAGGTACCACTCGTGGTTGCCGGTGCTCATGAGGGTCGGTGCCATCCTGCACAGTGCCTGCAGCAGCCGGCGTCCGCTTCCCGTCTCCCTCGTGTCCTTCGCAAACAGGGCGTAAAGCCATCCCGGCGCGCGTCCGCCTTCCTCCGGGAGAGGACGCGTTCCTTTGTCATGCCGCTCCAAGATGTCGCCGCCCAGCAGGATGAGATCCGGCGGGTTTGCCCGCAGCAGGGAGAGCACCGGCTCCGGATCGCCCTCGTGAAAGTCGGCGATGAACGCGATCTCCGCGTTGGCCGGCCCCGGCAGCGTGTACACCGTCTCTTTCACCTGGCAGAGCGCCCCCTTTCCGAAAACCCGGACAAACCCATGTCCGACCTGACAGGAAAATTATAGCACCGCTCCGGCTGTGACGAAAGCCGGTTTTATGGTCAGATCGTATATAACGGATGGCATCTATATTTTAGGCATTTTTGCTTTTATTCTTAAAGCAAACACTCCAGCTTGACAAAACGCTCACAAAATGTTAGGATAAATCAACCAATAAACGGGGGAAGTGCCCCGATGAAAGGAGAAACCCTGTATGAAGAAACTTCTCTCCTGCGCACTGGTTCTCACGCTGCTTGTGTGCGCCTGCGCCTCCGCGATGGCCGCGGACCTCGTCATCTATTCCGCGCGCAACGAGCGCCTCAACAACATCGTCATCCCTGCCTTTGAACAGGAGACCGGCATCTCCGTCGAGATGATCACCGGCTCCACCGGCGAGGTCAACCAGCGCATCAAGGCCGAGGTGGAAAGCGGCAACGTCACCGTGGATATCCACTGGGCGGCCGGCGAGGCCATGCTCTCCGCCAACCGCGACATGTTTGAGCCGTACGTCTCCACCGAGAACGACGCCATGATGGAAGCCTTCCGCAACGACGGCACCAGCCCCTTCAACGGCGCCTTTGCCGAGCCGAACGTGCTCATCGTCAACACGGAGAAACTGGAAGGCGCCGGCATCACGGTGGAAAGCTACGCCGACCTGCTGAACCCCGCGCTCAAGGATCACATCATCGCGGCGGATCCGGCCAACTCCTCTTCTGCGTTCATCAGCCTGCTGGGCATGCTTTACGGCATGGGCAACGGCGATCCGATGAGCGCCGAGGCGTGGGACTTCATCGACGGCTTCCTCACCAACCTGAACGGCAAGACCGCCTCCTCTTCTTCCCAGGTATACAACGGCGTGGCCTCCGGCGAATACTGGGTCGGCCTCTCCTATGAGGATCCCTGCGTCGAACTGGAGTCCGTCGGCGAGCATCCCGTCAAGGTCGTCTACGCCAAGGAAGGCGTGGTCTTCTCCCCGCAGAGCGTGCAGATCGTGAAGAACGCGCCGCACATGGACGCCGCCAAGAAGTTCGTGGACTACGTCCTCTCCGAGAAGGTGCAGACCGCCGTCGCGGCCGAGCTCAACCTGCGCCCGCTGCGCGCCGGCGTGCCGACCAACGCGAAAATGCTGCCCAACGACCAGATCACCCTGGTGCCGGGCTACAGCGAAAGCTACGTGGCCGAGCACAAACCGGAGCTGGTCAACAAGTACATCGAGCATGTGGAAATGATGACCGAGTAATCCGGGTGTCATTGTCCCGCTTTCAAGACCTCTATGGCCAGCCCCCGGGCTGGCCTTCTTTCCTTAACCTGAAGGAGGAGATTCCATGGGCGTAGCCATTGAAGTGGATAATGTCATCAAACGCTACGGAGACCATACGGTCATCAACGGCCTCAGCCTGACCATCCAGCCCGGCGAATTCTTCACGCTGCTGGGCCCGTCCGGCTGCGGCAAGACGACGCTGCTGCGCATGATCATCGGCTTCAACTCGATTGAAGGCGGCGAAATCCGCGTGGACGGCCAGGTCGTCAACAACATCCCCACCAACCGGCGGAACATGGGCATGGTGTTCCAGAACTATGCCGTCTTCCCCCATATGAACGTGCGGGACAACGTAGCCTACGGTCTCAAGACCCGCAAGGTGGACAAGGCGGAGCGCCGCCGCCGAGCAGACGAAATGCTGCGCATGGTAAAGATCGACCAGTACGCCGACCGCATGCCGGCACAGCTCTCCGGCGGCCAGCAGCAGCGTGTCGCCCTGGCCCGCGCCATCGTCATCCAGCCGGACGTGCTGCTGATGGACGAACCGCTCTCCAACCTGGATGCCAAGCTGCGCGTGGAGATGCGCAACGTCATCAAGCGCATCCAGCACCAGATCGGCATCACCACCGTATACGTCACGCACGACCAGGAGGAGGCGCTCTCGGTCTCCGACCGCATCGCCGTCATGCACGACGGCGTCATCCAGCAGATCGACACGCCCAAGCGCATCTATCTGCGCCCGGCCAACGAGTTCGTCGCGGGTTTCATCGGGCTCACCAACTTCCTGCAGGCGGACAACGACGGGGGTACGCTGGATTTCGGCTGCGGCTACCGCGTGCCGGTCACGACCCTCGTCGCCGGCGCGCCAAAGGCCGTCACCGTCGCAGCCCGGCCGGAGGAGATCACCATCCACCCGGCCGACGAGGCCGGCATCCCCGGCGAGGTCCGCTCCTCCGTCTTCCTCGGCACCAGCACGCACTACTTCATCGCGCTCGGCGGCGAGAAGGAAGTGGAGGTCACCGTGCCCGGCGATCTCTCCGACACGCTGGCAGACGGCACAATGGTCTCCCTGCGCATCCTGCCGGAGAAGGTCAACGTCTTCAACCGCGAGAGCCGCACCAGCCTCATCCGCGAGGGGGTGTAATCCGTGAACAAGCGGCAGAAGATAGCGCCCGTCTGGCGCGCACTCACGCTCATCATCCTGGCCCTGTTCGTCATCTTCGTCGTCTATCCGCTGATTCTCATTCTCTACCGCTCCGTGCTGGATCCCAAGACGAACAGCCTGACGATGGAAAACTTTACGCGCTTTTTCACGCGCAAGTACTACACCAACACCCTGAAAAACTCCTTTAAGGTCACCGTCGTGGCCACGCTGATCGCCGCCACGCTCGGCCTGCTCATGGCCTACATCACGCGGCAGGTCAAAATCCGCGGCACCAAGGCGCTCAACATCCTCATCGTCGTCAGCTACCTGTCGCCGCCCTTCATCGGCGCGTACGCGTGGATTCAGCTGCTGGGGCGCAACGGCATCATCACGGGCTTCTTCAACAGCCTGTTCGGCATCCAGCTGCCGGGCATCTACGGCTTCGCCGGCATCGTGCTGGTGTTCTCGCTGCAGTCCTTCCCGCTCGTCTACATGTACGTGTGCGGCGCGCTGGAAAACCTGGACAACTCCTTAAACGAGGCCGCCGAAAGCTTGGGCGCCAGCAACTTCCAGCGGGTGACGGGCATCATCCTGCCCCTCATCCTGCCGACTGTTCTGGCCTCCTCCCTGCTGGTCTTCATGCGCGTGTTCTCCGATTTCGGCACGCCCATGCTCATCGGCGAGGGCTATCGGACCTTCCCCGTCGTGCTGTACAACCAGTTCATGGGCGAGGTCACCAACGACAATTACTTCGCCGCCGCGCTGTGCGTCATCATCCTGTTTATCACGCTGGTCTTCTTCTTCCTGCAGCGGTGGGTCGCGCGGCGTCACAGCTACTCCATGAGCGCCCTCAAGCCCATGCAGCCGCGCGAGGTGCGGCCGCTTTCCAAGGCGCTGTGCTACCTCTTCGTCTACGGCGTGGTCTTCCTGGGCATGCTGCCGCAGGTCACGGTCATCATCACGTCCTTCCTGAAGGAATCCACGCCGGGCATGTTCACCAGCGAGTTCAGCCTCGTCAACTACCGCACCATCTTCTCCAAAAACCCGCTGGTCATCCCGAACACCTACCTTTTCGGCCTGTGCGCCATCGTGCTGGTCGTGGTCATCGGCACGCTGATCTCCTATCTGTCGGTGCGAAAGCGCTCCGTGCTGACCAGCACCGTGGATACGCTGACCATGCTGCCCTACATCATCCCCGGCAGCGTGCTGGGCATCGCGTTCCTCTACGCGTTCGCCAAGCCGCCGCTGGCCCTCACGGGCACGGCTGCGATCATCATCGTCGCGCTGACCGTGCGCCGCATGCCGTACACCATCCGCAGCGCGACGGCCATCGTGGGGCAGATCAGCCCGAGCATCGAGGAGGCCTCCATCTCACTGGGCGCCACCGAGGTGCGCAGCTTCGGCGAGATCATGGTGCCCATGATGATGCCCGGCGTCATCGCCGGCGCGATCATGAGCTGGGTTACCGTCATCAGCGAGCTGTCCTCTTCCATCATGCTCTACCGCGCCTCCACCCAGACGCTGACCGTCTCCGTCTACACGGAGGTCATCCGCGACTGCTTCGGCAACGCCGCGGCCTACTCCACCGTGCTGACGGCAACCTCCGTCGTCTCCATGCTGCTCTTCTTCAAGCTGACCGGCAAGCGGAGCATCAGCGTATAACCCGTCCGGTTTCAGACAAAAACCTCCCGGAGAGACGCCGGTTACAGCGTCCTCCGGGAGGTTTTTTGCAATGAAAACGATTATTCCACCGGAATCCAGACCTCGTCATACCGTCTGCGGGCGCCCTGGCCGTCCTGCATGACGAAGATGAGCCGCGAGAAACCGTCGCCCGCGATGGTCAGGCCCCTGTCCGCGATAAAGTCGAGGAGGCCCTGCAGCCATCTCTTGCGGTCCAGTTCCGTCTCCGGCCCTGCGACGATGCCGTACACCGCGCGGCCGGGCGCGATATGCGTCACCCGCTCGGTCTCCTGCAGGCCGAAGGTTTCAAAATCCGCCTCGGAGAGGATCATGCCCACCTCCGTGTTGAGGCGCTCGCTCTGCCCCTGCAGCTCTTCCTTCGAAAAGCGCAGGGAGGCTTCCGTCACCGGCATCAGGCTGTTCCACAGGCTCAGCTGGTCGCTCTCGCGCCGGGTGCTCGTGTGCATGCCCGTGAACTGGCGGATGAACAGACGGTAAAAGCCGCCGTGGCCCGTCAGGCACGGCGTAAAGTCCTCCTCTTCCACTTTCCGGATGCCTTCGCGGATGCGCTCGATGCCGCGCAGCACGCCTTCCTGCAGGCGGATGCTCTCCTCGATCTGCACCGCCCTCTCCCCGAGCTCCTCGCACAGGAATTCCGGGCGGTTGTTTTCCAGCAGCGCGGCTGTATCCTCGATCTTAAAGCCGCAGTTGCGCAGCATGCGGGCCGCGGAAAGCTGGTAGCAGTCCAGCAGGTTGTAGCGCCGGGTTTTGCCGGGGCCGATGCGCTCCGGATGGACGAGGTTCTTCTGCTCGTAAAACTCCATCCCTTTGACGGAGATGCCGTAATACCGTGAAAGCTCCGTGGAGGAGTACACGTATCCTTTTTTCTCTTTCACCGCTTTTTCCCCTGTAAATGCAATTCAGCAGACGCCCCGCGGGTCTCCGCTTCAGGCACGCCGCCCCGTACGGGGCGGCGTGCCGTCTTACCGGACGATACCGCAGGGTTATCTGCTGAATGCAATGAACATTACTTGTTGAGCAGCATGCTGACGACGTGGTCCGCAGCCTCACGGCCGTAGACGCCGCAGTTGAGCAGCATGGTGCCGCAGCCGAAGTAGTTGATGTTGGTCACCTGCGCGCTGGCCACCGCGCCGGCGGCGTACAGGCCGGGGATCGGCTGTCCGTTGGTGTCGATGACCTGGGCATGCTCGTTGATGCGCGCGCCGTTGTAGCCGTCGGTGCAGATCATCGGCATGCGGAGCAGGTAGTACGGTGCCTCGATCGGCACGAGGTACTGGGGCTCCTTGCCGAAGTCCTCGTCCACGCCCTTGGCGCAGAGCTCGTTGTAGCGGTCCACGGTCGCCTTCAGCACCTCGGGATCGAAGCCGACGTCGGCGGCCAGCGCCTCGATGCTGTCCTCCTTGTAGCCGAAGGGATCGCCGTTGTGGGTCTGAGTGGTCAGGCCCAGGCGGGTCATGATCGGGTACTTGTCGGCGGTCGCCTGGCCGTAGACGCAGTAGCCCTCGTGATAGCCCTCTTCGTAGTTGATCTTCGTATACTCGAAGGTGAAGTCGTCCTCGGAGACGATACGGCGGCCGGCGCCGTCTACGGACAGCACTTCGCAGCAGGGAATCGTCGGGGACTCGGGGATCAGCTCCGGGAACTCCGTCCAGCCCGCGCCGTAGAAGTAGTACATCATGGCGATGTAGTCGATCTGGATCATGTCCGCACCGGCCTTTTCCAGCATGTTGTAGCCGGAACCGTCGCCGCTGCCGACCAGCACTTCGATGTTGTCCATCTTCGGGTTCAGGCGGGCGAGCATCTCCGGGTTGGCGGAGTAAGAACCGGTGGCGACCAGAACGGCCTTGCCGGTCACGGTGATGTCGTCGCCATCCTTGGTGGTGGCATGCACGCCGATATACGCGCCGTTTTCATCCTGAATCAGGCTGTCCACGGTGGTGCCCAGCAGGATGTTGACGCCCTTGGCGCGGGCGGAGTTCACCAGAGCATTGGTGAGGCCGGAGCCGGCGCCCTTGGAGATGTGGCCGCGCTTGGTCGCACGGACGCCCTTGTTGGAGACGTTCGTCAGCACGCCGACCTCCCAGCCGTTGTCCAGCAGGAAGTTGTTGAGGTCGGTGGACTTATAAACCATGTTCTTGAGAACGACCGGATCGAGCGCCGGCTCGTCCTTGTAGAGGGAGTAGATGTCATCGTAGAACGCCTCGACGGTGTCCTCGATGCCGGCTTCCTTCTGGGCCTTGGTGTTCGCGCCCATGACTTCGCCGACGGAGCGGCTGGTGGAGTTGGAGAAGACGTCCTGCGCCTCGCAGACGATGACGTTCGCGCCCTGGTCGACCGCCTCAATGGCGGCGGAGAGGCCCGCCATGCCGGCGCCGACGACGACGAAGTCCGTCTCGTACGTGAGGGTCTCGGGCTTATGTGCTTCCAGGGTGCGCGCCTTGAAGGCCGCCGGGTCGCCGCCGGCCTGCTCGATGCACTGATTCAGCGCAGAGAAGAACGCGTTGGAAGAAACCGTCGCGCCGGAGAGCGCGTCGATCGCCGTGGACTGGTTCGCGACGACCTTCTCAGAGAGCTCCTCGAAGGCGATGCCGCCGATGACCTGGGTATCCGTGTACTTGGGCACGGTGATGGACTCGATCTTGTTGTCCTTGAAGGTCGCTTCCAGCGTCATCTCGCCCACATTGACCAGGCCTTCCAGGTCGATGAGGGAAGGAATGGTGGCGGTGTAGGTGCCGTCCTTCAGCGTGGTCTCGGTGGAAACCTCGACAGACTCGCCCTTGGCCATCGCTTCCGCCGCGGCCAGCGCCGCGTTGAAGCCGTTGGACGTGAAGGTCGCGCCCGCAATGCTGTCTACCGCAAACGCGCCGGTGCTGACTGCAGCGTCAGACAGCGTGGGCAGCGCGGCCTCGCCGATGCCGGGGGTCTCGCTGTGCTCTTTCACTTCGACAGCGGTCACGCCCTTTTCGTCGACCGTCACATCCAGGACGATCTTACCCGCGAAGCCGTCTGCAGACACTTCGTAGGTGCCGGGGGTCAGCGCGTCTTCCGCAACGGCGCCCAGTGTGAAGACACACAGCAGCAGCGCGGCGATGACGCTCATCCATTTCTTCATTTTCTTTCCTCCTTCCGGCAAATTGCCTGAACGAATGATAAATGATGAAGTAACTTCATTGTCAAGCAATTATCAAAAACTTTGCGGTTTTGCTCCATTTTTGTTTAACTTCACCATTCAAAGAGGCCTGCCCTCCGGAAACCCGGAGGACAGGCCCTGCTTTCATTTGCCGTCAGACATTCAGGTTTGTTATTTGCCAGCGGCCGCATTGATTCCGGCGATGCTGCCGTAGACCGTGAAGTCCACCACCGCGTTACCGCCCAGACGGTTGGAACCATGGACGACGCCGGTAATCTCACCCGCGCAGTAGAGGCCGGGCAGGATGGAGCCGTCAGCCTTCAGCGCATGCGCTTCAGTGTCGATCAGCACGCCGCCCATCGTATGGTGCGCGGCAGCCTTGCGCGGATAAGCGATATAGTACTTGCCTTCGATCTTGGTGCTGTACGTCGTGCGGCCGAATTCGTCCTTCTCGCCGGACTCGACATGCGCGTTGAAATCCTCGATCGTCTTCAGCAGGTTGTCTGCCGGGATACCGATCTTCTCGGCGATACCCTCCAGGGAATCCGCGATGACGTAGCCGTAGAGGTTGTTGTCGAGATAGTACTGTGCGGTCATGCCACCCAGAGACCGGTTCTGGCTGGGATCATCCGTGCCGTAGATGGAGTAGTACATGCTGTCCGTCTGCGCGATGGTCGCAAGCGCCATCTCATCACGGCGGCCGTCCTCGCGGACGTACCGCTTGCCTTCCTTATTGACGTAGATGTTGATGGTCGTGATGTCGCCCGTTGCGCCCGTGAGCGGATTGCAGAAGGGCAGCAGCTGGATCTGATCCATGTTGAACAGCTTGGCGCCTGCGGCTTCCGCCATCAGGATGCCGTCGCCGGTGACGCCCGGCATGTTCGAAGTGATGAGGCCCGGTCCAAGGTCCGGCCACTTCTCGCCTTGGCAGTACTTCATGCGCATCTCGACGTTGCCGGCAAAGCCGCCGGTCGTCAGCACGACGCCGTTCTTCGCCTTCAGGGTGACGGTCTCGCCGTCCTTGCCTTCGGCTTTAATGCCGGTAACGCGGCCGTCTTCAACGATCAGCTCTTTGCCCTCGGTATCCATGAGGATCGTCAGATTGTCGCGGCCTGCCAGCGTATCACGGAATGCCTTGATATAGCCGGTGCCGTTGGGCATAACCGCCTGATGCGTGCGCGGATAGAGGGAACCACCGCCCAGGTGGACGCCGGGTACAAATTCCATGCCCATGCTCTCCAGCCACTTGAGGCCTTCGTAAGAGCCCTGCGCCAGCACTTTGACGTTATCCAGGATCGCCAGCTTGTCGCCGCCGTTCCAGGTCTGCAGCGCGAACCAGTTGAGGCTGTCGAAGAGAACCTTGTCGGTCTTCTTGAACTCTTCGTATTCATACGCGACCGCTTCCTGCAGCGCTTTGTGTTCTCCGCTTACCGGCGGCTCAGCAATCGCATCCTCGACCAGGGAGTTCGGGTTGCCCGGGAACTCAGCATAATCCTGATACTCGTGATCCGGCGCATTATAGATGCCGCCGACCATGATGGAGTTGCCGCCAAGGAAGCCCATCTTTTCGATGAGGATAACAGAAGCACCCGCTTCCGTCGCACGGACTGCCGCAGACAGGCCGGAACCGCCGCCGCCAACGATGACGACATCCGCTTCGTATTCCGCATCCTGATTGGCCGTACGCTCACGCGGCGCCTTGAAAGGCTCCACGTCCACTCCGGCGCTCTTCAGCGCTTCCTCAGCGCCGCGGATGATTGCGCGGCTTGAGATGGTGACGCCGGAGATGACGTCCACATCCAGAGACTGGTTCTCAACGATCGCCGCCGTCACAATACTGGCCGGCCAGTCGATGAGGCCCGGGGTTTCCACGTTGTCGACAAGTTCGACTTTTTCGATCTTGTCACCGGCCAGCGTGACCTCGACGGTCAGGGGGCCGTGCATACCCGGAACAGTAGCCGAGTAGGTGCCGTCCGCGGCGCTTGCAAGCGCCGTCATGCCGCACAGCATGAGGACAGCCAGGAGCAGGGCAATTGTCTTTTTCACGTTTTTCTCCTCCTTTTGTCGATATTATTAAAAATATCTGATATGATTATAACACTATGATATTAAACGTGTCAATCGGTTCAGGCAATCCTCTACGGTTTTTTCAGAGTCTCCATAGTCAAGTTTTATAAAGACATCACAAAGCCGCCCCTTGCGGAGCGGCTTTGTGAAGGTATACGTTTGTCAGGGCTGCTTGCCGATGTAGGCGAGGATGCCGCCGTCGACGTACAGGATGTGTCCATTGACGAAGTTGGAGGCGTCGCTGGCTAGGAAGACCGCGGGACCCTGCAGGTCCTCCGGCGTGCCCCAGCGGGCGGCCGGCGTCTTGGCGACGATGAACTGGTCAAACGGATGGCGGCTGCCGTCGGGCTGACGCTCGCGCAGCGGCGCGGTCTGCGGGGTGGCGATGTAGCCGGGTCCGATGCCGTTGCACTGGATGTTGGCCTCGCCGTACTCGGAGCAGATGTTGCGGGTCAGCATCTTAAGGCCGCCCTTGGCCGCCGCGTAAGCGGAAACCGTCTCACGGCCCAGTTCGGACATCATGGAGCAGATGTTGATGATCTTGCCGTGGCCCTTCTCGATCATGCCCGGGATGCACGCCTTGGAGACTATGAAGGGGGCGTTCAGGTCGACGTCGATGACCTTGCGGAAGTCCGCCGCGCTCATCTCCAGCATGGGGATGCGCTTGATGATGCCCGCGTTGTTGACCAGGATATCGATGATGCCGACTTCCTCACGCACCTTGGCGACAAAAGCCTGCACCTGCTCCTCGTCCGTCACGTCGCACACGTAGCCGTGCGCCTCGATGCCCAGCTCCTTGTAAGCTGCCAAGCCCTTGTCCACGAGTTCCTGCTTGATATCGTTGAAGACGATGGTCGCGCCGGCCTTGGCGTACGCCGTGGCGATGGCGAAGCCGATGCCGTAGGAAGCGCCGGTTACCAGGGCGATCTTGCCTTCCAGACTGAAATTCTTCGCGAATTCGTTCATTGGAATCTCCTCCTCATTCTTTCAATCGGGTTACGCCTTCATTATATCACCGCAGGTCCATGGGATCAATGTTATCCATGTCATCGAATTCCTGATTCTCGCCGCACATGCCCCAGATGAAGGTGTAGTTGCTGGTGCCCACGCCGGTGTGGATGGACCAAGACGGGGAGATGACCGCCTGCTCGTTGTGCATGAGGAGGTGGCGCGTCTCCTGCGGCTCACCCATCATGTGGAAGACGACGTTGTTGTCCTTGAGCTCGAAGTAGAAGTACACTTCCATGCGGCGCTCGTGCGTATGGCAGGGCATGGAGTTCCAGTTGGAGCCCGGGGCCAGCTGCGTCATACCCATGCACAGCTGGCAGCTCTGCATGACGGCCGGATGGATGTACTGGTTGATCGTCCGCTTGTTGCAGGTTTCCGGCGTGCCCAGGTGCCGCTTGTTGGCCTTGTCGATGTCGATCTTGACGTTGGGATAGGTCTTGTGCGCCGGGCAGGTGTTGATGTAGAACTTCGCGGGGTTCGCCGGATCCTCGCTCGCCAGCGAGATTTCCTTCGCGCCCATGCCCACGTACAGGCCGTCGTACTGCTTGAGATCGTAAACAGTGCCGTCCACGGTGATGGTGCCCTTGCCGCCGATGTTGATGACGCCCATTTCGCGGCGGGCCAGGAAGGTATCGCTGCACAGCTCCTTGGCGCCGGTCAGCTCCACGCTCTTGCTGACGGGCATGACGCCGCCCGCGATGATGCGGTCAAAATGGGAATAGGTGAAGACGGCCTCGTCCGCCTCAAACACCTTTTCGATCAGGTATTCGCTGCGGAGACGGTCGGTCGTATAGTGCTTCGCATCCTGGGACGCGGAAGGCTGGCGTACGGTCAGTTTCATTTGAAAAACTCCTCTCCGAAAGGCCTCTGGGCCCTGTTGGTTGGTTGTATCAGCATCTTATCGCGATTACGCCGCCTGGTCAATCGGCAGTTTGCCCAAGGCACGCCAGACAGCCTTTACGATATCCCGCACGGTGTAGGCGCACATGAAGCACGCGCAGATGGGCATGCAGGCGTACGCGTACCCCTTGGGGATGTGCAGCACCGGCATGGTCTGCGGCGCATTGACGGCCAGGCTGAAGCTGTAGACGAGGAAGTAGAGGTAGAAGACCAGCGCCACGGTGTAGCAGAAGGCCTCCAGCCAGTAGAATCCTCTCTTGTGCCCCAGCTTCTGGTAGAAGAGGTCCACGCGGAAGTGCGCGGAGTTGCGGCAGAGGATCACCGCGCCGATCATGACCATCCACGCAAACAGGATTTCAACCACTTCCGAATACCAGCTGAGCAGGATAGGGATGCCCGAAAACCGGATCAATACGTTGATCGCCATGATGATGCCCAGAACGGCCATATCCGCCACGCCGAGGACGGAGAAGACCCTGCCGATGACGGCATCCGCTTTTTTCAGCGCTTTCATGTCTTTTCCTCCTCTCTCAGCCGAACAGCGTCGGCAGGAACATGGACAGCGGCGGCCAGTACGCAGCGATCAGCAGGACGATGAAGATGCCGACCAGGTATGGGATGACCGCCTTGGCGAGATCCAGCACCTTGACCTCCGTGATGCTGGCGACCGCGTAGAGGCTCATGCCGACGGGGGGCGTCAGCAGGCCGATCATGCTGGCCAGGATCATGATGACGCCGAACTGGATGGGATCCATGCCGATGCTGTTGATGATGGGCATGAACACGGGCGTGGCGATGAGGATGACCGCCGTTCCCTCGATGAAGCAGCCGAGAATCAGCAGCACGAAGATGATGATGAGAATCTGCATGTTCGGGTCGGAGGTCACGGTCGTGATGCCGTTGATGACCTGATTCGGGATGCGCTGATGGGTGAGGAAGTAGGACAGGAAGTTCGCCACCGCGATGATGAAGAGCGTCTTGGTCGACTGGATGAGCGAATCGTGCAGCACGCGCATCACGTCTTTAAAGCCCAGCTCCCTGTAAACCACGGTGCCCAGAAACAGCGCGTAGACGCACGCCACGACAGCCGCCTCGGTCGGCGTAAAGATGCCGCCCCAGATGCCGCCGATGATGATGACGACGGTCATAAGGGAGGGAATGGCGCGCAAAAACAGCTTGCCGCGCACCTTCCAAGGCATCTTCGGCTCCACCGGATAGTTGCGGCGCTTGCTCGTCACGTAGACGCTGATGGCCATGGCGACCGCCATGCCGAAGCCGGGCAAAAAGCCCGCCATGAACAGCCTGCCCACGGACGCGCCGACGATGGAAGCGTAGACGACGAAGGGGATGCTGGGCGGGATGACCGGCCCGATGGTGGAGCTGGCCGCCGTGATGCCAGCGGAGAACACGCGGTCGAATCCCGCGTCGTCCATGGCCTTCATCTCGATGGCGCCCAGGCCGGCCGCGTCCGCCACGGCCGCGCCGCTCATGCCGGAGAAGATGACGGAAGAGAGGATGTTGACCTGGCCCAGTCCGCCCGGCCAGTGGCCCACGCAGGCGCGGGCGAAGCCGAAGATTCTGTCCGTGATGCCGCCGGTGTTCATCAGGTTTCCGGCAAGGATGAAGAAGGGGATGGCCAGCATGGTGAGGCCGGTCGCGCCGACGTAAATGCGCTGCGGCATGACCGAAAGGAAGTTGCTGAGCCCCAGCGAAGAGAAAATCCCGATCGAGGTGATGCCCATGCTCGCGGCGATCGGCACGCCCAGCAGCATCAGCCCGATCAGCAGTACGCAGGTAATGAGTGCGATCATCGTTTTTCCTCCTTGGAAAGGTCCGGGGACTGCCTTTCAACCGCCGGGATCAACTGTCCTCGGCTTTCTGTTTTCCATGGATAGAAAGATTGCGGCAAGCTGAGCCTGCCGCAATGTGTTAAACCTGTATTGTCGGATTACTCGCGGCACTCGTCCACCATCTTGCGGAAGGTTTCGATATACTCTTCACCCTTCTCGCCGATGTAGTTCGCGATTGCGGCGTAGGAAGAATCCATCTTCTCGGCGAAAGCGGCCTTGTCGGGACGGGTCACGATCATGCCGTTTTCCTCCAGCAGGCGGATGTACTCTTCATCGCTGCTCTTGATGGTTTCGCGCATCGCCAGGGCGGCGTTGCGGCTCTCCTCGGTGATGATCTGCTGATACTCGGGAGAGAGGCTGTCCCAGACCTTCTTGGAGATGACGAGGTTCATGGAGTTGTACACGTGGTTGGTGAGGGCGAGGTACTTCTGCGCTTCATAGTACTTGTTGAAGTAGATGACGCTCAGCGGGTTCTCCTGGCCGTCGACCACGCCCTGCTTGAGGGAGAGGTACAGCTCGTTGAAGGCGATGGGCTGGACGTTCGCGCCGAGGGCTTCCATGCAGCTCTGCAGCTGGATTTCGCCCGGGGTGCGGATCTTGAGGCCGACCACGTCGTCAGGGGAGTTGATCTCGCGCTTGGAGTTGGTCAGGTTACGGAAGCCGTAATCCCAGCTGCCGATAAACACGAGGCCCTGCTCCAGCAGCTCGTCCTTGGTCCACTCATAGAAGGGGCCGTCCAGTACGCGGTACGCGTGATCGTAATCGTCAAAGATGAACGGCAGCATGACCGTGGCGAACTTCTTGGAGTACTTGTCCAGAGAACCCTGGGTGCCCAGCGTCATGTCGACGACGCCCTGGATGTTCTGCTCCAGCATCTCATCCGGCGCGCCCAGCTCGTTGTTGGGATAGACTTCGATGGTGATGTCGCCGTTGGTGCGCTCTTTCACGGCATCCGCGAACTGCTGAGCGGCGATTCCGCCCGGATGATCCACGGCGGCGTAATGCGCAAGGCGCATCGTGATCTTCTCGGCGCTGGCCGTAACAGCCACGGCGGCCGTCATCACTGCTGCAGCAGCGACGAACCAAAGTTTCTTCATACGGTACTTCCTCCTTTTTTATTTCACCGGTCTTGCAGCCGGCAAATTACTTTTTCTCGTTCGCCTTCAGGATGGCTTCAACGACGCCCTTGAACCAGACGGGCGTGGTGGTTTCGACCTTGTTGGCCGGGTAGTGGCCGTTCTCGTCGGGCATGGTGCCGTAGCGCTTCATGCGGTCCACGTGGCCGCCTTCGTCATAGCGGGGCGGGGAGAAGATGTCGATACCCTTGAAGCCGGTCTTCGTAAAGCCGCCGTGCTCCACTCCGCCGGGATGCACGCAGATGTCGCCCGCTTCCATGTGCACTTCCTGGCCGTCGATGATGTGCTCCTCGCTGCCTTCCATGATGATGAGGATCTGCTCCGCGTCATGCTTGTGCAGGGGGAAGGTCGCTCCCGGAGGATTCTGGATGAAGCTGATCTGGATATTGTCGCCCAGGATGAACTGCGTTACGATGCCCTCCTCCTCGACGAGGGGCGTAAAGGGAAGATCGTTAATCTTGTATACATACTGTTTGGTTGCCTTTTTTGCTTCGGCCATGGGTCGTTTCCTCCTTTTTTCCTGTATAACAGCAAAAAATAGTCTAAAATACATGAATCAAGCTCTTTGATTTCATATATTTTGTGTTTTGAGTATAGCGATTTTCTTTTTTGATGTCAATAAGATTTTCAAGAATTTGTATACAAATTCTTGAAAAAAAGTAAAAAAGGTGTAGAATGGACAATGTACTGAAAAACATACAAATTCATCTGTACAGGAGAAATCCCATGTCCATGGAAGCAAACCATAAGACCGACACGCTCGCCCAGTATACGGCGGAGGACGTCTATCAGATCCTCCGCGGTGAAATCATCTCTCTTCGTCTTCTGCCCGGCTCCGTCATCACGGAGATGGCCGTTTCCAGCCGCTTCGGCCTCAGCCGCACGCCGATCCGCAGCGTATTCGCCAAGCTCTCCCAGGAAGGCCTGCTCGACCTGCAGGGCCGCAAAGGGACTTTCGTCAGCCTCATCAACCTTGAGATGGCCGAGCAGACGCTGTTTCTGCGCACCCAGGTGGAATACGGCGTCATGCGCTATATCTGCCTGCATCCCGATGCCATCCTCTTTTCAAACCTGAAAA
This sequence comes from uncultured Eubacteriales bacterium, assembly GCA_902781095.1. Lineage (GTDB taxonomy): Bacteria > Bacillota > Clostridia > Christensenellales > Aristaeellaceae > Ventricola. The sequence goes on from CACZHW010000013.1 coordinate 59,574, forward strand.
AGAACCTCGACCTGCAGCAGCAGTTTGCGGACGGCCTGCTGCCCGCGGACGACTTTTACCGCGTCGACTCCGAGTTTCACGGCATGTGCATGGAAAGCGCGGGCAAGCTCCGCCTGTGGCAGATCATCCAGGGGATGGACGTGCATTACGCGCGCTACCGCCGGCTTGACTACTCCACCTCCGGCAGGACCAACACCTTCTCCACCCTGCACCAGCAGCACGAGGAACTGCTGGAACTGATGAAGAGCCGGCAGATCGGGCCTCTTTACCGTTCCATCACGGAGCACCTCTACAGCGGCATGCTGCGCATCGGCTCCGACCTCTTCCAAAATTACAATGCTTACTTCTCCCCATCCTCCCGTTCCATTCACGATATCCTGCGCGACTTCAAAATCCAGATCAACGATTCCTGACAGGAAACAGAAAAAAAAACGATACCCGCCTTCCGGACCTTTGCCGGTTGGCGGGTATCGTTTTATCGCTCTGTCTTTCTTTATGCGTCCGAACGGGCAAAGGCGTTCTTCATGCCGAAGCTCGCCTCCAGCAGCACGCCCGAGAGCAGTTCATCCGTCTTTTTGCGGGTCAGCGCGGCGATGTCCGCGTTGGCCTTTTCACACACGGCTTTCTCATCCGCTCCGCCCGCCGCAACTTCTTTTTCGGCCCGCAGAATGATGGCGCGCGCCTCGGACTGCAGCGCCAGCTGATAGCGCTCAATCTGATTGGCGCACTTACCGAAGTGTGGATCCGCGAGCGCCGCGATCATGCGGTTCGCCCAGTAGAAGCTCTCGGTCGACGGGAGATCCCCCGTGTTTTCAAAGTAGAAGGGCGCGCCGTCCACCTGTGAAAAGAGGGGCACGAGCGCGTTGTACACGTTGGAACCGAAGGCGATCCACTCCAGCGCGCGCGTCGCTTCCGGGTAGTCCGGCCGGATCTGGACGACGGAGAGAAAGTTGTTCCGGTTGACGCCGATCGGCCGCAGGGACCCGCGCAGGCTGCTGTCGCCGTGGCGCCCGTAGGGATCGTAGGGCGTGCCCTGAAAGTGACCGGAGAGCGCGTACTTGACGTCCTCCGGCGTGATCTTCGCCTCCGGTACGCGGCACCAGGGGATATCGTCCGAATCCGGCCGGTAGTCCGCGTCCACGCCGTCCCACGTATTGGTACGGGGATTGAAGAAGCGCTCGATCCACCAGGCGCGCGGCGTATTGTATACGTGATCGGCGTCGCTGTGGCTGCCGAAGGCCAGCCGCGGGTTGAACGGCCCTTCCTGCGTGAGGTCCAGATGATTTTCCGCGATGAACGTCCTGAGATCATCGGAGCACAGATGCTCTTTCTGCTCTCCGAACGCGTCATCAAGGTCAAAGGCGTCGATGCCCAGCTGGTTGGGCATCACCACGTAGCACTCGTCCGGCACGCGCCGCGCGATCCAGTGGTGGCCGCCGATGGTCTCCAGCCACCAGATTTCGTCCGCGTCCTGGAAGGCGATGCCGTTCATCTCATAAGTGCCGTACTGCGAAAGCAGCGCACCCAGACGGAGAACACCTTCCCTGGCGCTGCCTATATACGGCAGCACGAGGGTCACCATGTCCTCTTCTCCGATGCCGCCCGGAACCTCTGCCTTGTCCCCTTCGGCCGGAATCAGCCGGACCATTGGATCGGCAGCGAGCACGCGCTCGTTGCTGGTCAGCGTCTCCGTCGCCGTCATGGAGACGTTCGCGCTGTTGACGCCGGCCGCGCCCCAGATGCCCTCCTTCGGATTGGCATTGGGCATCGCCGTGTAGCGCATGGGGTTCTCCGGCAGCGGGATTTCGACGTGGGAAATTACGGAGCGGTAGACCTTCGGCTGCTGCTCCGGATGAACCACCGTCATCTTTTTCGCGGTAAATCCGGTGGAACCGGAATCCTCATTCCGGGCAGTCATCGTAGATCCGTCATAGCTGGCCTTTTTACCCACCAGCAGCGTCGTACAGGGCATAAGCGATCCTTCCTTTCTTACTCAAAGTCCCCGGTGTACAGTTGATAATACTTGCCATGCTCTTCGAGCAGTTCCTCATGGGAGCCGCGCTCGATGATGCGCCCCTGCTCCAGAACCATGATGCAGTCGCTGTTGCGGACGGTTGAGAGCCGGTGGGCGATGACGAAGGTCGTCCGCCCTTTCATCAGCGAATCCATGCCCGCCTGTACGAGCGCCTCGGTTCTCGTATCGATGGAGCTCGTCGCCTCGTCCAGAATCAGCACCGGCGGATCGGCCACGGCCGCCCTGGCGATGGACAGCAGCTGCCGCTGCCCCTGGGACAGGTTGGAACCGTCGCCCTTGAGCATCGTCTGATAGCCTTCCGGCAGCCTCCGGATGAAGCCGTCCGCGTTGGCCAGCCTCGCAGCCGCAATGCACTCTTCATCCGTCGCGTCCAGCCGGCCGAAGCGGATGTTTTCCATGACGGTGCCTGTGAACAGGTGCGTCTCCTGGAGTACGATGCCCAGGGAACGGCGGAGGTCGTCCTTTTTAATCTTGTTGATGTTGATGCCGTCATACCGGATCTTGCCGTCCTGGATGTCGTAGAACCGGTTGATGAGGTTGGTGATCGTCGTCTTTCCCGCGCCGGTGGACCCTACAAAGGCGATCTTCTGTCCGGGCGTCGCGTACAGCCGGATGTCGTGGAGGACCATCTTGTCGTCCGTGTATCCGAAGTCCACGCCGTCCATCACGATGTCGCCCTTCAGCTCTTTATACTCCGTGATCCCTGTCTCGCGGTGCGTGTGCTTCCACGCCCACAAGCCCGTGCGCTCCTCGCTCTCGGTGAGGCTGCCGTCCTCCTGCCGCTTCGCATTGACCAGGCTGACGTAGCCCTCGTCTTTCTCCGGCTCCTCGTCCATCAGCGCAAAGACGCGTTCCGCGCCGGCCAGCGCCATGATGATGGAGTTGGACTGCTGGGAAACCTGGTTGATGGGCTGGTTGAAGCCCTTGTTGAGCGTGAGGAAGGAAACGAGCGTGCCGATGGTCAGCCCGAGATATCCCCGCGTCGCCAGCATGGCGCCCACGACCGCGCACAGTACGTAGCTGAGGTTGCCCATCGCCATCGTAACCGGCATGATGGTGAAGGCGATGCGGTTGGCACTCTCCGCGCTCTTTCTCAGGTTCTCGTTCAGCCTGGTGAATTCTTCGATATTTTCCTTCTCGTGGCAGAAGACCTTGACCACCTTCTGCCCGTCCATCATCTCTTCAATGTAGCCGTTCACCTTGCCCAAGTCCCGCTGATGCTGGGCGAAGAATCCGCCGGCTTTCCTGATGCGCGTGACGGAGAGCCTCAGCGTGATGGCGACCATGAACAGCGTCAGGATGAGCAGCGGCACGTTCAGCAGGATCATGGAGGTGACGATTGAGGCGATGGTGATGACGCTGGAGAGCAGCTGCGGCATGGACTGCGCAATCATCTGCCGCAGGGTGTCGATGTCGTTGGTGTACACGCTCATGATGTCGCCGTGCGCATGCGTGTCGAAATACTTGACAGGCAGCCTTTCCATCTTATCGAACAGCCTGTTTCTGAGATCGCGCAGCATGCCGTTGGAGACGAAAATCATCGTGTAGTTCTGCAGCCAGGATGAGAAGGCGCCGATGGCGTAGAAGAGCGCCACACCCAGCATGGCGCGCCCCAGCGGACCGAAATCCGGGTTTTCCTGCCCGGTCATGGGGATGATGTAATCGTCGATGAGCCGCTGCGTAAACAGCGTGCCGCGGACGTTAGCGACCGCCGATACGATGAGGCAGATGACGACCAGCAGACAGTGGTATTTGTAGCGTGAAAAGATCATGGAAGCGATCCGCTTCAGCGCCTTCTTTGGATCCTGTGCGCCCGGTTTCCCCGCGTTTCTCCTGCCCATCATTTGCGGTCGCCCCCTTTCGCGGCCGCCTCGTCAAAGTCCCCGCCGCCGTTCTGTTTCTGGCTCTCGTACACCTCGCGGTAAATTTCGCAGGTTTCAAGCAGCCTCTCCGGGGTATCGAAAGCCGCGATTTTCCCGTCATCCATCACGAGGACGCGGTCCGCATCCTCAACGGAGGAAATCCGTTGGGCGATGATCAGCTTCGTAGTCTCGGGCGCCGCGTTTTTTAGCGCGCTGCGGATTCTCGCGTCCGTCGCCGTATCCACGGCGCTGGTGGAATCGTCCATGATGAGAATCTTCGGCTTGCCAACGAGCGCCCTTGCGATGCACAGGCGCTGCTTCTGTCCGCCGGAAACGTTGGTGCCGCCGCGTTCGATCCGCGTTTCGTATCCCTCCGGCATGCGCTCTATGAATTCGTCGGCGCAGGCCATGCGGCAGGCTTCCCTGCACTCCTCCTCCGTCGCATCCGGATTGCCCCATCGCAGGTTTTCCAGAATCGTGCCGGAGAAGAGCACGTTTTTCTGCAGAACCACCGCCGCAGCACTGCGGAGCACGGTGAGATCGTATTTTCTGACGTCCTCCCCGCCGACCCTGACACATCCTTCGTTCACGTCATACAGGCGGGAAATCAGGTTGACGAGGCTGGATTTGGAGGAACCGGTGCCGCCGATGATGCCGACCGTTTCGCCGGAGTGTATGTGCAGGTCCACGTCCGAGAGCACCGGCCTTCCGCTCCCTTTCGTATAAGAGAAGGTCACATGATCAAAGTCGATGGAGCCGTCTTTCACGGAAAGCAGCGGTTTTTCCGGAGAGACGATGTCCGGCGCTTCCTCCAGCACCTCGTCGATACGCTGTGCGGCCGCGGCGCTCTGTGTGATCATGACGAACACCATGGAGAGCATCATGAGGCTGATGAGGATGTTCATCACGTAGGAAAGCAGGCTCGTCAGCTGCCCGGTTGTAAGGCCCGTTCCCTTTACGATCATCTGCGCGCCGAACCAGCTGATGAGCAGGATGCACGCGTAGACCGTCATCATCATGACGGGCGCGTTGAGGGAGACGATGCGCTCCGCGGAAATGGAGTTGTTGTACAGCTCCGTCACGGCCTTTTGAAAGCGGCTGCTCTCGTAGGCTTCCCGCACATAGGCTTTTACCACGCGGATCGCGCCAACGTTTTCCTTGATGCTCTCATTGACGGCATCGTATTTCCGGAACATCTGGTGAAAATATTTCATCGCCATCGGCATCAGGATCCCGATCATAAAGATGAGAAAAGCCATGGCGCCGAGGAAGACGACAGACAGCCGGGCCGAAATCGAAATCGCCATCACCAGAGCGACGATGAGCGTAACCGGAGCCCGGGTCATCATCATCAGCATCATCTGAAAGGCGTTTTGCATGTTGGTCACGTCCGTCGTCAGGCGCGTGACGAGGCCGGCGGTCGAAAACCTGTCGATATTGGCGAAGGAATAATCCTGGATGCGGGAAAACATCGCCTGCCTCAGGTTGCAGGCAAACCCCGTAGCGGCGCGCGCCGTGTGCCTTCCGGCCTGAATGCCGAAGAACATGGCCAATACCGCCATGACCGCCATCAACGCGCCGGTTTTGACCACATGCCCCATATTGCCGACCGCTATGCCGCGATCGATGATGGAAGCCGTGAGATACGGAATCAGTATTTCAAGGATGACGCACAGGATTGTGCACAGCGGCGATAAAACCGCATCCTTCTTATACTGTCTGACCTCCTTCAGAATGCGAAGCCATTTGTTTTTTCTTTTTTGCATTGCCTTTTCCACCCGTCTTTGAACAGATACTTCTCTTCTTCTTTATATCGTTCAAGCATTATAAAAAGACTCCATTTATCTGTCAACGATGGAATCTTTTCATCCGACTGTCCTTTTTTGAAAATGCAAATCTTTTTAATGATTCTTGTCATTATCCTTTATGCTTTATATTTTTTATTCTGATATAATCAAAATGAAATTAAGCCCTTATTAAAAACAGGTTAAGTGGTGTTGTCATACTTCAAATCGACCGTTTTTCGATTTAAAAGGGTGGAAAGATGGTTTCATAATGGTTGATTTGGTTGACAATTTTCGTAATTGGCGTAAAATGAAGCAAAAGTTTCATTGTATTTGAAAGAAGTGATTGTATTTGGCTGAACTGTCAGTTGAATATCTCGGCGGAAGCGGTTTTCTCATCCGTATGGGAGAGAACGGCCTGTTGTTTGACTGCAGCGAAAACGGAGCGGACGAGCGGAAAATACCGGATGAGGAGACCCTGTCTTCTTTTGAAAGCCTCACCGTTTTTGTAAGCCATGCCCACGAGGACCATTTTTCCCCGGAAGTTTTAAAAATCTGCCCACCGCAGACACGGTTTATTTTCGGTTTTGACGTACCGGAGGAATATGCCGGAAAGCACATGCATCCCGGCGACGTATACGAAACGGGGAGGCTGAAGGTAACCGCTTTTGATTCCACGGACGACGGCGTTTCCTTTCTGGTGGAAACGGACGGAGTTACCCTCTTTCACGCGGGAGATTTAAACTGGTGGCACTGGCGCGACACCTCCACCATCGCGGAGATTGAAGAATCCGAAGCCAATTTCAGAAAATGCGTAGATCCGATTCCGTCTGAGACCATCGATCTGGCTTTCTTCCCGGTCGATCCCCGTCAGGGCAGCATGTACGACGCAGGCGCCGGCTATTTCGTCATGGAAAAGAAGCCGAGGATTCTCATCCCGATGCATTTTCAGGGAAGGCCGGATGCTGCAAGACGCTTTGCACTGACCTCCGAAACCGTCAACACCCGCATCGAAGTCCTGTCCAAGGCCGGAGAACAGATGATTCTCCAGCTGTGATTCATCCGATAAAAAAACGGCTGCCGCCGTTTTTTTAAATCTTCTCCACTTCCACGACCGTCAGTTCAAGCGAGGAGACCCGGAATCTGACGTTCCATCCGGAGAAGCTGACACCGTAAACTCTCCCGTCGTCCTGCTGATAAGAAGGCCTGGGATCCTGTTCCAATACCCCGTACAGCGCCTTGATTTTATCCGGATCAATCTTTTCTTTCAAAGGCTGCGGAAAGACAACCGTCAGTTTTCTTTTCTCGTTTTCATCCGTAAAGCCGCCCGTCGCGCCGTCAATCCTGTCCGCGTAGGGAAGATAAGGCTTGATATCCAGCACGGGCGTCCCGTCCATCAAATCCGCACCGCGCACGACGAGCACAGGACCTTCCTTTGTCTGTTCCACTCTGTCAAGCTTTACGCAGGACAGGCCGATCGGGTTCGGACGGTACGGAGACCGCGTGGCAAATACGCCGATCCGCCGGTTTCCGCCCAGCCTCGGCGGCCGTACCGTCGGGGACCACGGAACCTGCCTGTTTGCGGAGAAAACCCAGATAATCCAGAGATGTGAAAATCCCTCGATTCCCCGCAGCGCCTCTTCCCTCCTGAAGCCCTCGTCAAATACGATCCGGCTGAGAGTCTCCGGCACCAGGCCGCTTTGGCGCGGAATCCCGAATTTCTCTTTGAAGTCACTCCTGACATGCGCGATCGGTACAAACTCCATCGTAATCTCCTCTCTTTCCGGCCTATCTTACCATTTTCAACCGGGCTCTTCAATCTGTCCACTGAAAAGAGGATTTCTTCTTTTTATATCGAATAATTGAATGTTAAGCTTTTTGTTTTACATCGGTTATCCACTTTTCTGTGGATAAAAAGAAACATTTCCACAAGGGTTTTACACAGGAAGTTTTCTTTTTATCTGCAGGAATAAAGCGCGTTTTCAACACTTTCAACCGCACTTCGTCTATTACTCCTATTTTCATATACTGCAACGACCAAACGGAGGTACAAGATGATTTTTTCCTGCAATGCCCAGGACCTCAACCAGGCGCTTTCCACGGTCAGCCACTCCATCGCCATCCGCTCCCCCAAACCGGTGCTGGAAGGCGTTCTTCTTGAATGCTGTGACGAAGGCATCCGCCTGACCTGCACAGACCTCACCCTCGGTATCGAGACCGTCATTCCGGCTGTCATTCAGGAAGAAGGGCGTGCGGTCATGCCGGGCAAACTTTTCTGCGACATCATCCGCAAGCTGCCCGGCGGCGACTGCGTCATCTCCGTCAATAACCGGCTGCAGTCCACGATCAGCTGCGCCTCTTTCAGAATGTCCATCGCGGGCATGGATCCGATCGAATACCCGGAACTGCCAGAGGTCAAGGGCGAATCCTTCAAGATGAGCGAGCGGGTGCTCCGCTCCATGATCGCCGGGACGCTGTTTGCCACCGCCGTCGACGAAAGCCGGCCCATCCTCACGGGATGCCTCATGGAGATTACGACGGAGTCCATGACGATGGTCGCGCTGGACGGCTTCCGCCTCGCGCTGCGCAAGGAAGAGCTTCACGGGACGGAGCACAACGTGCAGGCAGTCATCGGCGGCAAGGTGCTCAGCGACATCTCGCGCATCCTGACGGACAGCGAGGAAGAGGTTGAGATTTGCGTCGGCAAGAGCCACGTGGAGTTTAAGATCGGCGCCACGAGGATGATCGCAAGGACTTTGGAAGGAGAATTCATCCGTTACCGGCAGATTCTCCCCACAGAATGGAAGACGAAGACCAACGTCGCCCGCAGGGAGCTTGAAAGCGCGATTGACCGCGCGAGCCTCATTGCCCGGGAATCCAAATCCAACCTGGTCAGCTTTTCGATCGAAGGAGAGCAGCTGCGCATCACCTCCAATTCCGAAACCAGCGATACGGAGGAAAAGATCCAGGTTTACACGGAAGGAGCCGATCTTACGATCGCCTTCAACGTGCGCTATGTGACGGACGTGCTCAAGGTCCTCTCTGACGACAACATCGTCATGCGGTTTAATTCGAATGTCAGCCCCTGCGTCATCTGCCCGGAACAGGGAGACGGATACCTGTATCTCGTGCTTCCTGTCCGCGTATTCAACGCGCAGTAATTTCCATGCACATCACATCACTGACCCTCAGAAATTTTCGCAGTTACGAAGAAGCGGAAGTGCTCCCTGGCGAAGGGATGACGGTCTTTTCCGGGCCCAACGCGCAAGGCAAGACGAATATCCTGGAAGCGATGCACCTTTGCTGCACGGGCAGGAGCCACCGGACGAGCCACGACGAAGAGATGATCCGGTGGGGATCGCCTGCGGCGAAGGTATCCGTCCTTTCGTCGCAGAAGGACGGGACGCACGAGGTTTCCGTCATCCTGACCAAAGGACAGAAGAAAAAAAAGAACGTCCGGATCGGCGCAAGGCAGGCGGAGCGCATCGGGGAATTGTTCGGGCACGTCTTCGGCGTCCTGTTCTCCCCGGAGGATCTGCAGATCGTCAAAGGCGGCCCGTCGGAACGGCGGCGCTTTCTGGACATGCAGCTCAGCCAGCTGAGACCCGCCTATTTTTACGCGCTGCAGCAGTCGGCCCGCATTCTGGGGCAGCGGAACGCACTGCTTAGGGCCGTCTCGGAACACCCTTCCCTGGAGGGAACGCTGGATACGTGGGATGAGCAGCTGGCCCTAGCGGGCGCGTCCATCGTAAAAGCCAGGCGCGAGGTGATCGGGGAACTGTCCCGGATGGCCTGTGAAGAACACCGGAACCTGACGACGGGGAAAGAAGAACTGAGCCTGCGCTACACTTCGGAAGCCGCGCAGCAGGAAGACCCGGGCGCCTTTCTCCTGCGCAGATTGCAGGAAACGCGCGCGGACGACATCCGGCGCATGACGACTAGCACCGGCGTGCACCGCGATGACATCGTCATTTCCATCGGCGGAAGAGACGCGAGGACCTATGCCTCCCAGGGACAGCAGCGCAGCGCTGTCCTCTCCCTCAAACTGGCACAGACGAGCTTTGCGGAAAAAGAGCGGGGAGAACCGCCCATTCTCATGCTGGATGACGTGATGAGCGAGCTGGATCCGGACAGGAGAAGGCAGCTGATCGAGAGGATCGGGTGCATGCAGACCTTCGTCACCTGCACGGATATCAGCGACCTTGCGGGAGCAACCCAGGGGAGAATTTATCAGGTCCGCGAAGGAAAACTCTATCTTTGAAGAGTTTTCCACATTTTTCCACAAAAAAAGAAAAACTTATCCACATTCCTGTGGATAACACTGGGGAAAACCGCTTTCAAAATAGGCGTAAAACCGCGAAGGCAGTGAGTTTGTGTTTCCCCGTTGGACGACTGAAAAGAGATAAAATTCCAAAAGTTGAAAACTGAGGAAAAACGATTTTACGGAAAGGGCAGAGCGGATGGATCGCAATAAAAGGCATGTCCGGTACGTCACGTCCGGTTCCGGCTCTGCCGCAGGAACGTACCGCATGAGCCAGCCGGCCGTGAGAAAAAAGAAGAGCGCAAACTGGAAAGGCCGGCTCCGTGTACTGTTCTCCCTGCTGGTGATCGGCGCCGTACTGTATGCCGGATGGAGATTTTTGACCAGGGAGCGCGGAAGGACCGGGATCGGAAGGGTCATCCGCATCGGCGCGACCCTCAGCCAGAGCGTGACCCCGTTTTCGGACAACGTCGTTTTTTATGACGGGACGACGCTGCACTGCGTTTCCGCGACAGGCGGAAACGAATGGAGCTACCAGATCGGAACCAACGCGGATTACGACGCGACGGAAAAGCGCATCGTCGCCTGGTCCGGAAACGACCTGTACATCCTCAATGAAAAAGGCAGGCTCATCTACAACAATAAGATGAGCGACACCATACAGTTTGCCGACGCGGGAGAGGAATACGTAGCCGTCTTCAGCGGAGAGGCCGATCAGGGTGTCGTGACGGTCATCAACGGAAACGGACAGACGGTGGACAACATCCCTGTATCGGGCCAGACGCTCATCGACATGGGCTTTTTCAAGGCAGTTACCACGTCTTCCGGCACGGCCCAGACGGAGCTCATGTGGATGCTGGGCCTCAATACGACGGGAACGGTGATTTCCACCGAACTGCAGACTTTTCAGCCGGGGCGCCTTTCCATCGGAAAAAAATCCATCGGGGATCACATCGCCTATGAGATTTACGACATGGAAGGCGGAAACCTGGAGATCGTGACGACGAGGGAAATCCTCCATTACAACTACCGTCTCGTCGAAAGCGGAAACCCGACGCTCATCTACGGCTACTCGCTGCAGGATGTGCGCAAAGAGGGGAATGTCACCTACAGGCTGCTCATTCCGGCACAGGAGCAGACGGGCAACATGAGCATTGAAAGCGTCCGTCTCATGTACGGGCAGGTGGACAGAATGACGCACCTTCCGGGCAGCTGCCTGGATGTGAGGCTGGGGAAGCGCGCGGTATACGGCTTTTCTGCAAGCGCGCTGTATTGTTGCCGCTTCGGGGACAATACCTTCCAGAGCTTTGCCATGCCCATTCAGGTCACCGCGGTGCTCGGCATGCTGACGGACAACCGCGCCGTCGTCGCTTCCGGATCTGAGATATACGTCGTGGAACTGCCGATGTAAGGACAGAAACAGAAAGGAAATGGCACTGATATGCCTACCAACATCGTCGATATCATATGCATAGCCGTACTGATCATCAGCGTTCTCTACGGTATGTACAGGGGATTTATCAGCGGAATCCTCAGCCTGGCGGGTCTCATCGCTTCCATCGCCGGCGCCTTCGTGCTGACGCCGAATCTCTCCGGCATCCTGAAGGGCAACGAAACGCTGGTCAACACCCTGCTTTACTATACGGACGCGGCCAGCCGGATCGGCAATGTGGATCTGTCCACGCTTTCCGTCTCGCAGGTCACCTCCGGCACGCTTTCCGATATCCTGCAAAAGGCCAAGCTGCCGCCGGCCTTTAAAAACGAGTTCATCGGGCAGATGCAGACTGCCGTCGGTACGGCGAAGGTTTCCTCCGTCCTCAGCCAGTCGATCGTGAATGCTTCCATCACCATTCTCAGCTTTCTCATCTGTTTCCTCGGCTGCTATCTCGTCGCGCTGTTTTTCATCCACATGATCTCTTACGTGTTCGAGTTTCCGGTGCTCCGCCATCTGGATTCGCTGGTTGGAGGGCTGTTCGGTTTCGTGCGCGGCTATCTAACCCTGGTCATCCTCTTTGCACTCGTGCCGCTCGTACTGGCGGTCGCGCCGGTAGAGCAGATACAGCAGATGGTCAATTCTTCGCAGCTCGCACCGCTGTTTGACACGCGGCTGATTTTTTCCATCCTTGGTTTGGGAGGCTGAATATGGCGGCCCTGTGTTATACGGCTCTCTTCGAGGCGGCCGGCGTGGCCGCCGTTCGCTTTTTACTCCCCAAAAAGAGCCTTCCGGACAGGATCTGGCTCGGGCTGTGTCTGGGAATCCTGCTGGAAATGTGGCTGCCGGCGCTGTGCGCCTACGCGTTCGGCTTTACGCTGGCTGCGCATTTTGCCGCCATCGCAGTGCTCCTCGCGCTCCTCACCCTCGCCTGGTTTTTGAGGGACCCGTCCGAAGTCTGCCGATTTTCATCCGACGACCGGAAGCAAATGGCGGTCATGGCGGCGGTATGCATTCCCCTCACGGCATTTTCCTCATACCTCCAGGTGACGCACATGATTCTCCCCGCCGTGGACGGTTCCTACTGGTGCGGGCAGTCCACCTACGGCGATTTGTGCATGCACCTCTCCTTCATCACGTCGATGGAGAACATGTCTTTTCCGCCGAAATACAATCTCTTGTATGATACGCCGCTCGCCTATCCCTATCTGACGGATTCGCTGAGCACGACGTTTACCATGATGGGGCTGCCGCTCAACCTGGCCCTCGTCATCCCGGGAACTTGGCTGATGGCGCTGACCTATGCGGGATATACGCTTCTTGCGCGCCGCTTCCTCGGAAGCCGGAAAAAAGCGATAGCCGTCGCATCCGTGTTTTTCTTTTTAAACGGCGGCCTGGGCTTTCTCTATGATTTTGATCTGGCCGGGCGGGATCATTTCGCCAGGGTTTTGGAAATATTCACCGGATTCTACAAAACGCCGGCCAACCAGCCGGAGTACAACCTCCGTTTTTCAAATGTCATCGCGGACCTGATGATCCCGCAGCGGTCTCTCATGGGCGGATGGGCGATGATTCTGCCGTGCCTGTGGCTGCTCGACGTCTCACAGAAGGACCGCTCCGTCCGGGAGACGGTGTTGCTGGCCCTGTGGGCAGGCGCGCTTCCGCTTGTGCATACACACACCTTTCTGGCGCTGGGCCTCTTTTCCGGCGGCTACCTCGCCGGCAGGCTGTTCGTAAACAAAGAGGACCGCAGAGGGACGCTTTTGCGTTCCGCGCTGTATCTTCTCATCGTCCTGGTGATGGCGGCCCCGCAGCTGCTGGGCAACGCGGTCCGGCAGACGCTGGAAGGCGGTTCCCTCCGCTTTCAGTTCAACTGGGTCAACAACAGCGGCGGAAGGGGGATGATCGACGGCTACCTGTGGTTCTGGATCAAAAACGCCGGTCTGCCGTTCATCCTCATGCTCTGCGCGCTGCTGAATGCGAAGCGGCGCAGGATGACGGAAATCGCCTTCGGCATGACGGCCATCTACGTCGTGGCGGAAACCGTCCTCTTCCAGCCGAACGAATATGACAACAACAAGCTGTTTTACATCTGGTTCATGTTTGCGGCGATTCTCGCCGCGGACTACGGTTCGGTGGTCATGCAGCGGCTTGCCGGTCTGCGCGGACGCGGGCTGATCTGCGGGCTGTTCATCTTCTGCTCCGTCTTCTCCGGCAGCCTGTCTCTGGCCCGGGAGGCCGTCTCTTCCTACCAGCTCTTCAATCCGACGGCGGTCGCGGCCGGAAAGTGGATCCGGGAGAATACGGAGAAGGAAGCCGTCTTTTTGACGGGGCAGGAACACATCAACCCGGTCTGTTCGCTGGCCGGGCGGCAGATTGTCTGCGGAAGCGACCTGTACGTCTTCTTCCACGGTCTCGACTACCGCAGACAGGCGGAGGATTGCCGGCTCTTCTATGAATATCCGGAAGCGTACGGCGAAATCCTCCAAAGGTACGGCGTCGACTACGTCTACGTCAGCGACTACGAACGCGCCGATTTCGACGTGGACGTTGACGCCCTGGAGGAGCTGTGGCCGGTCGTCTACGAGAACAGCAGCGTTAAAATCTTCAAAACAGGTGCGGGGATAAGCGGATGATCGAACGATTTTTGAAGTATTCGCTGGAAAACGGCCGGAAGATCAGCGTCATTCTCAGCGATTCACAGGGAATGAAGCGAAAAAACCTGCAGGTGACGGCTGTGGAGGAAGAGGGATTTTACGCGCTGTTTCCGGGGCGGAAAAAAGCGGTAAAGGTCCCTTTTTCCAGCGTGCTTACGGCTGATTACGCAAGGGGAGACCACGGAGAGCTGGAGTAAGATGACGGGAATGAGCTTTGTATTCGAGGTCTGCGAGTGGATCGGCACGGCGGCCTTTGCCGTATCGGGCGCGATGACGGCGATCGACAGGGGATCGGATCTTTTCGGCGTCCTTTTTCTGTCGGTCGTCACGGCTCTGGGAGGCGGAACGATACGCGACATCCTCATCGGCCACTTTCCGCCGAGGATGTTTTCGAATTCCCGTTACCTTCTGCTGGCCTGCGGCTGTGCACTGCTGGTCTTTGTGCTGGCGCGCCATTTCAGGGAGCGGTATCTGCGGCAGGAAGAGCGGATCGAACAGATCAACAATCTCTTCGACGCGCTGGGCCTGGGGGTTTTTGCCGTCTCCGGCGCGAGAATCGGGTTTGAGGCGGGGTTCGGCGGCAACCTCTTTCTGACCACCTTCCTGGGGATGACCACGGCTGTCGGCGGCGGGATGCTGCGCGATATGATGACGCGCGAGATGCCGTTTGTGCTGACCAAGCGGATTTATGCGGTCGCGGCGATTGTGGGGGCTCTGCTCTTTTCACTGATGATGCGGGCGGGTTTGCCGCAGGGGCCTTCTTACTCCGCAGGCATGGCAGCCTGCGTCGCCGTGCGTCTGATGGCGACGGCGTTCCACTGGAATCTGCCGAAGGCTCTGGAATGAAAGGACGCGGGTGCGCGCCCTTTTCTTTTTACGGCTTCCATGCTATACTCTCTCGGGACCGGGAGGTGAGCAGGGGATGAAAATCGACGTCTTCGATTTTGACGGTACGATCTATGACGGCGATTCGACCGTCGATTTTCTGAAGTATGCGTTTGCGAAAAAACCGCTTCTCCTCTTTTGCGCGCTTCCGCCGCTGCTGCGGGCCGCTTTACTGGCGCTGACGGGGCGGTTTACGCTGACAAAATTTAAAAGCAGCCTGTTTTCCGCGCTTGCGCGCCGTGTTTCCCTGGAGGAAGAAGCGGAGCGTTTCTGGTCGCAGGAAAAGACGAGGAAGCGGCTGGGCCGGTGGTTTCTCGAAAGGGAGCGTACCCTGCCGGTGGTCATCGCCTCCGCTTCGCCGGATTTTGAATTGAAGGCGGCCGCGCGGCTGCTCGCGCCGGACCTTCTGATTTGCACGAGATGCGATCCCGAGACAGGGCGGCTGATCGGTGAAAATTGCAAAAGCAGCGAAAAAATCCGCCGGATCAGGGAAGAATGGGGAGACTTTACCGTCCAATCAATGTATACGGACGACGCAAAAGCGGACGCGCCGCTGCTTGCGCTGGCCGAGGAAAAATACCTGGTTTGCCACGGAAACGTTTCAAAAATAGGGGAATGAAGACAGAAAAGGAGCTGGATGACGATGGAAAAGATGAAGGGAATGGAAGGCTTTTTTACCGCATGCGTCACGCCGTATGACGCGCAGGGAGAAGTTAACCCGCAGGCGCTCACGCAGCTCATGAGCCGGAATCTTGACGAAGGTGCGGCGGGTTTTCTCGTCGGCGGGAGCAGCGGGGAAGCGCCGCTGCTCACGAAAGAGGAGAAGATCCGGATGCTCGAGACGGCTGCAGCCCATCCAAGGCGCGCCGAAATGAAGCTGATCGGCGCCTGCTCCGCTTTTTCCCTGAGGGAAGCGACGGAATTCGCGCGCCTTTGCCGGGATCTGGGGTACGACGCGACCATCACGACTGCGCCTTACTACTATAAATTCGGCATGAAAGGCATCGCCGGCTTCCTCCGCTCCATCCGGGAGAGCGTCGATCTTCCGCTTTTCTTCTACAATTTTCCGGGCAACACGGGCGTTGAAATCGACCTGAACGATCCGTCCATCAAGGGTGTGCTTACGGACGGCACGCTTGCGGGCGTGAAACAGACGAGCCTCAATCTGCACCAGATCGAGCGCATGCTGGACCTGTACCCGGCGCTGTCCGTCTTCGGCGGATACGACGAAGTGTACATCGGTGCGCGCATCATGGGCGCGTGCGGTGCCATCGGATCCACGTACAACTTTACCCTTCCGCTCTTTACCAAAATCGAAGCGGCGTATCAGGCCCGCGACCTTGAGACGGCGCAGGCGCTTCAGCACCGTGCCAACCGCATCATGCAGGCGCTGGTGGACTGCGCGCTCTTCCCCTCCATCAAGCACATGCTGCGCGTGACGGGCATCGACTGCGGCGAATGCCGGGAGCCCTTTGCAAGGCTGACGGATGAGCAGAAGGCTTATGTGGAACGCGTGGTGCGGGAGAATCTGTGAGCAACGGGATGAAAGAGAATCCACTGGAGGCGCTTTACGCCTTCTTTGAAGAGGAAACGAAGGAAACGGTCGTCTTCGACCTGGAATGGAATCAAAACGGCTACGCGCCGAACCTGCGCATGCCCCACGAAATCATCGAAATCGGCGCCTGCCGCCTGAATGATCGGGGCGAGGTGACCGACCGCTTCAGCGAACTGATCCGGCCCCGGCTCTACCGCAGGGTGGACAAGCACATCCGGCAGGTTACGGGGATTACGGAGCAGGAGCTTTCTTCCGGGCGCACCTTTCCGGAGGTGTTTGCGGATTTCGCCCGCTTCTGCGGGGAATCGGCGCAGCTGATTACCTGGGGAAGGGACGATTATCCGGTTCTGCGCCGCAATCTCGAATACTACATGCAGCCCTCTCCGTTTTCGCCCCCGCTGGATGCGCAGCTCGTCTTCGGGTTTGCACACTTCGGCGACGCGCACCGGCAGATGAATCTGCATGCGGCGCTGGAAGAGACCGGCACACAGCTGGAGGTTCCCGCCCACCGTGCGGTGTACGACGCCGAATGCACGGCCGCGCTTCTTCCGGCGGTTTCCGCCGGGCTGGAAGGGCTGGGAGAAGAGAAAAGGAACGAACTGTCAGCCATCCTGGAGCGGGAGAAGCGCATCGCGGACTCCGTCCTCCGTTCCCGCCCGACGCACTACAGCGTCCATACGGATGCGCTGCGCGACGATGCGGTGACGAACCTCCTGTGCCCGCTGTGCGGCAGAAAGATGTCCTTTGCGGTGGCCTGGTTTGACGCTGGAAGGGACCGGTATGAAGCGATCGGCCGGTGTGAGCAGCATGGACAGGCCCACGGGCAGATGCACCTGAAACGGGGGACGAACGGATATCTGACGATGCACCAGAGGGTCTTTCTCGCCTCCGACGACGAGGTAAAAGCCGTTTCGGAAGCCTACCGGCTCTTTCTTCTGACGCCGCCCGCCAAGCGCCATCACCGCCTCTGCATGGAAGAGGTGCGGCGCGTTTCGGAGCGACAGAATTTTCCGTCGAAAAAGGGTTGATTTTTGTTTCAATTTTGTTATAATATTATTAACAATACTCATAATTCGGAGGAGCAGAGTATGAAGAGAGTATGGGCTGTCCTTCTCGCACTGGTGCTGACGCTCGCCTGCTGCTGTGCGCTTGCAGAAATCACCGCGGCGGATGAGGCTGCGCAGAATAACGGAAAGAAGACGGCATTGGATCAGACGGGCCTGCTGGTGGAGCCGGGTACGACCGCTGCGAGCGCCGCGCTGCCGACCCCTGAACCGGAAGGGCTCATCAAGACGGAGACGGACAGGCTTAACTTCGTCAGCGCTTCCCGCTACAAGAGGACGCGCAAGGTGACGTATTACAATGACGTCTACGCTTACAACCACGGCAATTATCTCCTTCAGCCCTTCGACAGCAAGGTGCCCGAGGAGTACTTCGTGATGGATGAAGGCGGAACGCTGGCGGTAGCGCCCATCGTTCTGGACATCACGGACGTGATGCGCGAGCGCCTCTACGGCGCGGACGTCGGCGAGACGGCGCTGTTCTACGGGCAGTATTGCGAGCAGATCCGCGATATGCGCAAGAAGATGAAGCAGATCGTGACGGAGAGCAAGCATACGGATTCCAAGGGTGAGCTGCACGTCACGAAGACCAAGAGCTACGTTCCTGTCGGCACTGAACTCAAGGACAACCAGTACGAGACGGGCAAAACCCGCTACAGCGCGAGCACGTACGGTTATTCCGGAATCCACGAGGGCATCGATTTCGTCTATATGATGGGCGCTCCTCTGCATGCCATCCTCGGCGGCGTCGTCACCCGCGCGGGCGATTCCAACGGAACGGTCGGCATCTACAGCGAGGATCTGGATATCACGCTGCTGTACCTGCACTGCGCAGACATCCAGGTGAAGCGCGGAGATACGGTTACGGCTTCCGATATCATCGCTTATGAAGGCGGCAAGGGCATCGTGGCCGGCATCTACAACAACGCCAACTACAAGGCGAAGGGCATCAAGCATGTCGGCGGTTCCCACTACGTGCACGTGGAGTTGCGCAAGGGCCGTCACACTTCCTCCAATCCGTACCGCAACGCGAAACTGGAAAGCGATTGTCCCTATGAGTACATGAGGCAGGCGCTGAACATCCAGCCGAGCGGCCGCCAGGCTGTCACGCAGGAAGCCGTCGACGAGGCGCAGCGCATGCGTGAGGAAGCGGAAGCCAGGGCGAAGGAAGAGGCGGAGGCGGAAGCCGCGGCGAAGGCTGCAGCGGAAGCGACGCCGGAACCGGTCATCACCATCGTCGAGGAGACGGAAGCGCCCGAAGGGTATGGCTTCGCAGAAAATCCGGCCGAAGAGACGGAGCCGGAAGTGAGCGCGGAACCGGAAATCACCCCTGAGCCGACGCCGATCCCGGAAGCGACGCTCCCGCCCGAGGCGTAATGGCATCGTCATTTTAAAAAACAATCCCTCTCCTCTTGCGGAGAGGGATTCAGACCATCAACAATACCCTTGTTTTCTGAGAAGGAAGCAAGGGTATTTGTTTTACAAAAGCAAAGAGGATAAAAAAAGAAGCCTTTACCAGGC
>CACZHW010000014.1 GCA_902781095.1 uncultured Eubacteriales bacterium
TGTATTCGACAGCCACTGCCTCTTTTCCTTTTGGTTTCTTTTGGCTTTTTGCAAAAAATCTCACATCTTTGTCAGATGTGAGACTTTGTTGATGGTCTGGAATCCGCAAAGGCGATACCTTTGCGGATTTTCGTTTATTGACAGCGTTTCATCTCACCGGAAGATGGGATTTTTACATCCTCAGCGCTTGGTCTTCTGGCACTCCCCGCTGAGAGCCGTCTCCATCTGTTCCCGGACGAGCGCCTTGTCCTGCTCCCTGTCGTTGGTCAGTTTGGCACCGTAGACGAGGATGCGCAAATCCCGGCTGCCGTACTTGTTGTCCAACTCGTAGCAGACGCCGCGCAGCTCGTCGCTGAGCAGCTGAATCTGCGTGACGCCGCCTTTCCTGTACCGGTAGGTGTCCGGGATCCCTTCCCAGATGTCCCATACGTCCTGCGCGGAGAGCGGCGTCTGCTTCCCCCAGCCGATTTCCGCCACGACGACGGTGCCCTTGTGCTTGTAGTCCTGCGGAAGCCCTTTGGCGGACGGCTTTACGGTATAGAGGATGCCTTTACCCGCATAATCTTCATACTGATAGAACTTGCGCCCGCCGTGGCCTTCGGGAGAGGTGCCCTCCACGTACCATTCATGGGTGTTGTCCCACTCCCAATGGCCCTGCGTAGCGTTGCCCGTGCTCCAGGTGGGCTTGAGAAACAGCGCCAGGTTTCCGCTCTTCGCGGCAATGTCTGCACTGCCGGGTACAGGCAGCATTGCCAGAAGCAGGATGATGGCCAGAATGCTGAAGAAATGCTTGCTCACAGAGATCCCTCCTCCTGATATTCAATAACGGTCCACAGTGTGCAGGGTCTTCCCAGCAGATTCGCGAACGGTATCGGGGACAGGATTATTATAACATATTATATAGGGTTGCAGCACGCTCAATCCGGTTCATTTTATAAAGAATAGAAAGAAAACCGCTTCCTTCAGGAAACGGCCGGGACATAAGAAAGGAGCTGCCGAAGCAACTCCTCCTATTAATCTTATTGATCTTAATCAAAGAAATCAAACATGTCATCAAAGTCGTCATCAGATTCATATCCGTGGTAGTCGACATCGTAGTCCCTGATCCTGCCGGTCGCAGCATCGACTTCCATGTCGTACTCGGTGTTACCCTTCCAGAACTCCAGCTCGAAGACCTTGCGCCCGTCGTCATAGTCCTGGTGTGCTTTGGTGAACCGGACTTCGCTTGCCTTGACGCCGGCGCGGTTCAGCGCCGCCTGCTTGGCTTGTTCCAGTGTCACATTGCCCTGCGCCAGAGCACCGGCGGCCATCATGACCACCATCATGAAGTACATCGTCAATGAAGGATGCATCGGCTGCGGCCTTTGCGAAGCAACCTGCCCCGAGGTCTTTTCCATGAGCGATGCGGGTGTCGCCGTGGCTATTGAGGGCGAAGTGCCGGAGGAAGCGCTGGACACCGCCGCTGAAGCGAAAGAGGGCTGCCCCGTGGGCGCTATCGAGGAAGCGTAAAGGAGAGCGAACATGAGAAAACACGTCAAGGGGAATGTCAGCTGGGTAGGCTTCATCGACTGGGAGTTGGAGAGCTTTCATGGGGACGACTACTCCATCATGAACGGCTCCAGCCAGAACGCCTATCTGATCGAAGAAGAAAAAGGTGGGACAGAAAACAGCATTCAATTTGATATGTTTAATAGTTTAGATGAACAGGTAAACAGCGAAGACAATGCAAGCCGTAAATTGATTACGATAAATAAAGTCAGCAAAGATCATTGGATTGTGACAGCGAAAATACCCGCGATAAATGATAAGAACTATGTCATTGAGAAACCCGTTCTTGGTTACTCAACCATATATAAAAACGTTGGAGAGCATTATGGCGAGACAGATCGGTGTTACGCTGGGGGAACAATAATCAATACCAAGATCCCTAAAACCGGGGATGACTCTAGACTGAAACTATTCCTTACATTGTTCTGTATTTCAGCTGTATTGCTTGCTTTGAATAAGAGAACTACTGATTCCAGATAAAATCTAGTTTTCTTATCAACATTACCTCACCAGATGATGTAATCATCTCCACTTTCTTTCACAGTCAAGCTAGTAACAATATCGTGACAGGCCCAAGCATTAACATATAAGAAGTGCCGTCCAGTTTCGTGCTGGACGGCTTTCTCTATTCTGTTTGGTGATTTACCTTGCTGGAAGCTGTCAGAGTGCAAATAAAAAGGCCAGCGTTGTTCAAACCGGGGCCGCCAATAACGGCGAGATTCTCGGCAACGCTGGTCCTAAAAAGGTGGACACGCGCGTTGCCCATGCCAATAATGACCTTGGGGCCTACGTCCTAGACGATCACGCCACTCCATCCGTTTGTGCCTGATTTCTTTTCCAGATAAGGCTGCAGGGAGGCCTGCAGTTCCCCGGGTGTACGTCCAAGACGGTCAAATCAAGCACAGAGCAGAGGGTCTCTGAGGCACCAGTGAATCGGAAAAAACCGTCGCTGTAAATACCCCTGCCTCTGCCGGAGCTCAGCAAACGCTCCCTGCAGTACCCTCGTTAACGCGGGTAGCCATGGGGCCAGACGTCCGAAACGTAAATGCCGACCACTCCAAGGCCAATATAGCACAAGAGAATATTATCGTCAATTATCCTGCTGGGTTACTTTCTCTTCCAGTATTCTTCAGAAAAGAACAGCTCCAGCAGTTTTCTTTTCATTATTGAAAAATTTAAGCGAGATTCCCCTCGTTTTCAATATGTTGTGGTTTTTCTGCTGGATTATTCAATATATAGTCAACTGCCTTCTGGGCTTGACCGGCAGCGCTGACGATGAGCCGCTTGTCGTTCTTCAAAGCTTTGAGCCAGGAGGCAATGTAGGCTGCATTGTTCCGAAAGCTCTCAGGTGTCTCCAGACCAACCATATTGACAAGAAAGCTCGCCCCGATCTCTGCGACCAGTTCTTCCTTGCTGTAGGGTTCAGAGCCGAAGCCATTCTTGATCAGGCGGTTAAGCCTTTTCTCTGCACCAGAGCTGTGAATCGACTCGTGGCATGCTGCCGAATAGTACTCAGCGGTGCTGAGGAACCTGTCTTTGCTGGGCAGGGTGATGGTGTCGCTCCCCGGTGCATAGGAGCACTCATTTCCTTCTGTCACATGAATGCCCTCACGATCCCAGTAGTCATGGAGGATGCGTTCAGCCTGCTCATTGGGCTGAACGCAATCGGGCAGGGGAGCATCATACCTTGGTTTGATGCCTTCCACTTGGCTGATATGAAAGACATTGAAGTATCGTAGCAGGGGCTTTCTCTCAGTCTCACCCGTGTCCTTGTTTTCAATGTCCAGCCATTTCCAGAAGACCACGATCTTGGACTTCTCACCTTTGCGCACATGCCCACCCTCGGCAAGTACTTGGTTGAAGGTCACATGCTCTCCTGGCTGTTCAAGTAGCATCTGGTTCATAATGCTGTAGGGCTTTCCGGTGACGTGCGAGATGGCAAACCTGCTGCCAACCCATGGACGCTGCCAGGGTGCAGTACCGGCTTCCAACTCTGAGACAATCCTGTCTGTGATGTGCTGATACAGATCGAATCCCATAGGGTTCTCCTTTCATTTGCATGTCAGGTATGAACACCGTAGCTGTAGCAAGGGTGCTTCAGACCGTCTTTTCCCAGGACTGCTGACTGGGACAAACACAACCCGCCGACAATCCCAATGTCGCTGCCGCGCTTCTCGCGGAACCCAAAGTCATTGTTGAAGTCGCCGTACAGCTCAATCGAGCTGTCTTTCCACTGAAAGCTGTCACGCATGGCTTTAACGAAGGCCCGCTTCTTCAGCTTCTTGTCAGACAGATGCCTGATCTGTCTCTGGGCAGATTGGGTGAGGGTAATCTGCGCTTTGTAATGGACGGGATCAATGGCAGCGGCGAGGGAGGTGGGAACTCTCTGGTCAATGGCGTCAAAGACATCCATAAAAGGAAGCGTGAAGATTTGCCGGTTGCCAACCACTTCGGTATCCCCAAGCGGTAACAGCCAGAAGAGGGTGAAGCGCAGCCTGCCGTCATTCTGGCCATTGACTTTGAGGAAAGAGCAACCGTCATTCTCAAGGAAGGCCGTACTCAGCCACGGAGCCTGATTCAGCCAGGTTCTGAAACTTTGGCGGTTGATGTAAAAAGAACGGCTTTTGCCGTGCTCAAAGGAATTGGTGTGCAGAATGCAATACCCGAAGTCGGTGCCCTCGAAGCTTACGAGGATGCGTGTCTGATTGCTGATCATCATTGATTCCTTTCTATTGATATGTCGAAAAACTGAGAATGCCCCGACCGGTCTGCTGTGACCGGTCGGGGCAACGCTTGTTTCTTGAGTTATAGGGGTCCAAAAATCTCACCGTTCAAAAATCCCCCTAATGGAGAGAGAAAGTGCATCGTCTGAATTGCCTCTCTATTTCCCCGGGCATGCCTGCCCGGGCGTATTGGAGAAGGCGGAAGAAGTTGCCGGTACTTTCATAGATTACTGCCCAAAACGGCAGAATATGCAAAGGAGATTAAAGAATGAGCGATAAAAATATTGCAACCAAGGCTGTTGTCAGCGAAGAGAAGCCAAGGTCGATGAAGACCTTTAAAAGCAGTCACCGTCTGCACGTCAGCCGCAATTCTGGCCTGTCGGCGAAAATGAACGACAAGCCAGAGAGTACAGAACCGCAAGACAGCATCAAGGAAGCTGATCTGCAGCGGCTCATTTCAGGTGTAGCCGAGTCACTCAGGAAAGAATGGGGCAGGCTGCTGCCCTTTGAAAACTCAAAAGCAGAAGCCCAGGTCATACCGGGGACGGAGGAAGATGAGATGGCGAAGAGACAACGGGCCTGTGTAATGATCGATGACCAGCCTGTCTGGCTGTCTGGCGAAAGCCAGCAGGATCTGTTCGATGCCTATGTGGGCAGGCTCATCCGCTCAGGCAAACTTGCCGCCCCTGGATCTGTCCCAGAAAAGAAGGAGACACCCATGTTTGGCGAATACTGCCTGAACTTCAATAGGCAGTATAAGAGCGGCCAGGAGTCCAATACCATTAAAATGCGCGAATATCTCACCAGAAGGCACTTGATTCCTCGCTTTGGTATGACACCTGTTGGTGACATTACAACCGGCGACCTTCAGCAGTGGTTCGATGGGCTGTGCAAGCAAGGGTACAGTCGCGAAGCGCTGTTGAAGATCAAAAACATCATGAGTCCTGTTCTGGACAGCGCAGTAGAAGACGGCATCATACCGAAGAACCCATTCAAATCGAAGCGGTTCAAGATCAACACTGACAAGGGTGGACACCATAAGGCCATACCCATTGAGCTGTTCAAGAGAATCAGGGAAGGTCTGCATGAGCTTCCAGACAATGAACGGAGAATGATGGCAATCCTTACCTATACTGGTCTTCGCCTTGAAGAAGTCCTTGGCCTCAGGTGGGAAGACATTGACATAGCGCACATGCGGCTGAGTGTTCGTCGGGCGGTTGTTCACGCGGATCGCAACAAGCCCGAGATCAAAGCCCCCAAGACAGTCTCCAGCAGAAGGACGATACCGATCACAGAGGAGTTTGTGGAAGAGATGAAACCGCTTGGCACCACAGGCTTTGTCCTGGGAGGAGAGGAGCCCCTCACCTATACCGTACAGAAGAAGATGTTCATTCGGATTCGCAAGAAGATGGGATTTGAGGGTTATTCAGCGCATGACTTTCGGGCAACCTGTGCGACCGTGTGGCGTGAAAACGGCATGCAGCTTGACCTGGTCAAGAACATGCTGGGCCATGGAGACACCGCTGTGACAGAGAGATGTTATGTCAATTATCGTGACCAATCGATGGACGAAGCGCGGGATGTATTAAACTCGTTATTTGCCAAAAATCTTGCCAGCAAAGAGGGCTGAAAAATCAAACAATAGCAGGAATTAACAAGCGTTATTTAACGACGGAATTGCCAAATTTCTTGCCAAAAAGCGAAAAATGCTGCCTGAGGCCGCTTTTGGAGGCGGCCTTGGGCAGCAAAGAGTGACCCACACAGGGAGGGGAAACTGGCAGTGAAAACCCCAAAAAATCAAGTAATAATTGAAAAAGAAAAACCCCTGTATTTCTAACAATACAAGGGTTTTTCAGTGGAGCTGATAGCCAGATTCGAACTGGCGACCTCATCCTTACCAAGGATGCGCTCTACCGGCTGAGCTATATCAGCGACAAACGGTATTCTAACAGAAATGATCGGAAGTTTCAAGCCCCAAAATGGACTTTTTGCGGAATTGATCCGGCATTTGCCAAGTATTCCCATCTTGTGTATAATAGGAGGACACCATCAGGGGAGGAGGGATGATCGTGGGTGCGGAACGGATGCTTATCGTCGGCGGGCAGCGGCTGGAAGGCGTCGTACACGTAAGCGGCGGCAAAAACACCGCCGTTGCGATCATACCCGCCACCATCCTGAGTGAGGGGCCCTGTGTCATCGAGAATCTGCCGGATATCGAAGACGTACACGTCTCCATCGATACGCTGCGCCATCTGGGCGCGCAGGTCGACTGGAATCCGGTGGAAGGGACCATGCGCGTGGACGCTTCCACGATCTGCCGGACGGATGTGCCGCTGGAGCTCTGCCGCAGGATGCGCGCTTCCTATTACTATATCGGCGCTCTGCTTGCCCGCTTCGGCGAGGCGACGGTTCCGCTGCCCGGCGGCTGTGATATCGGCCGGCGGCCGATTGACCAGCACATCAAGGGGCTGCGCGCGCTGGGCGCGGAGGTGGACAACCACGCGGGTACCGTGTTCGCCCGGACGGAAGGGCTCGTCGGGTCGGATATCTTCATGGACATGGTTACCGTCGGCGGCACGGTCAACGTCATGCTGGCCGCCACGCGAGCCAAAGGCGTCACCACCATCTACAACGCCGCCAAGGAGCCGCACATCGTGGACCTGGCCAACTTCCTGGGCTCCATCGGCTGCCGCGTGAAAGGCGCCGGAACGGACGTCATCCGCGTCTACGGCGCGGAACGGCTGGCGGCCAGGCGGCCCTACGCCGTCATTCCGGACCAGATCGAGACCGGAACCCTGATGATCGCGGCTGCAGCGACGCACGGGGACGTGACCATCACCGGGTGCATCCCCACGCATATGGAGGCGCTGACCGCCAAGCTGCTGGAGATGGGCGCGCGCGTGGACGAGCGCGACGACGCCATCCGCGTCCGCTCGCTGGGGGCGCACCGCGGTGTGTCCTTCAAGACGCAGGTCTACCCGGGCTTCCCGACCGACCTGCAGCAGCCCATGAGTGCGCTGCTGTGCACGGCCATGGGCACGAGCACCATCGTGGAAAACATCTTCGAGTCCCGCTTCCGCCATCTCTATGAGATGGAGCGCATGGGCGCGAACGTGCGCATCTATGAACAGACCGCGGTCATTCAGGGCATCCCGCAGCTGCACGCCGCGGCGGTGGAAGCCTCCGACCTGCGCGCGGGCGCCGCGCTCGTCGTCGCCGGCCTTATGGCGCAAGGTACGACGGAGATTTACAATACGCACTTCATCGACCGCGGTTACGAGCACCTGGAGGAGAAGCTGAACAGCCTCGGTGCGAAAATTTCCCGTATCCGGGATTGATTTTCGGTTTTGCTTGTCACAGGCTTGTCATTCATGTTATAATACCCGCCGTGTGTCCGGGAAACCGGCGCGCACGTCGGGTTTTTGATTATTGACCGGGAGGATTTGAAATATGCCGCTTAAAAGCGAATACAACCGAGAAACCATTAAAGAATCCATTCTCGACAAACTGCTGCGCTATTACGGCTGCACCATCGAGGAAGCGACGCCCAAGCAGATTTACGCCGCCGTGGCGTCCACCGTCCGCGACCAGATCATGCTCAAGTGGCGGTTTGAGAAAGAGGCGCGCCGTGCCACGCACGCCAAGCGCCTTTACTACCTTTCCATCGAGTTTCTTACGGGCCGCTGGCTGCACAACAACCTGCTGAACCTGTGCTACACCAAGGAGTACGAGGCGGCCTTCGCCGATCTCGGGCTCACCCTGCGCGGCGTGCTGCACGAGGAGCCGGAACCGGCGCTGGGCAACGGCGGCCTGGGCCGTCTGGCTGCCTGCTTCCTCGATTCCATGGCGACGCTGGATCTGCCCGCGATGG
This sequence comes from uncultured Eubacteriales bacterium, assembly GCA_902781095.1. Taxonomy (GTDB): domain Bacteria; phylum Bacillota; class Clostridia; order Christensenellales; family Aristaeellaceae; genus Ventricola. Next base: position 8,143 of record CACZHW010000014.1, read on the forward strand.
GCAGCACCATCCGCTACGAGTACGGCCTGTTCCGCCAGCGCATCGTGGACGGCCAGCAGGTGGAAGTGCCGGACGAGTGGCTGACTTACGGCAACGCGTGGGAGATCCCCACCCAGCGGGATGCGGTGCGGATCCGCTTCGGCGGCAAGCTCGTCGAGCAGTGGGGCGTGGACGGCCACAACTATGTGAGCCTGGAGGATACGGAAGACGTCATCGCCGTGCCGTATGACCTGCCCATCGTCGGCTACAACAGCGACGTCGTGGACCGCCTGCGCACCTGGAGCGCCGTTCTGCCCAAGAACTTCAACCCGGACGAGCCCGTGGAGAGCTACGCCAAGCAGGACGACAACTCCATTGCGGCGCAGATCTCCAAGGTGCTCTATCCCGAGGACAACACGCCCGAGGGCAAGAAGCTGCGCCTCATGCAGGAGTACTTCCTGGTCAGCGCCACGCTTCAGTACGCGATGAAGGATTTCAAGCGCGTGCACGGCAACGATATGAGCCTGCTGCCGGAGAAGGTCGCCTTCCACATCAACGATACGCATCCCGCGATGGTCATTCCGGAGCTGATGCGCATCCTGGTGGACGAGGAGCACCTGCCGTGGGAGGAGGCGGAGCGCATCACGGAGGCGACCGTCGCCTACACCAACCACACCATCATGGCGGAAGCGCTGGAGAAGTGGCCTGAGAGCATGCTGAGGGAGACGCTGCCTCGCATCTACTCCATCATGCAGGAACTCAACCGCCGCCTGTGCCAGCACCTGTTCGACTGCTTCCCCGGACAGTGGGAGCGCATTGGCCACATGGCCATCCTCGCTTACGACCAGGCGCACATGGCCAACATGTGCATCGCCTATTCCCACGCCATCAACGGCGTCTCGCAGCTGCACGGCGAGATTCTGAAGCGCAGCACCTTCGCCGACTACTACCAGATCATGCCGGAGAAGTTCATGGCGATCACCAACGGCATCACGCCCAGACGCTGGCTGATGCTGGCCAATCCCGACCTGTCCGCCCTGCTGGACGAGGCCATCGGACAGGGTTGGCGCACCGATCTCATGGAGCTCAAGAAGCTGATGCCCCTGGCGGACGACGCGGCGTTTGCCGAGCGGTTTGCTGCCATCAAGCACAGCAACAAGGAGCGCTTCGCCCGCTGGATCAACCGCCATCAGGGCCTCGTGCTGGATCCGGACAGCATGTTTGACGTCCAGGTCAAGCGCCTGCACGAGTACAAGCGCCAGCTGCTCAACGCCCTGCATATCCTCGTGCTCTACAACCGCATCTGCGACGACCCGAACTTCACCATTTCGCCGCGCACCTTCATCTTCGGCGCGAAGGCGGCTCCGGGTTACCGCAGGGCGAAGGAGATCATCCACTTCATCAACGTGCTCGCCGCGAAGATCGAGAAGGACGAGCGCGCGAACAAGATGCTGAAGATCGCCTTCCTGCGCAACTACAACGTCTCCACCGCCGAGGTGCTGATTCCCGCCGCCGAGGTTTCCGAACAGCTGTCCACCGCCTCCAAGGAGGCCAGCGGCACCGGCAACATGAAGTTCATGATGAACGGTGCGGTCACCCTGGGCACGCTGGACGGCGCCAACGTCGAGATCGCGGACCTCGTCGGCCCGGACAACTGCTACATCTTCGGCATGCGCTCCAAGGAGGTTGAGGCGCTCTACGCGACGGGCTCCTACCGTTCGCTGGACATCTACGAGAACAACGCGGAAATCCGCCGCGCGCTCAACATGCTCTTCGACGGATCTCTCACGCCGGAGAACCCCAAGATGTTTGAGGGCCTCTACCGTGCGCTCGTCTTCTCGGACAACGGCGGTATGGCTGATCCGTACCTCGTGCTCAAGGACTTCGGCTCCTATCAGCAGGCCCGCCAGCGCATGGCCCGCGATTACGAGGATTCCCGCGCCTGGACGCGCAAGGAGATCGTCAACGTCGCCCAGTCCGGCATCTTCTCCTCTGACCGCACCATCCGCGAGTACAACGAGAACATCTGGCACCTGACGCCGCTTATCAAGAACAAATAATAAAACCCGGCTGCTGTAAATTCACGTATTTTTTGGTTACAATGAAGACAGACGGAGTGGTAGGGTTAGAGCTCTCCTTCTTCGTTAGTTGAAAGATCAGAAGAACCGCCAACGGATGCCAGCCGTTGGCGGTTCGCATTTATATTCCGGGAGCAATCCCGCAATCCGCCATTGCTTCTGCATTGTCCCGGCGCTATAATGACCGTGCATCAACCTGGGAGAAGGAGGGGTTTCTTGGAAGGGCTGACCCTTTTGGCCTTCTGCTGCGTGCTGGTCGGCTGTATCATCCTGCACGGGTCGCTGGTCGCCGCGCTGGCCGTCGGCCTTTTCATCTTCCTTTCCTACGGAAGGGCGAAGGGACATTCGCTGCGGGCGCTTTGCGGCATGTGCCTCTCCGGCGTCCGCTCGGCGCGCAACATCCTGATCAATGTTCTGCTCATCGGGATTCTGACGGCCCTGTGGCGGGCCTCCGGCGCGATCCCCGTCATCGTCAGCTGGGCCTCACGGCTCATCCGGCCGTCCGACTATCTGCTGATGACCTTCCTTCTGTGCGGCGCGATCTCGACGCTGACCGGGACGGCGCTGGGTTCGGCGGCCACGATGGGCGTCATCTGCGCGACGATGGGGCGCAGCCTGGGCATCGATGGCAGCCTCATCGGCGGTGCGGTTCTCTCCGGCATTTTCGTGGGCGACCGCTGCTCGCCCGTATCGACCAGCGCGCTGCTCGTCGCGGAGCTGACCGGGACGGACATCTACGACAATATCCGCAGGATGCTCCGCACGGCCTTTTTTCCGGCCCTGGCGGCGGCGTTCCTTTACGCCGTGCTGGGGCATCGCTATGCCGGAGCGGGAGAGATTCCGGATCTTGGCGGCGTCTTTGCGGCGGAGTTTCGGCTTCTGCCTGTCTGCGTGCTCCCGGCGCTGACCATCCTCGTGCTGTCCGCCCTCCGCGTCCCGGTCAAACGGGCGATGCTGTGCAGCATTGCCGTCTCGCTGCCGCTGGCGCTCTTCGTCCAGCATATCGCGCCGGCTTCACTTGTCCGCATGGCGGTCTTCGGCTTTGCCGCGGGCGACGCCCGGGCGGCGGAACTCATCGACGGCGGCGGCATCCTCTCCATGCTCCGCGTCTTTTGCATCGTCTGCCTGTCCTCCGCCTATGCGGGTATCTTTCGGAAGACCGGTCTGCTGGACGGGGAGACGCGCCTGCTCCGGCGGCTGGCCGCGCGGACGAACCCGTATGCGGCGGCGCTCGTCACGTCCCTTCCGGCTTCCATGATCGCCTGCAACCAGACGCTGACCGTCATGCTGACCCACCAGCTGTGCAGCGGCTTTTATGAGGACCGGAAGGCGCTGGCGATCGACCTGGAGGATTCAGCCATTATCGTGGCGCCGCTCATTCCCTGGTCCATCGCGGGCGGAGCGCCGCTCTCGGCCATCGGGGCGCCGCACAGCGCCCTGCTGTTCGCGTTTTACCTGTATCTGCTGCCGCTCGCCCGGCTGGCCTTCAGCTTCCGGGCGCAGAAGAGAGAGAAAGAGGGTTTCGCCTGATGAAGAGCATTATGGATAAACTGAAGGACATCCTTCCCGGTTCCGACAAGGAAAAGGAAGAAAAGACGCCCGCCGGACCTGAGGCGCAGGAGCAGGCGGAAAGCCCCGCGGAACCGGAGAAAGCGGACGCCGCGGCGGCGGAGGAAGCCCGGAGCGGCGTACAGGAGGACGGGAACGAGAGCGCGGCGCCCGCCGCGGAGGAGCATCTGACCATCCGCGTCGATTACGGGGAAGAGGAGAAACCGGGGGAGCCCGCCCCCGTATCCCAGCGCGACCTGCTCGCCGCCCGCGTGCTGGAGTGCCTGCGCGCCCGGAAGTTCCGCTACAGCGTCCAGCGGGACGACGCGAAATTCTTCCACGTCACGATGAACATGCTGCTCTCCGGCAAGCTGACCTCCTGCATGCTGCACATCTTCGTCAATCCGGGCGACATCGAGGTGCTGGCCGTCTGCCCCGTCAAGGCCACGGAGGACGTCCGGCCCCAGGTGGCCGAATACATCACGCGCGTCAACTGCACCCTCAAGTTCGGCGGCTTCCGCATGGACTACGGCAGCGGCGAGGTCCGCTTTTCCTGCGCGCTCTCGGCGATGGAAGGCATGCCCTCCCTGCGGGATGTGGACCGCACCATCGCCCTGCCCATCCTCATGATGAACCGTTACGGGGACGGGCTCGTCAAGAACCTGATGGGTTACGGCGATCCGGCGGCGGACGTCGAAGCCGCGCAGCGAAAGAAGTGAAGATTTTTCAGCTATTACTGAAAAAAGCAGACGCCTGAGGCTGAAAAAAGGAGAAAAACGGAGAAAAATGAAGAAAATTCGCGTTTTTTGCGTTTTTTCTGTTGACACCCCCGCACCTCTGCCGTATAATAGCGGAGCATGTTTAGCAGGCGGACTTTCCGTCTGCCGTAAAGGATAAGGAGGTGCCAGGATGGCTCAAGCCGGATCGCGCGTGAAGATCGTGCTGGCGTGCACGGAGTGCAAGCAGCGCAATTACAATACGATGAAAAACAAGCGCAATGACCCCGACCGTATCGAAATGCGCAAGTACTGCCGTTTCTGCAAGAAGCACACGGTTCACAAAGAAACCCGCTGACGCTTACGCACAACGGAATAAGGATGTGAGAGAGATGTCTGAGAAAAAGGAAGTCAAAACGACGGAGAAGCCCGGCTTCTTCAGCCGCGCAGCCGCCTGGTGCAAGGCCCTTCCCGGCCGCATTCAGGGCGCGTTCAAGAACATGGTGGCCGAGCTTAAGAAGGTCGCCTGGCCTTCCCGCGAGGATCTCATCAATTACTCCCTCGTCGTTATCGCCTTTGTCGTCGTGCTGGCCATCGTCGTCGGCGTGCTGGATACGGCCTCTTCCTTCCTCGTGAAACAGCTGATCGCGCTGTAAGACGGGCGAGAGGAGCAGAGGGTATGGCGCAGGAAAAAGCCCTTTGGTATGTGGTGCATACCTATTCGGGTTACGAGAACAAGGTGGCGACCGATCTGCGCAAGACGGTCGAGAACAACGGCATGGGCGATCTCATTCAGGAGGTCATGGTACCGATTGAAGAGGTTGTGGAGATCCGCAACGGCAAGCCCCATACCATCCAGCACAAGATCTTTCCGGGCTATGTGCTGGTCAAGATGATCAAGACCACGGAGAGCTGGTATGTCGTGCGGAATACGCGCGGCGTCACGGGCTTCGTGGGCCCGGGAAGCGAGCCGATCCCGCTTACGGACGAGGAGTTCGAGCGGATGACCAGCTGCCAGGGGACGGTGCACATCGACCTGCAGGCCGGTGACAACGTCCGCATCAAGCAGGAGAATCTCGAGAATGCCATCGGCACGGTGGAGCAGGTCTTCGCCGAGGAGCACAGGGTGCAGGTTTCCATCTCCATCCTGGGCCGCAAGACGATGGTGGAGCTCGATATCTCGGAGGTGGAGCGCCTGTAAGGCGCGCCGCGACGCGTGGGAGGAACCGGAAGGTTCCGCATAACCACAGATTGAGGAGGAACAACCATGGCAAAGAAAGTTACAGGCATGATCAAGCTGCAGGTGCCGGGCGGAAAGGCCAATCCGGCGCCGCCTATCGGCCCTGCGCTGGGCCAGCACGGCGTTAACATCCCGGGCTTCTGCAAGGAGTTCAACGAGCGCACGAAGAACGACGTGGGCATGATCATCCCCGTCGTCATCACCGTGTATTCCGACCGCTCCTTCACCTTCATCACCAAGACGCCGCCCGTCCCGGTCCTCATCAAGAAGGCCCTGGGCATTGAGACGGCCAGCGGTGTGCCGAACAAGACGAAGGTCGGCCAGCTGACGCAGGCGCAGGTCCGTGAGATCGCGGAGAAGAAGATGCCCGACCTGAACGCCGGCAGCATCGAAGCCGCGATGAGCATGGTCAAGGGTACCGCCCGCTCCATGGGCGTCACCGTGGCCGAGGACTGAGCACCCTGAACGGAATCCCCCGACGCGGGGATGAAGACTGTGGAAGGCGCGATGGCGCCGTTTGCACCACAAGGAGGAACGAAAAATGAAACACGGCAAGAAGTATCTGGAGAGCGCTAAGCTCATCGAAGCCGGCAAGCTCTACGACCCGGAAGAGGCCGTCAAGCTGGCGATGCAGACCGCGAAGTCCAAGTTTGACGAGACCATCGAGGTTTCCGTCCGTCTGGGCGTCGATCCCCGTCAGGCCGATCAGCAGGTCCGCGGCGCCGTCGTGCTGCCGCACGGCACCGGCAAGACCGTCCGCGTGCTCGTCTTCGCCAAAGGCGACCAGGCGAAGGAAGCCGAGGCGGCCGGCGCGGATTACGTCGGTGCCGAGGAGCTCGTCCAGAAGATCCAGAGCGAGAACTGGTTTGAGTTTGACGTCGTCGTCGCGACCCCCAACATGATGGGTGTCGTCGGCCGTATCGGCCGTATCCTTGGCCCGAAAGGCCTCATGCCTAACCCCAAGAGCGGCACGGTCACCATGGACGTCGCCAAGGCGATTTCCGAGATCAAAGCCGGTAAAGTCGAGTACCGTCTCGACAAGCAGGCCATCATCCACTGCCCGGTCGGCAAGAAGTCCTTCACCGCCGAGCAGCTGACCGAGAACCTGAATGCCCTGATGAGCGCGATCGTCCGCGCGAAGCCCGCCGCTGCCAAGGGCACCTACCTGCGCAGCGTGGTGCTCTCTTCCACGATGGGCCCCGGCATCAAGATCAACGGCCTCAAGTTCTGATTTCGAGCTGAACACAAAAACCCCGCCTTCTGAACAGAGGGCGGGGTTTTTACCGTTTTGTGCGCAGCCTCTCGCATCAGCGGTGAAAGAACCGCCAGAGGCGCGTGAGCAGGCCGGGCACAGGGGTGTAGACGCTCATGCCGCCGTCTGCCACGGAGAAGGTGCCGAACCCCTCCGGATCGATCGTGACAGGCGGCCTTCCGCCGAGGTCGCAGCGGAAGACGCGGCCGGCAAAGGCACGCCCGACGTACATTCGCTTTTCGCCGCCCTGCGCGTCGGTGCACAGGAAGGCCAGGCCGCTGCCGGGGACAGCGCCCGTGCCCTCCCGGGTAAAGCCGGCGAGGCTGGGATTGTCGAGGTAGCGGTGCTCTTCGCCGAAGGCGCTGGTCCGGCGCAGGCGCATGAGCGCGGGCAGCTGGGATACCGCGCCGATGCCGCGGGAAGGGATGCCGTACAGATCCCCCCAGAAGACGCAGGGGAAACCGCTGCGCCCGAGCAGGATGAAGCCGTAAGCCGCGGCCTTGAACCAGCCGTCCACCCAGCTTTCCAGAGACTGGCCGGGCTGTGTGTCGTGGTTGTCCACGAAGGTGACGGAAAGCTCCGGGCGTGAATCCGTGAGCGTATCCGCGAACAGGCCGCGCATGTCGTATGTGCCGCCGCTGTGAGAGGCCTCCCGGAAGTGGCCGTGCAGCGGTACGTCAAAGAGGCTCATGCAGTTGCCCGTGCGTGACAGGAAGGCCTCAAGCGCGGAGCGGTCGTAGTTCCAGTATTCGCCGACGGCAAAGAGCTCCCGTCCCGTCGCCTCCCGGAGCGCGGAAAGCCATCCGGCGAGGAAGGAGGCGCTGATGTGCTTGACGGCGTCCAGACGGAAACCGTCGGCGCCGCTCTTCTTCAAAAACCAGAGGCCCCAGCGCCGAAGCTCCGCACCGACCTCCGCGTCGCAGACGTCCACGTCGGCGCCCATCAGGTAGTCGAAATTACCGTTCTCGCCGTCCACGTCCGCAGCCCACTGCTTGCCGTCCAGCAAAAACAGGGAACGCTGCTGACCCTGCGTGCTGGTATCGACGCCGGTGAAGCGTCGGTGGTCCCAGACGAAGGGGGAGTAGCGGTCTTTCCGGCCGGGGAAGGTGAACCGGGTGTATACCTCGGCCTCCTGCGCCTGGCCGGGAGGCGCCAGCCGGTTGCCGGGATCGACGGGCCGCACGCGCACGCGCTCCGGTTCATCCGCGCCCAGCCGGTGGTTCAGCACGACGTCCGCCAGCACGAGCAGGCCGGCACGCCGCAGGGCACGGATACAGTCGGCGTACTCCTCCGCCGTGCCGTATTTGGTGGCCACGGTGCCCTTTTGATCGAATTCGCCGAGGTCATAGAGATCGTAGACGCCATAGCCGACGTCGTTTTTGCCGCTGGCGCCCTTTGCGGCGGGCGGCAGCCAAATGGCGGTAAAGCCCAGCCGCGCCAGCGCGCGGGCGTTCTTTTTCAGCAGCCTCCAGTGTCCGCCGTCCGCGGGCAGTTCCCACTGGAAGGCCTGCAGCATCATTCCGTTGATTTCGTCGCGAGTCAAAAAATCGCCTCCGTTTGCATTGCGGGGATTATACGCCTTTTCCCGGGAAAATGCAAAACAGGGGCAGAGGCGGCCGTTTTCGGTGTAAATAAAAAACCTCCCCCGCAGGGGAGGCGGTTTGTCAGGAGATTATTTGACGGAACCCGTAATGCCTTCCGCGAACTGCTTTTGCAGCACGAAGAAGATGATGATCGTGGGCAGCGAGCAGAAGAGGACGCCCAGCATCATCATGCCGTAGTCCACGGCGTAGCCGTTGGACAGGTTGGCGATGAGCATCGGCATGGTCTGCGCGCTGTTGTCCTTCATAACCACGCGGGGCCACATGTAGGCGTTCCACGAGTTCATGAAGGTGATGACCGCCGCCGCGGCGTACGTGGACTTCATGATCGGGAAGTACATGTTGAAGAAGATGCGCAGCTCGCTCTCGCCGTCGATGCGCGCCGCTTCCAGCACGTCGACGGGGAAGTTGCGCGAATTCTGGCGGAACATCATGATCATGAAGGGCGTCGAAATGGAAGGCAGGATGAAGGCCCAGACCGTGTTGAGCAGCTTCATCTTGGAGACCATCATGAACAGCGGGATCAGCGTCGCCACCTGCGGCACCATCATGGCCAGCAGCAGGATAGAGAAGAGGCGGTCCTTATGCTTGTCGTGGTAGAGCTCGAAGCCGTAGCCGGCCAGGGAGCAGACGAACAGGCATACCACCGTCTGAACGGTGGAATACAGGAAGGAATTGCCCATCGCGCGCCAGAGGTCCTGCTGCTTGATGAGGTTCTGGTAGTTGACGAGCAGGTTGGTGCCGAACCAGATTTTGCCGCGCGCGACCTCCACCGTGGTGTTGGTGGCGGCCGTCAGCATCCAGTACAGCGGGAAAACGGAGATGAGGGACACGATGATGAGGAAGATATAGCTGGGGATGAGCCGCAGCTGAATGTGCGAAACGTTGGTTTTGCGGGGCGCCTCAGTCACGGGTATCACCCACCTTCAGGTTGATCGCGGCCAGTACGGCCACCAGGATGAAGACGATGAAGGACAGCGCGGAGGCGTAACCGAAGTTGGCGACGCCCTGGCCCAGCGAGTTGTTGTAGATGTAATGCGACATCGTGATGGTGGTGTTGGCCGGGCCGCCGTTGGTGAGGTTCACCGATTCATCGAAGAGCTGCAGCGTGCCGTTGATGGACATGATGCCGGTCATGACGATGACGGGCTTGAGCAGCGGAACGGTGATGTTCCAGAAGGTCTTCCAGGCGTTGGCGCCGTCGATCTTCGCGGCCTCGTAAACCGAGTACTCGATGTTCTGCAGGCCGGAGAGGAAGAAGACCATGTTGTAGCCTGTCCACCGCCAGAGCAGGGCGATGATGATGACCGCCTTTGCGCTGGCAGGATTGCCGAGAAAGTTGTAGTTTTCCTTGAGGATGCCGATACCGACCAGAGCGGAGTTGATGAGGCCCTGCGTGGCGAAGAGGGATTTGAAGATGATGGCGTAGGAGACCAGCGCCGTGGCGCAGGGCAGGAAGATCATGGTGCGGAACAGCCCGCGGAACTTGAGGTCCTTGTTGTTGAGCAGCTGTGCCAGCAGGATGGCGAGCACCAGCATGATGGGGACCTGGATGACGAGGTAGAGGAACGTATTGCCCATGGCTGTCTGGAACATCTTGTCCTGCAGCATGCGCTGATAGTTCTTCGTGACGGGCTCCGCCCACTTGAGGTTGGCGGCCGAGCCCGTCTGGAAGGAAATGATGAAGGCCCGGACCATCGGCCAGAAGCTCATGACAAAGATGAGCAGGGTGGCCGGCGTCAGAAATGCCCAGCCGGCAGCCTGCTGCCTGGCGAGCAGCCCCATCCCTTTTTTCTTGTTCATAGGGGCTAAAACCTCCTTGCTGAAACCCAAAGCAGGGAACCGGACATCCGATTCCCCGCTTTGGACTTTTTACAGCGTGAAGCTGTGCGTATTCGGATTACAGATCCATCGCGAAGCGCAGCTGGCTCTCCGCGTTCTGCAGGGCGGTCGCCACGTCGCTGCCCATCAGGATTTCCTGGATGGCGGCGCCGATGTACTGGCGGCAGGTGTAGTGATAGTCGTTCTGCTCGACGATCGGCACGTGAGAGCCCATCTCGACGATGTCGGAGTAGATCGGCTGGCCGTTGAAGAAGGGGACGCCCTCTTTGTACACGTCGGACTGGCCGGCGCTGATGCAGCAGGTGATGACGCCGCCGTCGCGCAGCGCGGCATCATAGGTCTTGGTGCTGCCGCCGAAGGTCTTGGCCAGGAAGTCCTTGGCCAGGTCGGGGTTCTTGCAGTTGGCGGTGATGTACAGGGAGGAGCCGCCGTTGGCCGCATAGCCTTCCGCGCCGGTCAGGGTCGGCAGGGTGGTGATTTCCCACTTGCCGCTGTTGTCAGCCACCTGGCTGATGGTGGGGATGATCCAGTTGCCGTTCATGACGCCCGCAACCTGGTCGCCCATGATGCTGCCGTCGGTGTAGCCGGTCCAGTCGTTGGACAGGAAGAGGATGTTCTTCTGGATCATTTCAACCAGCTTGGAGATGATCTGGACCATGGCCTCGTTCTCGACGATGAAGGGCTCGCCGTCCTTGAACTGGGAGAGGCCCTCGGCCTGGAGCATCATGTAGGGCAGGTCGTTGCCGCTGCCGTCCATGGAGAGGAGGTACTTGCCGGTCTTGGCCCAGACGTCCTCACCGATCTCGATGAAGCGGTCCCAGGTGATGCCGGTCACGTCGGCCAGGGTGTAGCCGCACTGCTCAAGGATGTCGACGCGGTACGCGAAGATCGCGGTGCCGTTGTCGACCGGAACGCCGTAGTGCGTGCCGTTGATGGTGGAGTAGGAGAGCTTCTCGGCACCGAAGTCATCCCAGTTGATGGCCGCGCCTTCCAGGTTCTGCCACGCGTCCGGATAGTCGGCGACGTAGCGCTGGATATAGTGATCCTGGAACAGCACGATGTCGGGCAGGGTGCTGTAGTCGCCGGAGGAACCGGCGGTCGTCATGGCCAGTTCCACGTCGGAGGAGCCGGACACGGTGTTGATGACCAGCTCAAAGTCCGGATGCTCGGCCTTGTAGTCTGCGGCGGCGGCCTCAAGCGCGGGGATGTTGAAGTTCGGATCCCACGCGGTGACGGTCAGGGTCTCGGCCATGGCGAAGCAGGCGACGAGCGTCATCATGCAGGCCAGGACCAGAGCAAGGATCTTCTTGTTCATGTGAATTCCTCCTTAAATTATGCAGCCCCTCTAAAGCACAGAGCTGCTCTTCGAACCAATTCTATCATACATAGTGCAGGATGTCCATGAAGGATAGATAGTTTTAGCTATTTGCACAAAAAGGGATTCATAACGGACAGTTCGACAAAGAGTGTCGCAATACAGCGGGCTGCGCTCAGTTCAGGCGGACGCAGCCGGCGTTTTTCCGGCGGAAGACGGCGATCGCTTCCGGCGGAAGCTCGCACAGCAGCTTGACGCGCTGCCCGTTCTCCTTCGCGATGAGCGTATACCAGGGGACGTCCTCCCGGTAGGAGGTGTAGTCGAATTTGGGCAGGCGGACGCCGCCCTTTTTATAAGGAAGAACGGCTTCCCCGTCCGGCAGAGACAGGATTTCGACGTCCGCCAGCGGAATCTCGTGGAGCCGGTGCCGCCCGCGGTCGCCGACGCGGTCGATGGAAAGCTTCGCGTCTTCCAGCGTGTATTCAAACTCGCGGACCCGGACGGCCCCGTAGACGAAGCGGCAGGCGGCCATGCAGAAGCAGGACAGCATAAACGCGCGGGAGAAGTAGATACCTTCCAGAAGGAAGAAGACGGCAAGCGCGCTCATCGCGGCGGACAGCGCGCGCTCCGACGGGCGTTCCCGCCTGCGGACGGACCAGACGATGCTCGGCATAAGGGCCTCCTGCTGTGGAACTGTGCAACCATTATAGCGGCAGCTGCGGGCCGGGGCAAGGGTCACGCATTGCGCAACCCAGCGAATGATGCTACAATAAATGGACATTTTCGGACGAGGGGGAAGCGGTATGGACGGGGCGTGGTACAGGGCGGCCGGGCTGGCGTACGGCTATTTCGCCTCCCTCTGTGCCGTGCTGATCGCGCTGCTGCTGCTGAAGCGATGGCGCTCGGAGCGCGCGCTTTGGCGGCGCATCGCGAAAAGCGTGCCGGGCGTCGGCTGTGCCTGTGTCTTCCGCGTGATGAGCGAGGGAGGAAAGCGGCTTGCGAAGGGTGCCGAGCTGCGCGTCCCCATGGAGGGGACGATGGGTTCCGCCGCCGGGTGCGACGTCTGCATCCCCTACCGCAAGGTCCATCTGCGTTCCGCATTCTTCTGGATGGAGGAGGACGGACTGCACATGGCGCCCCTGCACAGGGACGGTTTCCTCGTGGACGGCGTTCAGGCGCAGCCCGGAGACGAGGCCATCCTCCGGGACGGCGCGGAGCTTCGCCTTGGCGACCTGCGGCTGCGGTTGCGCATGCAGCGCGACAAGCTGACGGCCGCGGAGGCGGCGGCAGGCCCTTACGTCACAAGAAAGCGGCGCGAAAGCGCGCAGCGCGGCAGGGGGAACGGCCTGGGGGCGCCCGGCCGCACGCGGGAGGCACGGCGGAAGGACAGGAAAGCCGGAAGGGAGCGCTCCGCCTCCCAGAGAGAGGCCAAGCGCATGGACGCGGCCGCGGCCGACAGAAGGAAGGTGCTCTCCCGCGCCGCCGGCGCGGAGGCGGCGCTGTGTGCGCTGCTGACAGCGGCCTTCCAGATCACCGGCATGCTGCTGGCCCTGGGGCGGCCGGGCACCGAACCGTCCCAGACGGCGCAGGCGCTCTGCATGATGGTCGTCGCGGCCGGCCTGTTTACGACGCTCGTCCTGCCCCGCTTTCTGCCCGTCGATCCGCCCGTCATGGCGCTGACCAATTTCTTCTGCGGGACGGGCATCGTCATCCTGCTGACCGTCTCACCGATGCGCGGGCAGCGGCAGATGATCTGCTATCTAGGCGGCCTCGTCTTTATGGTGCTGATGAGCCTGACGGTGACGCGGCTGCGCCACACGCGCCTGCTGAGCGTTCTTGCTATCACGGGCGGCCTCACGCTGCTCGTCCTGCCGCTGCTCTACGGAGAGTGGATCAACGGCGCGAAAAACTGGGTGACGCTGCCCCTCATCGGCTCCTTTCAGCCCAGCGAGCTCGTGAAGCTGTGCCTCATCCTCGTCCTGGCGCGCTATTTCAGCGCCCACCGGACGATCCTGCAGATGATGCCGGCCGTGTTCTTTGCCGCGTCCTGCATGCTGCTGCTGATGCTCCAGCGGGACCTGGGCACGGCCCTCATCTACTACCTGACGACGCTGATTCTCTTCTACGCGGCCTGCGGCAACGTGCCGATGACCGTCGCGGGAATCGGCGGCGGCGTCTTCGCGGCGGGTCTGGGTTACCGGCTCTTCTCCCACGTAAAGGTACGCGTGGCGATGTGGCGCAACCCGTGGAGCGATCCGAACGGCGGCGGCTACCAGATCATCCAGGCGCTGCTGGCTATCGGGTCCGGCGGGCTCTTCGGCGTCGGCCTCGGACAGGGAACGCCGGAGAAGATCCCGGAGTTCTACAACGATTTCATCTTTGCCGTGATCTGCGAGCAGCTGGGCCAGGTTTTCGGCGTGCTGCTGCTCCTGCTCCACGTTCTGCTGATTCTGCGGGGTGTAGCTCTCGTGTGCCGCGCGCGGCGCTCCTTTGACATGCTGCTCGCGTGCGGCGTGCTGGCGTCGCTGGGGATACAGAATTTCATGATCGTGGCCGGCGTCATCAAGCTGATACCCCTCACGGGCGTCACGATGCCCTTCCTCAGCTACGGCGGCTCCTCGCTGATCTCCTGTATGGGCATGATCGGGATCCTGCACGGGACCTGTTTCGGCGCGCGGGACGCGCTGGCGGCGGATCTCTTTGCCGCGATGCCCCGCCGGGAGGTGAAGCTATGAAGGCAATCAGACGGCGCGTCCGCCTGCTGACGGCGTGCTTCGGCCTCATGACCGGCCTTATGATCGCCTATTTCGGCTATTCCGTCTCCTTCTACGGGGGCCGGTGGATCGCCAGCCCGCACAATCCGCGCATCAGCAGCCAGAAGAAGAGCGTCGTCATGGGCGCGGTGACGGACCGGGACGGCGCGATGCTGGCGTGGACGAACGAGGCGGGCGAGCGCCATTACAACCCGGACCGCGCGACGCGCATGGCGGTCTCCCAGGTGGTCGGCGACAGCGAGGGAAAGGTCTCCACAGGTGTGGATACTTTCCATGCGCAGTACCTGCTGGGCTTCAAGGCAGGGCTGTTCGAGCGGCTGAGTGACGCGCTTTCCGGCGAAACGCTCCACGGGGACGACCTGGAGCTCACGGTGTCGGAGCGGCTTTCCAGGTACATTACGGAGCAGTTTCCGCGGGGCAAACGCGGGGCAGCCGTCGTGATGAACTGGAGGAGCGGAGAGATTCTCTCCATGGTCTCCCTGCCGCAGTTCGATCCGGAGAATATGGACGCGGCGCTTTCGGACGATACGGCAGGCGCGCTGATGAACCGCTGCACGCAGGGCCTGTATCCGCCCGGATCCACCTTTAAGATCGTGACCCTCGCCTCGGCCCTTGAGAACCTTTCCGGGGCGGATTCGATGACCTTCGACTGCAGCGGCCGCTATTCCGTGGGCGGGTATTCGGTGACGGAGCAGAGCGCGCACGGCAGGCAGACCCTTTCGGAGGCTTTTTCCCACTCCTGCAATACGGCCTTTGCGTCCCTCTCCCAGAAGCTGGGCTACGAGGGGCTGGGCAGTACGGCGGAGGCGCTCCGCTTTAACGAGAATTTCCTGTTTGACGATCTCATCGTGTATAATTCCAGCTATCCCATCGACAACCTGAGCGCGGAGGACCTCGCGTGGTCTTCCATCGGCCAGGGGCGCGTGCTGGCGACGCCGCTGCACATGACGCTGATCGCCTGCGCCGTGGCAAACGGCGGCCAAATGCCGGAACCGAGGCTGATTTCGAGGATCCTGACGCCGCACGGGACGGAGCGGGCGCTGCCCGCGGGCAAGGGCGCCGTGAGTGTGATGCCCCGCAGCGTCGCCGACAGGGTGGAAGCGGAGATGATCCGCGTGGTGGAGCGCGGAACGGGGAGCCGGGCAGCCCTCAGCGGTTACGTGGTGGCAGGAAAGACCGGCACCGCGGAGGCGAGCAACGACAAGAGCATCGCCGCCCACGCCTGGTTTGTCGGGTATATCACCAATCCGTCCGCCCCTTACGCGGTCTGCGTGCTGGTGGAAAACGGGGGAAGCGGCGGCAGCGTGGCGGCTCCGCTTGCCCGGCGGATACTGAAGAAAACAGTCGATTTGAAGCTGTAAACAGCAGGAGGAATGGAACATGAAACGGAATGCCCTTTTGCTGCTGTGCCTCGCGCTGGCGCTTGCGCCCGTGCTGTCCACGGCGGCTGTTCTGCGCGTCTACACGCCGTTTGCGGACATGGATCCCGGCGCGCAGGGATGGGAAGAACTGGTGCGCGCCTGGGAAGAGGAGACGGGAAACGCCTGCGAGGACTATTCCGCGCTGCAGGATGAGCCCTGGTTTGAAGCGCTGCGCCGCGCCGTCGGTGCGGGGGAGGCGGATCTCGTCGTCCTGCCCGTCGGATCCGGGCTGGGGGCAAAGGACCTGGTCCCGGCGGAGGAGCTCTCGCAGGCCGGCGCGGCGGGCGTGCGCAGCCTTGCCGCGATGGCGGAAAAGGACGGCAGCGTATTGCTGACGCCGGTGCGCTTCCACTTTGAGACGCTGTTCGTCAACACCGACGTGCTGGAAAAGGCCGGCCTTGCGGCGCCGGAGAGCTGGGAGGACCTGGTGGTCGCCTGCGCCGTGCTCTCCCAGACGGGCGTGACGCCCATTGCCAACGCGCTGACGGAGTGGCCGGAAATCGTGTTGGATTGCGCGGCGATGATGGGTGCGCCGGCGGCGGAATTCGGCAGCGAAGCGTCGAAAGAGGGCGCCGCTCTCGTCCTGTCGCAGCTTGTGGCGGTCGGCGCTTTCGGACAGGATCCGTGGAACGCGGAAGATCAGCCCAGTGCGGAGGCTTTCCTCTCCGGCAAGGCGGCCATGCGCTTTGATTCGTGGGACTTCTCGCTCTCTGTCCCGGAGGAGCGCCGGGACGCCGTGCGGGCCATCGCCCTGCCGGGGCTGGACGGCGAGAGGCGCACGGCGCTGGTCGGCACGCCGGCCTGCGGCCTGGCGCTGACGCAGGCATGCAGGCAGGACCCGGAAAAATGGAAAGCCGCCCTCTCGCTGGCGCAGAAGATCCTGGGCGCCGAAGGAGAGAGCGGGCTGGTTACGGCCGCAGGCGGCAAGCTTGCGGAAAGCATGGCGGAGCTGACGATGTCGGCGCAGGACGTATCCGGCATCCTGTACGACAGGGATCCGGAAGGGTTCGACGACTGGGCGGAACGCGTTATTTCCGGCCTTATGGGAGAATGAGGCCGAACCCCCAAAGTCCGTAAAGGTCACGCCGTCCCTTCAAGCATCACCGGGCTGGTTGTGAAATCCGATCCCGCGGCGCGCGCCGCGGGATTTTCGCATCCGAGCGCCCAGAGGTCCCGCGCGCGGACATCCAGGGCGAAGAGGGGATTCGCCCTGTCGAAATCCGCGCACTTGGCGACAAGCGGCACACAGGTGCGCCTGCCAATGGCGCCGAGAAGCGGCCGGGCGCTCTGCCTGAAGCCGAGGATGCGCGCGTATTCGGGCGACGGATGCGCCGACGCGAGCGGCTGTGTGAGGCCCAGCAGGGCACAGATGAAGATGCGGGAAAGACGCGCCCGGGTGTAGCGGCGCGTCTTGCACAGGGAAAGCCACGTCTCCCGGTCCCCGGCCTGCCGGGCCGCCTGTGCGATGCGGTTCTCCAGCCCCTCGCTGACGCCTGCAAGGCGGGCGAGTTCTGCGGCGGAGAGGCTGCGCAGGCGCCACAGGGCGGGCAGCTCCAGCGCATTTTCGGGGTGGACGAAGCCGCGCTGCTCCGCTTCCGCTACCGCACGGGAGAAAGGCAGCGAGGGAGCGATATCGGAGGCGGGCAGCCCGTCTTCCAGCGCGCGGCGGATGGCGGAGGCCCCGGCCAGCGGATGCAGACCGGGCTCGTCGTGCCGCCTGCCGGTGCGCGCGACGGGAACGGGCGTGATGTCCGGCGGCAGGACGCGCAGGTATTGCAGCGCCAGCGCGGCGTTGGGCTGTGAGAGCAGCTCGGCCGTTCCGTCCGGCGCCAGCGTGTCTTCGGCAGCCTTTGCGTAAGCGGCGGGGTAGGGAATCCCGCTTTGAAGCGCGGAGGCCAGCGCATCCCTGAAGGCGGGGGTCTCCGCCCGGAGCGCCCGGGCCGCGGGCAGCAGGACGGGCAGCGTCTCCGGCTCGCAGCCGAAGGACAAGTGGGTCACTACGCCGAGCGCCGAGAGGAGCGCGACGCCGCCTGCGGCGAATTCGTCCGCCGCGGCACAGGAAAAGCGCGTGGGCAGCTGGAGGACGAGGTCAGCCCCGCCCTGCAGCGCCATCCGCGTGCGGAGGAACTTGTCGTGCCGGGCAAAGGTGCCCCGCTGGGTGACGTCCCCGCTCATGACGCAGACGACGTAATCCGCCCCGCTCTGACGGCGGGCCTGCGCCAGGTGGAAGAGGTGCCCGTTGTGGAAGGGATTGTATTCGCAGATGACGCCGCAGACGTTCATGGCTCTTCCTCCAGCAGCTTGCGGAGCAGCCGCTCGCGGTCGCTCATAAAAAGGGAGGTGACGCGGTAGCTGTCCGTTTCCTCATAACGTATGGGGTGAACCGGCCCTCCGTCGAAGCTCTGGATGTCGGCTCCGGGAAGCCCGAGCAGGATTGGCGAATGCGTGGCGACGATAAACTGCGCGCCGGCGGCAGCGCAGCGGTGGATTTCGATGAGCAGGGTCAGCTGCCGCTGGGGCGAGAGCGCGGCCTCCGGCTCGTCCAGCAGATAAAACCCGCCGCCGGCGAAGTTTTCCCGGGCGAGCAAAAGGAAGCTTTCGCCGTGCGAGCGTTCGTGCAGGTGCAGCGGCACGCCGCCGGGCCCGCGGCTGTACTCTTCTTCCCGCGTCGCGACGTTGTAAAAGCTCTCCGCGCGCAGAAAATATCCGTTCCGCGGCCGCCGGGCGCCGCGCAGGAGCCGCAGGGCTGAGAAGAGTTCGGAGTGGGAATCGTACGTGGAGAAGCTGTAGTTCCGGGTGCCGCCCTCCGGATTGAAGCCCCAGGCTACCGCGATGGCTTCCAGCAGGGTGGATTTGCCGCTGCCGTTTTCCCCGACGAAAAAGGTGACGGGCGAGCAAAAGGACAGGGGGCCGGGGCCCGAAAGCGCCGGGATGCCGCGCAGATAACTGCCCTGCGGAATCCGCTCCCAGTTGATGGAAAGGCCGCGAAGAAAAAGCGGAAGATCGGTCTGCATCGCATGTCCTCCGGGGGAAGGTTTAAAAGAACACGCGCCGCCCTTTCGGACGGCGCGTGATGGCTGACGGTCGTGCCTCAGCTCTGGCAGGCCGTGATCAGGCTCATCTTGTAGACTTCGTCCGCGTTGCAGCCGCGGGAGAGATCGTTGATGGGCGCGTTCAAACCCTGCAGGATCGGGCCGTAGGCCGCATAGCCGCCCAGTCGCTGGGCGATCTTGTAGCCGATGTTGCCGGCCTCGATGCAGGGGAAGATGAAGGTGTTGGCCTGGCCGGCGACCTTGCTGCCCTTGCACTTGGTTGCGGCGACTTCCATGGAGACCGCGGCGTCAAACTGCAGTTCGCCGTCGATCGCCAGTTCCGGCGCCTTCTCCTGGGCGATGGCGGTGGCGTCGTGGCTCAGCTGCACGGTGCCGCCCTTGCCGGAGCCCTTGGTGGAGAAGCTCAGCACCGCGACCTTCGGATCGATGCCGAAGATCTTCGCGGTTTCGGCGGTGGAAACGACCACCTCGGCGAGCTTCGCGGCGGCGGTCTGCTTCACTTCGCCGGTCGCCTTGTCGACAGAATCCTGATAGTCGATGTTGATGGCGCAGTCGCCCATGGCGATGCGGCGCAGCCCTTCGTCGCCGAAGTCGCGGTCCAGGATGAAGCAGGAGGAGACCAGGGAGGCGCCCTTCTTGGTCTTGATCAGCTGCAGCGCGGGACGGACGGTATCGGCGGTGGAGTAAGTGGCGCCGCCCAGCAGGCAGTCGGCCTTGCCGATCTTCACCAGCATCGTGCCGAAGTAGTTGGACTTCTTCAGGGCCGCGGCGCAGTCTTCGGCGCTCATCTTGCCCTTGCGCAGCTCCACCATCTTGGCGACCATGTCGTCGAAGCCCTCGTAGGTCTCGGGGTCGACGATCTCGGCGCCGCTGATGTCGAAGCCGGAGGCGGCGGAAGCCGCTTCAATCTCGGTCTTGTTGCCGACCATCACCACGTTGAGCACCTTTTCGGCGAGCAGACGGGCAGCCGCCTCCTGGATGCGGGGATCGGCGCCCTCGGTGAAGACGATGGTCTTCGGGTTCGCCTTCAGTTTTTGGATCATCGGTGCAAACATATCAGCCATTTCAAAACCCTCCAGATCTCTTTTTTGTTTGAAGATAGACGAATTGTAGCACATAGAGCGCCCTCTTTTCAATGCCCCGGGGGATTCTTTCCCGGGCGAATTCTTTTGCAGGGTTTCCGGGCGTCCCTTTTTCCGTGAACTTCCTTTACAAAAGGGCGCTCATTCAGTATAATTTATATGTGTTATTATGCCTTGCATAAGGCAGTATGCATTTTCCGGCCATCCCAACTGAATACTGTATTGGAGGAGATACCCATGAAAATTCTTGTCATCAATTCCGGCTCTTCTTCCCTCAAGTACCAGCTGATCGACATGGACGACGAGTCCGTCAAGGCGAAGGGCCTTGTGGAGCGCATCGGCATCGAGGGAACGCACTTCAAGCACAGCGTGCTGGGCACCGACAAGGGCATTGAGTTCACGCGCAACATGAAGAATCACTCCGAAGCGATTTCCGCCGTTCTGGAGGCGCTGACGGACAAGGAAAACGGCGCCATCGCCTCTCTGGACGAGATCGGCGCCTGCGGCCACCGCGTGCTGCACGGCGGCGAGACCTTCAAGGAGTCCGCGCTGGTGACCCCGGAGACCCTCGCCGAGATCGAGGCGCTGGTGCCGCTTGGACCGCTGCACCAGAAGGCGAACATCGCCGGCATCCGCGCCTGCCAGGAGGTCATGCCGGGCAAGCCCAACGTCGCCGTGTTCGATACCGCTTTCCACCAGACGATGCCGCCCAAGGCGTACCTCTACGGTGTGCCGTATGAGTACTACAAGACCCTCAAGGTCCGCCGCTACGGCTTCCATGGCACCAGCCACCGCTTCATCGCGGGCGAGGCGCCCAAGTACATCGGCAAGCCGGCCGACGCCTGCAAGCTGATCATCTGCCACCTGGGCAACGGCTCCTCCCTGTCCGCCGTGGTCAACGGCAAGGTCGTGGACACCTCCATGGGCCTTACGCCTCTTGAGGGCCTGCTGATGGGCAGCCGTTCCGGCGACGTGGATCCCGCCGTGCTGGAGTACATCATGGACAACACCGGCATGGACATCCACGAGATGCTGAACACCCTCAACAAGAAGTCCGGCTTTGCCGGCCTGTCCGTCTCCTCCGACATGCGCGACGTGAAAGCCGCCGCCGCTGCGGGCGACGAGCTGGCGCAGGCGGCCATCGCCGTGTGGACCTACCGCGTGCAGAAGTACATCGGCGCGTACAACGTCGCCGTGGGCGGCGCGGACGCCATCATCTTCACCGCCGGCATCGGTGAGAACGACACGCAGGCCGCGGTCGACGTCATCAGCGGGCTGGCGTTCCTGGGCGTCAAGATCGATCCCGCCAAGAACGTGCGCGGCAACGCGGGCGTCATCAGCACGGACGATTCCACGATCAAGGTGCTGCGCCTGGCGACCAACGAGGAGCTGCCGATCGCGCGGGATACGCTGGCCATCGTCAACGCACTGTAAAGAAAGCGCGAAATCTGCGCAAAGGGGGAACATTCTGTGAAGAAGCGTTTCATCTTTCTGGCTCTCATGCTGACGCTGGCGCTGGCGGCCTTCCCGGCCCTGGCGGAGATTACCGCCTCGGACGAAGGCGCCGGCGGGACGGGAGAACAGGCGGAAGCCGCGGAAACCGCCGCCCCGGAAGAGAACAAAGAGGATTCCCGTTATCCGGCCTATGCCTGCTGCACGGGCGAGCGCGTCAACGTCCGCGTAAACCCGGGCGAGCGCTATCCCCGCCGCGGGGAACTGATCCGCAGGGCGCCCGTGGTCGTACTCGGCGAGGAGGGCGACGAGTACCTGTGCCGCACGGTGTTCGGAGACGGGTACGTGCCCAAGCAGTACATCCGGATCTTTGAGGGAATGACGGAGAGCGAGTTTGCGGATTACACCGCCGAGCACCCGAACTTCTACCGCCGTGCGCCCAAGGATCACCCCGGTTACAACAAAAAGCTGATGGAGCAGTACAAAGCCGGAAAAATTACGGAAGCGGAACTGAAAGCCAAATGGTACCGCGAGCCGGGCACCGGCTATACGGGCCTGACGCACAACAGCAAGGGCGAGCTGGTCGTCTTCCGCCACAGCTGGTGGTAAGTCGGCCGGCTCCCCGGCAAGGCAACCTTTCTTCGCGCGCGGTCCAGGCTTTCGTCAATCCGGATGACAAAGGATTCAGGGAGTTTTGACAGAGACGACGGAAGGAGGCAACTTCGTGAAAAAGATCGTTTGCATGCTGCTTCTCGCCGCGCTGCTTCTCGCGACGGCTGCAGCCGCGATGGGTGACTCCATGGTGAACCCGAAAGTCTTCAAAGAGCCGGGCTGGAGTCAGAATTCGGAAAAGGTGTGGATTTACAAGGTGCAGAATCCCTTTACGGAGTATGAGAAGCCGCAGTACGGCTACTGCACGCGGCACAAAGTCAACGTCCGCAAGGTGCCGGACGTCACCTGGCGCAAGTGGGGCCAGCTGATCGAAGGCGCGCCGCTCATCATGCTGGGCGAGTGCATGGACACCTACCTCTGCGACACGGCCTTCGGGCAGGGATGGATTCCGAAGGACTACATCGAGTTCCTGGAGAACGAAGACGAGTACTGGAACTACAGGACGTATCACCCCAGCATTTTTAACCACGATCCGGGGCCGGACAAAAAACCTGACCCGTGGGGGGACGAGTGGGACGATCCGGGACCTGGCAATAACTATTATCCCGATTATCCCAGCAACGGCGGCAGAGGGGAGCCGAAGGGCTGAGCCCACCTGCGGCAGGCCGGATTCGCGGATTGACGCTTGACAAGCCAACGGCGTGCGCGTATAATGCGGGATGGTCATTTTTCGAGGTGGTACGATGAAACTGGATATAACCCGAGGCGTGCAGACCAAGGGAATCGATGTTCCCTTCACGCTGGAGGAGACCTGGGGGGAAGACCGCTGGGGCGGGGATACCGTCCGGTACGTCAGCCCGGTCAGGCTGTCCGGTACGTACATGATCACGGGGGAAACCGTCGTGATCAATGCGCAAGCCCAGACGGTGGTGGAATCCCGCTGTGCGCGCTGTCTGGCTCCGGCGCTGACAGAGGTTTCGGCGCCTGTCAGCGAGGCCTTCGTCCGCGAGACGGAGGGAGAGGAGCCGGCTGAAGAGCAGTACACCTATCAGGGACATGTGCTGGATTTAACCGACGCGGTGCGGACCTCCGTGCTGCTGGAGGTACCGACGCGCATCCTCTGCAGGGAAGACTGCAAAGGTCTGTGCGACCAATGCGGCGCAAACCTCAACGTAACGACGTGTTCATGCCGGAAGGAATCCCTTTACAGGAACCCCTTCCAGGCCTTAGCCGAACGCATGGAAGAAATCATTCCCACGGAGGATCAGGAGGTGTAAACATGGCAGTCCCGAAAGGTAAAGTATCGAAGTCCCGCGGCCGTATGCGCCGTGCGAACTGGAAGCTGACTGCGCCGGCTATCGTCAAGTGCCCGCGCTGCCAGCAGATGATGCTCGTTCACCGTATCTGCAAGCATTGCGGCTATTACGATGGCAAGCAGATCATCAACATGGAAGAGAAAGCCGCTTCCGAAAACTGATCGATCAAAGGCAAAGTATCCGCCCTCCGGTTCCGGAGGGCGGTTGCTGTTTTGGGACAAAAAAAGAGGCGGCCCTTTGGGCTGCCTCTTTTAAGTATAGAAAACTATTCGGCTCATTCCAAACCAAGATGGTTTTCAATACGGGAGACGCGCACTGCAAGATTCTCATCCGACGCTTCCGAAGTCTGAGCCGTCTTTTTTGCTTCCGTGCGGGCCAGAAGGTAATCACAGGATACATCCAGAGTGTCAGCCAGAAGGCAAAGGGTTTCCAGGCTGGGCTGCCGGAGTCCGCGCTCATAAAGCCCGACGGTGTTGAGGCTCTTTCCGATGATATCTGCTAATGCCTGTTGGCTCAGATGTTTGGCGGTGCGCGCTGCTTTCAGGCGTTCACCAAACTTGACCATGACAACACCTCCTCAGTCAGCTGCTCCCTTCAACCGACCTCTAAGATTAGCTTAAGTATACGTTTCAAACAATTTACGTCTACGGACAAAAATGATGTATTTTCCATTTTTTCACACTATTGTTTGCTTTTTGGCACGTTTGGCGAAATTCAATTTGAAAAAAAGACAGGGAAATTGGTTTAAAACAGGCAGACTTTGCCCACGGGTAAAAAGATGTTATAATAAGCTGGAACCGATAGGAAGGAGGCCCCTTTATGCAGACGGGAGAACGGGAGAACCGGACGATGCGCGCCCTCTATCTGCTGGCGATCCTCTTTGTCGTGGACGGACATCTGCCTCTGCCCGACCTGATGGACTTCGGGGGTCTCTTTGGCTACTACTCCTTCCATCTGCTGCTGTTTGCGTTCGGATCGGGGTACTTTTTCAGGCTGCACGGCACGGCCGTGCAGGACGCGCTGCACCGGGCCCGCAAGCTGCTGCTGCCGCTCTACGGCTGGAACCTGTGCTACGGCCTTCTGGCCGCGGCGCTGCGGCGCTTCGGCGGCTTTACCCTTGGGCAGCCGCTTTCGCCCTACACCCTGCTGCTGGCGCCGCTGACCGACGGAGAGCATTTTGTCTGGAACCTGGGGGCCTGGTACCTCTTCCCGCTGTTTGCCGTGCAGGTCCTCTACGCGGGCGTGCGCCGCCTGCCCGGGCCGTGGAAACGGGACGAGCGGGCCACATTTTTGCCGTGCCTTGCCGCGGGGATGGCGGCGGCCTTCTGCCTGCACGGGGGGACGAACCGCCCGCTCTGGCTGCTGCGCACGCTTTTCCTGCTGCCCGGGTATGCGGGCGGCGCCCTTTACCGGGCCAGGCTGGAGAAAAAGGATACCCTGCCGACGTTCCCGTATCTTTGCGGTCTTGCCGCGGCGCGGGCGGCGCTTTTGATCGGCTGCGGCAGCCTGTCCTACCTGCTGTCCTCCGGGACGTATTTCGGCCAGGGGCCCGTCGTGACCTATCTGGGGGCGGCGCTGGCCATCGCCTTTTGGCTGCGCGTCGCGCGCGTCATCGCGCCCGGCGTGGCAAAATGCCGCCCGGCACTTTTTGCCGCGCGGCATACGCTGGATATCATGATGCACCATTACATGGGCTTCTTCGCCCTGAATATGCTTTTTCTGCTGCTGAACAAAGCCGGGATCGCCGCGCCGGATTTCAGCGTCGGCGCGTTCCGCAGCCAGAGCGGCTACGTCTACGCGCCGGGGAATGCCGCGGGCTTTACCGTGCTGTATCTCTCGTGCGGCCTGGCGCTTTCCCTGGGAATCGCATGGATCCGGGAGCGTGCAGCGCGCAGGCTGAAAGCAGGATCATCTGGAACATGAAGAAATAGCGGGCCTTGGTCTCCCACAGACACAGGTAGAGAAACGCGCCCAGCAGCGTGAGAAAGAGCGCGGAGGCACCCGTGTCGCCGCGGCGCAGATACGAAAGGCAGCAGAGCAGCAGCAGCGCGAGCTGCCACGCGGTGCACAGGTGCTGGTAGACGCCGTGGAAAGCGCCGCGCCCGTAGACGACCTGCTTGACGGCGTTGTCGGGCGCGTGCTCGTCCCCCTCGATAATCTCATTCAGCCGGAAGGTCCCGTCCCCGAAAGAGGAGAGATTCTTCCGGCTCATCATATGCAGCATGCGGGAGGGATAACGGAGATAGTAAACGCGGTCGCGGATTTCGGAGCGCAGGGCCGCGTCCCGCTCGGCCGGGTCTTCAAAGGAAGTGGAGAAGATCAGCCAGCCGCCCTCCCCGTACTGCCCGTACCCCTCGTCCACGCGAACGGGCAGGCCCATGGCCAGATAGTGCCATACGGAGAGGCGGTGGGCGGCGAGATTGTCCGCGCCCAGGTGGCGGGCGTTGACGGATTCGACGGCACGCGTGCCCGGCACAAGGACGGCGAGCGTGCACAGCGCGAGCGCGAGAAGCGTGCGCAGACGCCCTTCAAAGAGCGCGCGGAGAAAGCAGGCGATGAGGGCGATGGCTGCCGTCGCGCGCAGCTGGATGCCGGCAAAGGAGAGCAGCGCGAAGGCGAGGGCGTGAAGCAGGCGTTTCCGCCTGCTTTTTGCGTCCAGCGCATTCTGGAAGGC
This sequence comes from uncultured Eubacteriales bacterium, assembly GCA_902781095.1. Taxonomy (GTDB): domain Bacteria; phylum Bacillota; class Clostridia; order Christensenellales; family Aristaeellaceae; genus Ventricola. The sequence continues at coordinate 34,098 of CACZHW010000014.1, forward strand.
CAGCAGGATCATGGGCGGAAAGGAGACGGCAAAGACGTCCGTGTAAACTTCCGCACAGCAGATTAAAAAGGGCAGGCACAGGGGAAAGAGGACGAGCAGGCGCGCCTGCGCGCCGGGCCCGCCCAGCCGACGTGTCAGCTTTGCGGTGCACAGAAGGCCGGCCGAAAAGAGCAGCGCGCCGAAGACGACGGCCGCGGCAAAGCGGTCCGTCCAGCCCAGCCACCCGCAGAAGCGGAAGAGGGCCGAGAGGAGGTAGACGAAGCCCAGGTTGAACGGATACCGCGAGAAATAGACATATGCGCGCTCCGAGGTTTCAAACGCGCCGGTGTCGCACAGCAGGGAGGCGGCGGTAAAGCACTGCTCGGCGTCCGTGATGGGGATGTGGCGCAGCGTAAGCGAGAGGGCGACCTGCACGAGAAAAAAGGCTGCGGCAAAGATACAGAGCACGACGCGCTCCCGCCGCTGCAGCAGCGGCGAAAGGATTCCGGCGATGCGCGGCAGCAGGAACAGCAGAAAAGCCAGGCAAACGGGCGTGAGGAGCAGCAGACAAAGCCGGCTGCGGTGATACAGCGGCCATGGGGAGAGCAGCACGTTGCCGGCTGTAAACAGAAAGCAGGGGAGAAGCAGCGCCGTGCCGAAGAGCAGCAGGCGCGTTGGCAGGGCGGAGCGTTTCATGTGCGGTCCTTTCCGGCGGCCGGCTGCCGCGCTGGGTCCGGGGAGCGTCACGGCGTGACGAGGCGCAGCAGCTGGTATTCGCCCGCAGCCTCCACGAACGCGTACCGCGTGCGGAAGATTTCCGCCACGCGCGGATCGTAGGGCGGGCTGAAGGCGCGGTTGTAGTAGATGACCAGCCACAGGGGCGGGTCTGTTTGGAAGGTCTCCACGATTTCATCCATCACCGCGGGGTTGGCCTGCGCCAGCGTCTCCTGCAGGAAGTAGAAGCGCATGCAGGGGAGGGCGCCGGTGACGGCGTACCAGCGCGGTTCCACGCGGTAGGCCATAAAGCGCCCGCGCTCCGCCTCCGGTACTTCCGCGTAGAGACGCTGCGCGTCGGCCGTGAAGGCGGGAAGATCTGCCCGCGCGGCCAGACGGCCGTCGTTCGTCGTCTTTCCCTGGACGGCCAGCACGCCAAGGCAGAGCAGGCAGAGCGCAAGGGAGACGCCCCGCCGCAGGCGCGGCCGAAAGAGGCACCCGAGCAGCAGGGCGGCGCCCAGGGCGGCGGCCGGCACGGCGATCATCAGGTAGTGCTGATAAAACTTATGGGAGATAAAAGCGGCATAGAGGCCGGCCAGGGCCGAAAGCAGCATGGAGAAAGCGAAGGCAGGGGCGCGGCGCAGCCGGGTCAGCGCGCCCGCGCAGGCGAGCGCGAGGGTCCCGAGCGCCAGATGGCCGTACGCGGAATGCAGCAGCATATAGACGCGGCCGGTGTCCCCCGTTTCCGCGTAAAGCAGGTTGTGCACGATGGCGCCGTAGAAGGCCGCGCCAAGCGCGCCGTGCAGCGCGAGCCAGCAGACGACGGGCAGCAGCGCGGCGGCAAAACCCGCGAGAAAGCCCGCCGCGCAGCGGCCGAGCGCCGCAAAGCGCCGGGACAGCAGCAGGCAGAGGGAGAGACCTGCGGTAAAGGCGCACAGGGGAAGTGCGTTGTTGGCGCGCACGAGAAAGCAGACGGCGCAGCAGAGGCCCAGGAGAAAGGCGGACCGCAGCAGCGCGCGCCCGTCCGCCGGCAGCTCTTCAAGAGGCGCATCGAAGACGCGCAGGATCAGCAAAAGGCCGAGCAGGGTGGGCAGCGCGGTGTACTCTTCCGTGAGGTTCCCGCCGCCGGTGATGGCACACAGGAGCGCGAGGTAAACGAGCTGGACGGGGCCTTCAGGCGCCCGCAGCCGGCCGGCGATTGCGGTAAGGACGCGCAGGCAGCAAAAGAGGACGAGCGCTTCCTGAAGGAAGACGGCGAGGGTGCTGTACCCGCCGGAGAGCGCCTGCGGCAGCCACTGGATGAGGAACAGCAGGGGTCCCTTGTGGTCGAAAATCTCCGTATACGGCGAATACCCGCGGGCGAGCGCCGTGCCCATGGTGAGGTAAATGGCGTTGTCGCTGCCAAGAGACGCTCCGAGAGGCGTATTGAAGGAATAAAAGACGAGCGAGAAGCAGCCGGCCGCCAAAGCGGAAAAGAGGAGGGACAGCATCCGCTTCTTATTCACGCTGCGCGCCCCCTTTTCCGAAGGCGAGCATGAGCGCCCCGGCCATCGCGGGCAGGGCGTAGAGCACGGGCAGCAGGTAGCGGATCTCCCCGCTCTTCGGGGAGAGCAGGCAGATGAGCGCCTGGCCCAGGAAGAAGCCCCAGGGGGCGGCGGCGGCAAACCCGCCGCAGGCCCAGAGGGCCGTCAGCAGGAAGAGAAAGACCCAGGTGACGGTATCCACGTAGAACAGGCGGCCCAGGCCCGGGATGCGCCGCAGACGGTAGTAGATAAAGTTGTGCAGTTCCAGCCGGAGGCCGGAGAGCCCCTCGTCCTGCGAGAGCCTAAGCCCGTCCTGATCCGGGGAGTTGAGGGTGAGGCAGACGATGGTGTTGTCCTCCGACGGATAGAAGTAGCCGTAGACGAGGTTGGCCCAGGCGGACACGTAGCACGAGGGATGGCGCAGCCCCATGGAGAGCCAGGCGAAGAAATAGGCGCGCAAATCCGCCGCGGTGAGATCGGGGTTGGTGGCGTCCTTTACGGGATCGGACAGCCGCGGATCGTAGACGTGCGGAGCGCTCTCCACGTCCAGTACGCGCCCGAGCGCGGCAAGCTCCTCCGGTGTGGCGTCGTCATACTCGGCGAGCGTGCGTGCGCTCTGCTGAAAGGGGACGGACAGGATTTCCCGCGTCTCCCCTGGAAGGACCCCCAGCGCCGGCAGGAGGGCCAGGCTGAAGACAAAGTAGCAGGCGCAGGCGCCCAGCATCGCCGCCGATAGGCGCAGGCGGGGCCTGACTGAGGGGAGCAGCAGGAGAAAGGCGAAGAGGAGCGCGTACACGGCGCTCTTGCGCAGCAACAGCAGCAGCAGCATGTTGGCAAAGAAAGCGAAGGCGAAGCCGCGCCGGCGAAGCGCGCCGCCCCCGGTCCGCCAGATGCGGATCATGTGACGGCAGTAGAGCAGCACGCAGGGCAGGACGGTCACGTCCTTGCACATGTTGAACGCATACAGCGCGGTGACCGGCCACAGGGCCCAGAAGACGGCGAGCCCGCGCACGAATCCGTCGGCAAGCCCTTCCTCCGCGAGGGTGAGCAGGAGGCCGGCCATGGCAAGGGAGACGGCGAGCAGGCTGCAGACGCTGTAGAGCAGCTGGCCTGCGTTGGCGCTGCCGAGCAGCAGGCCGGCGCGCATGAACAGGGCGTAGAGCAGCGTCGTCAGCAGCGGATGATGGTCGGTGAGGACGCTGCCGTCCCCGATGACGCTCGGATAGCCGAAAAACTGCAGGATCTGGTCGCGCGTATCGGCGATGTTGAGCCCGGGGGCGTACAGCAGCAGATACGGGACGGAGCCCAGAAAGAGCACGAAGGCCATGGAGAAGAAAAGCAGCCTGCGGTCCGCTGCGTAAAGCGGGCGCCCCCTTACGGCGAAGGCGGAGAGCCCGGAAAGCATGCGGAAGAACAGAACGCCGAAGCAGAGCGCCACGAGAAACAGGGCGCAGCAGGCGAGCAGGGAGAGCGCCATCGTGCCGGCGCTTTTAAAGACGAGACCGTGGGAATTCAGCCTGTCGTAGGAATGGCCGAAGAGGCGGCCGAGGGCGAAGACGGCGGCGGCAGGGACAAAGCAGGCCGTCTCCCTGCGGCCGGGGCGCAGCGCGGCCATTGCACACAGCAGCAGAAAGCAGCAGAGAAAAAGCGCGCCCGCCGAAACGCCGAAGGCGGCGGAGAGCGCCGCCGCGGCGGCGGAGGCCGCGAGGGTGCAGCAGAGAAGCTGCGCGGGGCGAAGAGAGGTGTTCATCTGAATCCCCTTTCGGACGGAGTGGGGTTAAAACCGCTTTTGACCGGGCCTGGGGTCGCTCTTCAGGATGGCGTACAGGGCGACATCGACGTAGCGGCCTTTGTTGTAAAGCCGCTGACGCAGGACGCCTTCCCTGCGCATGCCGCATTTTTCCATCACGCGGCCGGAGGCGGGGTTTTCCAGCTCGTGCTGGGCCTCGATGCGGTTGACGTCCATGGTTTCGAAGGTGTAGCCGATCACGCAGGCGAGCGCCTCGGTCATGTAGCCCCTGTTCCACAGCTCCCGGGCGAGCGAGTAGCCGACCTCGACGGTAGCGTTGTCGGCGTTGTACTCCATGTACCCGATGGTGCCGACGAGGCGGCCGGTATCGGCGAGGATGATACCCCAGCTGGAGGGCTCGTCGCTGCGGTAGCGCCGCTGCTGAAAGCGGCAGAATTCTTTGGCTTCGCGCAGGTTCTTCTGGGCGCTCCACAGCACGTGGCGGGCGACTTCCTCGTCCTGGCTGTAGCGGAAGATATCCGCGGCGTCCTTCATGGTGATGCGGCGGAGGATGAGGCGCGGGGTCTCCAGCCGCGGCATGGGGAAAAGGCCGTATTCCTGTATTCCGAACATCGTTTTACCTTTCAGGGTGACGGAAATGGGCTTCCGCAGCGCGGCAGGGACGGCGCCGGGAGGCTTCCTTCATTATACACGATGGCGTGGAAAAAACAAGGAGCCGCCCCGCCGGGCGGCTCCTGGGCGGAGAGGTCACTCCTCCGGGAGAAAGACCTCTTCCGTCTCTTCGATGGTTTCCTCTTCCACGTCGAAGACGTCTTCCTCACCCTCCAGGATGAGGATGTCGTCTTCCTGCGCGGTTTTGGCCTGCAGGATGAGCTCCATGCTGTCGATGTCGACGGCGAAGATGCTCTCCGGGGAGGCGCTGTGGTCTTTGAGATAACGCGCCACCTGCTGCGCCTGCTTCCGGTTCATGCGGAAGACCAGCGCACGGTGCTCGCTGCGCGTCACTTGGGTTTCGTTTTCCGTCATCGTCTGTCACCCCGCGTCTTCCGTCAATAATTCTCGGCGCGGACTTCGAAGTAACTGCGCGGGTGGTTGCAGACGGGGCAGACCTCGGGCGCTTCCTTGCCCATGACGAGATGCCCGCAGTTGCGGCATTCCCAGATCTTCATTTCGCCCTTCTCGAAGACCTGCTGGAGCTCCAGATTCTGGAGCAGGGCGCGGAAACGCTGCTCGTGCGCGCGCTCGATGGCCGCCACGCCGCGGAAACGCTCCGCCAGCTCGGTAAAGCCTTCTTCCTCCGCCTCCTTGGCGAAGCGGTCGTACATGTCGGTCCACTCGTAGTTCTCGCCTTCGGCGGCCGCGGCCAGGTTCTTCGCGGTGTCGCCGAGTTCGCCCAGCGCCTTGAACCAGAGCTTCGCGTGCTCCTTCTCGTTGTCGGCCGTCTTGAGGAAGAGCGCGGCAATCTGCTCGTAGCCTTCCTTTTTGGCGACGGAGGCGAAGTAGGTGTATTTGTTGCGCGCCTGGGACTCCCCGGCAAAGGCGGTCATCAGGTTCTGTTCGGTTTTGCTCCCTTTCAGTTCCATTGGTTGTTCCTCCCGATTGTCAATCTATACCGTCCGGCCCGGCCGGAAGATACGCGTTTCAGCTGTCCAGTTCCCGCTCCAGCAGGGAGCGGATTTCGCGGATGCGCCCGGCGGCTTTGGCAATGCCGTCCCTGGCCTTTTCGATGCGCCGCTGCATCAGGGCGTCGGCGAGCAGGCCGTCGAAGAAGACGTCCGCAAAGCCGAGCAGATCGCCCGTTTCCAGGTTGAGGTCCAGGCTGCCCTGAACGTCCCTGAGCTCCCGGCCGAAATTGCGGACGGCGTCCTGCGCCGCCTGCAGTTCCCTGCGCGCGTCGGACATCTCGCCGTGCTTGAGCAGGGAGACGATGAGGCCGCCGCCCAGCATGTCCAGCCAGCCCCACCGGCCGGAACTGCGCAGCAGCATGTCCGCGCGCTCCAGATGGGCGAGCGCGGCATCGGCGGCGTCCAGCGCCTCAAGAAGCTCTTTTTCCCGGTTCATGGCGTCTCCTCCTCGGCTTCTCCCTCCGGCAGGGTGAACCAATCGCGGTTCATCTGCCGGCTCTTGTTTTCGTAATCGGTGTACTGCAGCCATTCGATGCGCCCCGGCGCGGCCTCGAGATAATCGATAAAGTCGTCCATGAGGCGCAGGCGGACGCTGATGAAGGTGAGAAAAGGCTCCGGGTCCGCGAGGTAGGTGCCCAGATCCCAGCATTCCCCGTTGCGCTGCGCAGCGCCGGAATCGTTGAGCTCATGCGTGTAGCGAGCCAGATGCTCCTCGATGAAAGCCTCGCTGAAGGCGTTTTCCCGCAGGGCGCGCCACTGCTGCACGACGAGGGGACGGACGGCGCCGTCCGGGTTGAGGTCGATGAGCCGGTCCAGCGTCGGGAAATAGATCCAGTAGTCGAAATCCGGCCCGATGCGGTTCTCCCGGTCGCCCCAGGTGGCGTCCATGTCCCAGGGGAAAAAGCGGTAGGTGGTTTTCCCGTCCGCACGGTCCGCCCAGATGAAAAGGTTGTTCAGGATGTTGTCGGTCATCCCGCCGCCTTCCACCAGCAGCAGCTGCCGGATCATGGAGGGCAGGTCCAGAAGATCCAGCGCCTTTTTGCAGAAGGCCCTGTCCTCTTCTTCGCCGATGAGGTCCAGATATTCTGCGAGGCCGGCGAAGGGATCCGCCGCGCGGGCGGGGGCGTAGCGCAGCTCAAAGCCGCGGTCCGGTGCATATGCGCCGGCTGCCCAGGGCTTGCTCTTTTGGGTTCCGACGCGGTAGACATAGTCCGTCTCCAGGTGGCGCAGGCTCTCTTTGGCGAGCGTCTCGCGCATGTCGAAGGGCTCCAGCAGGAGATAGACGCCCCGGTATTCGGCGTTGACGAAGAGCTCGACGTACTGCATGGCCGGCGCGCCGAAAGCTTCGCCCTCTGAAAGCGAGGCAGCGTACACGTCCCAGGAGAGTCGGTCGCGCATCAGCGTCCGGTCGTAGACCATGGGGATGAGGATGAGGTTTTTGACGCTACCCATACCGGGGATTTCGCGCGGGATCTTTTCCTTGCCGTTGGTCTTGCGCGTAAATTCCAGCCGGTAGGCCGCCTTGGGGGATCCGCGCGTCACGCCGCCGCGGTAGTGGACGCGGGCGCTGCTGAGAACCGAGGCTTCTGCGCCCGTATAGGCGGCCTGAACAGGCACGTCCTCGTCCGAGAAGCTGTCCTCATCGCCGTAGAGGCACAGCTGCGCCATGCCGGTGAAGACGATATCAAAGTACGAAAATGCGCTTTCGGTATAGGCGAAGACGCGGTAATGCGTCCCCTGCGCCATCGCGTCCGCGGGGCTGTCGTAGAGATAGTCGTCCGCAAAGCACAGGTTCAGGCCGGGGACGCCGGGCGCGGTGAGGGTGAGGGAAGGCCACTCCTGCGTGTCGAGCGGGAGGGGGCAGAAGAAGGCGTTCTGCGCCTCGTCATACCCGAGCGGCACGCCGTCCCGCTCCAGCCGCGTTACCAGCGGGGCTTCGCTCTCCAGCCGCTCGTCCTCCAGATCCCACAGCTGCTCAATAGGGCGCAGGGGCCCGATGACGGGTGAAGAGGGCGAAGCGAGCAGGACCGTCAGCACACACAGGAGGGAAAGCAGCAGCGCGCCGCCGATCAGACGGATTCTCATGGCGAACCCTCCTCTTCCGGGCCGTAGGAGAGGATGGCCCCGCCCTTCGCGCCGTCGAACTCGCTGGAGGAGAGGAAGGGGAGCGGAGCGTCGCCGGCGGCCATCCGGGAGACGGCGCTGTCCAGCAGCGTGAGACGCTGCGCGTAAAAGTCCAGGATTTCCTGGCCGTCCGCCGTATAGCGCTCCGTCTGCCAGCGCTCCGCATCGCGCGCCATCGCGCCGGAATCGTTCAGCTCCGCGGCGCACGCTTCCACGATCGCCTGCACGCTCTCATAGGAGAACAAACCGCTCCGCAGCCGGGACCAGGTTTCGGCAAGGCGGCTGCGCAGATGGCCGGCGTCGAGGTTCAGCGCCCTGTCCAGCACGGGGAAATACAGCCAGTTTTCGTACTCCTGGCCGATTTCCTCCTTCTTCAGCCCCCAGCTCATGTCGAGGTCCCAGGGGTAGAAGCGGAAGATCGTCTTTCCGTTTGAGACGTGGGCCCAGATGTACATGTTGTTGAAGAAATTGTCCGTCATTCCGCCCGCCTGGACGAGGAGCGCGTGGCGCAGCGCGGAATCGGCGTCAACGTACGCCTCAAAGGCACGGGCAAAGGCATCGTCGTCCGGCTCCCGGACCAGGTCAAGGTAGGGAAGCAGGGGCGCGAACGCGTCCGCACCGGCCGGGCCGTAGTACAGCGTGTAGCCGGTATTGGCGCGCCGCGGATGCGGGTAATACGCCCTGTCATGGGCGGAAAGGCTCAGCACGGTCGTACGGTAGACGCCGTCGCGCAGCAACGAGCCGCTGCCCGAAAGGGCGAGCTCCTGCCCGATCTGAAAGGGCTCGATGATGAGATAGATACCGCGGTAATCGCCGTTCAGGAAGAACTCGCAGTAGGTAAGCCGGCGCGCGCCGAAGGGTTCGCCGGCCGGGGCCAGGCGGTTCCAAAGCTCCCAGCCCAGGCGGTCGCGGATCAGCGTTTCATCGTAGATGAGGGGCAGCAGCACGAGCGTGTCCGCCTCGCCGTAGCCGGGGACGGGGGCCCTGTATTTCTTGCGGCCGTCCTGCGTGCGGGTGAATTCCACGCGGTAACCGTGCTTGGGATTGTCGGACAGCAGGCTGGATGCGCCCCTGCGGTGGATGCGCGCGGCGCTTGCGAGCGCGCCCTCCGCGGCGCTGTAGACGGCCCCGCACGGGACGTCTTCCCTTCCGATCTCGGCGGCATCCGTGCGGACGGAGAGAATGGGCAGCCCGGTGAAGACGATGTCCTGGTAGCAGTACGCGTCCTCCGTCCAGACGAGCAGCCGGTAGCGGGTGCCGTCGCGGACGGCGTCTCCGCAGGCGTCAAAGAGGTAATCGTCCGCAAAGCAGGCGGAGATTCCCGCGCCCTCCGGCAGCGTCAGCTCCAGCTGCGGCCACTCCTCCCCGCGGGACAGGCCGAGCGGGCAGTAAAAGGTCCCGCTGGCTTCGTCGCAGGGCAGGGGAACGCCGTCCCGCCTGAGCGTCAGCAGCAGCGGCTCCGCGGAGGGGGCATGGGTGTCCTCAATCTCCCATACGGCTTCGATTTCAGGAAGCGGGGCGACCCGAGGAGGCGGGGCGGAGGAGCCCAGCAGCACGCAGGAGGACAGCAGCACGGCCATCAAAAAGGCCGCGGCGGCGAGAAACAGACGCCGACTCATGCGCCCTCCTTTTGCCCGGCGCGGGCCCTGGCCCTGCTCCGGGCGCATCTGCTTACGGACATGGTTTCCTCCGGTCTTAATGCAATGGGGTCAGTCAGCAGTCTGATCCTCAACAACAACATACGGTGTCAGGTGAAAAACGCCGAGATCGCGCCCGTCCACCATAAGACGGACCTCCCTGCCGTCGGGGGTGAGCAGCGCCTCCTGCGGCGTGCTGTAGGCCAGCAGCCAGTCTGCCGATTCGCCGATTCCCAGAAGGTCCGCCGAGGCGGATTTGACGCGGACTTTCCGCGAAATCTCCTTCAGGCTGATCCGGTACGAGGCTTCCTCGTCCGTCGGGAGTGCCTCGCTCTGCGGTGCGTAGACGTGGGCGGCCCAGTCCGCGTCCGCAAAGCCCTCCGCGGTGAGGGTTACGCGGGCGGGGAGCCAGTCGGCATCCGCCGAAAGGGCCGGGCCGAAGCGGATCCGCACGAGGGGGAGCGCGGTGTCCGGAACGTTTGTGTCCAGCGGGGAGGTCATCAGGGCGAGCAGGCACCGGGCTTCCTCACCCGCGGTCTTCGCGTCCGTAACGCCGCTGTTGACGGGGTAGCCGGAAACCAGGAAGGTGAGGGCGCCGAGAAGGACGGCGCACAGGATCAAAAGCACCCAGGTCTTCGCGCGGTTTCGCAATTCGGCTCACCCCTCCCCGTAAAGAATCAGATGTTGCGGCCCAGCAGCAGCTCTTCCGTCCGGATCCAGTCGAATCCGCAGCGCTGGAAAAGGCGGGTCGCGTTGCCGTTTCGCCGCTCCGCACGGGCCGTCAGCCAGGGCACGCCCTGGGTTTCCAGCAGGGCCTGCGCTTCGCCGACGAGGGCGGCGGCCGTGCCGCGGGAGCGCCATTTGGGTGTGGTGTAGACCATTTCCAGAACCGCCTCGCTTTGCTGGCCGGTCATCAGCAGCTCGCCGGCGAGGTCGCTGCCCGAGTAGACGGCGCGCGCAAAGAAGACGGAGCCGCGCATGCGCTCTTCCAGCCATTCGCTGGCGTGCTCCGGCGCGCCGTAGGCCTTGAGCCGCAGCAGAAACTGTTCCCTGCGCACGCGGGTAGCCAGGTCGATGTCGATGCTCTTGGTACCGGCGGGCGGATAGGTTTTGCGCAGGCCGGAGGCCTTCTCGACGTTCAGCACGAACAGCTCCGTGCCGTCGAAGTCGTCAAAGCCCATGCGCGCAAAGTATTCCTTGCGCGCCTCGTCCTCCACGCCGCAGCGCGTGAACAGGCGCGCTGCGGCGGCGCCGGTCTGCACCTTCATGCGCTCCGCCCGGGCGCTCAGCGCGCCGAAGAGCATGTCCGCAGCCTCGGGCCGGGCGTCGAAGGTCATCTCCAGCGCCAGGGGCCGCTCCGGATACATGCGCTCCAGCATGCGCCCCGTCAGGCCGCCGAAGCCGATTTCCGTACCGACGTCGTCGATAACGATAAAACTGTTTTCCTGCAGCGCCGAGCCGACGCCTCTTGCAGGCTGATAGATCCTCATTGATTGACTGTATCTCCCGGTTACGCGCGGACGAGTCCGGCGTGTTGTTGCAGTTTCAGGCCTTTCATTATAACACAGCATGCAGGGTACTTGCCATAAGAAATCGCAGGGATCGGGCTGCGGCGGTAAAGAAATCGCCGCAGCGTTAAAAAATTTTGTGTAATCCTTCGCTTTTGTGGCGAATATGGTGTATCATAGACGGGATAGCCGCCCCGGCGAACGGTGAGCGCGGCTGCGGGAAAGGGAATCTTCGGCCGGCTGCCGTGCCGGCCCTGTGGGGTATGGAATGAAAGAACGCATCAAAAAATTCGTGGGCCTGCCGCTCATTCTGCTCATGTTTGTCATCATCCTCGCCCTGGGGATCCAAAGCGGCGAGCTGAGCGCGGCAAAGGCTGCACTGGCGAAGATGAAAAACGGGTGTATCCTCGGGTGCGTCCTCTGCATGGCCGGATACATCATGGTCGATGCGATGGGCATCCACTCGGCGCTGAAGCGGCAGGGGTTTTACCTTCCGTTCAAGGATACGCTGATGGTGTCCCTGCGCGGCCAGTATTATTACTACATCACGCCCAGCGCTTCGGGCGGGCAGCCGATGCAGATTTACTATCTCCGGGAACTCGGGGTGCCCGCCGGCGTCGGCACCTCCGTGCTGGTCTGCCACTTCGCGGCGTTCCAGTCCATGCTGGCTGTGCTGATGACGATTTTCTTCATCCCCTATTACCGGTTTATCCGTGAAAACATCGATCCGCACCTGCCGCTGCTGGTGATCGGCTATATCGTCAACCTGGGCATGGTCTTCCTGGTCCTGCTCCTCTCCTTCAGCAGGCGGCCCGTCCGCTTCCTGATCGGCCTTAGCACGCGCCTGGCGGCCCGCTTTCACCTGACGCGCAAACCGGATGCGCTGCGCGAACGGCTGCAGCATACGGCCGACCTGTTTCACGACAGCATGGACCGCATGCGCCAGCACCCGATGGAGATCGTGCGCCAGCTTTTCCTGGGCGCCGTGCAGCAGCTGCTGCTTATGAGCGTGCTCTACATCATCTACAGGGGTCTCGGCCTTTCAAAGGAAACGCCGGGCCACCTCATCGCGATGGGCCTCACGCAGTATATCACGGCAGCCTATGTGCCGATCCCCGGCGCGTCCGGGGCGCAGGAAGGCGTCTTCTCCCTGTTCTTCCGGCAGATCTTCCCGGGCGGCAACTGCTTTGCGGCGATGCTCCTCTGGCGCTTTACGACCTTCTACCTCCCGCTGGTCGCCAGTGCGGTTTCCATCTTTTACTACCGCATCCGTAAGGGCGACAAGCCCGTCATCCGGAAGAGAAAGTAAAGAGCCGGAGGAATCCGGGGCGCTTACGGATCCTGATTCATACAAATGCTGCCGCGGAACGGATTCCGCGGCAGCATCTGTATAGAAGGCGGCCCATACACGGCCTGTCGGATCAGACGAAGCGCTGCGCCCGGTCTGCGTCCGGCCGGAGGCCGGTGAGGCAGGCGAGACAGGAGAGCGCGGAGAAGAGGAAGCCGCACAGGCTGCGATACGTATAGTAGTAGTGGTCCCAGATGTGGTTGGGGGTGGCCAGCATCCAGAACAGCGCCGCGGCGCCGGGAATGAGCAGCGCGAGGGCGCGCGCGTCCAAACGCAGCGGACGGCGCAGGCCGCAGGCGAGACTGCAGACCGCGGCGGCCGCGAGCAGCAGCAGGTAGGCGGCCTTGGAGAAGAGGACGGATGCATTCCGGCGGAGGGCCTGCAGCCGGGAAAAAGCCACGCCGCCCGATTCGCCGGAGAGGCGCAGGGCGATCTGGGAGAAGACGCCGGCAGCGTATCCCGTGCCGAAGAGGAAGGCGTTCAGCGCCCATTTGAGGGCCCACATACCCGCGTAGCCGAGTACCCAGCCCGCGCAGCAGCCGGCGGCAAGACGGATGAGCGAGGGCAGCGTCCGGCCGCGCTGCAACTCCAGCGCCAGGGCGAAGACGAGCGGTATGCACAGGGTGAGGACCGGCGCGGTCAGCAGGTCCAGCCAGGAGGTAAGCAGGCCGAGCACGGCGAAGAGGAAGGGCCGTGCCGGCGCTTTCGTGTCCCGGCCTGCGGCGAGCACCGCCGCGCTGCCGCCGAGGGAAAGGAGGCTGACCGGGATGAACTGGATGCACAGCCCGGTTACTGCGGGCATGGTGAAGAAGTATGCGATGAGGAGGCCCGGGCAGAGCGCCGAAAGCCCCCGGCGCACGGCCAAAAGGAGCAGCAGGACGAACAGGGCCGTCTGTGCCCCGTAGAGCAGCATGCGGATGTTGGAGTAATTGAAGAAACACAGCAAAAGACGCAGGGGCAGCAGATAGCCGTGCCAGTAGCGGCTGTAGGAGAGGCCGCCCGTGGGGGATTCGCGCCCGTCCGCGTAGGTGCAGAAGGCTTCCCACGCGTCTTCGCCCGGGGCTGCGGCAAGGTCGGTCCGAAAGCCGCCGAAGGCGCGCTGGAGCGGCGTCTCCCCGCCGGTATACGCGGCGGTTTTGAGGATGAGGACGGCGGTGAAGTTGTCGGCCTGGCTGCTGCGGAAGCCGCCGGCCAGTTCCGGGGTCGCCCCTTCGCGGCAGAGCAGCTGGCAGCCGTCCGCGGCGTTTTCCCGCAGGGCCGGGGTATCGATCATGGCGGCGAGGAGATTGCAGGCCGCGCATACGGCGGCGAGGAGCAGCAGGGAGAAAACAGAACGGCACAGCTGTTTCATTTGCGGCGCTCCTTTTTATGCGGCCCGTCCTTGGCAAGCCGGCGGGAGAGGACGTCCGGGCGCGCGACGGAATAGCCGAAAAAGCCGAGCGCTTCCCGCGTCAGTCCGTAGTAGCGGCCGTGGGCGTAGGAGACGAGGTCCGCCCGTTCCAGGTGAAGGGCGCCCTTCTCGTCCAGCAGGTCCGGCTTGACGTAGACGTTTTCGATTTCGGACAGAAAGAGATCGTGGGAACCGAGGGGCAAGATCCGGCGCACCCGGCAGGTCAGAAAGGCGGGCGCCTCTTCAAGGGCCGGCGCGTCAAACCCATCCGGTGTCCAGGGGTGCAGGCCGAGGGAGCGGAACTTGTCCACGTCCCTACCGGAGCGCACGCCGCAGAAATCCGCCGCGCGGCAAAGCTTCCGGCTGACCAGGTTGAGGCAGAAGCAGCCGCTCTTCTCAATCAGGGCGTGGCTGTAGCGCTCCGGCCGGATGGAGACCGAAACCATCGGCGGCTCGGAGCAGACGGTGCCGGCCCAGGCGATGGTGATGAGGTTGGCGGGGGAATCTTCACCCTCGCCGCGGCAGGAGAGCAGCACGGCGGGGACGGGGGAGAGCAGTGCGGCGGGACCGATGGGGCGGAAGGCCGCATTTGTCGTTTCGGGCATGGCAAACCTCCGGGGCTTTGATGCCCCTATGATAGACTGCACGGGGATAAAATGCAACTTTTTTGAGGGAAGGCGGGATAAAACGCGGCGGGTGCGCCGTCATACGGACAGGTGCGCCTCGGTTGCGCAAAAGGGGCGTGCGTGATACAATAAACGCATACAAGAGTCTATACCGGAGGAATATGACGATGATTCGAAAGATAAGGCGCAAGGCCGTTGCGGCTTTTCTTGCCGCCGGAATGATGCTCGGCGCGTGCGCGCAGGCGGAAATCATTGCTGCGGATACAGAGGAAGAAGAGGAAGCGGCGGCTTATTCGGCCGGCGCAGCGGATACGGAATGGATTACGGAGCAGGCGGCGCCGGAAGGCGACGTCTCCCTGCTTGTGCCCGAAAGCAAAACCGTGACGGTTGAACCGGTGGAGCGGGTAAACCGCGGGGACCTGGTGGAACTGATCACGCCGGAGAAGACGGAAGAGCCGGAAGAGACCGAAAAGCCGGCGGGACAGGAAGACTCCGGAAATCCGGTGGAACTGATTACGCCGGAGAAGACGGAAGAACCGGAAGAGACCGAAAAGCCGGCGGGACAGGAAGATCCCGGGGATCTGGTGGAGCTGATTACGCCGGAGAAGACGGAAGAACCGGAAGAGACCGAAAAGCCGGCGGGGCAGGAAAGCGACGGGGACCTGGTGGAACCGATCATTCCGGTGAAGCCGGAAGAAACGGAAAAACCGGATGCACCGGAAGAGACTGAAAAGCCGGCGGGGCAGGAAACCCCCGGGAGCCAGGCCGAGCTGATCACGCCGGAGAAGACGGAAGAGCCGCAGGAGACCGAAAAGCCTGCGGAGACGGAAGAACCGCAGCAGGCGGAAGTCGTGGTGCAGGCGCCGCAGCTCTCGTCGCTGACGGTACGGAACGTGACCGTGCTCAAGTCGCCGAAGTCGCCGGAGACGACCAAGAAGGGCAGCATCACCGGAACGGTCGGCATCGAGGGATCGGCCAAGGTGACGGTCACCCTCACCTGCAAGGACCCGATCGTCCTTCGGACGAAGACCTGTACGGCCAGCGATCCGGGCTTCACCTTCGACGAACTGGACGCCGGCGAATATACGCTGACCCTCTACTATGAAGGCATCGACGGGCCGGTGCTTACGCTGACCCGCGTCATCAAGTCGGAGGACGATCCGCAGCCCGACAAGAAGACCATCGCCATCACCGGCGTGACGCCGGGCGAAAACAAGATCGTCATCAAGGGCACGGCGGACGCGAAGGCGGAACTGAAGGCCGGAACGGAGCCCTCCTCCGTGGAGTTGACGGTGACGTCGGACAGCACGGGCGCCTTTACGGCGACCCTCGTATGCAGCGCCAAGGAGTATACGGCGGTCTGGGTGCAGTACGGATCGGACAAGACGACGCGCACCAAGCTGGAAGGCAAGTTCGTCGTGACGGACGAGGAGATGGACAAGTACCCGACCTTCCGCCGCGGCGACCGGTATCATCCCCTGATTTACAGGATGCAGCAGCGGCTTGCGGATCTGGCCTACTATACCATCCGCGTGGACGGCATTTACGGCAGCGGGACGGAGCGTGCGGTCCGCCTCTTCCAGCAGATCAACGGGCTGAAGCCCACGGGCATCGCGGATGGCGCGACCCAGGCCCGCCTCTATTCCAAGGACGCGAAGAGCTACCACGACTGGATTCCGGGCGGAACGAGCTACACGCTCTACCGGAGCAACTATTACCAGGCGGCCGTCGTGCCGCTGCAGCGCAGGCTGAGGGAACTCGGCTACTATGCGGGCGCGGCGGACGGCTACTTCGGCAGCGCGACGTACCGCGCGGTGCGCAACTTCCAGAGCCGCAACGGCCTGGTCGTGACCGGCGCGGCGGATCCCGCGACCCAGGCGCGGCTGTATTCCGCATCCGCCAAGCCTGCTTCGTCCGCCCCGTCCGGCTCCCCGGCGGGTTACCGCCTGCTGTACTGGGGCTGCAAGGGCGAAGCCGTCCTGCGGCTGCAGCGCGCGCTGCTGGCCGCCGGCTACACGCAGGTCCGCACGGCGGACGGCATCTACGGCAAGTGGACCTATGACGCGGTGCGCGCTTTCCAGCGCAACCACGGCCTTGCGGTGGACGGCATCGCGGGCAGAAAGACGCAGAACGCGCTGTACGGCACGCACTATTGAACGGAATGTTCTTCGAGGCTCTTTCCGGCAGGGAGGAGCCCCGAAGCGTTTTGGGAAGGAGACGGGGTATGAAAAAAATGCTGCTGTGGGTCCTGATCGGCCTCCTGCTCTTCCTGGCGACGGGTTCGGCGCCCGCCTGGGCGCAGGAGGACGCGACGCTGAGCGTGCAGTTTTTCAGCATCGGGAAAGCGGACGCCCTGCTGATTACGACGCCGGACGGTTCCAGAATCCTCATCGACGCGGGCACGAACAAAAACGGGAAAGCGCTTGCGCAGCGCTTCCGGAAGGAGGGCGTGGAGGACATCGACCTCATGATCATCACGCACTTCGACAAGGACCACGTGGGCGGCGCGGACCAGATCCTGGATGAGTGCAGCGTCGCGCGGGTGCTCATCCCCGTCTATGCCAAAGAGAGCAAACAGCACACGCAGTTTATGGAGGCGCTGGGCCGAAGCGCCGGAACGCAGGTGACGGAGATGGGGCAGAAAGAGACGCTCGAACTGGATTTCGGCGCGGTGCACCTGGGCGTCACATCCGCGCACGAGCTGGATTACGGCTGGGATGAGGAGAACGACTTTTCGCTGGCGACCCGGCTTGTCTACGGAAAGACCCGGTTCTTCTTTACTGGGGACGCGGAGGGACCCCGCCAGCGGGAACTGCTGGAGGAGGGCGACGTCGCGTGCGACGTGCTGAAGGTTCCTTACCACGGCCGGGAAGTGGAGGTCAGCGAGGAGTTCCTTTCAGCCTGCGCGCCGAAGATCGCGTGGATTCCGGACAGCCAGGAGGAGCCTGTGGGCGAGGCAGTCGTGCAGTACCTGAAGGAGCAGCTGGGCGCGTCGGTTTACCGGAGCGCAGAGGACGGGGATCTGACCGTTCGCTCCGACGGGGAACGCGTGTGGACAGCGGAAGAGTGAGACTCTATAAAAGAAGGGGCGGCGCCTGCGGCGCTGCCCCTTTTGAAATGATTCCGGCTTATTCGACGCCCTTCTGCAGGATGACGCAGCCAAAGGGCTTGCGTTCGCTGGTGCAGACGGTGACGTAGGCGCGCCCGGCCTTCTCATAGAACTTCGTGCGCTCGATGGTGCCCACGCAGGAGACGTCGTAACCGTTGTTCTTTACGGCTTCCTTGATGCCGTCCCACACGGGGGAGGACTCCACGACCATGCCGGAGTCGGCGTCCGGGATCATGTACTGCACGGGATAGCGCTCGAAGTTCACGTCCAGCGGGACGAGCTTCAGGATGGCGTCCACCATCTCGGCGACGCCGGTCCCCTTGGCCTGGATGCTGACGGCGTTCGGCGCTTTGGTGACGGGCGGGTAGAAGTGATCCACCACGACGATGAGATCGCCGTGGCCGGTGTCGGCCAGCGCTTTGAGCAGGTCGGAGCCGATGATGTCCGGGATTCCTTTCAGCATGGAAGTGTCCTCCTTTTGTCAAACGTTCGGTTCAGCTAAGCCCCGCAGGGCCCGTTTACATTTCTTCGCCCAGCAGATCCCACAGGCGCTGCAGTTCGTCCGGGCTGGAGTAGTGCAGCACGATGCGGCCCTTTTTCTCCGTCCCCTCCATCACGGTCTTCATGCCGGTGGAGCGGCGCAGGCGCTCGCACAGCTCGCCGTATTCGGACGGCAGCGGGAGGGGCTTTTTTCTTTTGGCGGCCGGCCGAGCCTTTGCGGCTTCCTCCAGCTGGCGCACGGAGAGGCCGGCCTGCAGCGTCCGCTGAAAGAGCGCGCGCTGGAGCGCCTTGTCCCCGATGCCGCACAGCACGCGCGCGTGGCCTGCGGAAAGGCGGCCGTCCGTGACGGCCTGCCGGATGTCCTCGGGCAGGCTGAGGAGGCGCAGCAGGTTGGCGACGGCGGGGCGGCTCTTGCCCAGGCGGGCGGCGACGGCTTCCTGCGTCAGCGCGCATTCCTCCATCAGGCTGCGGACGCCCTCCGCCTCCTCGATGGGGTTGAGGTCCTCGCGCTGCATGTTTTCCACCAGCGCGGCCTCCCGGCGGCGTACGTCGTCCCACTCGCGCACGATGGCGGGCACCTCGGTAAGCCCGGCCAGGCGGGCGGCGCGCCACCGCCGTTCCCCGGCGATGATGGTGTACCGCTCCCCCTCTCTTGCGAGCAGGAGCGGCTGCAGAATGCCGCTTTGACGGATGGAGTCGGCGAGGGAAGCGAGCGTCTCGGGGTCGAAGGCCTTTCTCGGCTGCCCCCGGTTGGGGTCGATCAGGCTAACGGGAACCTGCAGGACGGCGTCCTCCGGCGTTTTGCCGGCGCGCTCGATCTCCGCGACCGTCTCTTCCACATCGGGCAGTATGGCGCTGAGGCCGCGCCCGAGCCCACCTTTCCTGGCCATCGGTTATCTCCTCTCTGCGGAGGCGAGAAACTCCTCCGCCAGTCTTTGGTAGCTTTGCGCGCCGAGGGAGCGCGGATCGTACAGGTGAATGGGCAGCCCGTGGCTGGGCGCCTCGCTGAGGCGTACGTTGCGCGGGATGACGGTGTCATACACCTTTCCCTTGAAGACGCGGCGGACCTCCCGGGCGACCTGCATCCCCAGGTTTGTGCGCGAATCCAGCATGGTGAGCACGAAGCCCTCGATGGCAAGGCGCGGGTTGATCCCCTGAACCTTGCGGATGGTGCCCATCAGGGCGCTGACGCCCTCCAGCGCGTAATACTCGCACTGGATGGGGATGAGCACGCTGTCGGCGGCGCACAGCGCGTTGAGAGTGATGAGCCCCAGGGAAGGCGGACAATCGATGAAAATCCAGTCAAACGCCTCGCGGGCGGGGGCGAGCGCTTCGGAGAGCACGCGCTCGCGCGCGGTCATGCCGGCCAGCTCGATCTCCGCGCCGGCCAGCCGCAGGTCGGAGGGGAGCAGCCGCAGATTCTTTTCCGGCGTCTTGAGAAGGGAATCGTTCAGGGCGGCTTCCCCGGCCATCACCTCGTAGACGGTGGGCATTTCCTCGGTGACGCGGGCGCCGAGGCCGGAGCTGGTGTTGCCCTGCGGGTCGATATCCACGACGAGCACGCGCTCTCCCGCCGCCGCAATGCAGGCGGAGAGGTTGACACAGGTGGTCGTCTTGCCGACGCCGCCCTTCTGGTTGGTCACAGCGATGATCTTTGACATGCTTTTCCTCTGTATCAAGAAAATCGGGCGAAACTCAGGAGAGCTCTCCGTTTTCGCCCAGGATGCGCAGAATGGTTTCCCGTTCGTCCCCTTCCAGCGGATAGCGGCGGATGAGTTCACGCATGGCGGCGTAAGATCCGGCGCGCGCCAGATCGAACAGCGCGTCCGCCAGGAGCGGATCGGGCGTCCTGTCCCGGTAGACGAGCGAGAGCAGGCGGTCTGCCAGCTCCCGGATGCCGTCTTCGGTGATGCGCGCACTGCCTTTCGGGGTCAGGAGCGTCATCTCGCGCCCGGAAACCTGATAAACGGTATTGAACAGCAGGGAGTCCAGCTGGTCCCACAGCGCCGGGAGGGTGTCGTCCGTCCGGCCGAAGCGGACCAGGATGCGGTTGATCTGATAGACGAGATCGGGCGCGGCTTCCTGCAGCGCGCCGCCCCAGACGTCCTCCAGCATGGACTGGATCTGTGTGAGCCGCGAGACCATGGTAATCCCTCCTCTGCCACCCTTTATTCTACACGCAAACAGGGGACGGCGCAAGGGTCAGCGCCGCCGGACGGTCTTTTTTCGGTAAAAAGGATGTTTTTGGCCGCAAGCCATGTTATAATGCTTTTGGACAGAGAATGTGTTTCTCATTTGGATAGTTTAGACAGGAGGGACTCGCAGTTGAAATACGACTATCTGGTTGTAGGCGCAGGGCTCTTCGGAGCGACGTTCGCCCAGCAGGCGCACGAGGCGGGGAAGACCGTTCTTGTAGTCGACCGCCGGGACCACATCGCGGGCAACGTGTACACAAGCCGGATCGAGGGCATCAACGTCCACAGCTACGGCGCGCACATCTTCCATACGAACGACAGGCGCGTCTGGCGGTATGTCGGCCGCTTTGCGGAGTTTAACCGCTTTACCAACGCGCCGGTGGCCAATTACAAGGGCGAGCTGTATTCCCTGCCGTTCAATATGTATACGTTCAACCGTATGTGGGGCGTGGTGACGCCGAAGGAGGCCGCGGCGAAAATCGAGGAGCAGCGCAGGGCTGCCGGGATTACCCAGCCGCGCAACCTGGAGGAGCAGGCCATCAGCCTCGTGGGTACGGACATCTACGAAAAGCTGGTCAAGGGTTACACGGAAAAGCAGTGGGGCCGCGACTGCAGGCAGCTGCCGGCCTTTATCATCCGCCGCCTCCCCGTCCGCTTCACCTTTGACAACAACTACTTCGACGCGCTCTATCAGGGTATCCCCATGGGCGGCTACACGGGGATGGTAGAGCGGATGCTGGAGGGCGTGGAGGTGCGCCTCGGCGTGGATTACCTGGAGCACAAGGCGGAGCTGGACGCGCTCGCGGAGCGCGTCGTCTATACCGGCGCCATTGACGCCTATTTCGGCTACAGCCTGGGCGCGCTGGCGTACCGCTCCGTCCGCTTTGAGACGGAGGTGCTGGACTGCCCGAATTTCCAGGGGAACGCCGCCGTCAATTACACGGACAGGGAGACGCCGTACACGCGCATCATCGAGCACAAGTGGTTCGAGTTCGGCCGGGACGAAAACGGGGCGGAGCTGCCGCGCACGGTCATCAGCCGAGAGTATTCCTCGGAGTGGAAGCCCGGGGACGAGCCGTACTATCCGGTCAACGACGAAAAGAACGGGGCGCTGTACGCGCGCTACCGCGAGCTGGCGGAGAAGGAGAAGAACGTGCGCTTCGGCGGCAGGCTCGGTGAGTACAGGTACTACGACATGGACAAGGTGATCGCCAGCGCGCTGGAAGCGGCGGAACGGGAACTGGGCCGGTGAAGAGCGGGCAGCGGCCTTGACAGAAAGCCACAGGGGGTGTATCCTATGATCTGGTTTTAAAAACCAGATCATGTGGAAAGAAGTGATTCTGATGAACAGGACGCCGCTCTCTCAGCGCAAGCTGCCCGACTATACGCGGGGCGAAGAGCACTTTAATATGATTTCCCACATCGTGGGCGCCGGGATTGCCATAGCGGGCATGGTGCTGTGCATCATCCGTGCTGCGCTGCACCACAACGGCTACGGCGTCGGCAGCTCCATCGTCTTCGGGGTTTCGATGCTCTTCATGTACACCATGTCCAGCCTCTACCACGGCCTGAGGGACGGCATGGCAAAGCGTGTGCTGCAGGTGCTCGACCACTGTTCCATCTATGTCGTCATCGCGGGCAGCTACACGCCTGTGCTCCTCTCAGCCATGCGGCCGCTGGATGCCAGGACCTCGTGGATCCTGTTTTACGTCGTGTGGGGCCTGGCCGCTGCGGCCATCGTGCTCAACAGCATCGACCTGCACCGCTGGCGCAAGCTCTCCATGGCGCTGTACATCGGCATGGGCTGGACGATCATCGTGCGGCTGCCGCTGCTGCTCGCGGCCATCGGGTGGGGCGGTTTCGCGCTGCTGCTGGCCGGCGGCATCTGCTACACCGCGGGCGCGGTGCTCTACGGCAAGGGGAAAAAGCGCCGCTGGATGCACAGTGTCTTCCACCTGTTCGTCGTCTTCGGCAGCATCTGCCACATCCTGGCGATCCTGCTCTTTGCGCTGTAAAAAACTACAGGGGATTTCAAACAGGCTCCCGCGCTTTGTCGGGGCCTGTTTTTTGACATAATAACGGCTGTTTTGCGCGCTTGCATTGTCGAAATGGAAATGATAAAATAAACCTGTGTTTTCGGAAAGGAGGGCATGGCGGTGATTCGGCTGAAGGACCTGTTCAGGCTGCAGAGGATACACAATCTGCGCCTGATCGCGGGACAGGCGGGGCTGGACCGGGCTGTCCGCGCGGCCGTGCTCTTTGAGTACGACGCTTCGCGGATGATGCTGAACGACTTTTACCGCGGGGATCTCGTGGTGACGACGCTGGCCTACGCCCGGGAAGACGAGAGCCTGGTCGCCTCCTCCCTGCTGTCCCTGATGAAGCAGGGCGTTGCCGGCCTCATGGTGAAGACCGGGTATTACGACGCCCTGCCGGCGGCGGTAACCGAGGCTGCGGACAGGGAAGGCGTGCCGCTCTTCCTGTTCGACGACACCTATATCGAAGAGGCCATCCTCGAGGTCGCGGAGCTCATCCGCGGACAGCAGCATTTTCCGGGTTACGAAAAAGACCTGGACGAGCTGATGGGCGGAAACCTCAGCCGGGATGAAATCCGCGAGAAGATGCGCCGGATCGATCCCTACGGCGGCGAGAGCAGGATTTACGCGCTCTTTGCCGGCAGCCAGCTGCACAGCGTGTCGGACAGGCTGTCCCTGCTGGACGGGGCGGTGCTGCGCCGCGAAAAGTGCGTCTTTATGAGCTGGCATCAGGGGCTCTTTATCCTGCTGCACCCGCTTCAGGGGGACGGGACGGATTTCGGGCAGATCGATTCACTGCTGGAGGAAGCGGGCGTTGCGCCGGAGGACGTCGTCATCGGCGCGGGCGAGCGGTACGCCCTGCCGGAGGAAGCGGGCGGCTCGCTGTGCGAGGCAGTTTACGCGGTGCGCGCGGCGCTGGCCAAGGGCGTGCGCCGGATGTCTGCCGGGGAGATGGGCCTGTATGCGTGGCTGCTGCCGATGAGTGAAAACGCGTTCATCCGCAGCCGCTGCCGCAAGGTGATGGACAGGCTGCGCGAATACGACCGGCGGAACAAGACGAACCTGGAGCAGACGGCGCAGGAATACGTGCGCTGCGGGCTGGAAATCGCGCCCACGGCGAAAGTGCTCTACCAGCACCCCAATACCGTGCGTTACCGGCTGGGAAAAATCCGCAGAATGATGGACATCGGCGAGGGGGAGAGCTTCGAGCTGCTGCTCAGCCTGATGATCCGGCTGTCGGATCTGCTGGAGCATGAAAACAGATAAAACGCTTTGGGTCGGAGGAAACCGGTGAAATCAAACGACAGGCAGAGGGCGGTTGCCGCCTCTCTGCCGGTATTTTTCGGCTATGTCTTTCTGGGCACTGCCTTCGGCGTCACGCTTGCACAGGCGGGTTTCGGTCCCCTGTGGGCGCTCGCCTGCAGTGCCTTTGTCTATGGGGGAAGCCTGCAGTTCGTCATGGTGCCCATGATGGCTGGCAGTACGCCGCTTCTCACCGTCATGCTGACGGCGTTTATGGTGCAGGCCCGCCATCTCTTTTACGGGATTTCTTACATCGCCCGGTTCAGACGGATGGGGCGGCTCTGCCCGTACATGGTTTTCTCGCTTACGGATGAGACGTATTCCGTCTTCTGCTCCCTGCCGGAGGGGGAGAGCGACGGTCTGCTCTTTCGGATTGCGCTGTACGACCACCTGTACTGGATCGCCGGCTCTGTGCTCGGCGCGGTGCTGGGCACGGCGCTGCCGCTGGACTTTACGGGGATCGACTTTTCCATGACGGCGCTGTTCGTCGTCATCTGCGTGGAGAAGGGGCTGGACAGGAAGAGCCGGCCGGCGCTTGCGCTCGGCGCGGGGATCTCGATGCTGATGCTCTTCCTGCTCGGGCCGGACCGCTTTCTGGCCCCGGCCCTGGCGGCGACGGCAGCGCTGCTGGTGCTGACGCGCCCGGTGAAGGGGGGTGCTGGAGGATGAGGGTTCACGCGGCACTCATCGTGGCGCTCTGCGCGCTGATTACCGCCTTTCTGCGCGCCGCGCCCTTCCTCTTCTTCGGCGGGGCGCGGGAAATCCCGAAGGTCATTAGGAAACTCGGAGAGACGCTGCCGCCGGCGATTATGGCGGCGCTGGTGGTTTACTGCCTGAGGACGGTGCCCTTCGGCGGGGCGGCGCAGGGTACGCGGCAGGTTGCGGCGGCCGCGGCCGTCGTAGCGCTGCACCTCTGGAAGAAGAACACGCTGCTGAGCATTGCGGGCGGCACGGCGCTTTACATGGTGCTGCTGCGCGTCTGACAGGAAGGCTGCGCCTGCCGCCGGAGTGGCGGCGCGGGGGAAAGAGAAAAGGGGAGAGACACAATGATCATACCCAGGGCGGTTTTGGTGCCTTATGTGAACGCGGCGGAGACGCCGGATTTTCCGGTGCGCGTCTTCGCGCCGGACGAGCGGGAGGGGGATTACCTTTCGCGCGTGGCGGAGCGCCTGATGACGGGGGACGGGAGCCGGGCGACGCGGCTGGCCGAGGGGAGCGTGCAGCAGAAACTGCTGAACGACTTCCTCCTGCACGCTTTCGGGGAGGCGGCAAACGCGCTCCTGCCGGTTGCGGACGACGCGCTGCGCACCCAGGAGGCGCCGCTGGAGGGCTTCGACCTG
This sequence comes from uncultured Eubacteriales bacterium, assembly GCA_902781095.1. GTDB lineage: Bacteria > Bacillota > Clostridia > Christensenellales > Aristaeellaceae > Ventricola. The sequence continues at coordinate 58,805 of CACZHW010000014.1, forward strand.
GCGCTTTTTTCTTTTGAGCGCGAGGGAGACCCGCACCTTTGCATGGCGCGCCTCGGTTGGAAAAACGTCCTGTTTCACCGGGACGACGCCGACGAGGAGGGCGTGTTTACCGCGAGAATGGCGGAAAACCGCCAGGGCATGCCGTCGCCGGGCGGCAGGGACGTGTGCGGGTTCGTGATCAACCTGTCGACGGGCGCGGTCCGGCTGAAGGACGCGGACGTTCCGTGCAGCGCGGGCGGCGCGCCCCTGTTCGGCAAACTGCTGTTTGCCATGGAAGACACGCGCACGGAAAAGGACGCGGTGAAGGCCGTTCGGGAAGCGCTGCGCGACGAGGCGCCCTTTGACGTGGAACCGCAGGTTCTGGAGCCGGCGATCAGCCGGGCGATGTCGCGCTCCATCGAGGAGACGGGCGCCATCGACGTGGAGAGCGTGGCGCAGGAGGTCTTTGCCGGCACCCCGCAGGGAAAAGAAATCGCCCGGCGCGTGGCCGAGCGGGTGCAGGAAGAAGAGGTGGAAAAGGTCATCCCGGTGGAAAGCCGCCGGGTGATGAACAGCCTTCAGAAAGTCAAGCTGCGCACGGATACGGGGATCGCGATCACGCTGCCGGCAAGCCTGGCGGAAGACGCGGACAGCTTTTCCGTGATAAACAACGAAGACGGGACGATTTCCATCTATATCGGCAACATCGGCGAGCTGAAGACGGAATAACCGGCGAAAGACAGCACGGCGGAAAGGCCGATCGCACAGAGCACGTCCCACTCGTCGTGCTGTCCGGAGAGTACCCGCAGCGCGGCGATGACCAGCGCCAGCGCGCACATCGCGGCGCACAGGGCGGCGTTCGGGCAGGCGTAGCAGAAGGACAGCGCGATGGCGGCGGCGCTTGCCGTATGCCGGCTGGGCAGGCTGCGCCCCTTCCCCGCGGCGTAGCGGCCCACGGGCGGCAGGCCGTAGCGGTCGTAAGGCCGCTGCCGGTTGATGAGCCGCCGGAGGAGCGTCGCCGCGCCGAAACAGCAAGCCGGAACGACCAGTACGGGGAGAAGCTGCGCATCGCGGCTGAGCGCGAGGTACGCCGCAAAGGCCAGGTAGCCTGCAGCGCAGAGGACGGTGGGGACGGACAACAGGCGCTCGCCCAGGGGAAGCCCGGCAAGCGCCCGGCGCGTGCACCGGGTGATTCTCGAGTAAGATTCTCTGGTCATGAAACCTCCGGGAGGGTGAAGGATGCAAATCGAAGGAATGAAAATCGCCGTCTTTGACATGGACGGAACGCTGCTGGATTCGATGCCGTACTGGCGGAAGATGACCTATGATTACGTCATCCGGCAGGGAATCCGGCCGACCGCGGAGGAGGAAGCCTACTTGCGGACGCTCTCCGGCATGCTGGTGGCCAACTACCTGACGGAGCATTACGGGATCCCCACCGACTACGAGACGCTGAGCCGGGACAGCTGCGCGGGCATGGAGCCGGTTTACAGCGCTGGGGTCCCGCTGAAGCCGGGCGCACGCTGCTATCTGGAAGCGCTGGGCAGGCAGGGCGTCTGCCGGGCGCTGGCGACGGCCACGCCGGCCAGGCTGGCACTGCTGGGGCTGGACGGGGCTGACCTGGTGCGCTGTCTGGACCGCATCTGGACGACGGACGCGCTGGGCGGCTGGAAGGGCGAGACGGAATTCTTCGAGCGGCTGTGCAGGATGGCCGGATGCGCGCCGCGGGAGATGGTGCTCTTTGAAGACTCGCTGTACGCCATCCGCACGGCGGCGGAGGTGGGCGTGCGCTGTGTCGGCGTACGGGACGCCACCAACGTCCGCGAGCGGGAGGAGATGCAGCGCCACTGCCTGTGCCTCATTGACAGCTTTGAGGAGCTTATGCCTCCGGCAGCAGAAACGTGAGCGCCAGGGCGCAGACAAATTCACGCGGGAAGGAACCTGCGGCATAGGATGCCAGCGGGAAGTCCATCCCGCGTTTTTTCATCAGCAGGTACAGGCAGGTGACGGCGAGGCCGCGGTCGATCTGCGGCCGGGAGAACAGCGCGCCGATGTGGCCGCCGACGAGGGATTCGGAAAGCGTCTTTGCGTGTTCGAACGGGAGGAGGGAGGCGAGCTGCGCGGAAAGGGAATCAAGCGTCAGAACGCGGGTCGGGTCCAGCCGGACGGTTTCGGCGGCGAGCTCGCAGGCGCGCAGGAAATAATCGACGGCGCCGCAGGACGTGCCCATCTCTTCTTCCAGCAGGGTGAAGAAGGGGGCGCGGTCCTTTGCACCGAGGCTGACGGCGTGTGACGGGCGCAGGCCGGCTTCCATCCGGCTGAGGGCCACCGTGAAGGCCCTCGCACGGTCGGACGACGCCCCGGCGTCATCCGCGTCGAAGGCGTATTTGAACCCGCGCAGCAGGCCGAAGGCCCGGAGCGTATCGAGATAGCCGAGCTTCCGGTTCCATGCGGTGCGTTCCGGGTCAAAGGTCATCAGGCCCCCGATGGGGTGGGAGGCACGGATGTAGGTGACGTTGGGCCGCCGGTCGTAGCAGGCGTGGGATCGGTGTTTTCCGATATCGGCGGCGATGACGTGCCGGGCGCCGGCCCGGAGCGCCATGGAGACGGGGACGTTGTCGCAGAATCCGCCGTCGATGTAGCCCTCTTTGTCGATGGTGCGGACGGGAAAGACGGGGAAGCAGGCGGAACTGGCCAGCAGCCAGTCGACCAGCTGGCCCTCTTTCATCTCTTCGATGGGCTTCTCCGTCAGCGTAAGCCCGCTGACGCGCGTGGCGGTCAGGCCGAAACGCACGTCGCTGCGGCGCACGGCGTCCTCGTCGACGGCGGTGCGCAGCAGCGACTCGTAAGGGGAGATGTCGATTCCCTTGTTTTTACTGTACCGGGAGAGAAAACCCACCAGTTTCTCCGGATGGTCGAACAGATTTTCCGCGGCCTCGGCTAAAGAGAGGCTCTCCTCGTTTACGAGATCGTCCAGGCGGAGCTGGGACCACAGCCGGTCGGCTTGCTCCAGCGCGTGCTGCGCGTACAGAGCGGCGTTGAGCGCCCCGACGGAAACGCCATACACGCTTCCCGCATGGATGTTCAGCCGTTCCAGCGCTTCGATGACGCCGATCTCATAGCTGCCCTTGGCGCCGCCGCCGCCCAGCACAAGCGCAGTGTCCCTCGTGGATTCCGGGATCATCAGGCGCGCGCCGCGATACCGGCCAAATCGACGATCATGTCCGCGGTCTTGTCAATCCCCAGAAGCGCCGCGTTGATGCACAGATCGTAGTTTTGCGCCTTGCCCCACTTGCGGTCCGTATAGCGGAAGTAGTGATTGCCGCGCTCCTTGTCGGAGGTGGCGAGCTTCTTCATGGCCGCAGCCTCGTCCAGCGAGTAGACCTTCATGACGCGCTCGATGCGCTTTTCCATCGGGGCGAAGATGAAGATGTTGATGGTGTTCTCCCGCTCGGACAGGATGTAGTCGGCGCAGCGGCCGACGATCACGGCGCTCTCCTTTTCCGCGATGTCGCGGATGACCTGCGCCTGGGCTATGAAGATGTTTTCCGAAAGCGACATGTTCTGCGGCGAGAAATACCCGCCGTTGTACGTGGCGGACGCGGCGAGGCCCGCGAGGAAACTGCCTTGGCTACGCTGCTCGTGCCGCTCGATGAATTCGCCGGAAAGACCGCTCTTTTCCGCGGCGAGGTTGATCAGTTCCTTGTCGTAAAAGGCGATACCGAGCCGCTCCGCGACGCGCTTGCCGATTTCGTGTCCGCCGCTGCCGAATTCGCGGCCGATGGTGATAATCAGAGGATTGCTCATGTTTATTCCCCTCTCAAAGGATTCTTACGGAACCGTCTTTATTATACCACGATTCTGCCCGAAAGTGTATTTGTCATTTTGTGCGCTTTCTGCTACAATGCGCGGGAATGGAACGGAAAGGCGGGCAAAGGGATGCAAACGGAAAAGCTGTACGAACGGGATTCGGAACTGAGGACTTTTGAGGCGGAGGTGCTCTCCTGCCGGCCGCAGGGGACGCATTACGCGGTCGTCCTCGACAGGACGGCCTTTTTCCCGGAGGGAGGCGGACAGCCGGCGGACCAGGGTGAACTCGGCGGCGCGCGGGTGCTGGACGTTCACGTCGCGGGCGGGGAAATCCTCCATTATACGGACCGCGCGCTCGCTGTGGGGGAGCGGGTCCGCGGCGAGGTGGATGACGCCAGGCGGCGGGAGATGACCCAGCAGCACAGCGGGGAGCACATCTTCTCCGGGCTGACCCACCGGCTTTTCGGGTACGACAACGTCGGCTTCCACATCGGCAGGGACGCGGTGACGATGGACTTCAACGGCTCCATGACGCGGGAGGATGCGCTGAAGATCGAGCGTTTGGCCAACGAGGTCATCTGGAAGAACGTGCCGATCGAGGCCTTCGTCCCGACCCCGGAGGAACTTACGCACCTGGAATACCGCAGCAAAAAGGAAATCGACGGCGACGTGCGCATCGTGCGGATCGAGGGTGCGGACTGCTGTGCCTGCTGCGGCACCCACTTTGCCCGCACGGGCAGCATCGGGCAGATCAAGGTGACCGGCATACAGAACTACAAGGGCGGCGTCCGCATCTCGATTCTCTGCGGCGTCCGCGCGCTGGCTTATGAAGACGCTGCGCTGGAAACGCTGAGGGAGGCGGCCGGCCTGCTGAACGGGAAGCAGGAGGAGACGGCGGAGCGCGTGGCGCGCCTGCTCTCCGAAAGAGATTCGCTGCGGCACGGCAGGGAAGCGCTGGCGCTGCAGCTGTTTGAACTGCAGGCGGCAAAGGAGGAGGGCCCCGTCCGCCTCGTGTGCGCGGCGGCGCCGCTTGCGCAGCCCGGAAAAGCCGCAGCGAAGCTGGCCGGGGAGGACGGAACCGGTCTGGCGCTGATCCCGCAGGAGGACGGCGGCTGGCGTTTTGCGCTGTGCTCGCCGGTGAAGGACGTGCGCCCGGCGACGCGGGTGCTGATCGCCCGGTTCGGCGGAAAGGGCGGCGGGCCGGCCGATCTTACGCAGGGCGTCCTTTCGGGCGGCACGGAATGGGAAATCCGGGCGGCCCTGAAAGAAGCAATGGCATAAAAAAAGACCCCGGATGCCGAATGGCTTCCGGGGCATCTTCTGCGCTCGCGCGGAGATGTGCAACCAAATCAACGGAGCGTCGAGAACAAAGGGAATCAGTACTGGAGCGCCTTGACCTGCTCCCAGCCGGCGTTGATGGCCTCCTGATGGCTGACGGCGTAGCTGCCGATGCTCCTGGCCTTGTCCATAGACAGCGGGAAGTGCACGCACAGGTGACCGGAGAAGTTGTTGCCGCTGACCTTGTGCGTTCCGTGCGGCGTGTTATGCGTGCTGCCGATGTAGGTTTTGCCGTCCGAGAAGGTGACCCACACGACCTTGGGCGTCCACGTGGTCTTGCCGCCGAAGGCCTTGTTCATCGTCGCCGTGTCGCTCGAGGTGACAGGCTCGGCGTCCATATGAGCGTCTTTCGTCATGATGCGCAGTTTCCAGGAGTAGCCGGTGGCAGGATCGTAAACCGTGCAGTACTCGCCGTTGCTGTACTTGTTGCGCCAGTTATAGAAGTTGGAGTAGAGCACATTGGAGGCTTTCGCCGTCGAGGTGCCAGAGGAGGAGCCGCTGTTGTAATCGGCGTTGATCGCGGCCAGCGTGCGCTGGCCCGCAATGCCGTCCGCGGTCAGCCCCTTGGATTTCTGGAATGCCATGACGGCGGTCTTGGTCTTGGAACCGAAGCTGCCCGTGATGCTGCCGGAATAGAAACCGAGGGACTTGAGCATCGTCTGCAGCTTCTTTACGTTGTCGTTCTTGCTGCCTTCCGAGACGGATACGGAGGTATCCAGCTTGACGGAAGACGAAGAAGACGAAGAAGACGAAGAAGAGGTGGAGGAAGTGGAAGAAGCGGATGAGCCGGAAGAAGACAGCTTCTGGCCGATAGCGGAGAGCGTCTTGCTGCCGGCGATGCCGTCGGCGCTGAGGCCGTTGGCGCGCTGGAAGGAGGCGACCGCTTCTTTCGTCAGCTTGCCGTAATTGCCGGTGACGCTCCCGGAGTAGTAGCCCAGCGTCTTGAGGTTCTGCTGCAGCGCCCGCACGGACTCCGACTGCACGCCGTACTTGAGCAGGGTGCTGGAAGACGAAGAAGAAGCGGACGAAGCGGCGCCGGAAGAGGAGGCGGACGAAGCGGAGGAACCGGAGGCCTTCTGGCTGATGGCGGAGAGCGTCTTGCTACCGGCGATGCCGTCGGCGCTGAGGCCGTTGGCGCTCTGGAAGGCTGCGACGGCCGATTCGGTTTTGCTGCCGAAATGCCCCGTGATGCTGCCGGAATAATAGCCGAGCGCAGCGAGATTCTGCTGCAGCGTCCGGACCGCGTCACTTTCGCTGCCGTAGCGCAAAAGACCGGAAGAGGAGGCAGCGGAAGCGGAAGAAGAGGAAGAGGAGGAGGAAGTTGCGGCGGTGTCGGAAATCCCGGCCTTGTCGTAGAGCTTTTCCAGCGTCTCAACGCCGACGATGCCGTCTGCGTCGAGCTTGTAGCGCCTTTGGAACTTGACGACGGCTTCCCTCGTCTTGGCGCCGAAATGACCGGTTATGTCGCCGGAATAGAACTTGAGCTGCTTGAGTGCGCTCTGAATGGTCGCGATCTCATCGGATTCGTCGCCCACCCTGTAGTTGACGGCGAGCGCAGACGAACTGATGAGCAGAAACGCGGCCGCCGCGGCAAGCACACGCTTTCCGGAAACAGATAAAATCTTCATGAGGAGCAGGATCTCCTTTCACACCTGTGCATCAATAAAACTGTAATTAGTTTATTACAGGATTTAACAAAAGTCAAGCCGATTTTAAAAGTTAAGAAATAAACCGAAGAACAGGAAAGGGCATGGAAAAAGCCCGCGTTCAGGCGGGCTTTAAGGCAAGGGGCGCGTGAAGCCGCGACGGCTCAGGCCTCCGCATGGTTCCGGCGGAAAGGCCAGCTGGCTTCTTCCGTCTGGATGTCGCGGTGCGTGATGCTGACGGGGATTTCGAGGGCGCGCAGATGCGTGTACAGCGCTTCGCTGAGGACGACGGAGCGGTGCGCGCCGCCGGTGCAGCCGACGGCGATCATCAGCCTGCGCTTGCCCTCCTGCTGATAGAGCGGGATGAGGTAATCGATCATCGCGGTGAGGTGTCCGAGAAAACGCTGCGTCTCGGGCTTGCCCAGCACGTAGTCGCGCACGGGGGATTCCAGCCCGGTGTAAGCGCGTATTTCTTTTATATAGTAAGGGTTCGGCAGAAACCGCACATCGAAGACGAGGTCGCTCTCCCTGGGAATGCCCCGCTTGTAGCCGAAGGACATGATCTCAACGCGCAGGCGCTGGCTGTGGCCGCCGGAGATCAGCTGGTCGGCTTTTGCACAGAGTTCCCGCGTGTGCAGCCCGGAAGAGCTGAGGACGAAGCTGGCGTGGTCGCGCAGCGGCTGAAGCAGTTCCTTCTCCTTCAGGATGGCCTTTTCGAGCGAGAGGCCGGAGCGCATGAGCGGGTGATCGCGGCGCGTCTCCTTATAGCGGTCGATCAGCGTCTCGACGTCCGCCTCCAGAAAGAGGATGCCGATGTCGTGCAGCTGTTTGCCCTGTTCGACGGCGCTCAGCACGGCGTCGGCGTCAAAGAGGTTGCCGCTGCGGGAGTCGACGCCGAGCGCGATGGGGGAAGAGACCTCCACGTTCTGAAAAAGCTGGAACACCTCTCCGAGCAACAGCGGCGGCAGGTTGTCCATGCACTGGTAGCCGTTGTCCTCCAGGTGGTGCAGCACGCTGGTCTTTCCCGCGCCGGAGAGGCCGGTGACGATGAGAAACTTCATACAGGAATCGCGTCCCCCTTCAGATGAGTCAGGCGTCTTCGCCCAGTATGCGGATTTCGGGTTCCAGCGTGACGCCGAAGCGTTCTGCCACGCGCCCCCTGACGAGCGCCATGAGGCGCAGGACGTCCGCTGCGCTTGCGCCGCCGCGGTTGACGATGAAGCCGGCGTGCTTCTCGCTGACCTGCGCGCCGCCGACGCAGGTGCCGCGCAGGCCGCACTCGTCGATCATCCTGGCCGCGAAGCCGCCGGCGGGCCGCTTGAAAGCGCTGCCCGCGCTGGGCAAATCCAGCGGCTGCTTTTCGCGCCGCGCCGCGGCGAGCTCCCGCATCCGGGCGCGAATCTGTTCGGCGTCGCCGCGCGGGAGGCAAAGGTCGGCTTCCGTCACCAGTACGTCTGCGCAGGCCATCGCGCTGCGGCGGTAGCCGAAGCCCAGCGCGTCCCCTTCAAAGACACAGGGAGAGACGTCCGTCATGCGGAGCGCACGGACGGACCGGACGATACCGGAGAGTTCCGCCCCGTAAGCGCCGGCGTTCATGATAACCCCTCCGCCCAGCGTCCCGGGGATACCGGAGAGCTCGGCCATGCCGGAGAGCCCCAGCTGGCAGGCGAAGGCGGAGAGGGCCGCGAGGGAGATGCCCGCGTAGCAGCGCAGCCATACGGACCGGCTGTCCTCCGACAGGACGAGAGGAGACTGAGCGGACGCCGTCAGGCGCAGGACGAGCCCGCGGATGCCGCCGTCCCTCACCAGCAGATTGGAGCCGTTGCCGATGACCGTGACCGGAACAGAGAAACGGTGTGCGGAAAGGAGCGCGCAGCGGACCTCATCCGGCGAGACGGCGTCACAGAGCAGATCGGCCGGCCCGCCGATGTGAAAGGTCGTCAGGGTCCGCATCGGTGCGTTCGGGGTGACGCGCGCGGGCGGGAAACCCTGCTGCTGCAGGGCACAGGAGAGAGCGCGGATCGCATCCGTCATGGCAGCACCTCCGTAGTTTGCTCCGGCTATTGTAGCGCAAAGCGGGGGAGCGTACAAGACAAAAAGGCGGCAAAACAAGCATATAAAAGGAAGGAAAAGAAGACCGTAATTTTTTTGAAAATTATTTTAAGTTTTTAATGTTCGCGTTTCATCCGGTTTTAACCGGAAGAAAAAGAGGAGACGACGAAAGGCCTGAGATAAGAAACGAATTACCCCCATTTTCTAAAAACCGAACGTTCGAGATTGGGATGTTCCGGCATGTAAAAACCCGAAAAAAGACCGTTGACAACCGGGGGGCGCTTGAATATAATAAACGAGCTTTCCGCGAGAGGTTCTCGCCGAGAGCACGATCCTTGAAAACGATACAGAAAAGGAAGAACGCGGAATCATTCCCTTCCCGGGGAATGGTTCAAAGAAAGACAGTCAATTCGAAATGAGTTTTGAACCGGAGGAGACTTCGGATTCAATAAAGGGATTAAACAAGAGAGTTTGATCCTGGCTCAGGAC
>CACZHW010000015.1 GCA_902781095.1 uncultured Eubacteriales bacterium
GTGCAGATAAGAGTATGAAATTGAATAACACTATGGAAGGCTTAGAAAGATGGTATGAATTTACGGTAGGGAGTACAGGAAACTACATGTTTTCAGCAAACCGAAGTGATGGCAATCCAAACGAAGACTACTACGATGTTGATGCAGGCTTGTACGAATATGTAACAAACAACGGCAGCAGCTATCTCAGCCAAATCGGTTGGCATACAATAGGATCCAGTACTAGCTATCAAGAAAACTCTTGGACGATAGAGCTCAAAAAAGGAAGCAAGTACTATCTGCCAATTCGTGTTTCTTGGAATAGTAATATAGATCAATCAGTATCGGTTCGCCTCTTCATCGGCGTCCCCTCCACCGGCGCAAATGCCCGCACCGTGACTTATGACGCCAACGGCGGAACCCTCGGCAGCGTGCCTGCAAAGCAGACGGTGGAGGCGAATAAAGCCGCGGAACTCAGCTGGGAAGTGCCGTACCGGGAGCACTATAATTTCCTGGGCTGGAGCAAGAGTAAGACGGCTGAGAGCGCCGATTATCTGCCGGCCGGCTCCTTTACGACCGGCAGCAACACCACCCTCTACGCGGTGTGGAAGCCGGAAGGAAACATGGGAACGCTGCTGATGGAGAAAAAGCGGAAGGAAACCTGCACGATCCCGCAGGCGGAGCGTTGGGTCGCCTTCCGGACGGATTGCAACGGAACCTATTCGGTGACTATCCGTGCAGCGGCGGAGAACACATTTGTAAAGGCTGCCCTGTTTGACGGGACGGAAGAGCTGGAAAGCGTCACCATCCGGGATGCGGCGGCTGGCGGGAAACTGGAAGCCTGGCTGGACGTGGGCAAGACGTATTCACTGTGCCTGAAACCCTACTGGGATAACGGACAAAATGCCGCGTTTGATCTGACCTTCGGAATCCACCGGATGACGTCGCGGCTGGTGCTGCCTTCCGGCCTGCGGGAAATCCGGGAGCGCGCCTATGCCGGGACGGAATTTGGCAGCATCGTCGTCCCGGAGGGCGTGGAGTCGGTCGGCCCGTACGCGTTTGCGGACTGCGCGGAGCTTACAAAGGTCATCGTCCTGTCGGCGGACACGGATTTCGCCGGGAGCGCCTTCGAGGGCTGCGCCGGGCTCACCTTCCTTGCGCCGGCGGGCAGCACGGCGCAGGCCTTTGCCGGGGCGCATGGGTATTCCTTCGAAGCGTACGTACCCTGAGCGGGAAAATGACCCTTCAGTCACGGCTGCGCTGCGGGTGCGGCTGACATATATAAGAAACGACCGGCTGCAGGCAGCGCAGCCGGTCGTTTTCCGTTTTCTGTTAACCCAGCAGCAGGTTCGGCAGCCAGGTGACGAGTCCCGGGATGTACGTGCACATGAACAGCACGATGATCAGCGGGATGAGGAAGGGCAGGATCGCCTTGTAAAGCTTGTCCAGCTTGACCTTGCCCACGTCCGAGATGACGAAGAGGCACACGCCGAAGGGCGGCGTAACCTGGCCGATCATCAGGTTCAGCACCATCATGACGCCGAAGTGGACCAGGTCCAGGTTCAGCGCCTTGGCGATGGGCAGCAGCACGGGCAGCATCAGCGTCAGAATGGCGCCGGGCTCCATGAACATGCCCAGAACCAGCAGCACGATGTTGATCACCAGAAGGATGACGGCCGGGTTGCTGGAGATGGACAGGATGAAGTCGGCGATCTTTGTGGAGACGCCCTCGCGCACCAGCACGTAGGTGAACAGCGTGGAGGTGCCGATGATGAACAGCGTGTTGGCGCTGGTGATGGCCGACTCCAGCAGGCACTTCTTGAAGTCCTTCCAGGACAGCGTGCGGTAGACGAACCACGCGATCACAAGGGAGTAGGCCACGGCGATGGAGCTGGCCTCGGTCGGCGTGAAGATGCCCGTGGTGAAGCCCAGCAGGATGATGACGGGCGTGACCAGGGACAGGATGGAGCTGACGAACTGCTTGGCCAGCGCACGCAGGTTGAAGGGGTGCCGCTCGTACTTGCGGCGTATGGCGAAGATGTAGACCAGGATCATCAGCGCGACGCCCATGACCAGGCCGGGCACGACGCCGCCCATGAACAGCTTGGCGACCGATACGCTGGCCGTCGCGCCGTAGATGATGAGCGGGATGCTCGGCGGGAAGATGGGCCCGATGACGGAGCTGGCCGCCGTAACGCCTGCGGAGAACTCCGGATCGTAGCCGTTGGTGGTCATGGCCTCCATCTCGATGGTGCCCAGGCCGCCCGCGTCCGCCGTGGCGGAGCCGCTCATGCCGGCGAAGATGACGGAGGCGACGATGTTCGCGTGGCCCAGACCGCCGGGGATCCAGCCGACGACTTCCTTGGCGAAGTTGAAGATCTTCTCGGTGATCTTGCCGCTGTTCATCAGGTTGCCCGCGAGGATGAACAGCGGGATGGCGATGAGCAGGTAGGAGTCGATGCCCGTGACCATCTTCTGGCCGATGACCATCATGGGGTAGCCGAGCTGCAGGCAGCCCAGCACGGCGCTGGCGCCGATGGAGATGGAGATGGGGACGCCGGTGATCAGCAGCACGAGGAAGGAGACAAAGAAGAGTGTCATGCGCGCACCTCCTTCTGCCTGCCGGTCAGGGTCAGGACGCGGTCCAGCAGCTGCCAGACGGTCTTGACCACGATAAATCCGCCCGCAATGGCCATGGGCAGGAAGTGCCAGGCCTTGGAGAGCCACTGCATGGTGGAGAAATAGCTGGTTTTGTTGATCGGATACATGCCGATGTAGGCGATGATCATGACGGCGCCCAGCAGCAGGGCGGCCGCCTTGCCGAGGAACCAGAAGAGCTGGCGCAGCGCTTCGGGGGCGTGCGCGTAGACGATATCCAGGGTGATGAGGCGCTCCTTGTCATAGAGGATGCAGACGCCCAGGAAGGCCATCCACATGAACAGGAAGCCGCAGAGCTCCGTGCTGGAGCGGAAGGAACGGTTGAAGAAGTTGCGCAGGATCATCTCGTAGAGCATGACGCCGACGATGCCCGCGATGAGAAGCGCCTCGATGTGCTCCACGATGCGGATGAAGCCGTCGGTGATCTTTTTGTAAGTCTGCATAGCTTAAACCCTTTCCTGATCATCCGGAAAGAAAACCGGGGGAAAGAATGTCTTTCCCCCGGCGGGGTTCGGGTGTCAGATCACTGCGCCAGGATGGCGTCGATGATCTCCTGGTTGTACCAGGGCTGATCCTTGTAGTTCTCGTAGTAAGCGGGGATGCCCAGCTTGTCCTTGAAGGACTGGATGTCCGGCTCCTCGTCGAACTGCACGCCGGCGGCTTCCAGGGTGGCCTGCGCGGTCACGTTGTCCTGGGCGATGGTGTCGAAGGAGTACTTCGCGGCGACCTTGGCCTGCTCCTTCAGGATCTCCTGATACTCAGGCGCGATCTTGTTCCAGGTGGCGGCGTTGGCGGCCATGGTGCAGCCCATCCACATGTAGTTGATGTAGGAGAAGTACTTGATGTCGTCGTAGGTCGCGTTGGCAACCAGGTGATAGGTGGCGTTGTCCTGGCCCTCGGCGGTGCCGTTGGACAGGGCGATGGCCAGCTCGTTCAGCGCGAGGGCCACGGGGTTGGCGCCCAGCGCCTCCCAGCAGTCGAGGTACATCTGGCTGGTGGGAACGCGCAGCTTCAGGCCTTCCACGTCCGCAGCGGTGTGCACCGGGCGGTTGGTGGTGGAGATGTGACGCATGCCGTTGTCGCCCTCGGCGAGGTAAACCAGGCCGGCGTTGCCGAGGTCCGCGAAGATCTTCTCGCCGATCTCGCCGTTGACGATCTCGTAAGCCTGCTCAGCGCTCTTGAAGAGGAAGGGCAGGTCCAGGATCTTCGCCTTGTCGTAGAACTCGGTGAAGCCGGAGGTGCCGGCGAAGATGATGTCGATGGTGCCCATGCGGACGGACTGGAGCGCCTCGGCGTCGTTGCCGAGCTCGCCGGAGTGGTGCACGGTCAGCTCGATCTTGCCGTCGGAAGCCTCGTTGACCAGGCGCGCATACTCGATGATCGTCTTGGTCGGCACGGATTCCACGTTGCCCGGGGAGTAGACTGTGAGCTTGAGTTCAGCCTCCGCCAGAGCGGAGACGGCGGCCAGCACCATGATGGCGCTCAGCAGCAGCGCGAGAAACTTTTTCATAGGGGGTTTCCTCCTTTTTATTGACGGTGTTTGCCACCGTTCATAACACGGGATGCCCTCTCCGGCGGGGCGGGCCCCGCCACCTCCCCCAAAGGGGGAGGCAAGGGAAGCTTAAGGCCCGGCTCTCCTTACGGGAGGGCTGTCACCGGAGGTGACTGAGAGGGTCTCAGCCGACGAGCTTGCGGACGGTGTCCAGCTGCGCCTCGGTGAGATCAAGCACGTCGGAGTTTTCGCCGGAGCAGGCGCTGTCCTCCACGAGGATGAGCTTGACGCCCGGCTGGGTGACGGTGTTGTGCCACAGGCCGGTGGGGATGTTGTAGACCTTCATGGGTTCCATCTCCACCTTGTCGATGACAAGGCCGTTCTCGGTCTCGTTGGCGTAGAGGAGGGTGCAGCGGCCGGCGAGCAGGATGAACAGCTCGTCAGTGATGTTGTGCCGCTCCAGGCAGGTGAGGCCGGTGATGTCGTTCTCTGGCTTCCAGTTTTTGATGCCGACCATCCACTTCTCGTTTTCAAAGACGCGGGTGAGGCCTTTGCCTTCGTAGGTGTATTCCTGAATCTTCTGCATTGTAATCGCCCCTTCTGCCCTCTCTAACTTGGCTCTCCCTCTGGGAGAGCTGTCACCGCAGGTGACTGAGAGGGATTGTATCCTTCTGCCCTCTCCGGCAGGGTGAACCCTGCCACCTCCCCCGGAGGGGGAGGCGAGGGGATTTCTAAATCAGTGTGGCTCTCTTCTTGGCTCTCCCTTTGGAAGAGCTGTCACCGCAGGTGACTGAGAGGGCTTACTTCTTCGCTACCGCGCGGCGGACAGCCTCGGCGATCGCCTTGTCGGTGAGGCCGTACTCCTCCGCCAGCAGGGCGGGCGTGCCGCTCTGGCCGAAGCGGTCCTGGATGCCGACGCGCTCGAAGGGCACGCAGGCGTTGCCGCACAGCGCTTCCGCGACGGCGCCGCCCAGGCCGCCGATGACGGAATGCTCCTCGGCCGTGACGATGGCGCCGCAGTCACGCGCGGCGGCGAGGACGGCCTCGTTGTCCAGGGGCTTGATGGTGTGCATGTTGATCACGCGGCACTCGATGCCCTCGGCAGCGAGCGTCTCGGCGGCGTGCATGGCCTGCGCGACCATGATGCCGCAGGCGATGATCGCGGCGTCCTTGCCCTCGCGCAGGGTGACGGCCTTGCCGATTTCAAAGGGCGTGCTCTCATCGGTGATGACCTCGGTGGGCAGGCGGCCGGTGCGGATGAACATGGGGCCGTAGGTCTTCGCGGCGGCGAAGACGGCCTTCTCCATCTCGACGGCGTCGCAGGGGGCGATGACCGTCATCCGGGGCAGGGTGCGCATGAGGGCGATGTCCTCGACGGCCTGGTGGCTGCCGCCGTCCTCACCGCAGCTGGGGCCGGCGTGGCTGAGGCCCAGTTTCACGTTGGCGTTGGTATAGCAGATGGCGTTGCGGACCTGCTCAAAGGCGTGGCCCGCGCCGAAGATGGCGAAGGTGCTGGCGAACACGGTGTAGCCGCAGTGGGCGAGGCCCGCGCTGGCGTCCATCATGTTGCACTCGGCGATGCCGAAGTTGTAGAAGCGGTCCGGATACTTGTCCGCGAAGAACGCGGTCATGGTCGCATGGGCGAGGTCAGCGTCGCAGACGAGCACCTTGTCGTCCACAGCGCCCAGCTTGGCCAGCGCCTCACCGTAAGCGATACGCGTCGATTTGATTTCAGCCATGGTTACACCCCCAGTTCAGCCTTGGCGGCCTTGTACTGTTCCTCGTTGATGGGCTTGCCGTGCCAGCCGACCTGGTTCTCCATGAAGGAGACGCCCTTGCCCTTTACGGTGTTGCAGCAGATGAAGCGCGGCTTGCCGCAGCGCGGCGCCTTGCAGGCGGCGGCGATGGCGTCCACGTCGTGGCCGTCCACCACGCAGGTCTCCCAGCCGAAGGCCGCGTACTTGGCGACGATGTCGCCAAGGGACATGACCTGGTCGTTGGTGCCGTCGATCTGCAGGCCGTTGTGGTCCAGCAGCACGGTGAGGTTGTCCAGCTTGTAGTGCGCGGCGGCCATGGCGGCCTCCCACATGATGCCTTCCTGGCTCTCGCCGTCGCCGGTGACGGTATAGACGTTGAAGTGGTGCTCCGGGCGCTTGCCGGCCAGCGCGTAGCCGACGGACATGCTCATGCCCTGGCCCAGGGAGCCGGTGGAGGCGTCCACGCCGGGGCACTTGTTCATGTCGGGGTGGCCCTGCAGGTGGCTGCCCAGCTTACGCAGGGTCAGCAGCTCCTCGCGGGGGAAGAAGCCGACGTCCGCCAGCACGGCGTAGAGGGTGGGGCAGGCGTGGCCCTTGGAGAGCACGACGCGGTCCCGGTCCGCCCACTGGGGGTTCTTCGGGTCGTAGCGCACAACGCCGTTTTCGTACAGCGCGAGCAGGATTTCCACGCAGGACAGCGATCCGCCGGGATGGCCGGACTGCGCGGCGTAAAGCGAATCCACGACGTCGGCGCGGATCTGCTTCGCCTTTGCTTCAAAATTTGCCATAATGCGTCTCCTCTTTTCAGATGAAGTGAAGATGTATTCAAAAGCGGGCGGGCTTAACCCTTGACGGCGCCTGCCGTGAGGCCGGAAACCAGCCGCTTCTGAGCGAAGAAGAACATGATGCACACGGGGATGATGGTGATGATGCCGCCGGCCGTGATGAGCTCCCACTGCACGCCCAGCTGACCGATGAGGTTTTTGAGCGCGACGGGGATGGTGCGGCTCTTCTCGTTGGTGAAGAGCACCGCGAAGGTGTACTCGTTCCAGCTCTGCATGAAGATGTAGACGCCGGTGGCCAGCAGGCAGGGCAGCAGGATGGGCAGCACGATGCGCAGGAAGGCCTGCGCGCGGTTGGCGCCGTCCACCATGACCGCCTCCTCCAGGGAAACGGGAAGGTCGTTCAGGTAGCCGTTCATCAGCCACACGGAGAAGGGGATGGTGAACGTGGTATAGGACAGCACGAGGGACCAGGGCGTGTAGAGCAGGCCGAGCTTCCTCATGTTGGTGAACAGCGGAATCAGCAGCAGCACGGTGGGGAACATGTTGTTGGTGAGGAAGAGCATCATCAGCGGCTTGCGGCCCGGGAAGCGGAAGCGCGAGAAAGAGTACGCCGCCAGCGTGGAGACCGTAAGGCTGAGCGCCATGGTGATGACAGCCACGAGCAGGCTGTTGCGCATGGGATGCAGGAAGTTGTACTGCTGGAAGAGGTAACGGTAGGCTGCCAGGGTCGGCTGCTGCGGCCAGTAGACGACGGTGAGGGAGTGGAGCTCCGTATCCGTCTTGAGGCTGGTGACCAGCGTCCAGTAGAACGGGAACAGCAGGAAGACAAGGAACAGGATGAGCGGCAGCCAAAGCGTAAGGAAGCGGTAACCGCGGGACTCGTGGAAGGTTGTGTTTTTCATCACTCAGCCCTCCTGCCCGAAGGTCGAACGCAAGTAGGGGATGGCCACCAGCAGCAGCACCAGCATGAGCAGGATAGCCATCGCGGAAGCGAAGCCCATGTTAAGGGAGCTGGCTTCCTTGTAGATGTAGACCGACAGGGTCTGCGTGGCGTACGCTGGGCCGCCTTCCGTCATGTTCCAGATGACGTCGACGGAGTTGGCAACCCAGATGATGCGCAGCATCGTGGTGACGTAGATGGTGTTGCGCAGGGAGGGGATGGTGACGTAGAAGAGCTTCTGCCTTCTCGTGGCGCCGTCGATGTCCGCGGCCTCGTACAGGTCGTGCGAGACGCCCTGCAGGCCGGCCAGCAGCATGATGGCGAAGAAGGGGATGCCCTGCCAGACGATGGTGGTGATGACGCTGGGCATGGCCGAGCCTTTGGTGGCGAGCCAGGCGACGTTTTCGGAGATGATGCCCAGCTTCTTCAGCAGGTCGTTGAAGACGCCGTAGTTGCCGTCCAGGATCCAGCGCCACATGAGGGCGATCAGAACGCCGGGGGTGACCCACGGAATGAGGCTGACCGCGCGCACGACGCCGCGGCCGCGGTAATCGCGGTTCAGCAGCAGCGCCAGCATGAAGCCGAACACGAACTGGAGTCCGACGCCGAAGAAGACCCAGATGAGGGTGCGCCACAGAGACTGCCAGAAGAGCTTGGATCCGAGGATCTTTGCATAGTTGTCCAATCCGATGAAGGCCGTCCGGTTGGGCCTCGTCAGGTTATAGTACTGAAAGCTCATGCCCACGGCATTGATGATGGGAATCACGACGACGGAAACCATCACGATGAGAGCGGGCAGCAGCAGGACATACGGCCAGATTCCGTTTTCGCCCAGCCGCGAGCGCCGTTTTTGCAAAATAACTCCTCCCTTCCCGACCGGAACAAGGGGTGCGGGAGGTTTCCCTCCCGCACCGCCATGGATTGATCAGACGATTATTCCCACAGGGCAGCCTGCAGCTGCTTCATGCAATCCTCAGCCGTGATGTCGCCCATCAGCGCCTGCTGGATCATGCTCGGCCAGTTGGAGATCCACTCGGTGGTGGTGTCCAGCACGGGCAGGATGCCGGCCACGGGCTGGCCTTCGATGGAAACCTGCATGAAGGGGTTCTCCTGGAAAGCGGGCAGCGCCTGCACGGAGGCGGCAACCGGCACGTTGCCGGTCACGGTGCACCAGGTCTCCTGGCCCTTGCCGGCCGCCAGGTACTTCATCCACTCAAAGGCGCCTTCCTTATCCTTGCAGGAGGCGAACATGACGGTCTCGGTATCGCCCATGGAGGTCCACTGGCCCTTGCCGGCCGGGAAGATGAAAGCGCCGACGTCGTCGCCGAAGAGCTCCATCATCTGAGCGGAGGAACCGATGTGGTGGATCGTCATGGCCGTGAGGCCGGACTTGAACGCGTCGATGACCTGCGCGAAGCCGTCGTTCGGGGCGGTCGCGGGGGCATAGCCGTTCTGGAACAGGGAGATGTAGTCCTTCATGCCCTGGATGGACTCAGCGCTGTCCAGGTGCTCGAAGCTGCCGCCGGCAGCGTAGATGAAGCTGCCCCAGGGCTCCTGGCCGCCGTTGCTGCCGCGCATGCCGAAGCCGTAGACGTCGGTCTTGCCGTCGCCGTCGGTGTCGCGGGTCAGCTTGGCACAGGCGTCGAGGAACTCTTCATAGGTGGTGGGCACGGTCACGCCCGCCGCCTCGAACATGGAGGGACGATAGTAGACGTAGAGAACCTGGGTGTTCCACGGCATGACATAGATGCTGTCCTTGCCGCCGGCGCTGCGCATAACCTCGTAGAGGCTGTCGTTGATCTCGCCCTTGTTCTCCCAGGCATCCAGATAGCTGTCCAGCGGCTCCAGCAGGTCGTTGCCCACGAAGGAGGGGGTAGCCGTCAGCTTGAAGGTGGCCACGTCGGGTCCGCCGCCGCCGATCGCCGCGGTCAGCAGGTTGCCGCTGAATCCGCCGCCATCCCACGGATACTCTTCGCCCACGACGGTGATGCCCTTGCCGTTGGTCGCGTTGAAGTCAGCGATCATGTCCTGCATGGTCTTGGAATAATCGGGGTTGTCCGCCCAATACCAGAAGGTGATGGTGGAGTCAGCCACCGCGGTGGCCGCGGCGAGCATCATGACCGCCACGAGGAGAGCCAGGAACTTTTTCATGGGGTTGCTCCTTTCTTGCGCTCTGCGATGTCCCGCAGAGTCTGTTCAATGTGCAGCCTGGCCAGCCGTCCGGCCTCGGGGGCGTTCTGCGTGCGGATCGCACCCAGGATTCGCCGGTGGTAGGAGAGTGCTCGTTCCACGCTCCCGTGCAGGTAGGCCGTCTGCTCGTAACCCTTCTCGATCGCCTCCAGGATCACGGGGAACATGCGCTCCAGCACGCGGTTGTGCGTGCCCTCGGCCACCGCGGTGTGGAAGCGGTAGTCGTAAGCGTCGTAATCCTCCCCGTTTTCCGCGGCCTTCTCCATGTCGGAGATGGCCTTCTCCATGAGGGCGATGTCCGCGTCGCCGCGCCGTCTGGCGGCGCATTCGGCGATGCCGGGCTCCAGCAGGAGGCGGACCTCCATCAGCTCTTCCAGCAGGTGGGCCTGTTCTTCAAAACGGAGCCCCAGCGGATCCGGGCCGATGCCCGTCTTGCTGGCGACGAAGGAGCCCAGGCCCCGCCTGATCTCCACGACGTTCTCCGCCTGCAGGAGTTTCATCGCTTCCCGTACGGTGGAGCGGCTGACGCCATAGCGCTGCATCAGCGTGCTCTCCGTGGGCAGCTTCTCTCCCGGCGCCAGCCCGCTCGATTCGATTTGGCTGCGAATCTCGTTGGCGACGCCCCTGGCCATTCCGATCTGCATGAAAGCTCCCTTCCGGCAGCTGTCGGCTGCGGTCACGACGTCAGACATCTGACGTCTCTGGCAACAGTATAGACAGATTTAATAAGGATGTCAACCCAAATACCCCTAAAAAACACAGAAACCGCTTTGCGGAAATCGACAAAGCGGGTTCAGGGACAGGTGCTTTTTGGTAAATTTGCCTATTCGCCTGCGGCGGGGAGAGGCGAAAGCCGGATCGGGTCTTCGAAGGTCCCGGTCCCTCCTTCGCTCTTCAGCGAAGCGGCGTGGACGTAGCACACGAAGCGGACGCCGCCGACGCGGTCCGCGCCGGAGACGGAGATGTGGCCGTTGTCACCCACGATCCAGCGGAAACCGGGGCGCCGCCAGTCCGCGGTAAAGTACCAGCTGTACGGGCCGTTGATGCGCTTGAGGCCGCCGGCAAACGCCCAGGGGGTTCCGGTGGCCCGACGCGTCCGGCTCTCGGTGAAGTCCTCCGGAGGGAAGCCATAATCGGTTCGGAAGAGCTCGCCCCTCCTCGTGGGCAGGGCCAGCAGGCCGCGGTCCGGCATTTCGCAAAGGACGGCCTTTTCTTCGCTGGTGAACAGCGTTGCGAGGACCTGGGTGTTCAGCGTCCGGTACACGGCGGTGTTCTCGTAGTCCAGCGGCGTGCCGTCTGCCGTGTCCTTCTCCCCGTTGTAGAGCAGCACGTCCACGATGTACTCCGTCATCAGGCAGACGAGGTCGGCGTTGTCCCCGCTCAGGTCATCCCCGTTGCCCGTCTTCTTCCAGCTGCGGGGCGGTTCGTTTACGGCGTCGATGACGTCCGCTTTTTCGGGGGTTCCGGGCCCCAGCACGCGCCAGAGGACCGGCGCCTGGCTGCCGTCGCGTTCATAGGGATAGCGCCCGAAGGTGACGTACTGATAGCACTCCTGGGGCGTGTTGCCGGCCCCCTCGCGGTAGCCGGACAGCGTCACGGCACGGGCCGCAGGTGCAAGGAAGAGCAGCACAAGGTATGCGGCCAAAGCCCTTGTACGTAAGGAAAAGGCGTTTTTGGACATCCTGCGCCTCCGTTTTAAGATTTCGGGGTTTATTGTAAAGCCGCTTCGGCGGGGCTGTCAAGCAATCTTGCGGATGGGAGGGGCATATGCTACAATAAATCCGTATGGCGCACTGCCGGATCGAAAAGGAAAAGAGGGGATACGACCATGCGTTCCCGTTTGCAATATCTGCTGCTTGGCGCGGCGCTGGCGCTTCTGGCTTTCGGCGTGACGGGGCCGGCGGCGTTGGAGGTGCCGGCCGCGCACCCGGTTACGCCCTACGGCGCCTGCGTGGCGCTGGCCGCGCTGGCGGGTGCCGTTCTGCTGGATGTGGCGGGCAAGCGGTACGCGCGCGTTCTCCCCGGCGGCCCGCGGACGGCGGCGCTCTTCATGCTCTGCGGCTTTGTGGGGGCCCGGCTGCTTTACTGCCTGCTCAGGCTTCCTTATTATATGGAAGTCGGATTTGTCCATATGCTGATGACGCGGGAGGGCGGCTTTCTGCTCTACGGCGCGCTCTCGGGCGTCGCGGCCGCGGCGTGGCTCCTGACGCGCGGGGATCGGGGCTCCTTTGCGGAGGCGATGGACGAGCTGACGCTGCCCGGCCTGGCGGTGATCGCGCTCTGCCGCCTGGCGGAGGGATTCGCGGGCGAGGGGCTGGGCGACTGGGTGGAGGAAGGCTTCTTCTGCCGGCTGCCCTTCGCCGCACCGAACGTCTACGGCGAGTACCAGTGGGCGCTGTTCATCCCGGAGGCGCTTGCGGCGGTCTGCATCTTCGCCGCCTGCCGGAACGAGCCGACGGGGGAGGGGCGCAGGGCGCAGCGCGCGCTGACGCTCTACGCCGCCTGCCAGATCGTCCTGGAAAGCCTACGCATGGACGGCGTGCTGAAGATCGGGTTCGTGCGGGTTTCCCAGGTGATTAGCGCTGCTGCGCTCCTGGTCATCCTGCTGGTGCGCAGCAGAGGGAATCGGCCCGTCGCAATCGCGGCGCGCGTTCTGCTCTTCGGGGCCCTGGTGGCGCTTGTGGGTGGCATCGAGTGGGCGCTGGACAAGACACCTGTTTCCAATGTTTTGCTCTATCTGCTGATGGCCGCGGCGTGCGCGGGAATGGCATGGACGGTTATTTCTGCCCGGCAAAATCCGGGAAAGCCTTGTGAGTGACGGAGGATACCATGAGAATTGCGGTTTTGGGCGGCGGCGCGATGGGCTCCCTGTACGGCGGGTACCTGAGCCGGAAGCACGACGTCGTCATCGTCGACGTCAACGAAACGCTGGTGGACAAGATCAACCGAGAGGGCCTTGTGATCGCGGAGCCGGACGGCTCAAGCGCGGTGTATCATCCGAAGGCCGCAGTAAAGACAGAAGGGATGGCGCCCGCGGACCTCATCATCGTGTTCGTGAAGGCGATGTTCAGCCACGGCGCGCTTTCCGCCAACCGCTCGCTGATCGGCAGGGATACGTACATTATGACGCTGCAGAACGGCAGCGGGCATGAGCGGACGCTGCTGGAATTCTGCGACAGGGCGCACGTGGTTATCGGCACGACGCAGCACAACAGCGCCGTGACGGGGCTGGGCGAAATCCGCCACGGCGGCAGCGGCCTGACGCACGTGGGCTGCATCGAGGGCGACGCAAGCCGCCTGTCCCCGGTCGCGCAGGCGCTGACGGAATGCGGCCTTGAGGCGGACTGCTGCCCCAATGTAATGGAGCTCATCTGGAACAAGATGTTCACCAACGTGTCGGCCAGCGTGTTGACCGGCGTGCTGCAGGTGCCGCTGGGATTCATCGCGAAGGATCCGAACGCCTGGGCGCTTTGTGAGAAACTGGTGCGCGAGGCGGTTGCGGTCGCCGCGGGCGAAGGCCTTGTCTTCGACGCGGAGGAAAAGGTGTCGGATGTGCGTGCGGTGTGCGAAAAGAGCCCGGAGGGGATCACCTCCATCTGCGCGGACCTGGCCAAAGGGCGCAAGACCGAGGTGGACACGATCAGCGGCAGCGTCGTGGCGGCCAGCCGGAGAAACGGCGTCCCGGCGCCGACGCACGAGGCGATGGTCGCCCTCGTGCACGCGATGGAGGGCAAACAGAGCTGACAGAGCCGGCAGACGGCTTTCACACAAAAAAGGAGGAATTCACCATGGGACCTGTCTATGAACTGAACGGCTACCGCGTGGTCGACCTGACCAAGCCGCTGGACCCCAAGACCGAGACGAGGCGCTGCCACCTGCTGCGCTACAACACGGGCGGGCCGATTCCCGACTATCACACGGCGATGGACCTGATGAGCCACCTGGGCACCCACTGTGAATGCCCGTACCATCACTTCGACGACGGCAAGTCCGTCGGCGAGCTGCCGCTGACCGCTTTCATGGGCCGAGGCATCTACGTCACGATCGACTTTTTGCCGGAGCGCGGATACATCACGCCGGAAGCGCTGGACCGTGCCTGCGGCGGCTGGGTGAAGCCCGGCGACGTCGTCATCCTGGACAGCCCCTACAAGATCGCGCCCTTTACGCCGGACACGAACACGGAGAAGGACAAGCGCCTGCTGGTGAACGGCGACACCGCCTGGTGGATGCGCAACCACGGCGTCAAGTGCGTGGGCTTCGGCGACGGCGTCTCCATCGAGAGCAGCAACGAGGACGTGAAGCCCTTCCACGACGTGTGCATGGAGGTGGACATCACCTTCCTGGAGGTGCTGAAGAACCTGGAGTGCCTTAAGAGCGACACCTTCTTTATGTCCTATTCCGCGCTGCCGATTATGGGGCTGGATTCCTGCCCGATCCGCGCCTACGCGATCGAAGGCCTGCCCGGGTTTACCCGCTGATTTCCATAAAACAACGCGCTCCGCGGTTTTTACCGAACCGCGGAGCGCGCTTGTATGTCTTTCGTTCAGCCCTGGACCTTGTCCTTCAGCCAGTCGTTGACGAAGGCGCAGACCTCGTCGGCGTCCAGGCCGTGCACGGCGGCGGCGTCCTCCAGGGACTCGCCGGCGGCGGACGGGCAGGCGACGCAGCCCATGCCGCACCCCATCAGGGCGTAGGCCGCGGCGGGGTAGGTGCGGATGATGTCTCCCATCACCATGTCCTTGGTGACGTATGTGCCTGCGGTATTCTCAGCCATCGTATTGTCCTCCTGTACTTGGAATGGGCATATCATACCACATTACAGGGATTTTGCAAGAGGGTGAGGCAAAAAAGCGCTCTCCGACGGAGGCCGCGCACGGCTGCGGGAAGGGATGCCCGACGGCGCCAGCCTTGACGCGCCTTGCGGCCGGGGGCTATAATACCCCCGACAAGGGGGGATTGGATGGAAGACGCGCGGCGGGTGCTGAAGGCCGTCTTCGGGTATGACGCGTTCCGGCCCGGGCAGGAGCAGGCGGTCCGCGCGCTGCTGGAGGGCAGGGACCTCATGGCCGTGATGCCGACCGGCGCGAGCAAGTCCGTCTGCTATCAGATTCCCGCCCTGATGCGGGACGGGATCACACTGGTGATCTCCCCGCTGATTTCGCTGATGCGCGACCAGGTCTGGCAGCTGGGCCAGGCGGGTGTGCGCGCGGCGTACATCAACAGCACGCTGACGCCCCGGCAGCAGCAAAAAGCCATCGATTACGCGCGGGAGGGGCGCTACCGCATCATCTACGCGGCGCCGGAGCGCCTGATGACGGAACACTTCCTCGCCTTCGCGCGGGAGGCGCGGTTTTCCTTCGTCATCGTGGACGAGGCGCACTGCGTCAGCCAGTGGGGGCAGGATTTCCGCCCCGCCTATCTGGATATCGCAGCCTTTCTTGGGGAACTGCCCGAGCGCCCGCCGGTGGGCGCCTTTACGGCGACGGCGACCGAGACGGTGCGCAAAGACATCGAAAAGCTGCTGACCCTGTCCTCGCCCCGGCGGGTTTTGACGGGCTTTGACCGGCCCAACCTCTTCTTCGAGGTGCGCAGGCCGAAGGACCGGGACGAGGAGCTGCTGCGCTTCGTGCGGGGGCACCGCGGGGAGTGCGGCATCGTCTACTGCGCGACGCGGAAGACGGCCGAGCAGGTCTCCGGCCTGTTGGCGGAGCACGGGCTGGCTGCGGGGTGCTATCACGCGGGGATGCCGGACGCGGAGCGGACCCGCGTGCAGGAGGATTTCCTCTCCGACCGGCTGGAGGTCATCGCCGCGACCAACGCCTTCGGCATGGGCATCGACAAATCCAACGTATCGTATGTCGTGCACTATCAGATGCCCAAGGACCTGGAAAGCTATTATCAGGAGGCGGGCCGCGCGGGCCGCGACGGCGAGCCGGCGGACTGCCTGCTGCTCTACAAACCGCAGGACGTGCGGCTGCAGCAGTATCTGATCGACAGACAGCAGGAGGAGAGCGACCTGCCGGAGGACGTGCGGGAGACCGTCGCCGACCGGTCCCGCTCGCGCCTGCGGGAGATGACGTTTTACGCGACGGGGGAAGGGTGCCTTCGCGCGCGCATCCTCCGCTACTTCGGCGAGGAGGCCGGCCCCTGCGGGCACTGCGGCGGCTGCCTGCAGCGCAAAAGCGCGCCTGTCAAAGGGGAGAGGACCGCGCCGGCGACGCGGCTGGACGGCACGCCGGTTTCGACCCGGGGACTGTCCGGCGGGCTGTTCATGCGCCTGTCCGACGCGCGCAAGCGCATCGCCAGGGAACAGAAGGTGCCGCCCTTCGTCATCTTTACGAACGCGACCCTGCGGGATATGGCGGTCAAGCGGCCGCGCACGCGGCAGGAGATGCTGCGCGTGATGGGCGTCGGCGAGAACAAGATGGCGCGTTACGGCGAGACCTTTCTCGCCGTCATCGCGGCCTGGGAGGAGGAGCACCGGTGAAAGGCAGGCAAAGCGGGGCGGTCTGTGCGGCCCTCGCGCTGACGGCATTCGCCCTGGTGGCGCTGTGCTCCATGAGTTCGCCCCTGTATCCCGTCAACATCTGGGGGGACGCGAACTGCCTTCTGACCGTCGGCCGAGCGATGAAGGGCGGCGCGGTGCTCTACCGGGACATCTACGAACAGAAGGGGCCGACGCTCTACCTTGCGCACCTGCTGGCGGCATGGGTCTCGGACAGGAGTTTCCTGGGCGTCTTCCTCCTGGAAGGCGTCTGCATGGCGGCTTTTTTCGCGGCGGCCTTCCGGCTGCTCCGGCGCAGGCTGCGCCTGCTGGCGCCCGCGGCGGCCGTCGTCTGCGGCGCGCTCATCCTCATCGGCACGGCGTTCGTGCGCGGGGACAGCGCGGAGGAGTTCTGCCTGCCCTTTTCGATGGCGGCGCTCTGCCTGCTGGACGGGGAGGCGCTCCGGGGTGGCATGCCCATGGAGAGGCGGCCGCTCGTGCTGCTGGGTTTGCTCGCCGGCATCGTGGCCACGGTGAAATTTACGCTGCTGGGCGTCTTCCTGGGGCTGTGCCTGGCGCAGGGGATCTTCGCGCTGCGTGCGGGCGGCGTGCGGCGCGCGCTGGCAAGCGCCGGCTGGTTCCTGTCGGGCTTTCTTGCGCCCGTGGCGGTGTGGGCAGCCTATTTCGCGGCCCGTGGCGCGCTGCGGGAGGCTTTTGAAGCGTACATCTACAACAACATCTTCCTCTACGCCGGCGAGGGCCGCCCGGACGCTGCGGAATGGATCGGCATGCTGAGGGGCAATCTCTGGTGGATGCTGTCCGCGCTGGCGGGGACGGCGGCCTTTGCGCTGGATGGGCGGGAACCGGCGGGATCCCGGCTTGCCGTGGCCGCTTCGTTTGCCGTGCAGCTGGCGGCGGTCGTGCTGCCGGGCCGCGTGTGGCAGTACAGCCTGCTGGCGCTGGCGCCGTATACGGTTTTCGGCCTGCTTCTCCCGGGGCGGCTGCTGGAGTGCGGCCTGCAGCGCGACCGCCTGCCCCGGCGGG
Organism: uncultured Eubacteriales bacterium; assembly: GCA_902781095.1. Classification (GTDB taxonomy): domain Bacteria; phylum Bacillota; class Clostridia; order Christensenellales; family Aristaeellaceae; genus Ventricola. The sequence goes on from CACZHW010000015.1 coordinate 17,330, forward strand.
CCGGCGCGCTTTCGGCAGCCTGCGGCATCGGGGTGTCGCTGGCCCTCTGCGCCGCGTTTTCGCCCAACGCGTTTTTGCGCGGCGTCCCGCTCTCCGATACGGCACAGGGCCGTCTGGCCGCGCAGGTGGAACCGGGCAGCAGCCTTCTGCAGTACAAGTTCCTGGACGACGGGCTGTACCTGACGACGGGGACGCTCCCCTCCGAGCGTTTTTTCGTGCTGCTGAACGTCGATCTGCCGGAGATGAAGCAGGAGCTGGACCGCTATGTGGCGGAAGGGGAGCCGGATTACGTGCTCACCGTCTACGACGAGCTGCCGGAGCGCTTTGACCGCTACCGGCTGGTCGCCACCGACGTCGGCTATCTGGACAACAACAAGCCGAACAAGGCGTTTTATCTGTACAGGAGGCTGGAGTGATGAGGCGGGCGAAGAAGGTGCTGCTGCCGGCAGCCTGGCCCCTGCTGTGTGCGGGGCTGGCGCTCCTGTTCGCCTCCACGGCCTCCCCGCTGTACGCGACCAATTTCTGGACGGATACGAACATCTATTTCACCATCGGCCGGGGGATGCTGAAGGGGCTCATGCCCTACCGGGACCTCTTTGACCACAAGGGGCCGCTGCTCTACGCGCTCTACGCGCTCGCGGCGGCGGTGGACGCGCACGGCTTTGCCGGCGTTTGGCTGCTGGAGATCCTCTCCCTTTCGCTGCTGCTGGGGCTGGCGCAGCGCCTGTCGGGCCGGCTGGGCGCGGGCACCCTGCGCTTTGCGGCCGCTCCGCTGTGCGCGATGGCGACGTGCTGCTCCGCAGCTTTCACGCAGGGCGGCAGTGCGGAGGAATTCTGCCTGCCCGCGCTGATGCTGGGCATCCTGTGCACGGTGCAGCTGACGGAGGAGAAGGGCGAGAGGCGTCGGACTGCAGTGCTCTTCGGTGCTGCGGCCGCGTGGGTGTTCCTCATCAAGTATACGGATTGCGGGCTCTTCTTCGGGCTGGGCTTCTTCGCCCTGCTGCAGCTGTGGCGGAAGGACGGGCTGCGGGCATCCGCAGGCGCGCTGGTGCGCATGGCTGCGGGCTTCCTCGTGCCGGTGCTGCTGTGTGCCGCCTGGCTTTTCGCTTGCGGCGCGCTTTCGGACTGCGTGCGCGTGTACTTCCTCTCCAACCTGCTGGATTACGGCGGAGCGCCGATGAGCCTGCGCGCCCATTTGCTGAACGCGCTGGCGTATCTGCGCACGCAGAGCGCCGCCAATCCCGTGCTGGCGGGGCTGACCGCCGCCGGCATGGCGGGCTTCACCGTGCGGGCGCTGCTTCGCGGGGGGCGCGGCTGTCTGGCCGCTGCGCTGGCCTTCCCCGCCGGTGCGGGGCTGCTGCTGCTTTTCTGTTACTGGGGGGAGATGGCACACCCGTATTACGCGCTGGTTTTCGCCGCGACGGCGGCGGCCGGAGCCGCGTGCCTGCCGGCGGCCCTTATCCGCGTGCCCGGGGCGGTGACGGGCCGGCGTGCCGCGCTGCTCGCCGGCGCGCTGGCGATCGCGGTGCTTCCGGCGTGCCGCGCCTTCTGCCGGGCGGTCCCGCTGGCGGGTGTGCGGCGGGAGGAGATGCCGCAGGTGCGCTTTGCCGGGGAGATGCGCGCGCTGTCCGCGGCGCCCACGCTGCTGGACCTGACGAGCCTCGACCAGGGATTCTACCTCGCGGCGGACCTCATCCCCGGCTGCCGCTATTTTGCGGACAACAACCTTGACTCGCAGGAAAAGCGGGAAGCCATTGACGGCTATCTTTCGGAGGGCCGGTGCGAATTCGTGGTCACCTGGTGGCGGCAACTGCCGGACAACTACGAACCTGTCGACCGGCAGACCGGTGTGTTTGACCTGAACGACCAGAGAACCTATACCTTATGGAGGCGGAAAGAATGAAGGACCTTTCGGATATCCGGATTGCGGTTGCCGGCACGGGCTACGTCGGCCTTTCCCTGTGCGTGCTGCTCTCCCAGCGGCACGACGTGACGGCGGTGGACGTGGTGCCGGAAAAAGTGGAGATGGTCAACCGGCGCGTATCGCCCATACAGGACAAAGAGATCGAGACCTACCTCGCCGAGAAGGAGCTGCGGCTCACGGCGACCCTGGACGGGGAGGCCGCCTACAGGGACGCGGATTTCGTCATCGTGGCCGCGCCCACCAATTACGATCCCCGGCTGGACACCTTCGACACCTCCGCGGTGGAGGCGGTTATCCGCCTGGCGCTCTCGGTCAATCCGGACGCCTGGATCGTCATCAAATCCACGATCCCCGTCGGGTACACGGAGAAGGCGCGGGAACTGTTCCATACGGACCGGATCCTCTTCAGCCCGGAGTTCCTGCGGGAGAGCCGGGCGCTGTACGACAATCTGCATCCTTCCCGCATCATCGTGGGCTGCGACGCGGAAGGCGAGGGGCGCAGGGCGGGCGAGACCTTCGCCGCGCTGCTGCGCGAGGGCGCACTGGAAAAAGACGTGCCCGTTCTTTTGATGGGCACGACGGAGGCGGAGGCGGTGAAGCTGTTCGCCAACACCTACCTGGCGCTGCGCGTCTCATACTTCAACGAGCTGGACACCTACGCGGAGATGAAGGGGCTTAACACGCGGCAGATCATCGACGGCGTGTGCCTGGACCCGCGCATCGGCAGCCATTACAACAACCCGTCCTTCGGCTACGGCGGTTACTGCCTGCCCAAGGACACCAAGCAGCTGCTGGCCAATTACCGGGACGTGCCGGAAAACCTCATCCAGGCCATCGTGGACAGCAACCGCACGCGCAAGGATTTCATCGCGGACCGCGTGCTGGCCCGGGCCGGCGCCTACGACTATGCGGAGGACAACCAGTTTTCGCCGGAAAACGAGCACCCGGTCACCATCGGAGTGTACCGCCTGACGATGAAGACGGGCAGCGACAATTTCCGCCAGAGCAGCATCCAGGGCGTGATGAAGCGCATCAAGGCGAAGGGGGCCACGGTCGTCATTTACGAGCCGACGCTGGAGCCCGGCTCCACCTTCTTCGGCTCCGTGGTCATCGGCGACCTTTCGGAGTTCAAGCGGCGCAGCGACGCCATCATCGCCAACCGCTACGATGCCTGCCTGGACGACGTGCAGGAAAAGGTCTACACGAGGGACCTCTTCCGAAGGGATTGAAAAAACCGCCTCTCCCGAAGGAGAGGCGGCTGAAGAAAACGGATCAGTCCTTGACCGCTGCCCGCGCGCGGGCGGCGGCTTTTTTGCGCATCTCGGTCTCCAGGATGCGCTTGCGCATGCGCAGGCTCTTGGGGGTGACTTCCAGCAGCTCGTCGTCGTCGATGAACTCCAGGCACTCCTCCAGGGTGAGGGTCTTCATGCTGGTCAGCTTCATGGCGGTTTCGGCGCCGGCGGCGTTGCGGATGGAGGTCAGGTGCTTCTGGCGGCAGACGTTGACGTCGATGTCGCCCGTGCGCGCGTTCTGGCCGACGATCATGCCGCAGTAGACGGCGGTGTTCGGCCCGCAGAAGAGCGTGCCGCGGTCCTGCGCGTAGAACAGGCCGTACATGACGGCGGTGCCGGTCTCCGTGGAGACCAGCGCGCCGAAGCTGCGGTGCGGAATCTCACCCATGTAGGGGGAGTAGCGGTCGAACACGGAGGACATGACGCCCTCGCCGCGGGTGTCGGTCATAAACTCGCTGCGGTAGCCGAAGAGGCCGCGGCTGGGCACGGTGAACTCCAAACGCACGCGATCGGTGCCGCTCATGTTGTCCATGACGCCGCGGCGGCGGCCGATCTTTTCGATGACGGCGCCCGCGTACTCGGAGGGCACGTCGCAGACCATCTTCTCCATGGGCTCGAGCAGCGCGCCGTTTTCGTCGCGGTGGTAGAGCACCTCCGGCTTGGAGACCTGGAACTCGTAGCCCTGGCGGCGCATGTTCTCGATCAGCACGGAGAGATGCAGCTCGCCGCGCCCGCTGACGCGGAAGGCGTCCGGCGTCTCGGCTTCCTCCACGCGCAGGGAGACGTCTGTCTGCAGCTCGCGGAAGAGGCGGTCGCGCAGGTGGCGGGAGGTGACGTACGTTCCCTCGCGCCCGGCGAAGGGGCTGTCGTTGACGGAGAAGGTCATCTGCACGGTGGGCTCGGTGATCTTGACGAACGGCAGCGCTTCCAGCGTGTCGGTCGCGCAGATGGTGTCGCCGATCATGATGTCCTCGATGCCCGTGACGGCGACGATTTCACCCATGGAAGCCTCCTCCACGGCGGTGCGTTTGAGACCGTCGAAGGCGAAGAGGGAGGAGAGGCGGAAGTTTTCGTGGAGGCTCTCGTCCGTGAGGTTCACGCGCGTGTACATCGTGTTCAGCCGGAGCGTGCCGCGGGTGATGCGGCCCACGCCGATCCGGCCGACGTAGTCGTTGTAGTCGATGGTGGAGACCAGCATCTGCGCGGGGCCCTCGGGATCGCCCTTGGGCGCCGGGATGTGTTCAAGGATCGTCTCGAACAGCGGGCGCAGATCCGTGCCGGGCTGGGAGAGATCCAGCGTGGCGGTGCCGGTGCGCGCGCTCGCGTAGACGATGGGGGTGTCCAGCAGCGCCTCGTCGTCGGAGAGGTCGATCATGAGGTCAATGGTCTCGCTGACGACCTCCTCGCAGCGGGCGTCGGGCCTGTCCACCTTGTTGACCACGACGATGACGGGCAGGTTGAGCGCCAGCGCATGCTGCAGAACGAAGCGGGTCTGCGGCATCGGCCCCTCGAAGGAGTCGATGAGCAGCAGGACGCCGTCCACCATCTTGAGCACGCGCTCCACCTCGCCGCCGAAGTCGGCGTGGCCGGGCGTGTCCACGACGTTGATCTTGACGTCCTTGTAGTAGACGGAGGTGTTCTTGGAGAGGATGGTGATGCCGCGCTCGCGCTCCAGGTCGTTGGAGTCCATGACGCGGTCGGCGATCTGCTGGTTCTCGCGGAAGACGCCGCCCTGCTTCAGCATTTCGTTGACGAGGGTGGTCTTGCCGTGGTCGACGTGGGCGATGATGGCGATATTGCGAAGCTCATTGCGGATGGTTTCCAAAGAAATACCTTCTTTCTGTCGGTTCGGGCTCAGTCGGCGCTGCGGCTTGCCGTCTCGGCCAGGACGAGTCCCTCGTTGTTCTCCAGGGCCCAGCGGATGGACCACTCGTTTTCAAACAGGATGACGTCGCGCTCGTGCGCGTCTTTCGCCAGCGAGGTGGTGCTGGAGAGTTTCAGCTCTTCCGGCGGCCTGGGAGAGCTCTCGATCCAGCGGACGAACCGATAGCCGAGGGGATAACGGTGGATTTCCGCGCCGTACTCGGTGCGCAGGCGGTGTTCCAGCACCTCGAACTGCAGCATGCCGACGACGCCGACGATGATTTCCTCAAACCCGACGCCGGGGCGCTTGAAGGTCTGGATGGCGCCCTCCTCGGAGAGCTGCAGCACGCCCTTGACGAACTGCTTGCGCTTCAGGCTGTCCACCGAGGCGACGCGCGCGAAGAACTCCGGCGCGAAGACGGGGATGCCCGCGTAGCGGCGCTTTTTGCCCGTGCACAGGGTGTCGCCCAGCGCGAAGACGCCGGGATCGAACAGGCCGATGATGTCGCCGGGATAGGCGTTTGTGACGGCCTCGCGCTCGTCCGCCATGAACTGCTGGGGCTGCTTGAGCTGGATCTGCTTGCCGCTGCCGCTGTGCCAGACGGTCATGCCGCCGGTGAAGACGCCGGAGCAGATGCGCATGAAGGCCAGCCGGTCGCGGTGCTGCGGGTTCATGTTGGCCTGAATCTTGAAGATGAAGCCCGAGAAATCGGGATCCTCCGGGCGGACAAGCCCGATGTCGCTCTCGTGCGGCGCGGGCGGGGTGGAGTACTCCAGGAAGCGGGAGAGGAAGGGCTCCACGCCGAAGTTGGTGATGGCGGAGCCGAAGAACATGGGCGTCAGCTCGCCGGTGCGGACCTTCTCAAGGTCGAAGGCGTCGCCCGCGATGTCCAGCAGTTCGATCTCGTCCATGAGACGGGTGTAGAGCCGCCCGCCCAGCAGGTCCGGCAGGGCGGGATCGTCCACCGGAACGTCCTGCTTCTCCACGCGCGTTTTGCCGTGGTCGCCGCTCTCGTAGAGCTCCACCATGCGGGTGTCGCGGTGGTAAACACCTTTAAAGTCGCCGTCGGTTCCGATCGGCCAGTTGACGGGGCAGGCGCGGATGCCCAGCACCTGCTCCATCTCCTCCATCAGGGAGAAGGGGTCCTTGGCGGCTCGGTCCATCTTGTTGACGAAGGTGAAGATGGGGATGTTGCGCAGGCGGCAGACCTTGAAGAGCTTGATCGTCTGCGCCTCCACGCCCTTGGCGGCGTCGATCAGCATGACGGCGCTGTCCGCGGCGACCAGCACGCGGTAGGTGTCCTCGGAGAAGTCCTGATGGCCGGGTGTGTCCAGGATGTTGATGTGATAGCCGTCAAACTCGAACTGCATGGCGGAGGAGGTGACGGAGATGCCGCGCTGCTTCTCGATTTCCATCCAGTCGGAGGTGGCGTGCCGGTCGGCCTTGCGCGCCTTGACGCTGCCGGCCTGCCGGATTGCGCCGGAATAGAGCAGCAGCTTTTCGGTCAGCGTCGTCTTGCCGGCGTCAGGGTGAGAGATGATGGCGAAGGTGCGGCGGCGCGCCACTTCGCTTTGCAGCATGCCTGGCTGGATATCGGCCATGGAAACCTCCTTGGATGGAACAAACCTTGCTTTTACAATGACAATTGCACAGTATAACACAGGATGGCGGGATTGAAAAGGCGTCCGGCCGCATTTTTGAGGACGGCTAAAACGTGGAAAAACAGAAACAATTGATTCATAACAACATGTTGTTAATATTGACGAAAGGTGTTTTGTTCAAGTATAATTCCCTCAGATAACCGGGTGACAGTTTGTCTTCAAAAAGGGGTGACCGTATGCGGCTGCTGATCGTGGAAGATGATGTGGAACTTTGCCGGGAACTGGGCAACCATCTGACCGCCTGCGGGTATGCGGTTGACGCTTTTTCAAATGCGGAAGAGGTGCTGGAGCGCCTGGACAGGGACGAAGCGTACGATGCGGCGGTGCTGGACATCCTGCTCCCGGGCATGGACGGGCTGACGCTTTTGCGCAGGCTGCGGGACGCGGGCAACCGGCTCCCCGTCCTGGTGTTGACGATGCGCGGCAGCGTGCAGGACCGCGTGCAGGGGCTGGACGCCGGCGCGGACGATTACATGGTAAAGCCTTTCTCGTATGAGGAGCTGGACGCACGGCTGCGGGCGCTGATCCGCCGGGGCCCGGCGCTGCACGGAAACGTGCTGACGGTGGCCGACCTCTCGCTGGAGACCTCCACGCGGCGCGTTTGGCGCGGCGGAAAGGAGATCCGGCTCTCCGGCAGGGAGTTCGCGCTATTGGAGTACATGATGTACAACGAGGGCATCGTGCTGACCCGCGGGCAGATCGGGCAGCACATCTGGAATTCGCAGGGGGCGAACGCCTCCAACGTGGTGGACGTTTACATCCGCTACCTGCGGCGCAAGATCGATGACGAATCGAAGGTCAAGCTCATCCGCACGGTGCGGGGCGCCGGCTACAGGCTGAGCGCGGAAGAGTAAAAAGACAGGAAAACGGGCGGCGCCGACGGCGCCGCCCGGATGCGTTTTGGGGATTTCAGCCTGAAAAAGGCAGAATTACAGGAAAGAGGACAGCGGCAGGAAGGCGCGTACCGGCGCACCGCCGGTTTCCGTCTGCACATACGCCCACCCGCCGCAGACGGCCAGCACGACGGGCTGTGCGCCTTCCTTCACCTCGCACAGCTGCGCGGGCGTTTCCGCAAGGGGCTCCAGGGTGAGGAAGGTGTCCTCCATGACGGTGACGGGGACGGCGTCCTCAAAGAGGAGCTCCGGCCCGTCCGGGAAGGCGGCCGCGGCGGACGGAACCCAGCCGACGGCGCCGTAGCCGCCGGCGCTGCCGGGGGCGACCATCGCCCAGCAATCCGCCTGCCCGAAGAAGACGTAGGGCGCGGAAAGGTCGATCTCGGTGCCGGCGGGCAAAAACTGTTCCGTCGGCCCGCACTGCATCGGGACGGGCACGGCGCCCGCCTCGCCGGGCATCTCGGTGCACTGCAGCGTGAAGACACCCAGGCCGGCGTCCTCGGCGGCCGCGGCGGCGCACAGGCAGAGCAGGCAGGCAAGGCAGAAGAAAAGCCCCTGCCGGAAGCGGCTGTGTCTCATCGGGATCCCTCCGTTTCCACATCGTCCAATGAAAAAGACGGGTTCTTGCGAACCCATCATATCATATGCGCCGGACCTTCGCAACCTCAGAGCAGGTCTTCCCCGGCCTTCTGCTTCATGAGGGCGGTGACCTTCATGGGCAGGCCGTAGAGGTTGATGAAGCCTGCGGAATCCTTGTGGCTGTACATCTCGCCGGAGTCACCGAAGGTGGCGATGTCCTCCATGTAGAGGCTGTAGGGGGAAGTGACGCCCGCGCCGATGACGTTGCCCTTGTAGAGCTTCAGCTTCACCATGCCGGTGACGCGCTGCTGGGTGACGTCCACGAAAGCGGAGAGGCCTTCGCGCAGCGGCGTATACCACAGGCCGTTGTAAACCAGCTCCGCAAACTTCAGGGCGACCTGCTCCTTGTAGTGGGCGGTGTCCCTGTCCACGGTGATCTCCTCCAGGTTGCGGTGCGCGGCGTAGAGCAGCGTCCCGCCGGGCGTCTCGTACACGCCGCGGCTCTTCATGCCTACGAGGCGGTTCTCCACCATGTCCATGATGCCGATGCCGTTGCGTGCGGCGATGGCGTTGCACGCTTCCAGCAGGGCGACGGCGTCCATCTTCTCTCCGTTGACGGCGACGGGAACGCCCTTTTCAAAATCGAGGGTGACGTACTCCGGCGTATCCGGCGCGTCCTCGGGGTGCACGCTGATGAGCGTCAGGTCCCGCGGCGGCTCGTTGGCCGGGTCCTCCAGGTCGCCGCCCTCGTGGGACAGATGCCAGATGTTGCGATCCATGGAGTAGGGCTTGTCCTTCTTGACGGGGACCGGGATGCCGCGGGCCTCTGCGTAGTCGATCTCCTCTTCGCGCGTCTTGATATCCCACTCGCGCCACGGGGCGATGATGGGCATATCGGGGGCGAAGGCCTTGATGGTCAGCTCAAAGCGCACCTGGTCGTTGCCCTTGCCGGTGCAGCCGTGGCAGATGGCGTCGCAGTGCTCCGCCTTTGCAATTTCCACCAGGCGCTTGGCGATCAGCGGGCGGGCGAAGCTCGTGCCCAGCAGGTACTTGCCTTCGTATACGGCGCCGGCTTTCAGCGTCGGCCAGATGAAATCCTCCACGAATTCCTTGCGCAGATCCTCGATGTAGAGCTTCTCCGCGCCGGTCTTCTTCGCCTTCTCATGCAGGGGCTCCAGCTCCTCGCCCTGGCCGACGTCGGCCGCGCAGCACACGACGGCACAGCCGTAGTTCTCCTTGAGCCACGGGATGATGATGCTGGTATCCAGACCGCCGGAATAGGCGAGCAGCACGCGGTTGTATTTCTTTTCGGCCATATCGGTATCCTCCCTGTCTTGCCGCGGGGCGGCATCTCGTTTGCCTGCGTATTATAGCGCCGCACTTATAAAAATGCAAGTAAAATGAAAAAATATACACTAAACCGGAAAAGAATCGTCAAAATAATGAATATTTATATAGATTTGCAGTAAGCATTCCACAGATCCGGAGCAAAGAGCGTGCATACCGGTGTGCATACCGGCCGGCGGACGGCTTCATTGACAGCACGGGCGAAATAGGATAAACTGACTTCCGCATATCATGGAGGTCAGAGGGGGAAAGCGCGTGCGCATTCTGGGGATCGATCCGGGTCTGGCGACGATGGGCTGGGGGGTCATCGAGTCGGACGGTTACAGGGAGCGTCTCGTGCAGTACGGGGCGCTGATCACCTATCCGAGAGACACGTTTCCCACCCGGCTGCAGAGCCTGTACGAGGGTGTGCGCGGCCTGCTTTCCACCTTTAGACCGGAAGAGATCGCCTTCGAAGAGCTGTTCTTTTCCAAAAACATCACGACGGGCATCCAGGTCGGCGGCGCGCGCGGCGTGGCGCTGGCAGCCTGCCGCGGCTATACGGACGAGCTGTACGAATATACGCCCATGCAGATCAAGCAGGCGGTGGTGGGTTACGGCGGCGCCGAGAAGCACCAGGTGCAGATGATGGTGCGCATGCTGCTGAACATCCCGGAGATTCCGCGTCCGGACGACGCGGCGGACGCCGTGGCCTGCGCCATCTGCCACGCCCACGCGGGCGCCGGGCGCAGCCAGTTCAAAATCAAGTGAGGAAGAGAAGACATGATCGACTTTATCGAGGGAACCGTTGCGGACAAGACGCCGGGCGAGCTGGTGATCAGCGCGGGCGGCGTGGGCTTTCTGCTGATGTGCTCCGCCGCGACGCTGGCCGAGGCGCCCGCTGTCGGGGAAAAGTGGCGCTGCTACAGCGTGCTGAACGTGCGTGAGGACGCGATGGAGCTCTTCGGCTTTGCCACGAAGCACGAGCGGGACATGTTCCGCCGGCTGTGCCAGATTACGGGCATCGGCGCCAAGACGGCGCTGGGCGTCCTCTCTTCGATGCCGCTGCGGGATCTCTCCGTGGCCATCGTCACGGGGGACGTGGCGGCGCTCTCCCGCGCGCCGGGCATCGGCAAGAAGACGGCGCAGCGCATCGTGCTGGAGCTGAAGGACAAGGTGGAGCAGGCGGACCTGTCCCAAGCGGGCGGCGCAAGCATACCGGCGGCGCCTGTGGGCAACGCCCAGCGGGAGGCGCAGGCGGCCCTGCAGGCGCTGGGCTACACCTCCGCGGAGGCGGCCAGGGCCGTCAACCTGGTGCGCGACCAGGCGGACACGGTGGACGCGCTGGTCATGCTGGCCTTAAAGCAGGTCGGCTCCCTGTAAGCGGAAAAAGGACAGCATTAAGGTAGAGAGGGGCGCGGATTTTTGCGCGCCCGGCAAGGAGAGAACGCAATGCCCAGGGAAGAGGAAGAACGCCTGGTGATGAGCAGCTTCCGCGAGGAGGACGAGCAGGAGAGCAGCCTTCGCCCGCATACGCTGACGGAGTACGTCGGCCAGGAAGCCGTCAAGGAAAGCCTCAATATATACATCCAGGCCGCGCGGCAGCGCCGTGAGCCGCTGGACCACATCCTGCTCTACGGCCCGCCGGGCCTGGGCAAGACGACGCTGGCGGGCATCGTGGCGGCGGAGATGGGGCAGAACATCCGCGTCACCAGCGGCCCCGCGATCGAGCGCGCGGGAGACCTGGCCAGCATGCTGACCAACCTCTCCAGCGGCGACGTGCTGTTCATCGACGAGATTCACCGCCTGAGCCACGCGGTGGAGGAGGTGCTCTATCCCGCGATGGAGGACTTCGCGCTGGATATCATGATCGGCAAAGGGCCCAGCGCGCGCAGCCTGCGGCTGGATCTGCCCAAGTTCACGCTCATCGGCGCCACGACGCGCGCGGGCTCCCTTTCCGCGCCGCTGCGCGACCGCTTCGGCATCCTCTACCGGCTGCAGATGTATTCCACCGAAGAGCTGATGAAGATCGTCTACCATTCCGCGGGCGTGCTGAACATCCGCTACGACGACGAGGGCGTGCGGGAGATCGCCAGGCGCAGCCGCGGCACGCCGCGCATCGTCAACCGCCTGCTCAAGCGTGTGCGCGATTACGCGCAGGTGCGCGGGGACGGCGTCATCACGCTGCAGATGGCGCGCGAGGCGCTGAACCTGCTGGACGTGGACGACCTGGGGCTGGACCGCGTGGACCGCTCCATCCTGAACGCGATGATGACGAAGTTCGAAGGCCGGCCCGTCGGCCTGGACACGCTGGCCGCGACGACGGGCGAGGACGCGGTGACCATCGAGGACGTGGTGGAGCCCTACCTCATGCAGCTGGGCTTCATCATGCGCACGCCGCGGGGGCGCATCTGCACGCAGGCGGCGTACAAGCACATGAAGATCGCCATGCCCAAGGAGGCGGCCGCCCGCAGCGAAGGGCAGCTGTCGATGCTGGAGTGAGGAAATGAAGACATCTGATTTTTTCTATGAGCTCCCGGAGGAGCTGATCGCGCAGACGCCCGCGGAGCCCAGGGATTCCAGCCGGCTGATGGTGGTGCACAGGGATACGGGCAAAATCGAGCACCGCGTCTTCCGCGACGTCATCGACTATCTGAACCCGGAGGACGTGTTGGTGGTCAACCACACGCGCGTCATCCCGGCCCGGCTGTACGGCGCGAAAGAGGGCAGCGGCGGCGCCATCGAGTTTCTGCTGCTGCGCCGGCTGAACCTGACGGACTGGGAGGTCATCCTGAAGCCCGGCAAGAAGGCGAAGCCGGGCGCGCGCTTCGTCTTCGGAAACGGCGAGCTGAAGGCCGAGATCCTCCAGGTTGCGGAGGACGGCGGGCGGATGGTGCGCTTTTTCTGGGAGGGCGTGTTTGAAGAGGTGCTCGAGCGCCTGGGCAATATGCCCCTGCCGCCGTACATCCACGAGAAGCTGCAGGACCCCACGCGCTACCAGACCGTCTACGCGAAGGTGGACGGCAGCGCGGCCGCGCCGACAGCGGGGCTGCACTTCACGCCGGAACTGCTGGAGGCCATCCGGGGGAAGGGCGTGGACATCGTCCCCGTCCTGCTGCACGTGGGCCTGGGCACCTTCCGCCCGGTGAAGGAAGAGGACGTCGAAAACCACCACATGCACAGCGAGTATTACGAGGTCACCGAGGAGCAGGCGCAGCGGATCAACGCGGCCAGGAAAAGGGGCGGGCGCGTTGTGTGCGTGGGCACCACGAGCGTGCGCACGCTGGAGACGGTGTGCGACGAGAACGGCGTGATCCGCCCCGGGAACGGCTTCACGCAGATTTTCATCCGGCCGGGCGTGCCGGTGCGCGCGGTGGACGCGCTCATCACGAACTTCCACCTGCCGGGCAGCACGCTGCTGATGCTGATCTCCGCGCTGATGGGGCGCGAGACGGCGCTGGCCGCCTACGAGCTGGCGGTGAAGGAGCGCTACCGCTTCTTCAGCTTCGGGGACGCGATGCTGATCGAATGATTGCCGGGGCGCACAAAAATAAACGAACAGGCTCTGCCACTGTGAGGGGCAGGGCCTTTTGGTTTGGATGCATCCGGATTCCGGCGCAGATTGGCGTTGAAAGTTGCGGGGCGAAGTGATAAGCTAAAGCAGGCTTCAATACAACAGGAAACGGACAGAAGGAGGAATTATGCCGAACGATTTTCATCGGGAAATGCAGACGGAGCGCGCCAAGCGCCTGCGGGAACTGCAGGCGCAGCTGCCGCCCGTGTGCGCCGATTATTTTATGGCCGTGGAGCAGGTGACAAGCCCGCTGACGCGGCTGTCCTACGCGCGGGACCTGGGGATCTTCTTCCAGTACCTGTGCGAGGAGGTGCCGGCCTTTCGCGGAAAGACGCCGCGCGAGGTCACGCCGGAGGATATCGGGAAGGTGACCAAAAAGGACCTGGAGCGCTACGGGCGCTATCTCTCCTACTATGTGAAGAACGAGGAGACGGAGAACCCGGACGCGCCGGTGACGCGCGAGGTGACGAACAACGAGTACGGCATCAAGCGCAAATTCGCCTCTCTGCGCTCCTTTTACAAATACCTGTATTCCGAGGGCCTGATCCCGGGCAATACGGCGGAGCTGGTCTCCCTGCCCAAGCTGCACGAGCGGGCCATCATCCGCCTGGAGGTGGACGAGGTCGCCCGCATCCTGGACGAGGCGGAGACGGGGCGCGATTTGCCCAAGAGCAGCAAGCGCTTCCACAACGCCACGGGCAAGCGCGATTTGGCGCTGCTTTCTCTGTTCCTGGGGACCGGCATCCGCATCAGCGAATGCGTGGGCCTCAACATCGACGACTTCGACTTCGAGCAGAACGCCTTCGTCGTCACGCGCAAGGGCGGCAAGGACGTCATCCTCTACCTCTCCGACGAGGTGGCGGACGCCCTCAAGGACTATCTGGAGGAACGGCGGCAGATTGAGGCGCAGCCGGGGCACGAGGAGGCCTTCTTTCTCTCCCTGCAGCGCAGGCGCATCACCCAGCGCGCCGTGGAGAACATGGTGAAGAAGTACGCGGCCGTTGCGGCGCCGCTCAAAAAGAAGATCAGCCCGCACAAGCTGCGCAGCACCTTCGGCACGAACCTCTACCGGGAGACCGGGGACATCTACCTGGTCGCCGACGTGCTGGGGCACAGCGACGTCAACACGACGCGCCGGCATTACGCGGCCATCGCGGAGGACAACCGCAGGATCGCTGCGCAAAAGACCGTTTTGCGCGACGATCCGCAGCCCTGACAGACAAGGAGGACGCTATGGCGCGCATGCGGCTGGATAAACTGCTCTCGGCGCTGGCGGTGTGCTCGCGCAGCGGCGTGGCGGCGCTCCTGCGCGCGGGGCGCGTGCGGGTGGACGGGGCAGCGGCGAAGGACGCCGGTATGGCCGTCGATCCGGACGTGCAGATCGTGACCCTCGACGATCAGACGCTGGAGTGGAAGGCGCAGCGCACCGTGATGCTGAACAAGCCCTGCGGTGTGCTGACGGCGGCGAGGGATCCCAAACAGCCCACGGTGCTGGACCTGCTGCCGCCGCTCTACCGGGCCATGAACTGCATGCCCGCGGGCCGGCTGGACAAAGATACGGAGGGGCTGCTGATCCTGACGACGGACGGGCAGCTGGCTCACCGGCTGATCTCCCCCAAACGGGAGGTCGGCAAGCTGTACGAGGCGGAGGTCGACGGCCCGCTTTGCGCGGACGACGTTGCCGCCTTCGCCGGGGGGCTTTCCATCCGGGACGCGGACGGCGCCTTTCAGGCAAAGCCTGCGGAGCTGACGATCCTTTCCTGCGGCGAGGCGGAGAGCACGGCGCGCGTGCGGGTGACGGAGGGCAAGTATCATCAGGTGCGGCGCATGTTCGCGGCCCGGGGGCGGATGGTGACGGCGCTGCGCCGGCTGGCGATCGGCAGTCTGTATCTGGACGAAAGCCTGCAGCCGGGGCAGTGGCGGGAGCTCTCGCCGCAGGAAATCCGGCTGCTGGAGCAGGCACCGGCGGAGCCGGAAGCGCGCCGGGAATCCCCGGCGGAGAAATGAGGGAAACATGACGGACCATTATTTTTCGGCAGCCCCGCATAGTGCGCACGAGGACCGGCACTTTACCTTCGGTTTTGCCGGACGGACGTTGCGCTTTCAGACGGACGCGGGGGTTTTTTCCAAGCAGCATGTGGACCCGGGCAGCGAGCTGCTGTGCCGGTGCCTGCCGGAGGACCTGGCGGGAGACGTGCTGGACATGGGCTGCGGCTGGGGCGCGATGACGGTGATGACGCTGGCGGCGCACCCGGCCGTGCGCGTGACGATGGCGGACGTGAACGCCCGCGCGCTGGAACTGGCGAAGACCAACCTGGCGCTCAACGGCATGACGGCGACCGCGGTGCTCTCCGACGGGTTTTCCGCGGTCGGCGGGCTGTTTGACGCGGTGATCACCAACCCGCCGATCCGCGCGGGCAAGCAGGTGGTCTACGGCATCTTCGAAGGGGCGAAGGCGCACCTGAAAGCGGGCGGCGCACTCTACGCCGTGGTGCGCAAGCAGCAGGGCGCGCCCAGCGCCCTCTCCTTCCTGAAGGGGATTTACCGCGAGGCGGAGGTCGTCGAAAAGGACGGCGGATACTGGATCCTCGCAGCGAAGATTTGAGACAAAGGAGAAGAAGAATGAACCAGTTTGACGAAGCCTATTTCGACGCGGGCATCAACCGCGTCGGCACCCACTGCGCCAAGTGGGACGAGATGCGCAGGGAGACTGGCGACCCGGACATGATCCCCATGTGGGTGGCGGATATGGACTTCCCGTCTCCGCCCGCGGTGCAGCAGGCGCTGGAGGGCGCGGCCCGTCAGGGAACCTGGGGTTACACGCACCCCTGCGACGAGGATTTCGAGGCGCTGTGCGGCTACTGGAAGCGCCGGCACAACACGGACATCCGCCCGGACGACGTCCTGATGAGCCCCTGCGTGGTGACGGGGCTGCGCATCGCCGTGCGCGCGCTGACGCGGGAAGGGGACGGCCTGCTCATCAACCCGCCGATTTACGGACCCTTCTTTGCTTCCATCAAGGAGAGCGGGCGGCGGATCGTGGAGAGCCCGCTCGTGCAGGACGGGGAGGGCCGCTGGAGCCTGAACTTCGAGGAGATGGAGGAGAAGCTCGCCTCCGGCGAGGCGAAGGCCGTGATGTTCTGCTCCCCGCACAACCCGTGCGGGCGGGTGTGGTCCAAAGAGGAGCTGACGCGTCTTGCGGCCCTGTGTGCAAAGTACGCCGCTCCGCTCATCTGTGACGAGATCCACGCGGACTTCGTCTTCGCGCCCGGGGTGCATCACAGCATCCTGACGATCCCCGGCGGTGAAAACGCGGTGATGCTGTGTGCGGCCAGCAAGACCTTCAACATCGCGGGACTGCAGCAGAGCGCCATCGTCTGCCGGGATGCGGAAAAGCGTGAAAAGATCGCCCGGGAGATGGTCGCCTCCGGCGTGGTCAGCGGCAACATCTTCGCCCTGGCGGCGACGCGCGCGGCTTACACGGACTGCGACGCGTGGCTGGACGGCCTGCTGTGCTATCTGGCTGGCAACCGGGACTTCGCGGCGGAGTATGCGGCGCGGCGCTGGCCGAAGATCCGCGTGACGCCGCTGGACGCCACCTACCTCATGTGGCTGGACTGCCGGGCGCTGAACCTCTCCCAGGAGGATCTGATGGAGCGGATCCTGAAAGCCCACGTGAAGGTGAACGACGGCCTGTTCTTCGGCGAGTTGGGGCGTGGCTTCATCCGGCTGAACATCGGCTGCCCGCGCGGCCAGCTGCGCCAGGCGCTGGAGCGGCTGGACGCCGTTCTGGCCTGAACGCCAATCAAAAAAGGCGCGGACAAGCCGCGCCTGCCCGGAAACATCCGGGCTTTTTTTCATTCCTCCAGCTGGGAGAGGATGCTCTCATAGGTGCTCTCGTAGGCGTGCGCCTTTTCGGAAAGCTTTTTGACCTTTTCGACCTCCTGTGCGGCCTTCGGGATCAGTTCCACCGTGCCCGCGCCGCCGATGCAGCCGCCGGGACAGGCCATGCCCTCCAGCAGGTAGCCGTTCAGCCTGCCTGCCTTGGCGCGCATCAGCATCTTGCGGCACTCGTCCAGCCCCTCTGCGTGCTCCACGTGGACCTCGCGCTCAGGCGCCAGCTCCCGGATGCAGTTCACGACGGCCTGGGCGACGCCGCCGCTGACGGAGAAGCCGCGGCCGTCCGCGCTGGCGGAGCTGGGGATCTTCATCTCCTCCAGGGCGGTGAAGTCCACCTCTCGCGCCTCGAACATGCCCATCACTTCTTCGAAGGTGAGCACGAAGTCGACGTCGCTGCGGATGGAACGGCGGCTGGCCTCCAGTTTCTTGGCTGCGCAGGGGCCGATGAAGGCGACCTTGCAGCCGGGGTGCTCCTTTTTGATGAGGCGGCCGGTGAGCACCATGGGCGTCAGCGCCATGCTGATGCACTCCGCGTGCTGGGGGAACTCGCGCTTGGCCATGACGGACCACGCGGGGCAGCAGGAGGTGCCCATGAAGGGCAGCTTCTCCGGCACCTCGGAGAGGAAATCCTTTGCCTCCTCCAGCGTGCACAGGTCGGCGCCGATGGCGACCTCCACCACGTCCGTAAAGCCCAGCGCCAGGAAGGCGGCGCGCATCTTTTCCGGGCTGAGATCCCGGCCGAACTGGCCGGCGATGGCAGGCGCGATGGCAGCGTAGACGGGTGTGTCGCTGCGCAGCGCCTGGATGCACTGGAAGATCTGCGCCTTGTCGGCGATGGCGCCGAACGGGCAGTTGGCCAGGCACATGCCGCAGCTGACGCACTTTTCCTGGTCGATGTCGGCCCGGCCGTATTCGTCGCTGCGGATGGCCTTCATGCCGCAGGCGACGGCGCAGGGCCGCTGCATGCGCAGGATGACGCCGTACTGGCACACGCCCATGCACTTGCCGCATTTTACGCATTTTTCTGGATCGATGTGCGCCTGCCCGCGCTTCATATAGATGGCGTCCTTCGGACAGACCTGGCGGCAGGGCTGTGCCAGGCAGCCCTGGCACTGGTCGGTGATGACCACCTGGTTGTCCGGGCAGGCGTGGCAGGCGAATTTGATGATGTTGATGAGGGGCGGCTGGTAGTACTTCTCGGGGTGGACGCACTCCTCCGCGCCGGTGGAGACGGGCGCATGCTCGGTCACGTCGCGCAGCGGGAGGCCCATGGCCAGCCGCATGCGCTCCTTGACGATGGCGCGCTCCAGGAAGACGCTCTCCCGGTAGGTGGAAACCTCTCCGGGAATGATGCGGTAGGGGATCTTTTCCATCTCGGAGAGGTCGCCTTCCTTGTAGTTGTAGGAAAGCCGGGCGACCTCGGCGAAGACCTTCTTGCGGATATCGTTGATGGAGGTGTGGATGCCTCTCATACCCATAGGCTGCAGCTCCTTTACAAATTGAGTGTAGATATATTTCGATGCCGGGGCGGGAATCTCCTTTTTCAAGGGGACGAAAAGCGCTTGCTCTCCATCCCCAAATGGCGTACAATAGGGCGCAGCAAGACACGAGGAGGAGTTCGACATGGGATTTACCGCCAATGAGAAGCTGGATGCCGCCCTGGCGGCACTGGAACCGGATATGGTTGAAACGCTGCAGCGCTGGATCCGCGTGCCCAGCGTGCGCGCCGGGGCTGCGGAAGGCGCCCCCTTCGGGCCGGCTGTCCGCCGCGCGCTGGATACGGCGCTCGCAGACGTGAAGCGGCTGGGCCTTGAGCCCCGCGATATCGACGGGTACTGCATGGACGCCGAGATCGGCGAGGGTGACGAGACCCTGGCCGTTCTGGCCCACCTGGACGTGGTGCCGGAAGGCGACGGCTGGGATTACGATCCGTACGGTGCCGAGATCGTGAACGGCCGCCTCATCGGCCGCGGCACCGCGGACGACAAGGGCCCCGGCGTGGCGGCGCTCTTCGCCATGAAGGCGATCGTGGACGCGGGCATCCCGCTGCGCCGCAAGTGCCGCCTCATCCTGGGCTGCGACGAAGAGTGCGGCATGGAGGACCTCGCCTATTACGAGAAAAAGATCGGCCTGCCCGCCATGGGCTTCTCGCCGGACGCAAACTTCCCGCTCATCAACACGGAAAAGGGCATCACGGCCATGGAGCTCGTGGCCCCGGTGACGGACGCACGGCTGCTGGAGCTTGTCTCCGGCACGCGCTGCAACGTGGTGCCCGGGCGCGCCTCTGCGCTGGTCGCGGGCGATCTGCGCGCGGAGGCCGCGGAGGTTTTCCGTCCGCTGTCGGACGAGTGCGAGATCGAAACCTCGCTGGAGGGCGGCAATACGCGCATCGTGGTGACGGGCGTGCCGGCACACGCGTCGACGCCTGAAAAGGGATACAACGCGGCCAAGATGCTGCTCGCGGTCCTGCACGAGCTGGAGATCGGCGGCGCGCCGGTGGACCTGCTGGTGGAGGCTTCCGGAGAAGGTGACCGCGGCGTGAATCTCGGCATCTCCGGCAAAGACGCCGTCTCCGGCGAGCTGACCATCAACCTGGGCCTGCTGAGCCTTAAAGGCGGCAGCCTCAGCGTCACTTACGACTGCCGTTACCCGGTGATGTTTGACGGGGAGACGGTTCGCAGGACGGTGGCCAAGCGCCTCGCCCCCGCCGGCTACGTGCTGCAGCCGGGCCGAAACAGCGTTCCGCATCACGTGGCAGAGAGCTCCGAACTGGTGCAGAAGCTGATGGCCGTCTACAACGGCATCTGCGGCGTCGAGGAGAAGCCGTATGCCATCGGCGGCGGCACCTACGCGCGGCACCTGGAGGAGGGCGTGGCCTTCGGCATGCTTTTCCCGGGCGAACTGGAGCTGGAGCACCAGGCCAACGAGAGCATCGACATCGAGAACTTCAAGCGCGCCGCGCGGATCTACGCCTACGCGATCCTGGCGATGTGCGGCTGACCGGACGTCCGGACAGAAAAACCGGGCCTTCCCTGAAAAGGGAGGGCCCGGTCTGTTTTAGGAACTGAAAAAACTCCTGCCGTTTGACAGGAGCAAAAGTGTGAGATTGCCGGGATTCGGCTTATGCGCCGCGCTCAGTGCGTATGCCCCATCACGTGGCTGGCGTCCTCCTCGTTGGCGAGGATCGCGCCGATGGCGGCCTCGATGCCGCGGACGATGTCCTCGGTGGAGAGGCTGGGCGTGTTGGGCCGCGCCATCACCTGCTCGTGCAGGAAGGGCACGTGCATGAAGCCGCCCCGCGTGCCGGGGAAGGACTTGGCGATGTGGTAGAGCACGCCGTACATCAGGTGGTTGCACACGTAGGTGCCCGCCGTGTAGGAGAGGCTGGAGGGGACGCCGGCCTCGCGGATGGCGGCGACCATGGCCTTGACGGGCAGGCTGGTGAAGTAAGCCGGCGCGCCGTCCTCAAAGATCGGTTTGTCCAGCGGCTGGTTGCCCTCGTTGTCGGGGATGCGCGCGTCGTCGATGTTGATGGCCACGCGCTCCGGGGTGAGGCCGAAACGGCCGCCGGCCTGGCCGATGCAAAGAACGACGTCGGGGCGCTCCGCTTCCATCGTGCGGCGGACGACCTCGACCGATTTGCCGAAGACGACCGGGACGGAGAGCTTCACGATCTCGGCCTCGCCGATGCGGTCCGCAACCTGGGCCACGGCCTCCTGGGCGGGGTTGATCGCGTCACCGCCGAAGGGCTCGAAGGCGGTAAGCAGGATTTTCATGGTGTTCCTCCTGTATAAAGGCCCGCCTCCCCAGGGGAGACGGGCAGGTTCAAAGACGGGATCAGAAAGCGAAGAAGTACATGAGCGCGATGTGGATGACCAGCATGATGATGGCCACCGGCAGCTGGCTCTTGATGATGGCGTACTTGTCCTTCACTTCCAGCAGGGCGGCGGGCATGATGTTGAAGTTAGCCGCCATGGGCGTGCACAGCGTGCCGCAGTAGCCGGCCGTCAGGCCCAGCGCGCCGACGACAACGGGGTTTGCGCCCTGTGCGATAAGGAAGGGGATGCCGATGCCTACGGTGATGACGGAGAACGCCGCGAAGCCGTTGCCCATGATGATGGTGAACAGCGCCATGGCGATGCAGTAGACGGCGCAGGCGATGAGCTTGCTGCCTTCGGGAATGATGGCGCTGACGCCGTTGGCGATGACCGTGCCGACGCCGGCCGCGGTGAACAGAGCGCCCAGGGCGGAGAGCAGCTGCGGCAGGATGCCGATGGGGCCGACGTTGTCCATGAGGCGCGTGCCGTCCTTGACGATGTAGGCGGGGTTCGCCTTGAAGAGGACGAGCGCCACGATGAGGGCGATGACGCTGGAGACGCCGATGGCGTTATTGGCCGTCAGCCAGTTGAGGCTGGGGACGGAGCCGCCCAGGGTGGCCGCCACGACGGCGACAAGGGCCAGGCACAGCGCCGGGATGAAGACCTTGTAGCCGAGCTTGTCGGCAGAGGCGCGGACGGCCTTGGGATCGGGCACGTCGTTCGCGCTCTGGCGGACGCCGTTGATTGCGGTCAGCACAGCCAGGGCGATGACGCAGAGGCCGGTGATCCACTTGGGCAGGTAGTTGCCCAGGATGAAGGTGAAAGCCAGCACGAACCAGAAGGCCGCGGTGGTTTCCTTCTTCTGTGCGCCGGGATCGCGGAGGGCCTTGACGCCCACAAGCGCGAAGACCAGGCCGATGAGGGTATAGAAGAATTCAGCAACGATCTGTGCAGGTGTCATACTCACTTGCCTCCCTTCGCCATTTTTTCAAGCTTCGCATCCAGCGTCAGGTTGCGCCAGGCGCCGACGATCACGCTGATGACAGCGATCGGGATGGACCACTGCGCGATCTGCAGCGCGGTGACATCCAGGCCCTGAGCGGTCAGGGTGGAGACGATCAGCAGGGTGCCGGAAGCGCCCATGAAGCAGTTCTGCGCGTAGAAGTTGCCGTAGTTCTCGGCAGCCGCGCTGGCGCCGCGGATGACATCGCTGGTGGCGTCGCTGATCTCGCCGTACTTGGCCATGGCAGCGCCCTCAGCCATGGGCACCACGACAGGACGGACGAACTGCGGATGGCCGCCCAGACGGACGGAGAACGCAGCAGCCAGCGTACGGATGGCCTGGTAGATCAGGATGACGCGGCCGGTCGTCGCGTTCTTGATCGAGCGGATAAAGTCGATGGCCTTCTCCTTCAGGCCGAAGCGCTCGCAGATGCCGATGCAGGGGAGCGTCAGCACGAACAGGGTCGCCGTGCGGTTGGTGATGAAGGATGCGCCGAGGGTTTCCAGGATGGCCAGCGGCGTCATGCCGGCGACGAGACCGGTCACCACGCCCGCCACGACCACCGTCGCGATCGTGTCCAGCTTCAGCGCGAAGCCGATGACGACGATCAGGACGCCGATGAGTTTCAGGATTTCCATATCTTTCCCTCCTCTATGTATTTGATTCAAACCTGCTTCTCGCAGGATGGATCCACGACAAAGGCGCTCTCCAGAACGCGGGTGATGACGCGGCGGGTCTCCTTTTCGTCCTTCCCCGTCAGGCGCATGAGCTCTTCCAGCGTCCACTGAGGCTGCCGCGCCAGCTTCGGCGGGTAGACGCGCAGCTCCCGCAGCAGCTGCAGAGGCACCAGCGTAAGCAGGATGAGCGGGATGCTGACGAGCACGCGCCAGAGATCGAAGTACACGCCGAAGACGCCGCCCTTGAAACACAGGATGATGAGGATGGCGGCGAGCAGAACGCTGGCCAGCGCGGTGTAAAACATGATGTCCAGCCCGTTCGCCTTCGGCCGCACGATGCGGATGGGCGAACTGAAATCGTATTCTGCAGGCTTACGCATGATTTCCCTCGTAAATTGGTGAATTTGCAGTAATTCTAGCACTTTGTCTGAAAACAGTCAAGTTACGGTCTGTGTGCCTTGAATTTGAAAAAAAGCTGTCCTATAATGGTTTCCGACTATGGAAGGGGCATGCGGAAATGGACATACAGACGGGGGTTTCCATCATTCTCAACCGGTGGCTGGGCGTCAGGCGAGACGATCTGATCCTGCTGATCACCGATGAAACGCACGGCCGGGAGACGGAGGCCTTCGAGCGCTGGGCCCGGGGAGCAGACGCGGTGCTCAAGACGGTGGTGCTGCCGCAGAACGCCGTGCAGAACGGCGCCGTCATCGAGGCGCAGGCGCCGCTGATGAAGCGGGCGAACGCCATCATCGGCGCGACGGACTACTCCTTCATCACCACCAGGGCCGTGACGGAAGCGGTGCACGCGGGGGCGCGGTTCGTATCCCTGCCGCTCTCGTGCGCGGACGGGACCAGCCTGCTGGAAAACGAGTTTATCGGCATGGACCCGGCGTGGACGCGGCACACCGGCGCCCGGATCCTGCGGGTGCTGAACCCGGCGCAGGAGATCCGCGTGACGACGAAGGCGGGCACGGACCTGCGCTTCCGCAAGCGGAACCGGACGGGCGGGTGCTATTCCGGGCAGGCGGAACGGCGCGGCTTCGTCAGCTCCGCGAGCTTTGAGGTCTACATCCCCATCGAGGAACGGGAGACGGAGGGTCGGCTGGTGCTCGACGGTTCGCTGGGTTACCTGGGGCTCGTGTCCCGGCCGGTTGACATCACCTTTTCGGGCGGGCGCCTGCAAGCGGACGTGTACTCGCCGGACGGCAGGATGCTGATGGACTACATCGAGAGCTTCGAAAGCGGCAACATGTATTACGCGGCGGAATTCGGCATCGGGCTCAACACGATTTCCCGCTGCCGCGGCGTTTCCTATATCGAAGACGAGAGCACCTACCGCACCTTCCACATCGGCCTGGGGCGCAACATCACCCTGGGCGGCGTGCAGGAGGCCGCGGGGCATTTCGATATCGTCACCCACCTGCCGACCATCACGGCGGACGGCACGGTCATCATGAAGGACGGAGAGGTCGCGGTATAAGCGGCCTCTCCGGTTTATTGGCCTGCGCCAGCTTTAATCGCGGCGGGCAGGGTGCTTTTGACGTAATCCTCGAAATAAAGCAGATAAGGGTGGGTTTTGTCCGTCTGCCAGTCGAGCTGGTCACGCAGCAGGGAAATGAGCAGGCCGGCCAGCGCTTCGGTATACAGCTCGTTGAGAAAGGTCTTGTACCCTTCATCAACAAGGATGCCGAGCTTCTCTGCGTAGCTGTCGATAGCACGGCTGATGATAGGGCGGATGTCATCGTAGAGGAAGCGGCGCAGACCGTCACGGCCCGTAGCATCGTATGCGCAGTTGAGGATGTGCCGATTGGACTGAACGTATTTGACGATGAACTGCACGACTTCCGGAAAATCCATCAGCAGATCGTAATTCTGGATTATTTTAACGGTTTCCTGCTCAAACATCCAGCGGACAAGCGCGAAGATGTCTTCAAAATGATAATAGAAGGTCTTCCGGTTGAGGCCGGTTTCAGCCATGATGTCGCTTACCGTAATGCGGGAAAGCGGCTTTTTTTCCATCTGTCTGCGAAGTGCGGAAGCCAGGAGCTCTTTCGTCCGCAGGGAAGAAACGGTATGTCCTGCCATCATTTACCCTCCTTTGCCGGCCAGTATAGCCGCCGGGCGTATCTACGTCAACCGGCTGACGCCTCTGGCGGACGATGATGGTCAAATACGAGCCATCTGTCCGGTTTTTGCCCACCTGTGGGGATTTTGACCGTTTTCTCTTTTTGAAAAGGGGTGTAGGATTCCGCCTGCATGGAGGGATGATATGCAAGAAATGGTTTACAGGGTAACCCTGCAGGCGCCGCTGGGAGAGCGGCTGGGAGAGCTTCGGCTGAACGTTGATGACGGCAACTGCGAAGGAACGCTGGATATCATGCGCTTTTCCAATAGAGTAAAGGGGACACTGGATGAGTGGGGGCATTGCCGCCTTACGGGACAGCTGCGCACCCTGCTTCACACGAGGAGCTTTGAAGGCGAGGGCATGCTGGGCGATACGGCGGACATCTGCCTTCACTGCGGCCCTATGAAGCTGACGGTATCGGGAAAGCGGGTGGCACAGGGTGCATAAACTGTATAGCGCCATCGTGCAAAGACGCAGGAGAGTGATGGCGCTTTACGCCATCATCGTGGCGGTTTGCCTTGTGTTTTGGACGCAGGTCCGCGTGGATTACGACATCATCGATTACCTGCCGGATACGGCGGCCTCTACTGTCGCTATCGACACGCTGCGAGAGGAGTACGAAGGCGGCATTCCCAACTGCCGCGTTATGATCCGGGATACCGATGTTCCGGGTGCGCTGCGCTATAAAGAAGCGCTGCGCGGGATCGACGGGGTGACGGATGTCTCCTGGCTGGATGATGCGGCAGACATGGACGTTCCCTTGGAAACGCTGCCGAAGGACACGCTTGAAACATACTACAAAGACGGAAACGCGCTGTTCTCGGTCACTATCGCGGAGGATGACCGCCGCGTTCAGACCATCGCCGACATTCGCGCGCTGGTGGGGGATGACAACTGCGTAGTCGGCTCCACGGTTGAGATTGCGGATTCAGTGACGCAGACGGTCAGCCAGGTCCGCATCGTTGCGATTATCGCCGTGCTGTATGTGTTCTTTATCCTAACACTGACGACGAATTCTTTCGCGGAGCCCTTCCTGGTCCTCATCTCCATCGGCATCGCAATCGTCATTAACAGCGGCACAAACCTCATCTTCGGTACGATCTCCTTCGTCAGCAATGCGGCCGGGGCAGTTCTGCAGCTGGCGGTTTCGCTGGACTATTCGGTCTTCCTCATCCACAGCTTCGAGGATGCGCTGAAGGAAACGGATGACAAGCAGGAGGCTATGGTGCAGGCACTTTGCCGTTCCACCGTCTCCATCCTGTCCAGCGGCCTTACCACGGTCATCGGCTTTCTGGCGCTGTGCATGATGCGCTTCCGGATCGGGCCGGACATGGGACTGGTGCTGGCCAAGGGCGTCTTCTTCAGTCTGTTGACGGTCTTCACCTTCTCTCCGGCGCTGGTTCTGACTTTCTATGACAGGATGGTGAAGACGCGGCACCGGATGCTGGTGCCCTCTTTTGATCGGTTTGCCCGGATCAGCCTGAGGTTCATGATTCCGATGGTGCTGATCTTCTCGATCATTGTCGGGCCGGCCTTCCTGGCTTCCCGGCAGTGCAAGTACTACTACGGCGCTTCCCACATCTTTGGGCTCAACACACAGCTGGGGCGCGACAAGCAGGAGGTGGAGACCATCTTCGGCAAGCGCGACACCTATGTACTGATGGTGCCGCGCGGAGACTTTGTGACAGAGAAGAAGCTGTCTGACGAGCTGAAGTCGATCCGCCAGGTCAAGAGCATCCTTTCCTATGTGGACAACGCAGGTGAGACTATCCCGACGGACTACGTGCCGGAGGGGACGCGCGCCAAGCTTCTTTCGCCGCATTACAGCCGCCTCGTCATCACGGTGGAGGAGGAGGTGGAGGGAGACGACGCCTTCGCTCTCGTAGAGCAGATCCGCGCTGCAGCGGAGGCTTTTTATCCGGGCGCCTGGCACTTGGCCGGAACGGGTGTCAGCACAACGGATCTCCGCGACACAATCGTGCAGGATACCGTCCGTGTGAACGTCGTTTCTGTCGGTGCGGTTTTTATCACGCTGCTGTTCAGCTTCCACTCGCTTTCACTGCCGATCCTGCTCGTGGCTGCGATTGAGGGCGCGATTTTTATCAACATGGGGATCCCCTATTTCAAGGATCAGTATGTGTTCTACATGGCGTACCTCATCATCAGCTCCATTCAGTTGGGCGCTACGGTGGATTATGCCATCCTCTTTACCGACAACTATGTCACAAACCGTAAAACGATGCCTAAGCGGGCAGCGATCCACAAGACGGTCGAGGACTGTACGGTGAGCGTCATCACATCCGGCTCGGCGATCATCGTTGTAGGCTATTTGATGGGCTATGTGTGCACACATGGACTCATCAGCCAGCTCGGCAGCTTCCTGGGGCGAGGGGCTGTCTGCTCGGTCATCATCGTGCTCTTTGCGCTGCCCGGCATGCTCTATCTCCTGGATGGAGTGATCCGGCGGACCACCAAAGGCGCAAACTTCGTGAAAGGAGCGTAAGAATATGAAAAATGCTTTGAAGAGGGCGCTCTGCAGCCTGCTGAGTCTGTGCTTTGCGCTGGGCGGCCTGCCCGCCGCCCTGGCGGAGGAAAAGAACAAAGAGGAGGTCATCTACACCGTTCTTAATTCTTCGGGAGAGGTGGACGGCGTATATGCGGTCAACATCTTCCCTGCGGGCGAGGTGGTGGACTACGGTGACTATTCATCCGTCAAGATGCTGAACACGGAAGACGACATCCGCTACGAGGACGGCGAGGTCTCCTTCGCGAGCGATGCTGAGCGCGTCTACTATCAGGGCGATCTGAAGGAAGCGGTGATGCCCTGGCGCTTTACCGTCCGCTACTTCCTGGATGGGCAGGAGATGACCGCCGGTGAAATCGCAGGCCAAACCGGTCATGTGGAGATAAAGATCGGGATCGCCCACAATCCCGAGGATACGAGCACCTTCTTTGAGAGCCATGCCCTGCAGGTGACGGCCAAGCTGGACACGGATAAGTGCAAAAACATCACAACGGACGGCGCGACAGAAGCCAATGTGGGTAAAAAGCGCCAGCTGACGTGGATCATCCTGCCGAACACGGAGAAGACGCTGACCATCTCCGC
This sequence comes from uncultured Eubacteriales bacterium, assembly GCA_902781095.1. GTDB lineage: Bacteria > Bacillota > Clostridia > Christensenellales > Aristaeellaceae > Ventricola. The sequence continues at coordinate 45,075 of CACZHW010000015.1, forward strand.
GGACGCGACAGACTTTGAAATGGATCAGATCGACCTGAACGGCATTAAGATGAACCTGGACATCGGGGTGGAGGCGGACAGCTTCTCCGAGAAGACAGGGGAGCTGCAGGATGCGGCCATCGATTTTGATGAAGGCGCGGATAACCTGAAGGACGGCGCACTGGAGGCGTATGACGGCAGCGTACAGCTGCGGGACGGGGCGCAGAACCTGAGCGATGGCCTGGATGAGCTGGCCGGCCACAATGAGGAGCTGCTGGATGGGGCGCGCAAGATTGTCAATACCGTGCTGGATACAGCCAACGAAGAGCTTGAGAAGAAGCGCGGCAGCTTCCGTAAGCTGGGCATTCAGCTGAATACGCTGACAGTGGACAATTACCACAGCGAGATCGACCGCCTGCAGCGGGAGACCCTCGCCAATCTCAGAGACTATGTTTACCGGGAGGCCAATAAAAAGCTTTATAACGCGGTGTACGAGGCGGTGTACGCGGAGGTCGTCTCCCAAGTGAAAGAGGCGGCAGAGGAAAAGGTTCGTGCTGCGGTGACTGCGGAGGCTGAAAAGCAGGTTCGCGCCAAGGTGGAAGAAGCGGTGCGCACGGAGGTGCGCGGCAAGGTGGAGGAGGCCGTGCGCGCGCAGATCCGAAGCGCCATCACCGCGCCGGACGCGGAGATCATCGACAAAAAAGTCGAAGAGCAAATGGCTTCCGAAGAGGTGCGCGCAAAGATAGAAGCGGAAACAGCTGCGCAGCTTGCCTCCCAGGAGGTGCAGTCGCAGATTGACGCTATGATCTGCGCCGAAGCGGAGCCGAAGGTAACCGCTGCTGTCCGCTCGGCGGTGGAGGACGAGGTGCGCGCACAGTACAGTCAGAGTATCCGCACCGAGGTAACGGCAGCTGTCCGCTCGATAGTGGAGCAGGAGGCGGAAAGGCGGCGCGCGGAGATCCGGGCACAGATCCTTGCCGGCCTGCAGTCGGAAGAGACGCCTGAGCCGGAAGAAACACCGGAACCGGAAGAGACGCCTGAACCAGATGAGACTTCCGAACCGGATGAAACGGAAGATCCCGAGGAAACGGAAGAAACACCGGAACCGACAGAACCTGCCGGGCCTGATGAGACGGAGAACCCAGAGGAGACGGATAAGCCCAAAGAGCCTGACGGGACGCCGGAACCTGACGCTTCGGAGAGCCCGGAAGAAGAGCGGGACAATACGCCTGCGCAGGAAGGGACGACCCAAACGGAGACAGAAAAAACACCCGATCCGGAGCAGACGGAGGAGCCGCGGAAGGGTGAGGGCGCTTCCCAAGGGGAAGGCGATGACCGTCAGGAGCATCAGGAAAGCCCGGATGACGGCAAGAGAGAAGCCGGACAGGAAGAGAGAAAGAATCAACCCCAGGAACCTGTGAAGCAAGAAGAAGTTCCGAAAAAGGAAGAAACACCCAAGCAGGAAGATGCTCCGAAGAAGGAAGAGACGCCCAAACAGGAAGACGCTCCGAAGAAGGAAGAGACACCCAAACAGAAAGAAGCGCCCAGGCAGGAGGAAGCAGCTGGACGGGACGAGGAACCTGCACAGGCAGACGAGCCGCAGGAATCCGCCTTCGTTTCCTTGATCGGAAGGCTGTTTGCGAGCGCGCGGGCTGAAGGCCTGACGGATGAGGAGATCGAAGCGCTGGTCGATGAGCAGATCACAAAGCTCGTCGACAGCCAGATGCAGAGCGCGGATGTGAAGGCAGAGATCGACCGGCAGACAGAAGCGATGATGCAGCAAAAGGCCGGAGAGATGCAGGCGGCTGTTGACGCCGCGATGGGCAGTGATTCGGTAAAGGCGCGGATCGAAAGCGAGATAGCTGCGCAGGTGGCTGATGCGGACAACCGCGCGAAAGCGGAGGCAGTCGTGCGCGGCAAGGTAGAGGAGGCGGCTGAGGCAGAGGTGCGCGGACTGGTACTTTCTGCCCTTGGCGCGCTGACGGACGAGCAGATTGAGGCGCTTATTGATCAGCAGATGAAGGATGAGACGATCGAGGCGAAGCTTGAGGCCGCGTATGCGCAGCAGATGAAGTCGGATGACGTCCTGGAAGCCATCAGCAGCAACACGAAGGAGCAGATGGCAGGTGACGAGGTCAAAGCGCTGATCGAAAAGAATGTGAAGGAACAGCTTTCTCTGAATACGACAAAACAGATGATCAACAAGACGATCGGGGAGCAGATGGAAAGCGAAAAGGTGCAGAAGATCATCGACGAGAACATTGAGGAGCAGAAGCACGGCAGCGAGTACCTGGGTGGCATCGCCAGGGCGCTGCGGGAGAACGGAGAGGACGGCGAGGCATATCAGGCCCTGTCCGATCTTCGGGAGCAGATGGACGATCTGATGGAGTTTTATGACGGCCTGTGCGATTATACGGATGCTGTTCAAGAGACGGCGGACGGCGCATTCGATCTGCTGGACGGCGCAAATGAGCTGGCGGGCGTATACGACGGAGAGAACAGCACGGGCATGGGCGAACTGTATGACGGCACGCGTCAGCTTAAGGATGGCACGACGGAATTCAGCGACAGAATGACGACGATAGACGACGAAATCACGGACGAGGCGGATAGGGTCATCGCCGAAAAGACCGGCAGGGATGTCCCCGTACGATCCTTCACCAGTGACCGCAACGGCGAGGTCGAGAGCGTACAGTTTGTCATCTCCGTCCCTGCCGTGGAAATGCCGGAGCCGGAGCCGGAGGAGCCGGAGGAGGAAGCGCCAACGACCTTTATGGATAAGGTTCGCGGCTTGTTCATACACTGACGACGGGAGGAGCCCCATGAGAAAAAACGCTATCATTCTGTTTGCCGTTCTCCTTGCCCTGGCATCGGCGTCAGCGGCGCAGGAGGGAGACTGGAACTACGTTTTAAAGACGGACGGTACAGCCAGGCTGACACGCTATGTCGGTCTGGGTGAACCGGCCGAGATGCCCGAGACCGTGGATGACTACGCTGTGACAGAAGCTTCCCGCGATTTGACGGGCAGGCTTCCCGCCGGGGCAGCTTATACAAAAGAATTGCCGCAGGCGGCCGGCGTAACGGAGGACGGACTCCGCTATGCGCTGAGCGGCGAGGGGGCTGTCATCCTGGGCTACGAAGGAGATGCAGAGCGCGTCATTGTACCCAGACAGATCGAATCACAGCCCGTTACGCGCATTGCGGACGGCGCCTTCCGGGAGAACTGGAGCCTTACGCATGTGCTGCTTCCCGATACGCTGTTGGAGATCGGAGATAACGCCTTCCGCAGCTGCCGCCGTTTGGAGCAGGTTCATTTTGACAGGGGTGTCCGGGTGATTGGCGAGTATGCGTTCTATGACTGCGCAGCGCTCACACGCCTGACGCTGCCAACTGAGCTGATGTGTGTCGGTGCGTATGCCTTTGCCTGCACGCCGCTCACGCGCGTCAGCCTGCCGGACAGCGTACAGCTTGTTGGAGAGAGCGCATTCGACCACAATACCGCGATGGGATATGTCCGCATGGGCAGCAGTGTCCGGGTGATTGAGCGCTTTGCATTTGCGGAGGCGCCCATCCGCCGCGTCAAGTTACCGGAGAGCGTGAAACGAATCGGACGCGGCGCCTTTGCCGCGACCGCTTACCTGACGGCGGAGAACTCTGACCTCAAAGCGGCGCTGCCTGAACTGGAGATCACCAAAGCGGATCTGACTGCGCGCAGTTGGCCGGAACCGGAGCCGGAAGCGCCGATTGTTCAGCTGGAGGTTGATGTGCCGCTGGGCAGCGATGAAGATTCAATGCCGGAAGAAGCCGAGGCAGAGGCACCGCGCGAAGCGGAGAGGGACACCGATCCCGAATCGCCTGCTGAGACGGAGGAGAGCAGAGGAGAGGAACCGAAAACCCCTGAGGCCGGGACGGCCGCAGAGGAGCTGAACCGGCAGGAGAAAGCGGCTGGACCGATGGTGCGCATCACGGCCTCCATCGCAAAGCTGCGTAGCGGCCCCGGCGGTGAGTACTACCTCATCCAATACGCTGCGCCGGGCGACACCTTCCCTTATGAAGGACACTACAGCAACTGGTACAGGCTGAAGCTGCCGGACGGACAGACGGCTTATGTCGCGCGCGGCATGGCGGAGGTCATCGGAAGATAAAGAGGAGATAACAAGCGCCCGGTATGCGTTGGCATCCCGGGCGCTGTGTGTATTTCGCTTTTCCCACCTGCATTACAGGACAACACTCAAGCCGGGTCGACGGAAAGAACGGCAGTGGCATTGGCCATCTCTTCGTTTATATGGCGGCGGAGTTCCGGGAAGGCGGCTTTATCCCGTGCGAGAATCAACTCATAAAGATGGCGGTGCTTGCCGAACAATTCCGAAAGTGTTCTGTCGGCCCGCTGCGTTTGTCGGGTGAAATACATGGTCGCATACCAGACGCGCGACAGGCCGTCCCAGGCATTGAGCAGGAAGGCGTTGTCTGCCGACTGGATGAGGCTTCGATGGAACAGAACCTCCAGGTCCTCCGGCTCCTCTGCGATCGACTTGGAGTGGTATTTCTTTTCAATGCGGGCCAGCGCGTTTGCAAGGCGGGGATAAACGGTATCATTGTCTTTAAGCAGTGACTCCAGGGCCATTTGTTCGAGACAGTAGCGCAAATCAAAAAGGTCCTGTAATTCTTTTCCCGAGAAACGGCGCACTTCGCGGCGGCCGTTTGAAAGCGTTTTGATCAACCCTTCTGCTGCGAGAATCTGCAGAGCAGAACGCACCGAGCTTCGGCTGGCGTAAAACTGCGAAGCCAGCTCGTTTTCCGCCAGCCTGGTCCCGGGAGCATAGTTTCCTTTCAGTATGTTGATCCGCATGCGGCTGGCAATGACCTCAGGCGTGACAGTCAGCCCCTGCCGCGACGAGAGGCTGCGGATTTGCCCTTCGCCCGCGGGGAAGATGCTGCGTTTTTCCGTCATCTCACGGATCTGTTCTCTCAGCCAGGTGCAGGCAGGGGCAGGAACCTTGTTTGCAGCCGCACGGGCGAGAAGATCATCGCACAGCGCATCGGTTTCCAAACGGCGGTTCTGCCAGTAATCCTGAAGCATTCGTGCATGGCTGTCTGCGGGCAGGCTTGCAAGATACGCCTCACAGGTTGGAAGGCCGGCTGTTTCAATCTGTATGCCGGATACCCCTGCAATGGCAGCGATTTCCCGCTGCGCTTCACGCAGCACTTTTCTTGCCCGCTCATTGGAAGTCAGCTTGCCGAAGGGCAGCTGAAAGACGAGACTGGTTTGCCCGCTCAGGGTATCCAGCATGAAGTTTTTCCATTGGATGGCATCCATATGGCCGCTCAGATAATAACGCATGCCGCAGGAATCAAACAGTGTCCGGAGCAGCAGAATCTGGCGGTGCTGGTCCTCACAGCCGGGGCCGAACCAGATGACGCCCTTCCGGGAGACGGTGATGTAGCGGCTGTTGCGGCTGATCAGTGCACCGGGGAGCGCAACCGGAACGACATGCTGATCGGAATAGAGGCTGGACAGAACCGCACTGCATCCCAGGCCGCAGGTAAAGGGCAGGATTATGGTTTCCTCCCCTACAAGCGGCCGAATCAGCCGGGCAGCGCTTTCAAAATCATAGGAACGGACGCACAGGAGAACCAGATCCATCGCGATGCCGGGCATGGTTTCAATGCTCCGGTAGTTGATTCGGAGGGGCTTTCCATCCACGACGATAGGTGCGCCCCAATAGGTTTCGAGATCCCTGACGATGCCGTAGAGATTGGTATCCTTGCTCTTCTGCAGCTGCATGGCCAGTGCAGAACCCAGGGCGCCCATGCCCAGAATGGCAATGTTTCGGATTCGGTCCATCTTTCTACTCCGTATTTCTCTTCAATGAGAATACTGTATCATACAGATGCAAAATACACAAACAAAAGCCCCGGGCGGCGGAGCTTTTGTTTGTAGCGCTGTTTCAGGTGAGGCCGACACAGGAAAGCATACTCTGAATGCCCTTCTTGAGCAGGCCGAGTTCACTGTCACAACTGAACATGGTCATGCCGCGCGCCGCCCATTTTTTCAGGAATTCGGGGTTGGAAGCCACAATACCGCAGGGCATGCCGTGCGCCTTTGCCGCAGAGAGAATATGCGCGATGGTTTCTTCCATGACGGGCGTGTTGAAATCGCCGGTGCAGCCCAGGTCGCAGGCCAAATCATTGGGACCGATGAAGATGCCGTCGAGCCCTTTGACAGCGGCGATTTCCTCTGCGTTCTCGGCACCTTTCCGGGTTTCGATCTGCGCAAAGAGCATGGTGCGGTCATTGGCCTTTTTCGTATACTCCGTCAGTTTTCCCGGCGCATAGTTGCTGTGGGGCCTCATGGTTGAAATGCCGCGCTGTCCCAAAGGTGCGTATTTGCCGAGACGAACGAGCTCCCGGGCCTGTTCTGCGGTTTCCAGCATCGGGACCCAGACGCCGTCCACACCGGCGTCCAGGTATTTCTGGACGCATTCGCGGGAAAGTCCGGGCATCCTTACGATCATGGGGAAATCGATTCCGCTCGCGACGGCGGCGATTGCGGCCACCTGTGAATAATCGAAGTAACCGTGTTCGCAGTCGACAACGACAAATTCAGCCCCTGCCGCCTGCATCAGCCGGATCAGATTGGGATGGGCGATTTCCGAGAGAAACATACCGACAGTGTGCTTCCCCGCGTGAATGGCCGTTTTCATTTTAACGCTCATGGGTGTATCTCCTTATTTCTCTGTGGCGAGACAGCGTTTGGCGAGGCGGAACATTCCACCGTATACTTCATCCGGCTGAGCGCTTACAACTTTCGGCGCTTCCATTACCCGGGCGATAGCCTCTTTCAAAAAGACATTTTTCAGCACGGCGCCGCCGGAAAAGTACAGCGTTCCCTCAAAGGGTCTTCCCTTGCGGATAATGGTGGAGTATTTCCGGTAGACCCTGCCGAAATCTGCCGCGGTTGCGGCCATGACATTGTCAGGCGTGAAATTGGCATGGTTGATGTGGAGGATTTTGCCGTCTGCAAGCCTGTCGGGTACTTCGTAGAAACTGCAGTCTACTTCCAGGCCTTCGGTATGGGAAAAGCAGCAGTTGCTCTCAACGCGGTTCCAGATTTCTTCCTTGCTGAGCGAAACGCCGAAGATCGTTTCGCCTATGCGGCGCATATAGTCGATTTGCACATCGAAATTTCGTCCGCCGGGCATACGCGAGACGACGTAGCAGTAATTCTGATCGTAATACGGGCGGATTTCATAGTCGCCAGGCTCGTAATCGTCACGGATCATGATGAGTTGTCCGCTCGTACCGATATTGACGATCATATCGCCGGAGACGGCGCCAGTACCATAGACGCTGGTCTGCACGTCACCCAGATCCGGATAGACCGGCAGGGTGAAACCGGGCGTTTGGTATACGCCGCAGCATTCAATCTCAGCTGTAAGCTCGGGCAGACGGATAAAGTCCAGACCGGCGCGCCTCAGAATGTCGGTGTCCCATCGTTTTTCCAGCAGATTAACGAAGCCCATCGGGGCGGCGTTCGTGATGTGGCAGATGTTCCGGCCTGTGAGCTTCTCTATGACATAGGAGCCCAGCGTATAAAGGCGGATATCTCCCTGGCGTGAAAGGTTTTCCTCTTTAAACAGCGCATAAAGATTGCACAGTGCCAGCGCCGGTTTGATGGGTACGCCTGTGCGGACCATGATCTCGGGCGGAAGAACGGAAGAGAGTTCTTCCATATAGGAGACGCCGCTCTCCGGATTGGTTTTCAGGCATCGTGTATCCTGCCAGGAGAGATAGGTGTCGCGCCGCTGCGGGTGATGAAGGACGCAACCGTGCTGCTGGGTTGAGAACAGGATGCCGCCGATATCGACGCTGATGGCCATGCATTTGTCGATGATGCCGGTGATGGTGGCGACAATTTCGGATGCGTCCACTTCAAACCGGTGCGGATCAGGGCTCTCCAGCTTTGCGGGCGTGTGAACCTTCTGTGTAAAAATCACCTTGTTATAAGTGAGATCGTAGATGGCTGCTTTGATGAACGTGCTTCCGATGTCCACTGCAATAAAATTCATACAACACCTTCTTCAGACAATACCGGGCGGATTATCCCAGAATGAGATTGGGGAGGAACGTCACAAGCCCGGGAACGGCCCACAGGATGACGACGATGGAAAGCAGGAGAATGATCCAGGGAATCAGGGCGCGGCTGACTTTTTCGATGGACAAATGCTGCAGGCTGCAGGTTGTCATCAGCACGACGCCGACGGGCGGCGTGATGTTGCCGATCATGGCGATGATGATGATGCACACGCCGGCGTGAATCGGATCGAAGCCCGCGTTGCTCAGCAGCGGCAGAACCATCGGCACAAACACCATGATGTTGACGTTAGGATCGCTGAGACATCCGAGGACGAGGAAGAAGAGGGTGATGCACAGTGCTGTGAGGAAGCGGCTGTCGCCGGCAAAGGAAGAAAAGAGCGCAAAGATTTTATCCTGCAGGTTTTCTGCCGTAAGGACCCAGCTGAAGCACTTGGAGGCTGCGATAATCAGCATGACCGAGCCGCTGGAGACGAATACGTTGCGGAGGCAGACGAGAAAGTCCCTGGGCTTCATGCTGTGATAGATAATGAAGCCGAGAATCAACGCGTAGAGCACTGCGACAGCGGCGGCTTCCGTTGTCGTGACGACACCGAGATAGATGCCGCCCAACAGGATGACAGGCGTGAGCAGCGGAAGCAGGCAGGAGAGGAAGGAGTGCAGCAGATGGACGAAATAGTACTTCCAGCCCATCCACTTCAGCCGAGGCCCGTTGTGCCGCAGGGACCAGACGTAGACGTACAGGATCATCAGCGCGCCCATGAGGAATCCGGGGACGATGCCGCCGAACAGCAGCTTGCCAACGGACACGTTTGCCACCATTGCGTACACGACGGCGGGAATGCTGGGCGGTATGATAGGCCCGACGGTCGAAGACGCAATCGTCGTACAGGCGCTGAATACTTTGTCAAAACCCTCGTCGACCATCGCCTGGTAGGCAAGGTTGCCGATGCCGCCCGCGTCTGCCACAGCAGAACCGGACATGCCGGCGAAAATGATAGAGGTTACGATGTTGACGTGGCCCATGCCGCCGGGAATGTAGCCGACCAGGTCGCGGCAGAAATCGAAAATCCTGTCCGATACAGAGGTCTTGTTCATCACCTCGGCTGTCAGGATAAACAGCGGGATAGCAATGAGCGCGAAGTTGTTGAGGCTGGTGAACATGCGGGTCCCCATGATGGAGAGCTTGATGCCGCTTTGCAGCGCGTAAACGAAGGAAGAGGTAATCATCGCCCCTGCGATGGGCATGCCGAGAAGAAACAGCAGCACGAAACTGACGAGAAATAGGGTAATGGGTGTCATACCTGCTCCTCCTTACCGCCGGTAAAGAACCGGACTGAGTCCCGAATGATGTTGAAGACGCAATGCCAGGTCATGAGCCCGAAGCAGAGAGGCAGGATGTAGTAGACGTACTTGAGCGGCACGCGCATGACGTTGGATTTCGGAAGTGTGTTGAGCAGCTTGCCCAGGGCCGGCATATAGATGACAAACATCACGATCATGATGCAGTTCATCACGGTAGCGAGGGCATATTTCAATCCGGCCGGGAAGAGATTGATGACGGCTGTGATGTTCAGGTGATTGTTCCGGCTCATGGAATACGCCGCCGCGAGCAGACCGAACCAGACGAAGAGGAACCCGTTCAATTCATCCGACCAGTTCAGCCCGCTGCGGAAAAGATAGCGCAGGGCGGCGTTCACGATCATCACGACGAAAAGCACGCCCAGGCAGGCGCTTCCGACAAAGGTTTCTGCCTTTTCAAGCACGGTGTTGATATTTGACAGCAAGCGATACAGTTTTTTCATCTGCTTTCCTCCCGAAAAAGAGTTTAGAGGAATGAGGAAAACGGCAAAGGTTCAGAGTGAAATGCAGGGCCTGCATGAACACAGGCCCTGCAAGCGGTTTATACTACGATCCGGGTGTAATCCGGCAATCAGTACTCGATCGCCTGGATCTGATTGTACCAGTCCTGCCAGGCGGGATAGTCCTCGACGACCTTGGCGGCATTGGCGCGGAAAGGAGCGGTATCGATGTCGTCGATAATGGTCATGCCGTTCGCTTCGCACTGCGCGAAGAGTGCGTCTTCATTCTGTACGGTCAGCTCGTCGATGCGGTTGCCCAGCCAGGTGAAGACTTCCTGGAAGATCGCCTGATCCTCTGCGGAGAGGGACTCCCACAGATCATTGTTGATGATGGTGGAGGAACAGGCTAGCATATGCTGGGTCTTCATCAGGTACTTCTGAACCTCATAGAATTTCATGGTGACAATCTGCGTAACGGGGTTCTCTTCACAGTCGGCCACACCGGTCTGCAGGCTCATGTACACGTCCTCGATCGGAATGGAGGTGATAGCGACCTGGAAGACGTCCTTCAGCGTGGAATAGGGGGCGAAGTTCACGCAGCGAAGCGTCAGGCCGTTAAAGTCTTCCAGCTTGGTGATGGGCTTGTTGCCGGTGAGGTGACGGAAGCCGAAATTGTACATGTTAAGCTGCTTGACGCCGCCGACAGCCTCGGAGATGGCTTCGCGCATTTCGGTGCACAGGTCCGTCTTTTTGAAAGCTGCCCAGTGCTCATAGCTCTGGAAGCAGTACGGAGCGAAGAGGACGCCGGCAGCTTCCAGCCAGTCGGTAGCGCTGTCCAGCGCTGCGATATCCAGATCGCCCATCTGGACGGCTGTGATGCTGTCATTGTAGTTGGCATAGGTGCCGGCGGGATAAACGGTCAAGCCATAGCGGCCGTCGGTCTTTTCCTTCAGCAGGTCCGCCGCCTCAAGGAACGCCACATAAACGGGATGGCCTTCTGCAAAAACATGGGATACTTTGAGCATTTTGGTGTCGGCACAGGCGGAAGTGCACAGCACGGCAGTCAGGCAGAGAGCCAGGGCAAGAACCAGAATTTTTCTCATTTTACTGTCTCCTTTTTTGTCTGTTCTGGTCAAAATGGTGCAATGCGACTTATCTTAACGTGAACCCATCACGTCAAAATTAATGAAAATCGTCTCTTTCATTTGATCTTATTCTAAATTCGGCATCTTCGATCGTCAACAAACTCGATAAATTGTCGACATTTTAAGTTGCACAAATAGAAATCTAGTATAATAGCGATAATAGACATGTATATCCTGCAAAGGGACGCGCATTCCGTCCGGAGAACGAGAAAGAATCCGGGATGCGACATTGGCATCCCGGATCGATGTATTCAGATTGAAAGGGGCTTATTTTTTCTTTTTGTCTTCTATCTCCAGCACATAGCTCCCGAAGGCGTTGATGACCTGCGTGCCGTGGTAGTCGCGCACGCGCTTGAAATCGTACCGGTAGGAGGCGTGCACGTGGCCGTGCACCATCGCCCGTGGATGGTACCGGTCCATCAGCCGCAGGAAGGCGGCAAAGCCGGTGTGCGCCCTGTCGGTGTCGTCGCCCACGCCCAGCGCCGGCGAGTGGGTCAGCAGGATATCGAAGCCGCGGTGGCGGAGCAGGGAAAGACTCATGCGCAGCGCGCGCATGCGCATCTGCCGGTCCGTGTACTGGTGCGGCCCGCGGTTGTACCGCATGCTGCCCCCCAGCCCCAGAATCCGGATGCCGTCGTGGACATAAATCCTGTCCTCGATGCAGATGCAGCCCTCCGGCGGTTCTTTTTCGTATTTGCCGTCGTGGTTGCCGTGCACATAGAGGATGGGCGCATGGGTAAAGCAGGTGAGGAAGGACAGATAGGCGGCCGGCAGGTCTCCGCAGGAGAGGACGAGGTCGATGCCTTCCAGCCTGCGCCTGTCGAGGTGCTCCCAAAGGGCGGGAACGGGTTCATCCGCGAGCAGCAGAATCTTCATGACGGCCTCCGGGTCGGTCGGTTCAGTCGGTCGGAACGGGCTTTGCGGCTTTGACGCCCTGCAGCTTCACCAGGCGCTGCGCGGCGTCGTTCAGCTCGGACGCGGCGGGGAAGGCGCCCTGCACGTTTTGCACGAGGTAATCCATACCGATGATCGCCTGCCGGGAGAGCACCTCGTCTTTCGCCAGACGGACGGTGCCGCTCTGGTCGACGATGGGGCCGACAAAGGGATGGAAATCCCCGTGGCGGATCCCTGCGTGCAGCAGCTCGCTGAGGCGGCGGACGCCGGCGGGCAGCTTCTCGGAGAGGAGCAGGTCGATGGCGTCCGTGGACATGCCCATGTAGTAATTCATGGCGCGGTCCGCGTTGACCTCCCCTTCGCCGGTAAAGGCGCCGTTCAGGATGCTGCGGATGACGCTTTCATAGAGGCGGGACCAGTTCCAGACCGGCATCGCCAGGTTGCGCAGGGTTTCGCCCTCCACGCGGTACAGGCCGAACGAGCGGTTTTCCAGCAGGGGTGCGCGGATGTCGCGGTTGGAGATGAGGGTGATCCCTTGCGCGGCAAGTGCCTCCTCCGGGTTGTGGTCGCGCAGGGTGGACCACTCCAGGAATACGCGCGCACGGGGATTGGAGGTCTGCGCACCAAGGGCGAAGGCGTTGATGGAGGCGGGGACGCCGTAGATCGGGTAATCGGCGATGTAGCCGATGCGGTCGTCTTCCGCCATGGCGCCGGCGATCATACCGAGGATGAACTTGGCCTCGTAAATACGCAGGTAGTAGGAGCGCACGTTGTGGTAGCTGGCCAGCAGGGAGCAGTTGAGGATCTTCGTCTCCGGGTGCAGCGCGCTCTCGCGGATGCACGCCTCCAGAAAGACGGGGCTCGCGGCAAAGATGACGTCGATGCCGTCGGCGATCCACTCCTCCATGACGCCCGCGGCCTCCTCCGCGGAGACGTCGGAACAGAAGGTGGTCTCCACGCGGGTCCCGAAAGCCTTGGCGATCGCCTCCCGCCCGAGCTCGTGCCAGTAGGTCCAGCCGGAGCGCTCCGGCGTGCTGTTATAAAGGAAGGCGCAGCGCAGCAGCGACGGGCGCGGATGCAGGACGGACTGGAGCAGGCCGGGTTTTTCTTCGCTGGCATGGGAGAGCAGCACGGCCGGCTTGCCGGACGCGGCGACCCGGAATTCGCTCTCGATGCGCGCGATGTCCTTCGCGTGTTCGGCGGGCGTCTTGTCGATGCTGTCGGAGAAGCCGAAAATCTCCAGGTCGACGAGCAGCGCGTCCCCCGCCGGTACGGGCGGATTGTCCTTAAAGTGTTCCGTATACGCCTGCTCGAAGCGGAAATAGCAGCTCTGCAGGTCGAAGACGGTTTCCGCCTCCCACTTCTGGCCGGGTTCATGGCCGGCCAGTTCGCACAGGCGGGCATAGCTGCCCTCGCGCGAGAAGAGAAGAAAACCGATGCGCGTATCCTCGTAGAACTGAACGTATTCCCTGTAGATCCGGTAGCGCGGCGTATCCTCCGGCTCGGGCAGGATGCGGGTCACGTCTGCCTCGATGAAGGGGGATCCGAGCAGGCGGGTGACGCTGACGCGCTTGTTGCCCTCCACGATGTAGTACTGTCCGTAGTACTCCAGCGCAGTGACGGGTTGGCGCAGGCCGTCTTCCAGCATCCCGTCATAGAGGATGGCCCATTTGTTGGAGAACTCCGTGCCCGGCTCCAGCAGCGGATAGAAGCCGCGGGAAAAGGCGGTGGTGCGCCCCTTCGTCGCGGTCCCCGCGATCTGGCTGACGGCGATCTGGACGATGCCCAGCGGCACCTGGGAAAGTCGCGTATACTCCGGCTCGAGTTCCGCCAGGACGGGCAGGCCGGGATCCTTGCCCTCGGCTTTCAGCTTGCGGACTTCACGCAGCCCTTCCCGGTAGGCGTCGATATAATTGTCAAGAGACATAATGCTCCTCCATTTCTTTATTGAACGACGTGATTATAACACCGGGGTCAATACAGTTCAATAAATAGGAAGAAACGGATGCAAACGGAAATCTTAAAAAATAACGATATAAATATCAAAAAAGGTGTTGACAAGAGCGTAAACCCGTAGTAAACTAGCAAAGCTGTCAGCGGGAAACCGCCGGCACGATCCTTGAAAACGATACAGAAAAGGAAGAACGCGGAATCATTCCCTTCCCGG
>CACZHW010000016.1 GCA_902781095.1 uncultured Eubacteriales bacterium
CCTCGTATTATATAAAAGTAGTATTTATGAATCCCTCTCCAGGGATATGCTACACTGCTGGGGATGCTGTGGATTGGTATCGTTTGCCTACCGTTTGACGGTTTATTGGAGGATCCAACCACAGCCCCCTTGTCGGGTCGTTAATCAGTTAGATACCGCTCGACGGTTTATGTGGAACGAGGTTACGAGTGGCAAGAGGCCTGTGGATCCAGCAGCATCAATACATAATCGAGGAGGGATAACCCATGACCATCGTCGGCATTGATGTTGCCAAAGACAAGCACGACTGCTACATCGTAAACTCAGATGGAGAAGTCTTAGCAGAAGTCTTCACCATCCCGAATGACCAGATCGGCTTCAACCTGCTTTTCCAGAAACTCCAATCTGTAGCACCGGATCTGAGCAAAGTAAAAGTAGGACTTGAGGCAACTGGTCATTACAGCTACAACCTGCTGGGATTTCTTCTTGACAAAGGTCTGCACACCTATGTCATAAATCCTCTTCACACCAATCTGTATCGGAAAGCGGATAGTCTCCGCCGTACGAAAACCGATCCGATTGATGCGCATACCATTGCTGGAATGATAATGTCCAATGTAGACCTCACGTCCTACACGGCCAAATCATACCACAATGAGAAACTTAAGTCACTGACAAGATACAGATTTGACAAGGTTCGGGAGCGGGCGAAACTGAAATCATCCGTTGCCCGCCTTGTCAATATTCTGTTCCCGGAATTGGAGAAGTTGGTCCCGACTCTCCATATGAGTTCGGTTTATGCACTGTTGTCCGAATTCCCGGGAGCAAAGCAGATTGCATCCTGCCATCTTACCCGGTTGGTTCACCTGCTTTCTGCATCTTCCAAAGGTCAGTACAAGCGTAACAAAGCCATTGAAATCCGAGAGGCCGCCAGATCTTCTATTGGATCCGTTATGCCTGCAAAGTCTTTGGAGCTGAAGCACACCATCCATTTGATTGAGGTCCTCTCTGAGGAAATCGATGAGATTGAAACCTTAATCAGAGAAATCATGGATGAGAATCCTTCTCCGATCCTCTCCATCCCGGGAATCAGTTACCGCATGGGAGCCATGATTCTTGCGGAAATCGGAGACTTCACGCGCTTCAATTCACCGGATCAGATCCTGGCCTATGCCGGATTGTCCCCTTCGACATACCAGTCCGGTAAGCTGGCCAATGCATATCCTCACATGGAAAAGCGTGGTTCCCGATACTTGCGATATGCCTTGTTCAATGCGACCAAGTATGTCTGCAACTGGGATCCTTCCTTTGCTGCTTATCTGGCCAAGAAACGAGCAGAGGGCAAACATTATAATGTTGCGATCTCCCATGCTGCCAAAAAACTGATTCGGGTGATTTGTGCTCTCCAGAAATCTGGAAAACCCTATTGTCCGGCAACCTGATGCTGTACCCTTCGGAGCCTGAGCTCTTTGTTCGCTGACGCTCAAGCAGCCGGCGTAGCGAACTTTTGACAAACCGAAGCATTCAAGTGCTACACTCCCTTTTTGCGAGGGCGACTGTAGCTTTGTTTGCTGTACCCTCCATCGCCCTCGCTCGACCAATTTCAGCACTTGAATGCTGTTTGTCAAAAGCGGCGGTGGGTTACGAGTTTTTCTTCGATTTCCTCCTCTCTGGGACTTGACTTTTAATAGTTAGTCTCTAAAATCCGATGAGCAAGGAAGTTTTTTAGCGATATCTAACCTTACAGGCAGAGCTGCCGGGCCGTATCCTGCATCAGCCGGACGTAGTCCGGCGCGTACAGCCGCTCGCCCAGCATGCAGCACACGATGGGTTCTTCGGCAAACAGGATGCCTACGTCGTGGGTCAGGTTTTCGTCCTCCCCCGTCTTGTGCGCCACGTCGATGTCCCTGTCGTGCAGGTAGAAGGGCAGCTTGCCGTTGAGCTGCTGGTCGAGGAGGATGTCCAGCATCTGCCGGCTCGCCTCCCGCGATACGATCTCCCCGTTATGCAGCCCCTCCAGCACGCGGCCCATGTCTGCCGCGCTCACGGTGTTGATGATCCCGCGCGCGCTCGCCTCCGCGTCGAAGAGCAGCCGGTTCACGCGCGTTCCGGTCAGGTGAAGCGCTTCGATCGTCCGGTTGACGTTCTCCATCCCCAGCCGCCGGATCAGGATGTTGGTCGCGGCGTTGTCACTCACGATGATCATGAGGCGCACGAGGTCCAGCAGCGTCATCTCGATGCCCGTGTGCATCGCCTTCAGCGTGCCGCACGAAGGCAGGCGCTCCCCGTCCCGCAGCGCGTGCGTCTCCCCCAGGGAGAGTTCGCCCGCCGCGGCCGCCCGGAAGGCCTCGATCATCACCGGCAGCTTGATGACGCTGGCCGCCTCGATGGGGTCCGACGCCCCGCGCGCCCACACCTCGCCCGTCGCAAGGTTTTTGATGTAGACGCCCGTATGCCCTCCGATTCTCTCAAGGGCTTCTTCCAGCCCCTCCGTGCGCAGCCTCATCCGCGCCCCAGCAGCGCCGCGCCGATGATGCCCGCGTCCGCGCCCAGCCTGGCCAGCCGGATGTCCGCGTACGGCAGCGTCTTGTAGAACACGTGCGGCTTGACCGCCTCCCGCACGGCGTCCAGCAGGAAGTCGCCCGCCACGGAAACGCCGCCGCCCAGCACGATGACCTCCGGGTCGATCGCGTTGATCAGCGAGACGATGCCCAGCGCCAGCGCGCGCACGTACTCCGCAAACACCTGTTTCGCCGTCTCGTCGCCCGCCTTGGCGCAGTCGATCACGATCTTCGCGTTGAGGGTTTCCGGATCGCCGCCGCACGCCTCCCGCAGGAGGCTCTCCGGGTGCCGCTTCAGTGCGCGCTTCGCCTCCCGGATGATCGCCGTAGCGGAGGCGTAGCGCTCAAAGCAGCCCTCGTTGCCGCAGGTGCACGGCTCCCCGTCCATCCGCAGGATCATGTGACCGATCTCCGAGCCGATGCCGTGCGCGCCGGAATACGGACGGCCGTTGATGATGGTGCCGCCGCCCACGCCCGTGCCCAGCGTGATGAAGACGCTGGAATGCGTCCCCGCGCTCACGCCGGCGACGCTCTCCGCGTAGCCGGCCACCGTGGCGTCGTTCTCCACAAAGACCGGCTTGTCGATGTGCTTTTGCAGCTCGGACACGAAGGGGACCTCGTGCCAGCCCAGGTTGGTGCAGAAGGGGATGATTCCCGTGCGCATGTCGCAGATCCCCGGCACGCCCACGCCGATCGCCGCGATCTCCTCCAGCGGCACCTCCGCCTGCCGCATGACGCGCAGGCACAGATCCGCAATGTCCTTGATGACCCACTCGTAAGACCGCTTCGCCAGCGTCGGGGTGGAGCCCTTCACCAGGATATGCCCCGCCTCGTCCACCACGCCGGCCTTTACGCTCGTGCCGCCCACGTCAACGCCGATATACTTCATCATTCTACCTCCTAACGCCTTGCGCGTTTATGATTCTCCTTTGCCTTCCGTCGGGTTCGCATAGCGCTCCCGCAGCCGCCTGTCCAACTCCTCCGCGGCGTTGTATCCCTCCGCCCGCAGGCTCCAGCTGCGCGCGGCGATCTCCACGATGGTCGCCAGGCTCCGCCCCGGCCGCACGGGGATCTCCAGCAGCGGAACAGAAACGTCCAGGATGGATACCGTCCGATCCATCGTCCCCAGCCGGTCGTACTCCTTGTCCGCCGACCACGGATCGATCTCGATCACAAGGTCGATGCGCTTGCGGTGTTCCACCGAGCCGATGCCGAAGATCTTTTTGATATCCACGATGCCCACGCCGCGCAGCTCCATCAGGTCGCGCACCATCTCCGGCGCCTCGCCGAAGAGCTCCCGGCCGAGGCGGCAGATGTCCACCACATCGTCCGCCACCAGCTGGTGGCCGTGGTTGAGCAGCTCCAGCGCGCACTCACTCTTGCCGATGCCGCTCTCGCCCGTAATCAGCACGCCCTGTCCGTAGACGTCCATCAGCACACCGTGGCGCGTCTGCCTCGGTGCAAAGGCCTCCGACAGATACAGCATGGCCTTGGCCGCCCATTCGCTCGTCTGCTCCCGGGTGGCGTACACCGGCACGTCCGCCTCCGCGGCGTGCCGCAGCAGCGCGGGCGGGCACGGCATGCCCCGGGCGATGATCACGCACGGGATCGGATAGGTGAAGAAGCGGGAGAGCCGCTGCTCCGCCGTTTCCTCGTCCAGGCTGTTGAGGTACCCCATCTCCGCCAGCCCGATGAGCTGGGGCCGCTCGTTGGCGAAGATGTCGAAGTAGCCCGCGAACTGCAGGCCCGGCCGGCTGATCTCCGGCACCTCGATGGTCTCACTTTCGTCCGCCCCGCCGCCGATCTTTTCAAGGCCCAGCGCGCGCGCAAAGGCCCTCGGCGTGATGCTCATGGCTCTTCCTCCTCTGCTTCCCATTTCCCCGCCATTATACCGTAATTGCCCCTCCGCTTCCATACCTGCGCGAATAAATCTTGCCCCCCTGCTGCACCTCCGCTATAATATCCGCATCAAGCCTGTGCAAAGGAGTTTGCCCTATGAACACCGTTCTCGATTTTCTGGATTTTGTCAGCGCCTCCCCCACCGCCTTTCACGCCGTGCACGAGGCCGTCACCCGCCTGGAGAGAGCCGGCTTTACGGAGCTGGACGAGCGCAAGCCCTTCTCCCTCGTCCCCGGCGGCAGGTACTACCTGACGCGCAACCGCTCCAGCGTGCTGGCCTTCCGCCTGCCCGAAGGGGAGCTGACCCACTTTCAGATCGTCGCCAGCCACGCGGATTCCCCCTGCTTCAAGCTGAAGACCCCGGAGGAGTCCGACGCGCCCGGCGACTGCCTGCGCCTGAACGTCGAAGGCTACGGCGGCATGATCATGTCCACCTGGCTGGACCGTCCGCTCTCCGTCGCCGGCCGGCTGCTCCTGCGCACGCAGGGCGGCCTTGAAACCCGACTGTGCGACCTTCGGCGGGACGCGGTGCTCATCCCCAACCTGCCCATCCACTTCAACCGGGAGGTCAACAAGGGGTACGCTTTCAACGCGCAGGTGGACATGCAGCCCCTGTGCGGCGGAAAGGAAAGCCGCGGCCTGCTGCTGCGGGAGCTGGCGGAAGGCGTCGGCGCCCGGGCCGAGGATATCGCCGCCTGCGATCTCTTCCTTTACAACCGCATGCCCGGCAGCATCTGGGGCGCGCAGGACGAGTTCTTCTCCGCGCCCCGCATCGACGACCTCCAGTGCGCGCACGCTTCCCTCGCCGCCTTCCTCGCGGCACCCGCGCCCGAAGGCCATGCCGACGTGTATGCGCTCTTCGACAACGAGGAGGTCGGCAGCGGCTCCAAGCAGGGCGCGGATTCCAACCTGCTCTCCGCCGCGCTGCGCCGCGTCAGCACAGCCCTCGGCGCCGACGCGGACGCCGTGCTTGCCGGCAGCTTCACGGTCTCGGCGGACAACGCCCACGCCGTGCACCCCAACCACCCCGAAAAGTACGACGACGCCAACCGCTGCCGCATGAACGGCGGCGTGGTCATCAAGCACAACGCCGCCCAGAAGTACACGACGGACGCTGCCAGCGATGCCGTCTTCTCCGAGGTTTGCCGCGCCGCGGGCGTTCCCGTGCAGCACTTCTTCAACCGGGCGGACGTGCCCGGCGGCTCCACCCTGGGGCACATCGCCAACACCCACGCCTCCATGAACTCCCTGGATATCGGCCTGGCCCAGCTGGCCATGCACTCCAGCTACGAGACGGCCGGCACCGCGGATCCGGATTACATGGTCCGCGCCCTCACCGCCTTCTACGGCACGGACGTCCGGGCCCGTGGCGACGGGGACTTTGAACTGGTGCCCGTGCGGGAAGGTTAAGAATAGCCGACAATCATCATTACATTGCATTGACATTGTATTTCTTCTGCCTTATACTGAAACGGAGAGGAAGTGATATGATGTCTCAGACCAATGTCAATTTCCGCATGGACGCTGAGCTCAAGCGGGAAATGGAAGCGCTCTGTCACGAGCTCGGCATCACGATGACCGCCGCTTTTACCATCTTCGCCCGCAAGATGACGCGCGAACAGCGCATTCCTTTCGACGTCTCTCTCGAGCGTCCCAGGGCTGAAACCCTTGCCGCCATGAAGGAGGCGGACGACATCGCCGCCAATCCGGAAAAGTATAAGGGTTATGATGATGTCGATGAGATGATCGAAGACATCCTGAACGAGGAGGCTTGCGGGGATGCTGAAGCCCTTCCCGACGACCGCCTTCCGGCGTGATCTGCGGAAATGCCAGAAGCGCGGCCTGCCCGTAAACGAGCTGAGCGAGGTCATTCTGGCCTTGTCTGAGGAAAAGCCATTGGATGCCCGCTACCGGGATCACCGACTTTCCGGAAACTATGCCGCATACCGTGAATGTCACATTCAGCCGGACTGGCTGCTGATTTACCGGGTTGAGCAGGAAAAGCTTCTGCTCGTCCTCACGCGAACTGGCACGCATGCTGATCTCTTCGACGAATAGCAATACCTGATCCGGCGCGCCACGGAAACCGTGGCGCGCCGGTTTTTTCTGCTCTTCTCATCCTGTCCTTTCTTCTTTCTCTTGAAATTCCCCTTCAAACGGCTATAATAACTGCGGGAATCCGAGGGCTGCGGGGACGTGCTTTTCTGTTTCCACGGCCTTTTTTACTTCTGACCTTCGGGAGGACTGCGAATGGCAAACCCTGCTTTGGAAACCGTTACGGGGCGCCGGCCCGGCGCTTTCCGCTACGCGGTGCTGGATTTCGACGGCACCCTCTCCCTCGTCCGCGAAGGCTGGCAGCAGATCATGGTGCCTTACTTCACCGATGAGCTGTGCAAAGCCCCCGGCGCCGCGGGCCTTTCAAAAGAGGACATCGCGCTGCGCGTGCGCGAGTTCGTCACGCTGCTCACCGGCAAGCAGACCATCTACCAGTGCATCCGCCTGGCGGAGGAGATCACGGCGCTGGGCGGAACGCCGCTGGAGCCGCAGGCGTACAAGGATGAGTACCACCGCCGCCTGCTCCAGCGCATCGACGGCCGGCTGCGCGGCCTTGAGGACGGCAGCATCGACCCGGAGACGCTGACCGTCCCCGGAACCTACAACCTGCTGGAAATGCTGCGCCGCCACGGTGTCACGCCCTACCTGGCCTCCGGCACGGACGAGGTGTACGTGCTGAAGGAAGCGCACCTGCTGGGCGTGGACCGCTGGTTCGAAGGCCGCATCTACGGCGCACAGCGCGAGTACAAGACCTTCTCCAAGAAGATGGTCATCGAGCGGATCATCCGCGAAAACCGGCTGGAAGGGGCGGAACTCGTCGGCTTCGGCGACGGCTACGTGGAGATCGAAAACGTGCGCGAGGCGGGCGGCTTTGCGGTCGGCGTCGCCTCCAACGAGGCCGCGCGGTGCGGCATCGACGACTGGAAGCGCGAGCGCCTCATCCGCGCCGGCGCCGACCTCATCATTCCGGACTACCGCGAGATCGCGCCCCTGGAAGAGGCGCTTTTCGGGAAAGGAGCGTAAATATGCCCTTTGAAACCTTTGACCGGTCCCGCCTGAAGCTCCTGCCGCTGGCAGAGCGCATCCACGACCTGCACTACGACGTGATGAAGCCCGCCGTCTTCGACAACGGCTACCGCCATCCCACCCTTGACATCCTGGCTGAGCGCATGCGGCGCGCCAGGGAGCTGGGCGCAGACGTGACGCTGATGCTGGGCGGCCACGTGATCCGCGCGGGCGTCGCCCCGTCCCTCATCGCGATGATGGAGGCGGGGTACGTGAACCACTTCGCCATGAACGGCGCGGCGGCCATCCACGATTTCGAGTTCGCCCTCATCGGCGCCACGACCGAGAGCGTGGCCAAATACATCTCCGAGGGCCAGTTCGGCCTGTGGAAGGAGACCGGCCTTTACAACGACGCGATTAACGAGGGCGCGCGCGACGGCCTCGGCTTCGGCGAGGCGCTGGGGCGCTACATCGAGGAGCACGACTTCCCCTACAGGAAGACGAGCCTGCTGGCCGCGGGCTACCGCAACCAGGTGCCGGTCACCGTCCACGTCGGCGTGGGCTGCGACATCGTGCACGAGCACCCGAATGCGGACGGCGCGCTGATCGGCGAGGCCACCTACCGCGACTTCCTCATCTATGCCCGGCGCATCGAAGCGCTGGAAAACGGCGTCTTCCTCGATTTCGGTTCCGCCGTCATCGGCCCGGAAGTCTACCTCAAGGCGCTGTCCATGGCGCGCAATGTCGCCTTCCAGGAGGGGCGCGAGATCGGCCACTTCACCACGGCCGTCTTCGACCTGCTCGACCTGGAGGGCAAGGACGTGCACGAGGCGCCGCCCAAGTCCGATCCCCGCTACTACTTCCGCCCGTGGAAGACCATCATGGCGCGCACGGTGGCCGACGGCGGCGAGAGCTTCTACGTGCGCGGCGTGCACGCGGACACCGTCCCCGCGCTGTGCTGGAACCTGCTGGGCGGAAAAGAGGCCGGGGCATGAGGCGCGCTAGGCTCGAGGCTCTCTTTGCCCGCTTCCCTTCGCTGCGCGTCACCGTCATGGGCGACCTGTTCCTCGACCGGTGGTACGAGATCGACAGGGCGCTGGCCACCCCCTCCATCGAAACGGGGCTGACCGTCCATCACGTGGTCCGCAAGCGCAGCGCCGCCGGCGCGGCCGGCACGGTGCTCAACAACCTGAGCGAGATGGGCGTCGGCGAGCTGCGCGTCCTCTCCATGGTCGGCGACGACGGCGACGGCTGGGAGATGCTCCGGCGGCTGCAGGAGCGCCACGTACAGACGGACGCCGTCATCCGCAGCGCGGACATCGTCACGCCTTCCTACATCAAGCCGCTGTTTCCCGAGGAGGGCAACCGGTTTGACATCGAAAACCTGTCCCCCACGCCGGCTGCGCTGGAAGACGAGCTGATGGCGCGCGCCGAGGCGGAACTGGACCGAGCCGACGCGCTGATTCTCATGGACCAGGTCGCCCTACCGGGGACGGGCGTGTTGACCGACCGCGTGCGCAGCTTCGTGTGCGGCCTGGCCGCCGCGCACCCTGACAAGCTGGTCGTCGCGGATTCCCGCACCAGCATCGACCGCTACCAAAGCGTCGTCATCAAGTGCAACAACTTCGAGGCGGCGAACCTGACCGGCCGGGCCGAGAGCGAAGGCGACTTCGATCCGGACGCCGTCTTTAGCAGCCTGGAGGCGCTCTCCCGGCGGACCGGCCGGGACGTCATCGTCACCTGCAACAAATACGGCATCGCCGTGGAGGAAGACGGCCGGCGGCACCTGCTGCGCGCCGCGCGCCATCCCGGGCCCATCGACATCTGCGGCGCCGGGGACGCCTGCACGGCCGGGCTGGTCAGCGCGCTGGCCGCCGGCGGGAGCATCGCGGAAGCCGCCTTCGTCGGCAACCTGTCCTCCGGGGTCACGGTGCGGCAGATCGGCCGCACGGGCACCGCTTCGCGGCAGGCCATGCTTTCCCTCTTCGACGAGCAGTTTGGAGGCTGAGGACATGAAAACCTATCTGTGTCTGGACATCGGCGGCAGCAAGTACATCGTGGGGCTCATCGACCGCGACGGCAACCTGCTTGAGAGCCGCAAGGGCACCTGGGCCGCCCTGACGCAGGAGTGCATCCTGGAGACTGTCTGTGCCGAGGCGGAGCGCCTGCTCGCCGATACGGGCGCCACGCCCTGCGCCTGCGGCATCACGATCCCCGGCCTGGCGGACGCCAAGCGTGGGCTGTGGGTGGAAGCGCAGTTCTCCGGTATCCGTGACTTTCCCATCTGCAAGGCCGTGTCTCAGCGCCTGTCCCTCCCCTGCTACTGCGACAACGACGCGCAGGCCTACTCGTTGGCGGAGATGATCTTCGGCTGCTGCACGCAGGACAAGGACTTTCTGTACGTCAACGTCTCCAACGGCATCGGCGGCTCCATCGTCTCCGGCGGCCGGCTCCTCTACGGCGCGCGCGGCAACGCGGGCGAATACGGGCACTGCGTCGTGGTGCCCGGCGGCAGGCCCTGCAAGTGCGGCTCCCGCGGCTGCCTGGAGATGTACGCGGCCGGCCCGGCGATCGCGCGCAACTACGAGGAGGCCGGCGGCGCGCCCGACGAGGGCGGAAAGCGGGCCGACGCCAAGGTCATCGCCGAACGCGCGCGCGGCGGCGAGGCGCTGGCGCAGCGCATCTTCACCGAGGAGGGGAAGATGCTGGGCTCCCTCATCGCCAAGGCGGTCAACCTGCTCAACCCCGCGAAGGTCGTCATCGGCGGCGGCGTCTCCCTGGCCTTCGATCTCTTCGGACCGGCCCTTAAGGAAACCGTCGTGGAAGAAATCTACAACGGCGCCAACCCGGATGTCGAAATCCTTCCCACGCCGCTGGGGTACATGGCCGGCCTTTACGGCGCGGCCGCCATCGCCGTCTCCCAAACGGAACACCTGTTTGATTGATCAAGATTGATCGGATAAAAGAAAGGAAATCAGCCATGCAAGCACTACTGGACGCCTACCGCAAGGAGCTGATCGGGGCGATCGAATCCCTCGACACCGCCGAGTTCGCCAAGTTCATCGACCTGCTCGTCGGGGCCTACCGCAGCGACAATCAGGTCTTCATCGTGGGCAACGGCGGCAGCGCCGGCACCGCGAACCACTTCGTCTGCGACTTCGGCAAGAACGCCGTGCCGTGGGACAAGCGCCGCTTCCGCATCCACTCGCTGTGTGACAACGTGGAGGTCATCACCGCGCTGGGCAACGACATCGTCTTCGACCAGATCTTCCGCTTCCAGCTCGGCAACCAGATGCGCCCGGGCGACGTGCTCATCGTCCTCAGCGCGAGCGGCAACTCCCCCGACCTCGTCGAGGCCTGCACCTATGCCAAGTCCATCGGCGGCCATATCGTGGCGCTCTCCGGCTTCGGCGGCGGCAAGATCTGCGACGGCGCGGACGCCGTCCTCACGACCGACCTGCGCAGCTACGAGCGCATCGAGGATCTGCACATGATGATCCTGCACATGGTCGTGTGCTGGTTCAAGGAGAACAACGGCACCCTGTAAGGCCGGCACACTTAAAAGGGCTTCCCTGCCGCGAGGCGGGGAAGCCCTTTTTCTTTCGGTTGAGCCCGGGAAGGCTTATTTGCGGGTCATGTACTTGCGCATGTCCAGGATGCAGGCGAAGAGGATGACCGCGCCCTTGATGATGTACACCGTGTTGCCGGTGATGCCCAGGAAGGTCATGCCCGTGATGATCAGCTGCATCATGAACACGCCGAGGATGACGCCGCTGATCTTGCCGGTGCCGCCGACGAAGGAGACGCCGCCGATAACCACGGCCGAGATCGCGTCGTTTTCGTAGTTGAGGCCCAGCGTAGGCGTGGAGGAGCCGATACGGCAGGCCTCCATGAAGCCGGTGTAGCCGTACATGGCGCCGGCCACGATGAACACGCAGATGATCGTCAGCAGGACGTTGACGCCGGAGACGCGCGCCGCCTCCTGGTTGGAACCGACGGCGAACATGTTCTTGCCGAAGGTCGTCTTGTTCCACACGAACCACATGATCACGGTGAGGATGACCGCCAGCAGGACGAAGACGGGGACCTTGGTGAAGACCGGATCGCCGTTCTTGTTGAGGCCCGTCTGGATCTGGAACAGCGTCGCCGTGGCGAAGTTGGCGGCGTAGCTCGCCGGCATCGCCAGCTGGGCGGAGTTGGAGATTGTGAGGTACATGCCGTAGGTGATCTGCTGCGTCGCCAGCGTTACGATGAAGGGATGCAGCTTGAATTTGCCCATGCAGAAACCGTTGACCAGGCCGATGACGCCGCCCGCCAGCATGCAGATGATGAGGGCCAGCACCGGCTGGTTCGGGAAGGTGTAGATGCCCATGATCGCCGCGAGGTAGCCGGCGAGACCGGCGATACGGCCGCCCGAGAGGTCCGTGCCGGCGAGGATGATGCAGCCCGCGACGCCCAGCGCCATCGGCAGGCGCGCCGTCGTGAACTGGAGCAACGAGATGAGGTTCGCCGGCCCGAAGAACGCGGGCCTCTGAATCTGTACGAAGATGGCCAGCAGGATGATGATGATGATCATCGCGTGATCCAGAAGCCAGTTGAGCACCTCTTTGGCCGTGATGGGCTTCTTCTGGACAGCGGTCTTGGAAGCTTCAGACATGTTCGTTTTCCTCCTTACACATACTTGGCGGCCAGGGTGAGAATCTCTTCCTGCGTCGTGTTGTCCGCGTCAACCTCACCGGCCAGCCTTCCGCCCGACATGACCAGAATCCGGTTGCACACACCCAGCAGCTCCGGCATTTCGGAGGAAACCATGATGACCGACTTGCCCTCCTTGGCCATTTCCTGAATCAGCTGGTAGATTTCGTATTTGGCGCCGACGTCGATGCCGCGGGTCGGTTCGTCCAGCAGCAGCACTTCCGGCTCCGTCAGCAGCCAGCGGCCGAGGATGACCTTCTGCTGGTTGCCGCCCGAGAGATCCTGGATCTTCGTCTTCTGGCTCGGCGTCTTGGTGCGCATCGCCTGAATCATGCGGTCCGTCGCGGCCGCCTGCTTCTTGTCGGAGAGCAGCGGGCCGACGCGGTACTTCTTCAGGCTGGAGATGACGGTGTTGTCCCGGATGTTGAGGATAGCCATGATGCCCGTCGCGCGGCGCTCCTCCGTCACCATGGCGAAGCCGTTGGCGATGGATTCCTTCGGGCTCCTGTTCGCCGTCTTCTTGCCGTAGAGCTTGATCTCGCCGCTGTGGCGCGTCGCGTTGCCGAAGATGTTCTCCAGCACCTCCGTGCGGCCGGAGCCGTCCAGGCCGGCCAGGCCGACGATTTCGCCTTTGTGCACCTTGAAGGAGACGTCCCGCAGCTTGCTGTACTCTCCGGAGAGCCCCTCCACCTCCAGGCTGATCTCGTCGGACACCTTGTTGTCCTTGGGCGGGTACACGTTGGTCAGCTCGCGGCCCACCATGAGGCGGATGATGTCGTTCATCGAAAGGTCCGCCGTGGGCTGCGTGGTCACGTACTGTCCGTCGCGCATGATGGTGATGTCGTCGGAAATCCGCTTGATCTCCGCCATCTTGTGCGAAATGTAGATGATGCCGACGCCCTTCTGCTTCAGCATCCCGATGATCCGGAAGAGGTGCTCGACCTCCGCCTCCGTCAGCGAGGAGGTCGGTTCGTCGAAGACGATGACCTTGGAATTGAAGGAGACCGCTTTCGCGATTTCGACCATCTGCCGCTGGGAGACAGGCATCCGGCTCATCACCGTCTTCGGGTTGACATGGATGCCCAGCTCGTCGAACACCTTCATGGTGTCCGCATACATCTGTTTTTCGCTGACCAGCGGCGTTCCCTTGATTTTGGGATAGCGCCCCAGCCAGATGTTGTCCATGACGTTGCGCTTGAGCGCCTGGTTCAGCTCCTGGTGCACCATCGCCACGCCGTTGTCCAGCGCCTCTCTTGAAGAGTGGAAGTTGACCTCCTTCCCCTCCAGATAAATATGCCCTGAATCCTTGCTGTAAATGCCGAAGAGGCACTTCATCAGCGTGGACTTGCCGGCGCCGTTTTCACCCATCAGCGCGTGTACCGTCCCCGCGCGGAGGGTCAGCTGGACGTTGTCCAGCGCCTTGACGCCCGGAAAACTCTTGCTGATGCCTTCCATCCGGAGAAGTACCTGTTCCCCTGCCATCTGCACAACCGCTCCTTTCTTTTGATGATTCCGAGAGAGAAACCCGTGTCCGGCATGGGCTTTTCTCTCAGAATAACCCGTTATTCCGAAAATACGGATGGGCTCACGAGGAGCCCATCCGTACTGATGTGACGGATAACCAGCCGATTATTCGCCGGTGTACTTGCCGTAAGGAACGACGATCTGCCAGCCGTCGCGCAGCTCGATGCCCTCGTCCAGGCCCTCGGTCAGCTCGGCGCCCTTGAGCATGTTGTCGGTAACCTTGGCGACAGTCTCGCCCAGCTTCTGGGAGGACTGCTCAACCGTGCCGATCATTTCGCCGGCCGCGATGGCGTCCTTGGCGAACTGGGTGGCGTCCACGCCGAAGACCGGGATCACGGTGGCGCCGTTCGTGTTGTAGCCGGCAACCTTCAGCGCGTTGATGGCGCCGATGGCCATGTCATCGTTGTTGGCGATGATCAGCTCGGGCATGTTGCCGTTGGACTCGTTGTACTGGGAGAGGATCGTGGTGATGGTCTCGTTGCCGAAGGTCTGGGACCAGGACGCGGTCGGGTCGACGATGTAGTAGCCCTCTTCGGAGCCGTCCGCGGTGTAGTGCATCTCAGCGGCGTCGTCATAGAACTTGATGGCGGGCTTGCCGGCCGCTTCAAGCGCCTGGTTGGCGTAGATGACGCTGTACATGGTGCGGTAGATGGCTTCCTGGTTGGCCTGGTCGCCCTTGAGCATCACGTAGGAGATGACGCCGTCGCCGTTCAGATCGACCGCGTCATAGTTGGCGACGAGGTACTCGCCGATCATCTGGCCCTGATACACGCCGGCTTCGGCGGGATCGGTGCCGACATAGATGGTCTTGTCGTAGCTGCCCACGAGCTCGGCGCACTCGTCGTTGTTGGTGGACATCACGCGGGAGAAGAACACGACCGGGATGCCGGCGTCCACGCCCATCTGCAGGATGTTCTTGGCGGTGGCATACGCGCCGGAGTCAACCATCTGCACGACCAGCGCGTCGGTGCCGGTCACAACAGCGGTCTGCAGGTCGTCGTTCTGGGTCTGCTGGATGTTGTTGGAGTCCTTGTTGACGAACGGGATGCCCAGGGCTTCAAACTTGGCGCTGGCATAGTCGCGCACATAGGAAGAGAACGCATCGCCGAAGTTGTACCAGGAGACGGTCACGTCGGCCAGTGCGGCGGTGGACAGGCCGGCAACCAGAACCAGGCTGAGCACCAGGGCAAGGATCTTTTTCATAGGGCATTACTCCTTTGCAAATTTTTTCCCCGGCATGATCAAACCACGCCAAAGGTATCAGATGTATTTTAAGTCAACCCGTTCGGATTTGTCAACCGTCCGCACCTCTGTACTGTACAAAAAGCAGGGCTTTTCCGCTGCTTTCCGTCAATTTGCTCAAATCCCCCAAAGGCCTCTCGTCACACTTGTCCTCCAATCGCTTTGGTGTTATATTATGGGGTGAAAACAGCCCCTGATTCTGCAGGGGGAGACCGGAAAGAGGTGGATGGATTTGCGCAGGCTGCCGCAGGGAAAGAGCCCGGCCGTGCTGGGTCTGTACATCGGCGTCATCCTGGGCGCCGTGGGCATGATGGTCTTCGGAGCGCTCGGCAAAACGGCCGCGGCGGATCTGTCGCTCATCTTCGGCCTGCTGGCCGGTCCCTCGATCGGCTACGTCATCGGGAAGCTGCAGCCGGCCGAGGCGCCGCAGAGCTCCCGGCACGACGAAGCGAAGACGGATTTGAAGGGCTGATACGGAAAGGAACGAGCATCCCCATGAACAACGACTTCTCCTCGCCCCAGACCCTCGCGGAAATCCGCCGCGACGACAAGTTTGAGGGCTTTGTACTGGTGCGCGCCGCGGAGCAGAAGCAGTCTTCCAGCGGCAAATACTACCTCGATATGACGCTGGCCGACCGCAGCGGCTCCATCAACGCCAAGATGTGGGACGGCACCGTGCAGCCGCCCAAGGCGGGCAGCGTGGTCAAAATCCGCGCCGCCGGCAACGAGTTCAACGGCCGCATGCAGCTGCGCATCGAGCGCATCCGCGAGGCCGAGCCGCGCGACGGCGTGGACATGTCCACGCTCGTCCCCTGCGCCCCGGAGGATCCCCGCGCCATGCTGGAAGAGATCGTCCGCGCGGCCGACCACATCGCCGACGCGGACCTGCGGCGCCTCACCTGCCGCCTGTTGGACCGCGCGGGCGACCGGCTGCTCACCTTCCCCGCCGCCAAGCAGATGCACCACGCGGAGCGCAGCGGCCTGCTCTACCACACGCTGACCATGCTGCGCGCCGCCCGGGCGCTCATGGGCGTCTACCCGCAATTGAACCCGAGCCTTTTGACCGCCGGCATCATCGTCCACGACCTCTCCAAGCTGGACGAGATGGACGCAGACGCGCTGGGCATGGTTTCGGATTACAGCCTGGACGGCAAGCTCATCGGGCACATCGTGCGCGGCGTCGTCGCCATCGAGGAGGCCGCGAAGGAAACCGGCGCCTCCCGCGATAAGGCGCTGCTGCTGCAGCACATGGTGCTCTCCCACCACGGCCTGGCTGAATACGGCAGCCCCAAGCCCCCCATGTTCCCGGAGGCCGAGGTGCTGCACACGCTGGATACGCTGGACGCCCGCCTCTACCAGATGTACGAGGCGCTGGGCCGCGCCAACGAAGGCGGCTTCTCCGAAAAGGTCTGGGGCCTGGAAAACCGGCAGGTTTACCGCATCCCGGACGGAGAGGTCCTCTGATCCAAATTTCTTTTTCACTTTCTGTCTTTCTGTGACGCTTCTGTGACGGTCAGGATGCTATCCTGTGCGTGTAAGAGATAACCGACAGCAAACGAAAGGAAGATGAAAGATGAAAAAGACCCTGACTGCGATTCTGGCCCTTGTGATGATAATGGCGATTGCCACCTGTGCGCTCGCCGCAGGCGAGATTACCCTGGAACAGGCCAAACAGGCGGCGCTGGAGCGCGCCGGCGTGACGGCTGACGCGGCCACCTTCGTCAAAGCCCATCCGGACTACGACGACGGCCGTCCCACCTACGAGATCAAGTTCTTTACCGACGACACGGAGTACGAGATCGAGGTCGACGCCCGCACCGGCCGGATCACGGAATTCGACACCGAGTATTTCCAGCGCGACTTCTCCACCCAAAACGTGACCGAAGAGGAAGCCCGGCAGATTGCGCTGGCGCAGGCCGGCTTCAAGGCGGAAGACGTGCGCTTCACCAAGTGCCGCATGGACCGCGACGACGGACGGCTCGTCTACGAGATCGAATTCGTGAACGGCACCATGGAGTACGAGTTCGACGTCGACGCTACGAGCGGCCGCATCCTGGAGTACAACATCGACAGCATTTACGACTGAGCCGCACGCAGCTTGCGGACAGGCGCCGACAAAAAACGACAGCAAGAGGCAGCCTCCCCGATCCGGCAGGATTGCGGAGGCTGCCCCTTTTTTCTGTTTATTTGAGGCGCGTGCCGATGCCGCAGACGACGCGCGTCACCGCCCCGCTTTTCGCCGCCACCCGGCACAGGGCGCGCCCGGCGGCCTCCCGCCAGGCCCTCTCTTCCGGGCGGACGGGCACCAGACCGCAGCCCACCTCATTCGCCGTTACCACAGCCTCCGGGTGCCCTCTCAAAAACGCCTCCGTATAGGCAAGCGGATCCCCTCCGCGCGCCAGCACTTCCCGGATCGTCTCGTGGAATCCGAAGAAGAATTCCGCGCCGGGGTTTTCCTGCTGCGCCAGCTCCTCCTGCCCCTGATACGCGCCGCCGATATAGAGTTTCACACCATCGCCTCCCCTATGACAAAGGCTGCCAGCAGGGCCAGCTCCGTCAGCTGCAGGAACGCGCCGGCCAAATCGCCCGTCACGCCGCCGAAATCGCGGTACGCGAGATGGCGGTAAACCGGGAGCGCCGCTGCCAGCACGAGCGCCGGGGCGATCAGCACGGCAGGGCTTGCAGCAACTGCAGCCAGGGCTGACCACAGGAGCAGGCACAGGGCCAGCCACAAAAGGCTCGCCGCCGTAACCGCCTTTCTGCCTTCTTCATCCGTGAAGCTGCGCAGCATGCCCTCCTCCCTGGCGGGCCGCAGGTTCACCGCCGCCAGGGCGCTCAGCGCGCGGGACGCGGGAAAAGCCGGCAGTATGAAAAGCAAGTCTTTCCTGCACTCTGCCCACAGCGCAAACGAAAGCAGCAGATATCCGGCGCAGGCCATCACCGCAAAGGCGCCGCAGCGGCTGTCCTTCAGGATTTCCAGCTTCTTTTGCCGGCTGCCGTTCGAGGCCAGCGCGTCCGCCGTGTCCATCAGCCCGTCCATGTGGATGCCGCCCGTGATCACAAGAGGGATCAGCGTACATCCCGCGGCGAAGAGAAGATACCACCTTCCCCACCACAGCCGCCACCAGACAAGCTCCGCCACAGCGACGAGGACGCCGACCAACGGGAAAAAGCACAGCGCGTACCGCCGGTTTTCCCCCGTCCAGTCCGCGCGCGGCACGGGGACGCGGGAGTACGTCGACAGGGCGATGAGCATCGCGTTCCACAGCTTCATGGCAGTTTTCCTTTCAGCGGCACCGGTATGCCGCAGACGACCTCGCAGACCGCGTCCGCGAGCGCGGCGGCCCGGCGGTTGAGCGCGGCCAGCGCCTGAAGGTAGCGCGCCGTCTCCCCGTCGTAGCGCTCGCCGTCCGCGAACACGTCCCCGGTCACCACAATCAGGTGGCGGCAGCGCCCGGCCAGGCGGCAAAGCGCCTGCGGCATCCCCTGCGGATTCCCGCCGCCGAACATCTCCCCGGCCAGCCAGTTCGGCAGATCCTCCAGCAGCACGAGGCTCCCTTCCGGGATTTCGGCCCCGTCCATGTCCCGGGCGCGCTCCAGCGTCCGCATTCCGAGGCCCTCGCGCTGGGCGCGGTGGCGCATGACGCGCCGGCGGCTCTCCCCGTCCGTCGCCTCCATCGTCGCAAGGTAGATCCGCCCGTGCGCCTCAAGGCGCGGGACGAGCCCCTCCGCGAAAGCGGATTTCCCGCTGCCGCTGCCCCCCGTAACCAGTATCGTCATTTGCCCTCCAGCGGCACATACGCCGCCATGCCGAGGTTTTGGAAGGTGTGGCTGCTGCCGTAGACGGCCAGCGCCATATCCAGCAGCGGAAAGAGCATCACTGCGCCCGTCCCCTCGCCCAGCGCCATCCCTGCGTCCAGCACGGGGTGCAGATCCAGTTCCGAGAGAATCTGCCGTGCCGCGCTTTCCCTGCTCCGGTGGGAGGGCAGGATGTATGCCCGGGCGCGCGGACAGATCCTGCAGGCGACCAGCGCCGCTGCGGCGGAAATGACGCCGTCCGCCACCACGGGGACCCCGTACGCCGCCCCGCCCAGAAAGGCGCCGGCCATGCCCGCGATTTCGAACCCGCCGACCTTTGAAAGGACGTCCACCGGGTCGTCCGGGTCGGGCCGGTTCACCGCCAGCGCCCGCGCGACCGCCGCGCGCTTGCGCGCAAGGCCCGCGTCCGAAAGCCCGGCGCCCCGGCCGGCCGTCTCCTCCGGCGGCAGCCCCAGCAATGCGCTGGCGAGCGCCGCGCTGGCCGTCGTATTGCCGATGCCCATCTCCCCCGTCGCGATCAGCGCGTAGCCCTTCTGTTTTATCTCCCGGACGAGATCTGCGCCCGCCAGCAGCGCCGCCTCGGCCGTGCGCCGATCCATCGCCGGGCCGCGGGCGATGTTACCGGTGCCGCTTCCCATCCGCCGGGAGAGGATGCGCGCGTCTCCCGCCAGCTGCGCCATGCCCATGTCCACGGCAAAGACGTCTGTCTCCGCCTTTTCGGCCATCAGGCTGACGTTGGAGGCGCCCTCCGCAATGGAGCGCGCCACCCGTGCCGTTACAGAGCTGTCCGTCTGGCTCACGCCCTCTTCCACCACGCCGTGGTCGGCGCAGAAGACGAGGCAGCACCGCGGCGCTCCGCGCACGTCCGCCGTCCCCTGGATCCCGGCGATCCGGATGACGGCCTCCTCAAACCGGCCCAGGCTGCCGAGCGGCTTGGCGACGGCGTCCCACCGGCGCTTCGCTTCCGCCTCCGCCCGCTTGTCCGGCCCCGTGATACCGGCGCAAATCTCACTTATCCCCATATCCGTCCTTCCGCCGCCGTCAGCAGGGCAAACAGCCCCAGCACAAGCAGGCTCGTTACGATCAGCAGGCGGCAGGCCCGCCCGATGTCCTCAGGTTCCGGCGGCCGGCCGTCGTCGCCGATCGCCGGTTTTTCCACGGTTTTCCCGAAATACGTATGGCTGCCCCCCAGCCGGATGTGCAGCGCGCCAGCCGCGGCCGCCTCCGTCCACGCGCAGTTGGGGCTCAGATGGTTTCCATGGTCGCGAACGAGGATTCTCAGGGCTTCCCGCCCGTCCAGCGCGCAAAGCTGCGCCGCCAGGCACATCGCAAGCCCCGTCATCCGGGCCGGCACGTAGTTCAGCACGTCGTCGAGCTTCGCGCTGCACCAGCCGATGTCGCGGTAGCGCTCGTCCAGGTAGCCGACCATGGAATCCAGCGTGCTGGCCGCCTTGAAGGCCCACAGCAGAACAGGGCCGCCCAGCAGCGCGTAAAACATCGGCGAGGTGACGCCGTCCGTCGTGTTCTCGGCCACCGTCTCCACCGCCGCGCGGATCACTTCGTCCTCCGCAAGCGCGGCCGTGTCGCGGCCCACGATGCGGGAGAGGCGTTCCCTCCCCTGACGGAGCCCCTGCCGGAGCGCCTTCTGCACGCCCAGGGCTTCTTCCACCATGCTGCGCGCGGCCAGCCCCGGCCACAGCAGCAACGCCGTGCAGCCGATCCGGGGACCGGAGGGAAGGCGTAAGGCCGCCGCCGTCAGCGCCGCCGCGCAGGCAGCCGTCAGCAGCACCGTGGAGAGCGTCAGCAGCACCGCCGCGCGCCGCAGGTTCCCGCCGCGCCGCCGCAGCCGCACCTCTGCCTTTGCGATATACCGTCCGATGAAGACCACCGGATGGGGCAGCCAGGCGGGATCGCCCAGGGCAAAGTCGAGCGCGAGTGCCAGCGCCAGCGCGGCAAACCGCTCCCGCATCACGCTTCCCCCCTCAGGATACGGTACACCGCGTCCATGTCCAGGCTGGCGCGCACCACGGCGGCCACCCGGTCAAACTCCCGCTCCCGGAAGGCCGCAAAGTCCAACGGTGCGTCCGCTTTCGCCCTGTCCGGCCGCAGGTGTGCCGCCAGCGCCGAAAACAGCGTCCCGTCGTCAAACAGGCCGTGCAGGTACGTGCCCAACACGTTGCCCTCCCGGTTCCGGGTCCCGATCGGCCTGCCGTCCGCCGTCATCCACACCTCGACCTCTTTCCCGGCCGTCGTCTCCCCCGCGTGGATCTCGTAGCCGGAGAGCGTGCACCCGTCCAGCGCGGACAGCCAGCCTCTCTGCGCGCCGATTCTCCCCCGCGTCTGCACGGTGCGCTTTTCGGGGGAGAGCGTCGTTTGGACGTCGAGCAGCCCCAGTCCGGACGCCTCGGCGACCGGCGACTCCACGCCGAGCGGATCCCGCACGACGCTGCCCAGCATCTGGTAGCCGCCGCACACGCCGATGAGGGTCCCGCCCGAGCGCGCAAAGCGCACGATAGCCGCGTCCAGCCCGCGGCGGCGCAGCTCCAGCAGATCGCCGATGGTGTTCTTCGTTCCGGGCAGGATGACGACGTCCGCGCCGGAGAGCTCGCCTGCGCTTCGCACATAGCGCACGCGCGCCGAGGGCTGCAGCGCCAGCGCCTGAAAATCCGTGAAGTTCGCGATATGGGGCAGGCAGACCACCGCGACGTCGATGTCGCCGGTACCCTGCGCTGCCCGCAGCCGTGCCGTCTCCCCGTCCTCCTCCTCCAGTTCCACGTCCATCCAGGGCACCACGCCCAGAACCGGCACGCCGATGCGCTCCTCCAGCATGCGCAGGCCGGGCTCAAGGATGGCCGGATCGCCGCGGAATTTGTTGATGATGACCCCGCGGACCCTGGCGCGCTCCTTCTCCTTCAGCAGCATCACCGTGCCCAGCAGCGCCGCGAAGACGCCGCCCGGATTGATGTCCCCCACGAGGATCACAGGCGCATCCGCCGCCTTAGCCATCGCCATGTTGACGATGTCGCTCTCCCGCAGGTTGATTTCCGCGGGGCTTCCGGCCCCTTCGATCACCACGCAGTCCACCTCCCGCTCCAGCGAGTCGTAAACCGAGCGGATGTGCCCGCGCAGCTCTCCCTTGCGCCGGTGGAACTCCATCGCCGACAGGGAGCCCACGGCCTTCCCGTCCAGGATCACCTGGCTGCGCCGGTCCCCGGTGGGCTTGAGCAGCACGGGGTTCATGCGCACGTCGGGCTCGATGCCCGCCGCCTGCGCCTGCATCGCCTGTGCGCGGCCCATCTCCAGGCCGTCCCGCGTCACGTACGCGTTGAGCGCCATGTTCTGTGCCTTGAACGGCGCGCAGCGCAGGCCGTCCTGCCGGAAGATGCGCAGCAGCGCCGCGCACAGCACGCTCTTGCCCACGGAGGACGCCGTCCCCTGGATCATCAGGCTCTTTCCCCGCATACTTCCTCCCAAAGCAATTCCGACAGGGCGGCGGTGAGCCGCCCGTTTTCCTCCTCCGTGCGCACGCCCAGCCGGAGGAAACCGTTCCCCAGCGAGAAGGAGGCGCACGTGCGCACCAGTATGCCGCGCGCCTTTAGGGCCGCGGCGATCCCCGTCATGTCCCGCCCGAAATCCGCCAGCAGGAAATTGGCCGCGGACGGCAGCACCCGGGCCCCCAGCGCCCCAAGCGCGGCGGCAAACGCCGTACGGCGCGCCCGGTTCCGTTCCGCGTCCGCGAGGAGCTCCGCGCGGTGCCGCGGCAGCGCCTGCAGCAGGCAAGCGGCGGGCGAGGACAGCGACCAGGGCAGCATGCGCGCCTCCAGCGCCCGGATCGTCCCCTCCCCGGCGCACAGGTATCCCAGCCGGATGCCCGGCACGCACAGCGCCTTGGTCAGTGATCCCGCGACGACGAGATCCGCTGCCGTCTCCCGCGCGACGCTGATCTCCGGACAGCAGAAGGCGAACGCCTCGTCCACGAGCAGCTCCCCGCCCTGCGCGCGCACCGCCTCCGCAAGGCGCAGCACGTCCTCCCGCGCTGCCGCGGCACCGGTCGGGTTGTTCGGGTTACACAGCACCAGCGTGTCCCCGGGCATGCAGCGGCCCTGCCAGGCCGCCGTCTTCCGGCCGTAAAACGCCGCGCGCGCCTCGTATTCCCCGAAGGTCGGCGGACAGGTGAAGACCGTGCCCCGCCGCCGTGACAGCGCAAGGTCGATGGACGCCAGACCGCCCGCCGCGGGCAGGACCCTCTCAGGTGAAACGTCCAGATACTCCGCCAGAGCTTCCCTGGCGCGGCGCATTTCGCGGTCCGGGTAATAGCGCGCCTGCGACAAGCCTTCCCGCATCGCCTGCATCGCCCACTCCGGCGGGCCTTCCGGGCGCAGGCTCGCGGAGAAATCCAGCCAGTCGCCGGGCCAGCCGCCCTGCCACACGTTTCCGCCGTGACGCTCGTCCGTCATGCTTCCCCCGGCCTTTCAATCAAAA
Source organism: uncultured Eubacteriales bacterium (assembly GCA_902781095.1). GTDB lineage: Bacteria > Bacillota > Clostridia > Christensenellales > Aristaeellaceae > Ventricola. The sequence goes on from CACZHW010000016.1 coordinate 23,262, forward strand.
TCACGCCGATCCCCCGTTCCAGCGCGGGCAGGACCTTCTCCTCCACGCCGCCCTCGCGCCCGCCGTCCTTGGTCACCAGCACGGCGATGCCCAGCTGGTCGTACAGCGCTGCGTTCAGCGCCCGGGAGAAGGGCCCCTGCATGGCGATCACGTGGGAGGCAGGGATGCCGGCGGCGGCGCACAGCGACAGCGCTTCCGCGGTCGGCAGCACCCGGGCGTACAGCCGGGAGGGGTCCGCCGCGGCGGCAAAGGCGCCCAGCGTATGGCTGCCCGTGGTCAGCAGCACGTTGCCCTGCGTCCCGGCCAGCAGGGCCGCAGCACATGCAGCGTCCCCCGCCCGCCGGCAGGCACCGCGCCAGCCGCCCTCCGTCTGCGGCCTCGCGATCCGCCGCAGTGGGATACCGAGCGCCCCTGCCGCCGCGCGGATGTTCTCCGTCGCCCGCAGTGCGTACGGGTGCGTCGCGTCCACCACGGCCTCCGGTTCAAGGCGCGCCATCAACCGCCGCATTTCGTCCCCGTCCATGGCGCCCGTCAGCACCCGGATCCCTTCCGGCAGCAGCTGTGCGGCGTAATCGCTCGTCACGCAGACGGTGACGTCCTCCCCGGCCCGGTGCAGGCGCAGCGCCTCCTTCCGGCCTTCCGTCGTGCCGCCGAACAGAAGAATCCTCACAGCCCGAAAAACCTCCTCATCAGCTCCGGCCGGTCTGCAAAAAACACGTGGGCAAAGGCCGCCAGCGTATTTTCCCGCTCAAACCCGCATGCCCACGATTTCGCAGGATCGGACGCCTTTGTGACGGTGTAGCAAAGCCTGGCCCCCGCCTGCGCCTCGGCCAGCGCGTGGTGGAATTCGTGCGCGGGGAAGCGCAGCCCCGTCCGCTCCTCCACCCAGACGTAGCCGAAGCGCTGCAGCCGCTCCGTCATGCGGCAGCGCGCGGGCAGAAAGCCTGCCATGGGCGCCCCGTCCAGTTCCCGGGACAGGTACAAAAGGCCGCCGCACTCCGCGTAGCAGTGCAGCCCGCCCTCCAGCGCGCGCCGGATGCTCTCCCGCATACCCCGGTTGGCCGCGAGCCTCTCCCTAAAGACCTCCGGGAAACCGCCGCCGATGTAGAGCGCGTCCAGGTTCTGCGGCAGCGCGGCGTCATGAAGCGGGGAAAAGAAGACGAGCTGCGCGCCCGCCTCCCGCAGCGCGTCCAGGTTCGCCTCGTAGTAAAAGTGGAAGGCCTCATCCCTGGCCACGCCGATGCGCAGCCCCGGGCGCTTCGCCGGCCCAGGCGCCGCGGGCGCCTCTACCGGCTCTGCAGCGGCGGCGATGGAAAGCACGCGGGGAAGGTCCAGCGTCCCTTCCGCTTCCTTTGCCGCCTGCCGGGCGCGCTGTGCCACGTTCTGCACCTCGCAGGCGGGCACCAGGCCCAGGTGCCGGCTGGAGAGCCGCAACGCCCCAAACCGCGGCAGCCAGCCCGCGCAGGGCAGCCCGGTATAGCGCTCCACCGCCTCCCGCACGCGATTGTAATGGCTCTCTCCCGAGCAGCGGTTGACCAGCACCCCGGCGATGCCGCTGTCCGCCCGCAGCTTTAAAAAACCCAGCGCCGTGGCTGCCACGCTCGCCGCGCCGCCCGAAGCGTCCACCACGAGGAGGACCGGCGTGCCCGTCCTGTGCGCCACCTCCCAGGTGGAAGCCGCAAGCGACGCGTCCAGCCCGTCGTAATAGCCCATCACGCCCTCGATGACGCAGATGTCCGCAGGACGGGACAGGGCGCGCCGGATGGCCCCCTCGCCCATGAGGAAGGTGTCCAGGTTGTACGACGGCCGGCCGCAGACGGCGGCGTGAAAGCCCGGGTCGATGTAATCGGGCCCGACCTTGCAGGGCGCCACCGTAAGCCCGCTTCCGCGCAGCGCAGCCATGAGCACGAGCGCGGCAGTCGTTTTCCCGCAGCCGCTGCCCGTCCCCGCCAGAAGGATTCTCATGCGCGCACCCCCTCGATCCCGTAGAGCAGCGCGTTGACGATGGCTGCCGCCACGCCGCTGCCGCCGCGCCTGCCGGCCGCCACGATCGAGGGGAGGCCGCTTGAAAGCAGCGCCTCCTTGGCCTCCACCACGTTGACGAAGCCGACCGGGACGCCGATGATGACCGCGTCCCCCAGCTGCTCCCGGTGCTCCAGCAGGGAGAAGAGGAAGGTCGGCGCGTTGCCGCAGACCAGCAGCTTCGGCCCGGGCAGCGCGGCTGCGCGCGCGGCGCTGACGGAGGCCCGCGTCGTCCCCCGTGCCGCGGCCTCGGATACAACCGATCCGTCCGCCATAAAGCACACCGCACGGGCGCCGAGCTTTGCAAGCGCCGGGCGGCTGATGCCCGAGAGCGCCATGTTGGTGTCCGTCACCACCGTGGCGCCGGCAGCGAGCAGCGCCCGCGCGCGCGCGATCACCCCCGGCGTAAAGCGCAGATTCTCCGCGAAGGAAAAATCCGCCGTGGCGTGGATGACGCGCATCACCACCGGGCGCTCCGGCTCCGCAAGGGGCACGGTCAGCTCCCGTGCGATGATCTCCATGCTGCGCGCTTCGATCTCCCGCGGGCCCAGCGTCCGCATCTCTTCCGTCCGGCCGGCCTCAGCCATCTCTGTCCTCTCCTCCGTACCGTTCACCGTTTATCCACAGAAGCGCACAGCGGCTCGCTCCGATTACCCTGCCGGACGCGTCCGTCATCAGCGCGCCGGTTTCGGCTGCGCCGCGCACGCGCGAAGCGGCAAACCCGGCAGCCGCCTCGCAAAGCCCGTCCCATACGCCGGAGAAGCCGGCTTCCGCGACAGGCGCGATCATCCCCTCCAGCGTCACGCTGTCCATCGCCTGCCGCAGCAGCGCCTGCGGGGCCCCCATCAGGGCCAGGTGCGCGCACAGCGTCTCCCGGCGCCCGCCGCTTACGGCGCTGTGCGTCTGCATGCTGCCGCCGGCCACCTTGACCAGCTTGCCCGGCTGCCCGCACAGCAGGATCCGGCGAAAGCCCAGACCCGCCGCGGCTTCCAGCGCGAAGCCCACGTAGTTGCTCATCTGTACGCAGCAAAGCCCCGGCGCGATGCGGCGCATCGCCGCCTCCCCCTGGCTGCCGAAGACGAGGGCGAGGATCTCAGCCCCCTGCGCGCGCTTCACCGAGAGCTCCAGCCGGATGCTCTCCTTCAGCGCCTCCTCGCTCATCGGCCGCACGATGCCCGTAGTGCCCAGAATGGACAGGCCGCCTTCAATGCCGAGGCGCGGATTGAAGGTGCGCCCGGCCAGTTCGCGCCCGCCGGTGATGCCCACCGTCACCCGTGCGGCGCGCGCGCCGATGACGCTGCGCACCGCCTCCTCGATCATCCGCCGGGGCACGGGGTTGACGGCCGCCTCCCCCGGCGCCAGCGCAAGCCCCGGGAGCGTCACGGTGCCCACGCCTTCCCCCGCCAGGAAGGTGACGGGGCCGTCCTCTTCAAGGATCTCCGCTTCGGCCCAGACCTCGCAGCCGTCGGTCACGTCCGGGTCGTCCCCGGCGTCCTTCGTCACGGCGCAGCGGCCGGGCGAGAGCGGCCGGATCTCCGGGACGTACCGCTGCCCCGCCGGCAGCATGATCTCCACCTGCTGCGGACACCGTCCGTCCCGCTGCCACAGGCAGGAGACCAGCGCGCAGGCCGCGGCGCAGGCCCCGGTGGTATACCCGCACCGCAGCGCCTTCACAGCCGGTACCCCCGGGGTGTCAGCAGCCTGCCGTCCTTTTCGACGGTCTCGCTGCTGCCGATCACGACGGTCGTCAGCATATCCAGCTGCCGCACGGCGAGCGCCTCCAGCGGCAGGATTTCCTGCCGCTGCCCCTCCCTGGCGATGCAGCGCACGATGCCGCACGGCGTCTCCGGAGAGCGGTAGGAAAGCAGGATGCCGCAGGCGCGGGATAGCCGGTCCGTCCGGGTGCGGCTGGCCGGGTTGTAGAGGGCCACCGGGAAGTCGCCCGCGCCCGCGCCGTGCAGCCGGCGCTCGATTTTCTCCCACGGGGTCAAAAGGTCACTCAGGCTGATGACGGCAAAATCCCCGGAGAGCGGCGCCCCCAGCAGCGCCGCGGCGCTGAGCGCCGCCGTGACGCCCGGGATGATGCGCACGTCGTCCTGTCCCGTGGCCAGTTCCAGCACAAGGCTTGCCATGCCGTAAACCTGCGCGTCCCCGGAGCAGCACAGCGCCACTGCCTTGCCCTCCCGGGAGAGCTGCAGCGCCCTGCGGCAGCGCTCCGTCTCGCCGCGCATCCCCGTGGAGAAGAATTCCCTGTCGGGCAGCTCCGCCCGGAGCGGCTCCACGTACGGCGTATAGCCGCCGATTACCTGCGCCTCTTCCAGCGCCCGCTGGGCTTCCAGCGTGCGGCCGGACGCCGCGCCCGGCCCCAATCCAACGATGCTCAGCATCCCCGTTCCGTCTCCTCCCGCAGTTTCGCCAGTGCAAAGGTACACCCGTCGTACGCCGTCTTTCCCTGCAGCAGCGCCGCGCCTTCCGCCGCGGCGGCGCGCTCGCACACGTTGTCCACGCCGACCGTCTCCCGCACGAACGCGGAGGCGGTAAAGCGCCCCGGCACCGCCGAAAGCGCCTCCGCGGTATACGCAAGGAGCGGCAGGCGGTACTTTTTGCAGAAGAGGAGCAGCGCGCGCTCCTCCTTCTTCCTCTCGATCGTGGCCAGCGCGCGCACGGACAGCAGCGAAACGCCGCAGTAGCGCAAAAAGTCCAGCGCCGCGGCCTCGTAAGCCGCCGCGTCGATCCCTCTTCTGCACCCCGTGCCCAGGATGAGCGTCCGCGGCCGCAGGTAAAGCGTCACCGGGAAGGGCGGCGGGACGACGTCCTCCGTCACCGCCACGCCGACGCGCTCCCCGGAAAGCTGGGCCGCGGCAAACGCACGGATCGCTTCCGGGTTTTCAATCGCGTGACCCTGCCGCGCCGCCCACGTGTCGATCGCGGGCAGGCCGCGCACGTCCGTCGCGGTCGTCAAAACGGCCTGCGCGCCCGTACGCGCGGCGATCGCCTCCGCCAGGGCGTTGGCCCCGCCGATGTGGCCCGAGAGGATCGGCACCACGTACCGGCCCGCCTCGTCCATCACGAGCACCGCGGGGTCCGTCGTCTTGTCCTTCACGTGCGGCGCCACGGCCCGCACCGCGATCCCCGCCGCGCCGATGAACAGCAGCGCGTCCGCCATGGCGAAGTTTTGCTCCGTCCACCCGCGCACTGCCTCCCCGCGCGTGACCGGAAAGCCCAGCTTCTCCTCCCACGCCTGTCCGCGCTCCGTAAAAGCGATGGCCGCGATCCTCATTTCGCCGCCTCCCTGTAGCCGTGGGAAAACGCCGGATCGTACAGCCGGGAGCGCTCCCCCTCTTCCGCAAGAAACCGCCCGACGAGCACCAGCGCCGTTTTGCGGATGTGCGAAGCCCTGTCTGCGATGTCCGAGAGCGTGCCGCGCACGATCTCCTCCTCCGGCCAGGAGGCCTTGCAGACCACGGCGCACGGCGTGTCCGGCGCGCAGCCCCCCGCCTCAAGCTCCCGGCAGAGCTCCCCGAGCCTGTCCACGCTCAGGAAGAACGCCATGGAGGCGCCGTGGGCGGCCAGCGCGCGCGCCTGCTGCCCTTCCGGCACGGGCGTCCTGCCTGCGAGGCGGGAGACGATCAGCGTCTGGCTGACGCCGGGCAGCGTGTACTCCGCCCCCAGCGCCGCAGAGGCCGCAAACAGCGAGCTGACGCCGGGCACGACCTCGCAGTCGTATCCCCGCTGCCGCAGCATCGCCATCTGCTCGGCGATCGCGCCGTACAGGGACGGGTCGCCCGTGTGCAGCCGCACGACGGTCGCCTCCCTGCCCAGGGAGGTCAGCGCCTCCACGACCTCCTCCAGCGTCATCTTCGCGCTGTTCAGGCAGTGCGTGCTGGCGGGGCAGAAGGAGAGCAGCTCCGGGTTCACCAGCGAGCCGGCGTAGACGACCAGCTCCGCACGCTCCAGCAGGCTGCGCCCCCGCACCGTGATGAGGTCCGGTGCGCCCGGGCCTGCGCCGATAAAGTAGATCACCGCTCTTCCCTCCGTCCCTTCGTCGTCCCCGAAAAGAGGTATACCGGGCTCTGCGGCCGCGGCAGCGTGACGCTGCCGGCCGCCTCCAGGCGCGATACCGACAGCAGCACCGCCTCAAAGCCGTCATAAGTCTTCATCCGTCCCTGCAGCACGGCAGCGCTCTCCAGCGTCACCGCCGCCGCGCACACGCGCACCGGCGAGGGCACCGCCTCCAGCACGTCCAGCACCTCCCGCAGCCGCCCGCCGCTGCCGCCGATGAAGGCGTGCGTCGGGGCCGGCAGGCAGCAGAGCGCCTCCGGTGCCGTCCCTTCCGTCACCTGCACGTTCTGCAGGAAGAAGCGGCGGACATTCTCCCGGATGAGTGAGAGCGCCTCCTGTTCCCGCTCAACCGCGCACACGAGGCCGTCTGGGCACTGCCTGGCGCACTCCACGCTGACGCTGCCCGTGCCCGCGCCGATGTCCCACACCACGGCGTCCGGCGTAAGGCGCAGCATGGAGAGCGCCTGCACGCGGATTTCACGCTTGGTCATGGGCGTTCTGCCGCGCACGAAATCCCCGTCCGGGATCCCGGCGGGCGGCAAGCCTGCCTCCGGCGCGCCGTTTTCGATCAGGGCCAGCGCGGGCTGCGGCACCTCCCCCTCCGGTTCGCTGAGCACCGCCTCCCGTGCGCCGCCGAGATCGCAGCCAACGCTCAGGCGCACCGCACAAAGCCCGCCGTCCCGCAGCGCGCCCCGCAGCCAGGGCACGCCGTGCGCCGCATCCAGCAGCACGAAGGTGCGCGCATGCGTCCGCACCGCGTGGCACAGCCGGGAACTGGACAGCTCCCGCCCGTGTGCAGAGAGCATCGCCGCCTCTTCCCAGCCCGTGCACAACCGGGCGCACAGCGCCTGCACGGAGCTGACGCCGGGGATCACATGAAGCCTGTCCGGCCCCAGTTCCTCCCGCAGCCGCGCCAGCAGGCTGTAAAAGCCCGCATCGCCGGAGACCAGCACCGCCGTCTTCCGCCCTTCCGCAAGGCTCCGCTCCATCTCCCTTACGGCCTCCCCGACGGGCGGCAGAGGGCGCAGCTTTTCAGGCGGCACCAGATGCGCGTACCGCTGCGCCGCGTAGACGGCATCCGCCCCGTCCAGCGCGCGCCGGGCCTCCATCGTCAGCCCGTCTTCGCCGCCGGGTCCGCCGCCCACGACCGTGATCCGGTTCATCCCGCCGCCTCCTTTCCGTCCGTCCCGAAGCGTATGCCCGCGCCGGGGGCGTATACGCCCGCCGGCAGGTCAAAGAGCTTCTCCATGCCCCGTGCGCTCAGCACTTCCTCCGGCGCGCCCATCGCCTGCACGCGCCCGTCCTTCAGGCACAGCACCTGGTCGCCGATCCCTTTTGCCAGGTCGATTTCGTGCAGGGACAGCACCACGGCGACGCCCTTCTCCTTTGCCAGCCGCTGCAGGATTTCCAGCAGGGCGATCTTTCCGCCCAGATCCAGATAGGTCGTGGGCTCGTCCAGCAGCAGCACCTCCGGCTGCTGGCAGAGCGCGCGGGCCAGCAGCACGCGCTGGCGCTGCCCGTCGCTGATCCTGCCGAAGTCCGCGCCGCGCAGCGCCCACACGCCCGCCTGCCGCAGGCTCTCCTCCACCGCGGCGCGGTCCAGCGGGGTCAGGCGGCCCATAAACCCCGTGTGCGGGTAGCGCCCCAGGGCCGCCACCTCAAAGCAGGTGACAAGCTCCGGATGCGGCTGGTGCGTCAGCAGCACCGCCATGCGCGAGGCAGCCTGCCGCGCAGACAGCCGGAAGGCGTCCTCCCCCGAGAGCTCCACCGTGCCCGAGACCGGCCGCAGCCGGCGGCAGAGGGTCTTCAGCACGGTGGATTTGCCGGAGCCGTTAGGCCCGACAAGTACGAGGATCTCGCCGGCGGCCACCCCGGCGTCGATCCCGCCCACGACGGTTTTGCCGCCGTATCCGACCGACAGGTTCCGCATGCCAAGACGGATGTCCCTTTCCACCTTCACGCCTCCTCCCTGCCCGCGCTGCGCCGCAGCATCAGCGCGATGACGACCGGGGCGCCGAAGAACGCCGTCACCGTGCTGACGGCCAGCTCCGTCGGCGCAAAGGCCGTCCTGGCCGCAAGGTCGCAGCCCATGCAGAAGGCCGCGCCCAGCAGCAGCGTCCCCGGGATCATATGCTCCGGCCGGGAGGTCCCCAGCAGCAGCCGGGAAAGCTGCGGAACCGCCACCCCGACGAAGGAGATGGGGCCCGTCAGCGCCGTGACGCCCGCCGAAAGCAGGCTGGAGAGCGCGATGAGCAGCACGCGGAAGGCCCGCACGTTTACGCCCATGCTCTGCGCATACGCCTCGCCCAGCCGGAAGGCGGATATGGGCTTGCACAGCAGAAAGACGGCCGCAAGTGCCGCCAGGATGAGGGGCGCCGCCCGCAGCAGGTTCTCCCGCGAAACGCCGGCGAAGCTGCCCTGTGACCAGGCGTGCAGGTTCGCCACGCCCGCCTCGTCCGCAAAGGTTACGAAGAAATCTGTCACGGCGGCGCAGACGTTGCCGACCATGATGCCGATGACCAGCAGCGTCGCCATCCCCCGCGCCCTCCCCGCGAAAAGCAGGATAAGCAGCGTCACCGCCATGGCGCCGGCAAAGGCGGCGGCCATCATCAGCGGGAAGGGGAGCGCGCCCAGGCGCTGCACGGCAAACACCATGACGATGCTCACCGCCAGCTTGGCGCCGGAGGAGATGCCCAGCACGTAGGGCCCCGCGATCGGCGTTGCGAAGAAGGTCTGCAAGAGATAGCCGGAAACGGACAGCGCGCCGCCCAGCAGCGCCGCCGCCAGCGCCCGCGGCAGCCGCAGCCGCAGCACGACCTGTGCAGCGGCGCCCTCTCCCCTGCCCAGCAGGACGGCCGTCACCTCCCGCGGCCCGACCGGCATGCTGCCCACGCACAGGCTGAGGCCGAGGAAAAGCAAAAAGGCGGCGGCGAGGAGAAGATACGCCGCCCGGATCCGCAGGCCCTTCTTCATCCTTCCGCCGCCTCCTTCGTTCCATAGTCGTCAGTCCAGCCGGGTCAGCACGTCCTCCGGCTCCCCGCCGGTCAGCGCCCGGCGCATTGCCGCGATCGTATCCGCCGCGCGGGTGGGCTGCTGGAAAAAGCTGCCCTCCATGCAGTAGACCCGGCTCTCCCGGAAGGCGCGGAAAGAGGCGAGCAGCTCCGCCCGCGCCACAAGCTGCGAGCGGCTCGTTACGCCGTCCGCGATGCTCGCGCTGTACAGGAGGACCGGGGCGTCGCCCGCCGCGGCAAAGAAATCCTCCAGCCCGATGCGCATCGTCGAGCCCTGCCCCGCTCCGTCCTGCGGCACGTAGCGCCCGCCCGCCAGCGCCACCATCTGCGCGGCGGCGCTGCCCGGCCGGTAAACGACCACGTTGCCCGCGCTGTTCAGGTAGAAGACCGAAGCCGCGGCCTCCACCGGCTCCATCCCGGCGATGGCTTCAATCCGGGCCGCACTCTCCTCAAAACAGCGCTCCGCTTCCTGCCTTTTGCCCAGCAGGCAGCCGTACAGTTTGATCCACTCCAGCCTGGCCAGGGGGCTCTCTTCGTAGCTGGAGCGCTCCACCAGCACGGGGATGCCCAGCGCCTCGATCTGCTCCTTGATGTCCGGCGCGTGCCAGATCATCGTGGATTCCACCGCCAGCGGGCAGTCCATTTCCAGCAGCGCCTCAAAGTCGGGCGCGCTGTACTTGCCGATGTACAGGATCTCGTCGGAGGCGACCCTGCGGGCGACCTCCGGGATCGTCCAGTCCTTCGCCTGCGTGGAGGTCATGCCGACGGCGTCCAGCGCGCCCAGCGCGCGCACGAGGTCCATGGCCGAGGAGGCCGCCATGTAGAGGCCGGAGAGCGGCTGCGCCACGCAGCGGATGTCCGCGTCCAGCGCCTCCGGCGCCTCCTTCCCCTCCGGGAGGACCAGCAGGCGCTGACCGTCCGAGACGGTGAGCAGCGTATAGCCGCCCTCATAATCCTCCGCCGTAAACTCCCGCGCGTAGGAAAGCGCCAGTTCGCCCGTCTTTTTCATCTCCGGCCAGCGCTGCGCACGGCAGGCCGCAGGCAGCAGGAACAGGCACAGCAGCAGGAGGACGGTGCGCCGCAGGCGCTCCGCCCTCACCGCAGCCCCTCCGAGGAGAAGGTGAGCGTGTACTCGATCTCGTGGGGCACGCTCATGGCCGTGGTGTCGGCGAAGACGGTAAACGGCCTGTCAAAACACGGCACCGGGATCCGGAAGGCGGAAGGGCCCTCCCCGCCGACAGGCGGGTACACCGTCTCCCCGATGCGCATGTAGTCGTACTTGTCGCTGCTCATCACGACGAGCGCCGTCGCCTCCCCGCCTTCCACCGTGATTTCCGCCGGGGACTGGACAAAGGCCCTGCCGGAGCCGCCGGAGAGCGCCGCTTCCGCGCGGTACACGCCGTCCGCCAGCCCCAGGGATTCCGCCGTGACAAAGAGACCGCCGGTAAAGGCCTCCGGAGAGATGCCCTCGGAGCGGAAGATGAGCGTGCGGTCGTACCAATGATCCTTTTTGATGCTGTAGGCCGCGCAGCTCACGGGCACGTCCAGCGCGGGAACCGGAAAGTCAAAGACGACGGATCCGTCTGTTTCCTGCCGCGGGATCCACGCCTCCGTTGCCGCGGCCGCCGCCTCCTCCGCCGTGCCGGGATACAGATAGCCGTACCCCTTGCCGCTCATCGTCATGCGTGCGGTAAACGATGCGCCGTCCGCCGTCAGGCGGCAGTCCACCACGCGGAACATGGAAGCGCTGGACTCCACGGTGATTGCATAGGTGCCGGGCACAAGTCCGGCGGGCTCCACCCCGGCAGCCGCCGCGGTTGCGGCGGCTGCGGTGAGGAGAAGCGCGAAAAGGCAAAACAGCTTTTTCATCTTAACCTCTTTTGTCATACCTGCATTTGATGGCTTCCCGGATTACAGGCTGGCTGCGGCGGCCTGCGCGTGCTGCACGTACAGCGCGCGGATTTCCGGCAGCTGCCCCAGGCCCTCCACGACGCAGACGGTCTTATAGCCCGCCGCCTCGAAGGCGTTCTTCCAGGAGCCCTCTTCGTCGCCGGCCATGTCGTTGTTCGCGTGGTCGCCCGCGACGACCATCAGCGGACGGAGCACCACGCGCTTGTACGCGCCCTGCCCCACGGCCGCCAGCACGTCCTCCAGGGAAGGCGTCGCCTCCACGGTACCCACAAAGTAATTCTTGCAGCCCTTGCCGTCCAGCACCTGCTGCATCTTCGCGTAGACGCCGTTGCTCTCCGCCTCCGTGCCGTGGCCCATGAAGCAGATGGCCGTCTCGCCGTCGTCGTATTCCGCGGTCGCCTTCACGATCGCATCCGCCACCGCCGCAAAATCCTCGTCCGAGGAGAGCAGCGGCGCGCCCACCGCAATCGCATCGAACGCATCCGCGTAGCCCGCGATTTCGCCGACGAGGTCGTTGTATTCAAAGCCGTCCATGAGGTGCGTGGGCTGAACCACCAGCCGCTTCACGCCGTTTTGCACCGCGCGCTCCAGCGCCTGCCCCACGTTGTCGAGGACGACGCCGTCGCGCCGCGCCACATGGTCGATGATGATCTGGCTGGTAAAGGCGCGCCGCACGCCGTAATCCGGCATCGCCTGCGCGATGTCGCCCTCGATGGCGCCGATGGTCAGCCTGCGGCTGTCGTTAAAGCTGGTGCCGAAGCTCACCACCAGCAGTTCGCTCTCTCCGATGCCGTCCGCGTTGCGCGGATCGTCCAGCGAGGCGTCGCCGGTCGTATAGTCCTCCTCTTCCTCGGCAAGGGCCGGGACCGCCAGCGCGAGGCTGAGTGCAAGGGCGAGGGTCAGCAGTAGCGTCAGGAACTTTTTCATTTCGCATACCTCCATGCGTCGGGGACAAAAACAGCCCCCTGTCGGAGCAAGGAGCATACTGGAAGAACGTCTGCGTCCGCAGGCGTTTTTTCGGTACGATCAGTTGCTCGTGATCCGGGATTTCTCCCTGTACCAGCAGCACGGCAGGTCTCCTGGCTGGGGCAAGGATGCGCCGCCTTCCCGGCCGTAGGCCAGTGGCTGCAAACGCATGGGCATCCGTAAGCCGTCACAGTGACGAGTTCGCGCGGGATTTACACCCGCTTCCCTATTCTCCCCGCGTGCGCGGGGCACCGCCTGCTCTATGCAATTGCCGCGGCCGTACGCTCCGCGGGCGGGTAACCCCGCACCGCGATTATACCATCCCCCGTGCCCGTTTGTAAACGATTCCCCGCGATTGACCGGCGTTTTCCTGGCGGTTATAATAGGTGCGATTACTATCTCCCGGAGGACTGAGATGAAAGAGAAGACCGCGCGGCTTTTTGCGCTTTTGTCGGCCCTGTGCCTGCTTTTCCTCGCCGCCTGTGCCGGGGCGGAGGAGGCGGAGCGCACCCGGGCCCAGGAGCAGGAAGCCCTGCTGAAATCGGCCGAGAGCTATACAAAGGTCGTCAACATCCTGGGCAAAAACTACCTCTATTTTGCCCAGAACTCGCCCGAGTGGACGCAGCTCTTCTCCCAGGAGGGGCGCAAGAACAACCTGCGCTTCGGGGATTCCGGCTGCGCCATCGCGGCTTTCGCCAACGCCACCGTCAACGTGCTGCCCATGGAGCGGCTCTCCGAGATCACCGGCATCATGCAGAGCCCCGTCTACGTGGACACCTTCTGCCTGGCTCGTCGCTACGGGAAGGACGAGGACCGCTTCCTCATCGACAGCGACGCCGACCGTCTGCGCTTCTGGCCGCTGGTGGTCGCCAACATGGCCGCGGGCAACAACACCTTCCGCTTCAAGACGGACCGCAGCCCCGGCTTCTACAAATATGTGCTGGACCACTTCGGCCTTCGCTACCTTTATACGCCGGACGTGGAGACGACCCTTTCCGCCCTGCGCGAGGGCGCGGTGGCCATCTCCTGCTCTTCCGGCAACTCCAGTCCCATCTCCCGCGTCGGTCACTTCTTCACGCTGGTTGCGGCGGACGACGAGTACGTCTACATCCTGGACTCTTACGTGCGCGACCGGTTCAAGCGCGATGAGCGCCACATCATCGAGATCGTGGAGCCCGGCGTGCTGCGCGTGCGCATCCGTGACCTCGGCCGCGTGGGGCTGCAGACCCAGCGCATCATCTGGCCCGCGGAAAACGCCACCCGGTACACGCCGGAGCTGCTGCAGGAGATCATCCGGGAATCCGACGCGCAGGTAAAGTGAACCCGCATCCGCGCCGCACCGCCTGCCGGAGGGCAGGATCCGCTTGACAACGCACGCCTTTCGCGCTATCATCCATGCGAAACGTCCATATATAACTTACGATTCGACAAGGAAGACGAGCCCATGAAAAAGACAGCATTGCTTCTCTTACTGGCCGCAGCGCTGCTGTGCGCTACGGCTGCGCTTGCGGACGAGCACTATTACGGCCGCTGGATGACCAAGCGGGAACCCACCTGCACGACGCCCGGCCTGCAGTTCCGCTACTGCCTGCACTGCGACCACTGGGAGCAGCGCGACACGAAAAAGCTGCCCCACACCGTCGAGGAGCGCACCGTGACCAAGGAACCCACCTGCACGCAGGAGGGTGTCGAGTCCGCCTACTGCACGGTCTGCGGCAGCTACCTGCGCAACAAGATCCCCAAGCTGGGGCATGACTGGGAGGTCGTCAGCGCCAAGGTCGAGCCCACCTGCACCAAGGGCGGCAAGGGCACGATGAAGTGCACGCGCTGCGGCAAGACGAAGGAAGGCAACATCCCCAAGCTGGGCCACCAGTGGAGCGACTGGTCCGTCCTGCAGGATGCGGTGGACCAGAAGCGCGGGCTGCGCGAGCACGTGTGCACGCTGTGCGGCAAGACGGAGAAGGAGCACTTTTACGCCGAGGGCACGCTCTACCAGGACATGGAAGCCTGCCCGGAGGTCATCCGCCTGCAGACGATGCTGACCGACCTCGGCTACTACAGTGGCAAGATCAACACCGGCACCTTCGGTGCGCAGACGGGCAAGGCCGTCGCCCGCTTCCAGAAGACGCACAAGCTGAAGGAAACGCAGGTCGCCGATCCCGTCACGCTGGAGGCCATCGAGGCCTCCTGGGAGAAGAAGACCGGGCGCAGCGCCTCGGAACTGAACGCCGCCGCAAAGCCCTGATTCCCTTTCCGACATAACAAAGGCCGGCGCCTCCCCTGCGGAGGCGCCGGCCTTCGTCTGTATCAGCCCCGAAGGGTCTGTTTCACCGTCTTTGCGATGCCTTCCGCATCCAGCCCGTAATACCGGAAGACCTCCTCCGAGGTGCCGGTGACGACCGGCGCGTCCGGCAGGGACAGGTTCACGACCCGCATGGGATCGTTCGCCGCGATGACCTGCGCCACCCTGCTGCCCAGGCCGCCGAAGGGCGCGTGCTCCTCCACGGCAACCACGAGCCGCTTTCCCTTCGCCGCCTCCAGCAGTCCGCGGGCGTCCAGCGGCTTGACGCAGTACATGTCCAGCACGCCGGCGGAGATGCCCTCCTGCCCCAGGCGCTCCGCTGCGTCCTTCGCCGGCTTCACCATCTCGCCGCAGGCGACCAGCAGCACGTCCGTCCCCTCCCGCAGCACCGTCGCCCGGTCCATCTCAAAGGGGATGTTCCCCTCTTCATACACGTCCTCCACCGGGTTGCGGCCCAGGCGGATGTACGCAGTCTGTCCGTCCTGCGCCAGCGCCTCAAACAGCTTCCTTGTCTGGTGCCGGTCGGAAGGCAGGTATACGCGCATGCCCGGGATGGCGCTCATCGCCGCGATGTCCTGCGCCGAGTGGTGCGTCATGCCCAGCGCCCCGTAGCTGACGCCGCCGGAGATGCCGACCAGCTTCACGTTGGTGCCCGAATAGGCGCAGTCCACCTTGCACTGCTCGTAGCTGCGCGTACTGAGAAAGGACGCCGGCGAGACAGCAAAGGCCCGCTTTCCGCAGGAGGCCAGACCCGCCGCGATGCCCACCAGGTCTTGTTCCGCGATGCCCACCTCCACAAACTGGGCGGGGAACGTCTCCGCAAAGGAGGTCATGGAACCGGAACCGCGGCTGTCGCTGCACAGCACCACGACGTCCCGGTCCCGCCCGGCCGCTTCCTTCAGCACCTCGCACATCACGGCGCGGTTGGCAATCTTATTCATGCGAAAGCGCCTCCTTCCTCTCCAGGAAATCCCGGCGGATCTGCTCATATTCTTCAGCCGTCGGCAGGTGGTGATGCCAGGAGGCCTTGTTCTCCATTAGCGGGGAGCCCTTTCCCTTGACCGTGTTGGCGATGACGACGGTGGGCTTCCCCCGCGTCTCCTCCGCCCCGTCGAAGGCGGCCTTCAGCTGGTCCACGTCGTTGCCGTCACTAACGTCGATCACGTGCCACCCGAAGGCGGCAAAGCGCGCGTGCAGGTCGCCCGGCGTCATCACCTGCTCCGTCGTGCCGGAAATCTGCAGGTGGTTGCGGTCCACGACGGCGCAGAGGTTGTCCAAGCTGTAGTGGCCGGCGGCCATCGCGCCCTCCCAGACGGAGCCCTCCGCCAGCTCGCCGTCGCCCATCAGGACGTACGTGCGGTACGCGCGGCCGTCCATGCGCGCGGCCAGCGCCATGCCCACGCCCACGGACAGCCCGTGCCCCAGCGAGCCGCTGTTCATCTCGATGCCGGGGATCGTATTGTGGGGATGGCCGATGTACTCGCTGCCGAATTTGGAAAACTGCGCCTTGACCTCGTCAAGGCTGAGGAAGCCCTTGTCCGCCAGTACCGCGTAGAGCGTCTCCACGCAGTGCCCCTTGGAGAGCACGAAGCGGTCCCTGTCCGGGTCGCGCAGCCGCTCCGGGGAAACGTTCATGCGGCTGTAGAGCGTCAGCATGATCTCCATGCTGCTCATGTCTCCGCCGATGTGCCCGCCGCCGCCCGCCATGATGATGTCCAGCACGTCCTGCCGCAGCGAATAGGCCTTTACCGCCAATGCGTTCATATCAACACCTCGCAAAAGTCCGCGCCCCCGCGCCCTGTCAGCTGCATCATATCATCGTTCCCCCCGCGATGCAACACCCCGGCGGAAAACAGAAAACGGCGCGCCGCCGGACAACCGGCAGCGCGCCTTGTTTTCGATCAGTATTCGATCTTCTTTGTGATGTACTCTACGAGGTTGTCCAGCGCTACGTGGTCCTGCTCCATGGTGTCGCGGTCGCGCACCGTCACCACGCCGGTCTCCAGCGTGTCGAAATCCACCGTCACGCACATCGGCGTGCCGATTTCGTCCTGGCGGCGGTAGCGCTTGCCGATGGAGCCCGTCTCGTCGTAGTCGACCATGAAGTGCTTGGCGAGCATGTCGTAGACCTCCGTGGCCTTCTCGCCCAGCTTGTTCTTCTGCAGCGGCAGGACGGCGCACTTGTAGGGCGCCAGCGCCGGATGGAAGTGCATGACGACGCGGGAGTCTCCGCCCTCCAGCTGCTGCTCCTCGTACGCCTCGCACAGGAAGGCGAGGGCCGCGCGGTCTGCGCCCAGCGAGGGCTCGATGACGTACGGGATGACCTTCTCGCCCGTGGTGGGGTTCAGGTACTCCATGCTCTTGCCGCTGGTGTTCTGGTGCGCGGTGAGGTCGTAGTCCGTGCGGTCCGCGACGCCCCAGAGCTCGCCCCAGCCGAAGGGGAACAGGTACTCGAAGTCCGTGGTCGCCTTGGAGTAGAAGGCCAGCTCCTCCGGGCGGTGGTCGCGCAGGCGCAGGTGCTCTTCCTTAATACCAAGGCCCAGCAGCCAGTCGCGGCAGTAGCCGCGCCAGAACTGGAACCACTCCAGGTCGGTGCCCGGCATGCAGAAGAACTCCAGCTCCATCTGCTCGAACTCGCGGGTGCGGAAGGTGAAGTTGCCCGGCGTGATCTCGTTGCGGAAGCTCTTGCCCACCTGGCAAACGCCGAAGGGCAGCTTGCGGCGGGTCGTGCGCGCCACGTTCTGGAAGTTGACGAAGATGCCCTGCGCCGTCTCCGGGCGCAGATAAATCTCGTTGGAGGCGTCCTCCGTGACGCCCTGGAAGGTCTTGAACATCATGTTGAACTTGCGGATGCCCGTGAAGTCCCGCTTGCCGCACTGCGGGCAGGCGATCTCATGCTCGTTGATGAAGGCCTCCAGCTGCTCGTTCGACCAGCCGTCCGCCTCGATCTCCTCGCCGTGCTCCTTGCCCCAGTCCTCGATCAGCTTGTCCGCGCGGAAGCGCGCCTTGCACGCCTTGCAGTCCATCAGCGGGTCGTTGAAGTTGCCCACGTGGCCGCTGGCCACCCAGACCTGCCGGTTCATCAGGATCGCGCAGTCCAGCCCCACGTTGTAGCGGCACTCCTGCACGAACTTCTTCCACCACGCGCGCTTCACGTTGTTCTTGAACTCCACGCCCAGCGGGCCGTAGTCCCAGGCGTTCGCCAGGCCGCCGTAAATCTCGCTGCCCTGGAAGATGAAGCCGCGCCCCTTGCACAGCGCGATGACCTTGTCCATCACGTCGTTTTGCACCTTCGCCATCGTCTTTCTCCTCGCTTTCTTCGCTTTCGCCGGGATCATAAAAGAACCGCCGGAAGGCGCGCCCCGGATTCACGCCTCGCGCATGAATCAAGGGACGAAAGTTGCCTTCCGCGGTTCCACCCTTGTTGACGCCCTGCGGCGCCCGCTTTTCATCTCAATTGTGCGGCTCCGGGCTGCCAACCCCTTCATCGCCTGCCCGGATATGATAGCCGACAAAGCGCGTAAAGTCAAGGGCAAAAGCGCCCCAAATCAGCCCCACGGCACGTAGACGTACTCCATGAACTCCACTTCGTTCCGGTCGTTCAGCCGGATGCGCGTGGTGACGAACCAGAAGTCCACCGGCGTGAACTCGTCCGCCTCCGGCGGCAGGTCGCACTGGAAGACGAGCTCCCCGCTCTCCGGCGCCTGCCCGTCCAGGTAGGCGTCGAGGTACCACTGGTACAGGTCCGTGACGGGCACGTTGTCCATGGTGTCGGCGGTCATGCCGGCGGTCATTTCCGCATGGAAGTCCTCCGAAAGCGAATAGGTGTACACTTCCCCGTCCGCGGGATACTCGCCGTGGCCGTCCTCGTCGTCCTCGGCAAAGCGCTCGAAGCGGCCGGAGACGGCGGTGACCTTGTGATCCGCGCCGTAGTGGAGCTTCTGCACCTCAAACCACTCGTAGGTCTGTCCGGCCCCGTCCGTGAAGACGGTGAAGTCCTGCGCCTCAGCGGCCGCCGCGGCGGCAAAGAGCACCGCCAGCAGCAGCGCGGCCGCGGCCCAAACCGGTTTGTTCGTTCTCCTGTTCATTTGGTCAGCCCTCCCTTTGGGTTTTGTTCTTTTCCGCGGATCCCCCAGGCCCCGGCCAGCCGGTCAAGCCCCTCCAGGATCCGCTCCTCGTCCATGCCGGCAAATCCAAGCAGCACCGTCCGGTCCTGCTTTGCCCCTTCCATCAGCGCGTAGTCGGAAAGCCGCGTCAGCCGGACGCCCGCACAGGCCGCGGCCGGAACGAGCTCGCCGGCCGGGGTTTTCCCGCCCGCCTCCAGCAGCGCGTACAGGCCGGCGTCGCACGGGTGCAGCCGGCCCAGGTCCAGCGCCTCCACGCCCCGGCGCAGCGCCTGGAGCCTGCCGCGGTACAGCGTCCGCATCCTGGCGATGTGCCGCTCCATGTACCCGCCCGCGATGAACCCCTCCAGCGTCTCCTGCTGGAAGGCGGGCACGCTGCAGGCGGAATGCTGCTCCATGTACCGGGGGACCAGCTGCTCCGGCAGCGCCATAAAGCCCATGCGCAGCCCGGGCGCCAGCGTCCGCGAGAAGGTATTGAGGTAGATGACCCGCGCGTCCCGCCCGCGCATCGCCGGGATGTTCTTCCCGTCGAAGCGGAACTCGCTGTCGTAGTCGTCCTCCAGGATGAAGCCGCCCGTCTCTCGCGCCCACACGAGCAGCGCCGCGCGCCGCGCCTCGTCCATTTCGGAGCCCGTCGGGAACTGGTGGGAGGGCGTCACGTAGACGGCGCCCGCGCCGCTGCGGTAGAGCGCGCGGACGTCGAGCGCGCCGCCGGAGAGCGGGATCGGCGCGATCCGGGCGCCGCCCGCCGACAGGATGCGGCGCACCCGGGGATACCCCGGGTCCTCCACCGCGAACAGCCGATCCCGGCCCACGAGCGCCAGAACGTCGGAGACCAGCACCTCCGTGCCCGCGCCGACGATGAGCGTCTCCGGCGCGGCCGTGATGCCCCGCAGCCGCTGCACGAGCCCGGAGAGCGCCAGCCGGAGCCCGGCGCTGCCCCGCGGATCCCCCGCCAGCAGCAGGTCCGCGCTGCGCCTCCCCAGCACCCCGCGCATCAGGTGCGCCCACGTGGCGTAGGGGAAGTGTTCCGCGTCCGCCGCGCCCGTGCCGAAGTCCCAGCGGATCTCCGGCGGCTTTTCCGCGTCCGCCCCCGCCGCGGGCCCCGCGGTCACGTAAAGCCCGCTCCGGGGCCGGCTCTCGCACAGGCCTTCCTCCAGGAGGCGCCCGTAGGCCGCCTCCACGGTGGAGGTGGAGACCCCCAGGTGGGCGGCCAGCGCCCGCTTGGAGGGCAGCTTCTCCCCGTCTGCAAGCCCTCCCGCCCCGATCTGCCGGCGCAATGCTTCGTACAGCTGCTCGCACAGCGTCTTGCGCGAGTCCGCCCTCAGCGTGCAGGTGAACATGGTTCCTCCTTCGCGCAGTCCTCCCCCGCGCCGCTCTCCTCGCTGCGCACGCGCTCCAGCACGGCGTCCACCAGCCGCTGCTGCGCGCGGGAGAACTTGCGGCCGGACAGCCAGGCCGCCGCCATCTCCGGCCGGCGCTTCAGGGTGACGTAGAGCGCCTCGGAGAGCTGCCAGCCCTCGATCTCGCGGTGGTTGCCGTTCAAAAGCGGCTCCGGCACCGCGAGGCCCTCGAACTCCCGCGGCCGGGTGTACTGCGGGTACTCCAGCAGGCCGGAGGAGAAGCTCTCCGTCTCGGCGGAGGTGCCGCAGCCCAGCACCCCGGGGACGAGGCGCGCCACGCAGTCCGTCAGCACCATCGCGGCCAGCTCCCCGCCCGTCAGCACGTAATCGCCGATGGAGATCTCCTCGTCGACGACCAGGTCGATGGCGCGCTGGTCCACGCCCTCGTAATGCCCGCACAGCAGGATGAGCTCCTCCTGGGCGGCCAGCTCCTCCGCCTTCTTCTGCGTCAGGGTCGCGCCCCGCGGGGAGAGGTAGATGCGCCGGCCCCGGAAATCCTCCCCCTGCACGTCGCGCATCGCGTCCACGATGGGCTGGGCCAGCATCACCATGCCCGCCCCGCCGCCGAAGGGCGCGTCGTCCGTGTTGTGGTGCTTGTTCTTCGAGTAGGCGCGGATGTCCACCTCCCGGATGTCGAGGATGCCCGCGCGCTCCGCCCGGCCCAGCATGCTGGTGTGCAGCGGCGTGAACATCTCCGGGAAGGTCGTGAGGATCGTGATCTTCATGTCGTCTCCGGTTCCTCCCCGTCCCTGGGGAGCAGCGTCATGCGCTCCCGCTCCATCTCCTCCAGGATGCCGTACATCTGCTCCTCCTGCGTGGCGACCTCCAGCAGCTCGATCTCGCGCAGGGTGAAGGTCTCCTCCTCCGCCTCCCGGCCGAAGAAATCGAAGATGCGCAGCTTGACGCGCAGGCCGTTGGCTTCCACCACGCGCCCCGTCACCATGTCGTCGCCCTCGATGATGCTGACGATCTCGCCCCGCGAGCGGCACTCCAGCAGCACGGAGAGCAGCAGGTCGGTGTCCTCCGCGGGCAGGTCGGCGAAGAAGGGCCGGTGGTGCTGCCGGTGATGCGCCAGCAGCATGCCCAGGCGCTGCTCGTACTCCTCCCCGTAGAGGACGTTGAGCACGTCCTGGTTGCGGCGCACGCGCCAGCCCTCGATCTGCCCCCACGGCGTCAGGTCGCACATGAGCACGTGGCTGCCGTCCGCCGCCTCCACGAAGCCGGCCGAGAACCCCTCCGGGTCCTCCGGGTCGGTGTAGACCGAGGCCAGCGCGCCCTGCGCCGCCAGGATGCGCAGCATATAGGTGATGTATCCGTTGTTCATCTCACAAGCTCCTCTCCGGCAGGAAAAAGCGCCGGTTTCCCCAGATATCGGTCAGTTGCACGCAGGGCACGCCCGCGTACACGGGCATCTCCAGCATGGGCGCCAGCTGCGGCTGCCTCCGGCTGCGCTGGCTGGACTGGCAGCAGTGGTACGTATCCCCGCGCAGAAAGCCGCAGGACCAGCGCTCCACCGTGTCCATGCCGCACAGCCCGGCTGCGGCGGCCTCGTCGCTCACAAAGTCCTTCAGAAAGACGGAATAGGACGCGATGGCCGGCGTGATAAGCGCCTCCGCCGAGGCGCCTTCGGTCCGGCACGGCGCCTCCACCGCGTAGCCGCGCTCCGGCGGCCCGCCCGGCCGCGCGTCCAGCCGCCGCTCCGCAAGCGTCAGGGAGAGCGGGCTGCGGTCCGCGCACACAAAGCGCCTTCCCGTCTGCAGGGCCACCGCGGCCGTCGTGCCGCTGCCCGAGAACAGGTCGCACACCAGGTCCCCCTCCCGGGAGGCGCAGGCCAGGATGCGCCGCAGCAGCGCGGCCGGCTTCTGGGTCTCGAAGCCCGTGCGCTCCGGGTCCCGCTGCTGCAGGTGCGGGATGTCGCTCCACACGTCGGAGGGGTACACCGGGTCGTCGTCGTAATAGCGGTACTCCTTGCCGCCGGAGGTGATGGCGCGGTAGGCGCGGCCCTCCTCGTCCACCTGCCTGCGCATGTGGTTGTGCCGCCCCGCGCCCGTGCCCACCGGCACCGCCTTCAGGTTGAAGTAATACTGCCGGGATTTGGCGTAGAAGAGGATCGTGTCGTGCTTGCGCGGGAAAAACGCCTTCGAGCGCCCGCCGCTCTGGTACGCCCAGATGATTTCATTCAAAAAGCAGCTCTCGCCGAAGAGCTCGTCCATCATAAGGCGCAGCGGCGCGATCATCCGGCTGTCCGCGTGCAGAAAGAGCGTGCCCTCCCGGCTGAGCAGCTCCCGGCAGGTCTCCAGCGTGCCGCGCATCATGGAAAGGTAGCTCTCCCGGTCCGGCCAGCGGTCGTCGTAGGCGACGCCCCGCACGCTGCCGCGCCCGGTCTTCCAGTCCTCCTCGCCGGCGGCAAGCCGGGTCTCGAACACCTTGCCGGTGTTAAAGGGCGGGTCCAGGTAAACCGTCTGCACCTGCCCGGCCCAGCGGGAGAGCAGCGCCCCGGCGTCCCGCGGCATTTCCGCCGTCAGCAGCGTGCCCGCGCTGGGCATCCCCAGCCACTGGGTCTTTTCGCACTTCACCGGTTTTGCCGCCATTCGCCCGCCTCCTCTGCCGATTTTTCCGTTTACATTATACCCTTTTGCCCCTCTGTCCCGCAAGGGGCGCAAAAAAAAGCCGCCCGCCGCGTGGGCGGGCAGCCTGCGTTGCCGCTTTTTACCTGTCGGTGACGACGCGCACGGCCGGGGCCTTGATGCCCGCGGCGCCCAGCGCCTTGGTGATGTTCTCCGTCGCCAGCGCGGACATGCCGGCGTACTCGCCCGGAACCACCCAGGAGCGCGCGTTGATCTCCATCGCCTCGTTGGTGCCGCCCACGCAGCAGGCGCTGATCTCCTCGCCGGGGAGGATGCCCGGGGTCTGCTTGAGGGCCTGCACGATGACGGCCTTCGCCTGCTCGATGTCCGTGTCCTTGGCTACCGAGAACTTGATGTCCATGCGGCGCTTGTCCTTGCCGGTGTAGTTGGTCACGTTCGCGTTCATCAGCGCGCCGTTGGGGACGGTGACGCAGATGTTGTCAGGCGTGCGCATCTTGGTGTAGAACATCGTGATCTCTTCCACGATGCCCTCCGCGCCCGCGGCGTTGATCATGTCGCCCACGCGGAAGGGGCGGAAGATCATCAGCATGATGCCGCCCGCCAGGTTGGACAGCGCGCCCTGCAAAGCCAGGCCGACGGCGACGCCGGCGGACGCGAAGACCGTGATGACGGAGGCCATGGGCACGCCGAGGATGCCGATGATGGAGACCACCAGCACCACGTACAGGATGCCGCGGACGACGCTGAGCAGGAAAGCCGTCAGCGTGGGGTCCAGCTGCTCCACGGCCTTCACCTTGCCGAAGATTTTCAGCAGGCGCTCGATGATCCACTTGCCGACAAACCACACGACGATGGCCAGGATGATTTTGGAACCCGCGTTCGTGCAGATGTCGACGACTGCCTTTCCGAATTCTCCCATAACCGTTTTCTCCTTTCAATCTCCTATGATGGGCAACCCTTTGCCCCTCTGGCGATATTATAACGCAAAATAAGGGAATGGGCGAATAAATATGCAAATTTATGATTCCGTTAACCAATATTGAAGAACCGTTCAAAGAAGGCTTTCAGCTTGTCGATGATGGTCTGCTTCTTTTGGTCGCGGTTGCCGCCGCCAAAGCGCGACATAGGCGGCATCAGGCTGTCGATGTCCGTTCCCGTGGTTTTGATTTCGCCGTCACGGAAAGCGTTCTCAATGAACTTGCGGGTTTCCGCTTCTTTTAATTTCTCACTTTTTATGATGTCGAGCAATTCCTTTTCCCGCTCATCGGCAACAAAATCGTGCCATTCCGCCATGACGTCATCCACTTCGTTGATGCCCGCAATGAAGTTTTCGATGAGGTCCCTCTTGCTGCGCAGTTCGGGCGACGCATCCACAGCCTTGCGGATATCGATCAGCACGCTCTTGTCTTCGCAGTGCGTGTCGTGATACTTCTTCACCAGCATCAGGATGTAATCGATGTTGATTTCGATCTGGCGGATCAGTTCCACCTCAAACACAATGTCGTCGGTGATATCCGTGCCTTCGTGTTTCTTCTTGCGCCACTCGTCGCGCAAATCCTGATACCGCCCAAGGTAATCCTGCATATCGCGTTCGGACAGGATTTCATTGCCAAGAAACTCATCGAAGGAAGACAAGAGGTTGCGCATCCGCAGGATTGCGCCAAACAGCGCGATAAACTGCTTCTGCCGCTCTTCGCCGACGATCTGCGGCTCTGTCAGCGGGAAGTCCGTCTCAAGCTGGCTGACCATATCCACATAGCCGTCATGCCGCTTGCCATCGATGCCGATGAATCCCTCGTAGTAATCCTTGAAGGGCTGCAGCAGCACGATGCCCGATGCGTCCTTGTTGCCGAACAGGGAGATGGCACTGTCCACCCGCTTCTGCAAATTGCGGAAGCACACGATATTGCCGAAGGTTTTGATGGAATTGAGAATTCGGTTGGTCCTGCTGAACGCCTGAATCAGGCCGTGCATCTTCAGGTTTTTATCCACCCACAGGGTGTTCAGCGTCGTCGCGTCAAAGCCCGTCAGGAACATGTTCACCACAATCAGCAAATCCAGTTCCTTATTCTTCATGCGCAGCGACACGTCTTTATAATAATTCTGGAACTTTTCGCTGGACGTGTCATAGTTCGTGTGGAACATCTCGTTGTAATCGGCAATCGCGGATTCCAGAAAATCGCGGCTGGTTTGGTCAAGCGCGCTGGTATCCTCGGGGTTTCGTCACTTTGATGCATTCATTTGTCGCATCGATGAACAGCACCTTGTTGTCCGTCTTGTTCTTCTTAAGCACCATGATGCAGGTGGCGATGCTCGTACCGAAGAACAGGTTGCTCGGCAGCTGAATGACGCAATCCACATAGTTGTTGTCGATCAGATATTTGCGGATTTTCTGCTCCGCGCCGCCGCGGTACATGATGCCAGGGAAGCAGACGATGGCTGCCGTGCCGTTTGCCGCCAGCCAGGAGAGGGCGTGCATGATGAACGCAAGGTCCGCTTTGCTCTTGGGCGCCAGAACGCCGGCGGGAGAAAAGCGCGGGTCACTGATCAGCAAGGGGTTGTCATCGCCCGCCCACTTGATGGAATACGGCGGATTGGAGACGATCAGTTCAAAAGGTTCGTCGTTCCAATGCTGCGGCGCGGTCAGCGTGTCTTCGCAGGCGATGGAGAACTTGTCAAAGCCCACGTCGTGCAGGAACATGTTGATACGGCAAAGGTTGTAAGTGGTGATGTTGATTTCCTGCCCGAAGAAGCCGTTGCGCACCTTGTCGTGCCCAAGAACTTTTTCAGCTTTCAGCAGCAGCGATCCCGAACCGCAGGCAGGATCTGTGACCAGAGCAACTTTGATACAAAGGATTATGTACAATGCTTGTAAATCAAAAGGTTTCAGCACCCTGGTCATCTCCTTTCTGCTGGTTTGACACTTGGCTCCATACCACCGGTTCCGGATCGTTTCACTCCCCAACGTTACTCACGGGTTTCGTTGGGGAGTGTAGTTTCGTTGGTGAGTTCGGAGTTTCGTTGGAGAGTGCATTTTCGATACTGATCGGCAGACGACACATCGGCTTTTTCCCAGAGCCCCATACTCCGTTCACCAAATTGGAAATCGCTCTTTTTATTTTCAAACGATGGTCTTCGTTGATGCTGATTGCAAAGTAGTCCCGAACAGAATAACGTGGAAAAGTGATGCCTCTGGCCCTACCATCTGCGCACACTGCATTCTTCATGGCAATGTACTTTTTCACGCTGCTTTTCGCCAGCTGCTGGCGGAGAAGCAACACCTCCCGCAGCTCCGGCGGGCAATCCTGCAGCAATTCCGCAACGACCTTCTTACCAAGAGTCTCTGTTTCCAACCCGTTGTCCGCCAGCCATGCCTTCATCTGTTGGACGCTGTTCGGATTCTCCAAGGCGGTCAGATGCTGAATGGCAGCGGTCAGTTCATTTCGGGATTGGGTATCCATTTGGATCGCATTTTCCACCAGTTCCATGTCCAGCGCGATGCCTCTGTCATTGATCTCCTGATCCTGATGATACTGATCCCAAACCAGCTCCGGCACTGGATAGTTTCGCAGTCTGTGTTGGATTGCCATTTCGGTTTCCACGTCACGGATATTGTACGCTTTGAAGATTTCCCATTTCTGCCGGTCATGGGATGGCAGGTTGCGGGTGCGTCCGCCATTGGTTTTGCTCGGCGCACAGGGCTGACAGAAATATCGGATCAGATCTTTGCCCTCCGCCATTTTCTGCTTGTCCAAGCCCAACACCGCGCCTGCTCCGGCAAGGGACAGCGGAAGGCCAAGATAGGCTGACCACACCATGGTACAGCGCCATCCCGCTGGATTCAGGAAACAGGCACAGTTCGTCGACAATGGATGGTTGTCATGAATAGGATCAAGGGAAAGACCTAGATCGGCCAGATGCCGGGACAGACACACCCGCTCAAAATTCGCGTTGAATGCCCATTTGATCACTTCATCATCTGTCAGTGCAGCCAGCACATCCTTCGGAATGCTTTCCCCAGAAGCCAGGTCAATCACCTGCACCTCACCGCCGTCCACAGAATAGCCAAACAGCAGGATCTGAAAGTCCGGTGATTCCGCGTACTTATATACACCGCACCTCGTCAGATCCACGCTGCTGAAGGTTTCGATATCGATACTGATGTTTTTCACATATACACCCCCACAGAGAGAAAAGGGTGGCAGACTGCTCCGCCACCCTGACTTTTCCGGATTAGTTCAGGAAATCCTCGTCGCCATCGTCTACGGCATCAAAGTCGTTGCTGGCGTTGGTGTGCCCGCCGAGGGGCTCGCCGTCGCGGATCTTCTGGATGTTGCCCAAGCCACAGGCCACGCCACGATTCCCGTTCACGGAGAAGGCGTACAGGCTGATAGATACCCTGGCATATACGCCGCTGTAGATCTCGCTGCGGTCGATGATCGGCTGCACATGACGGTCAACCACCTGAGGCGCGGTCTTGCTGTTGGCGTTGATGAACCAGCAGCCCTTGTAGGCGTCATCCTCGCGCTCCAGGTCGCCGTCCCGCAGGGGCAGCTTCAGCGCGGCCTTATTCGGGATCTTCCCGCCGAACTTGCCGATGCCCTCCTGGATCGCGCAGTCGATGGCGCGGTTGATGGCATCCACGGTTTCGGTGTCGCTCTTGGGGATGATCAGGGAGCAGCTGTAGCGGGGATCACCGCCGCTGACTGGAGCCTTCGGGTCCCAGATGTTCGCGTAGGACAGACGGACGATACCGGTGACGACTTTGGTGTTATTCTGCTTAGCCATATTTTTCAATCCTCCTGAAATTCATTGAAATCGGTTTTGACGTTATTCAGAGCCGGGCGCTTGTCCGACTCAGGGACCAGTGTTGGCTTTCCTGCAGGCTTATGGACACAGGAGCCTAGCACCTCGGCAAAGGTCTGCTTGCCCATGAGCTTTTCCATCTCTCCGATGGGCAGGAGTGTTTTTCTGAAGATGTCCTTATAGCCCGCTGCGTTGGCAGCAGCTATCACGGCATCCTCATCGGTGTACTTGCGGACGCTGCGGCCCTCGACCAGCTTCCAGCCGGGCCACTGCTTACCTTGATGCAGCGCTCCGTCCAGCGCATAGGTCTTGAGCTCGTCTGCCCATTTGATCAGGTCATCCAGCTTGCCCAGCACCTCGCCAATCTCCGCATCGGTGAGCAATGGCGGCAGGGCGAAGTCCAGCTTTGCCAGCTCCAGATTCGCTTCCGCTCTGGCCCGACAGCGCACCGCAGCCTTGCAGAAGACACACCATGCGCCGGGATGGTAGTCGCCCTTACCCTCAAAGGCAAGGTCTGCCAGGGGCTTCAGTGTGTTTTCTGCCCAATCCTTCAGATCTGCTACGGAAATCGACCAGGTGGAAATGTTCTCCCGGCGAGGCTGGTAGATCGTCATGCTGACCGTGCGGATATCGTAGAGCCCATCAAAGATGTTTAAGGCACCCAAGGCGTACAGCATCATCTGGGGATTGCGCTCCGCCTCCACAACGATGCCCTGACCATATTTCAGATCGATGATATGGAGCTCGTCATCGGCCACAATCAGAGCATCGCCAGTGCCGAAGCCATCGGGCACCCAGCAGGAGAAATCCAACCGCTGCTCGATCAGCAGGATTGCGTCCGGGCAGCGCTTCTTCGCCTCCGCCAAGGTTTCCAACACATACTGGACGTATCCGTCCGTGTGCCCGTCCATCTCATCGCGGCTGTGCCTTCGGCTGCGGCTTCCGTTTCCCGATCCGCAAAGTCCTGCTCCAACCGGGCACTGGGGCTGCAGTTCAGCCAGCGGTGCGCCGACGAAGCGGACAGGATTGCGTGTGTTCGCGGTGCCATTACAACACCTCCGCCTTTGCCTTCAGGTCAGCGTACCGGCTAGGATCAACGGCGCTCAGCTTGTCCGCGCCGCATTTCCGGATCAGCGCCTGCACCTCAGCACGATGCCCGGCGACGGACTTTTCTGCCAGCACCGCCCGGACTTCTTCCAGTGTAACGGTCGGCTGAGTGGGTTCCTGCTGAGGCTGCGCAGCAAGCTCAGTCTTCGCAGGTTCATCGTCGCTGAAGATCTCCCGCAGGGTCTGGCTGATCTCGATCAGGGCCTCACCACATTTGCGCAGCTCTGCGACGGCGGTGGACAGTTCCGACATTTTGCTCATGCTTCGGTTCTCCTTTCTTTTGCCTCATTGCGTTGATCTGGCCAGCCATGCGTCGGGTGATCACGGAGATCGCCCACAGCGTTCCGAAGAGCTCATCCAGTGTGCTCTCGGCGGTGGCACCGGTTCCAGGGTTGTCATAGTGTTCCTGCATTTGTCCTGCGCCTCACTTTCCGAAGGGGGTGTTTCGTGTCCCTTCGCAACCCACAGGACAAAAACCGGATCTTTGGCAACCAGACGCCGAAAAAAACTCGAAGAAAAATTCTTTCCGTAAAAAATCACGGCCCGGTTGCCAAACCGAGCCATTTTGTCCTGTGGGTATCGGAAGCCCAATCTTTATGAAGGAGGCGCATCGCATGAAAAGCTATGCCACAGTCACATGAGCCACATCAACCGATTCAACGCGTCCGGGTATCCCGATCCCACAGCCTATGAGGCGCTGACGCGGGTGGAACAGGAGCTTCATGATTCCCGGTTCCGTCCCATTGTCTATATCTGCAGTCCCTTTTCCGGAGACACCGAAACCAATCTGGAAAATGCCCGCAGATACAGCCGGTTTGCGGTGGATCAGGGATACCTTCCGATTACGCCGCACCTGCTGTTCCCACAGTTTATGGACGACAGCAACGAAGCCGAGCGGAATCTGGCCATGCGAATGAACATCATCCTCCTGACGAAATGCGCGGAGCTCTGGGCTTTCGGCGACCGCATTTCCAAGGGAATGTCCATTGAGATTGCCAGAGCACGCCGCAAGGGCCAGACAGTCCGTTTCTTTACCGACGATTGCAAGGAGGTCAACTGATATGTATTACACCGAGTCCGACGGTAATTCTTATCCCGCCAAGAAGCGTATCCGCGCCATCGACCGCTCCAAGGTTACCACATGGAGCCGGGAGATCGTCAACTGCAACATCCTCGAAGTGGAGGCTGGCACCAATGGTTACCAGGGCGGCGATTCCGGTCACGGCTCCCGCACCTATCTGCGCCTGAAGGATCTGGGCAGTACCGATATCCGCTGCAATGTGGAAGCGGATCAGTTTGGCTGCGATTCCATCGAGATCATCCTGGGCGGCGACGCAGAGCTTGAAACCATGAAGGAAGCGCTGCGCTGGATGCTGTCCGTGCTGGAGACCCAGTCTGAAATGGAGGCCTGATCCGAATGGCAGCTTTCAATCTTTATCGGGCCAACTGTATTGGCAACGAGTGGAACTGCCTGTATCCGCACAAGGTCTGCGCCGGAGACGAGGAATCTCTCCGGCAAGCTGTGTGCCAGGATTATGTGGCGGTTGAATACGCCAAGGGCTATCGTTCCAACGAGAATTTCATTCGCACCAACTGCCTGGCGCTGGATTGTGATAACGGGCACAGCGAGAACCCCGAGGAGTGGGTTTCCCCGGAGAAGATTCTCAGCCTGTTCCCGGACGTCACGGTCGGCTTCCACTTCAGCCGTCACCACAACCTGCCCAAGGAGGGCAAGAGCGCCCGGCCCAGGTTCCATTGCTTTTTCCTGATTGATGAGATGACCGATCCGGAAACCTATAAGAATCTGAAAAAGCAGATCAACAGCATTTTCCCGTATTTCGACACGAAGGCGCTGGATGCAGCCCGCTTCTTTTACGGCACCAGGGACCCGCAGGTACAGTTCCATGAAGGTACCATCACGCTGAATGAATGCCTGGATCTGTATTACCCGGATAACGAGGAGGCCTTCGCCAACCTGCCCCTGCCGGATGCCAGCGGCATCATTCCCGAAGGAAGCAGAAACGCGACCATGTCCCACTTTGCCGGGAAGCTGCTCAAGCGTCTGGGTGAAACGGAAGAGGCCCGGCAGAAGTTTCTGGAGAAGGCCGCGTCCTGTGTGCCGCCCCTGGAGCAGCGCGAGCTCGATACCATCTGGCACAGCGCTGTACGGTTTTACCGGAAGATCTCCCAGAGTGAGGACTATGTGTCTCCCGAGGAATACGCTGCCCGACACGGCGATTTCCTGTACAGGCCCAGCGACAATTCTGATGTGGCGGAGGCGCGTGTGCTGGCAGAGGTTTTCTCCGGTCAGATGCGCTATTCACCGGCAACGGATTTCATCGTGTACAACGGCGATATCTGGGAGGAATCTAAGCCCCGCGCCCATGCCATCATGCACGACCTGTCCGACATACAGTTGGAGGAAGCGTCCACTGCCGCAGCGGAGGCATATAAGATTCTGGAGCAGAACGGCGCTGCTGACCTCATGAACAAGGAAAGCAAGAAGAAGGCCCAGAGCGACATGAACGACGATCAGCTGCAGGCGTACCTGACCTATATGCGGGCCATCGGGTACCAGTCCACGGCCATGAATTACCGCCAGTCCAAAAACATCAAGGCTGTGTTGGCGGAGGTGCAGCCAATGGTGCTGATCCGGCCCCAGGATCTGGACGCTGATCCCTTCCTGCTGAACACACCGGAGTGCGCCTATGACCTGCGACTCGGTCTGGCAGGCGTGATGCCGCACAGCGCAGATCACTTTGTCACGAAGATGACCGCCGTGCAGCCGAGTGATGACGGAAAAACGCTGTGGCAGGATGCCCTGAACCTGTTCTTCTGCGGAGACAAGGAGCTGATTCATTATGTGCAACAGGTTGCCGGAATGATTGCCGTGGGAAAGGTGTTCGTGGAAGCGCTCATCATCGCTTACGGCGATGGCCGCAACGGCAAATCCACCTTCTGGAACACCCTGGCTCATGTGCTCGGCACCTATAGCGGTAACATCTCCGCCGATGCCCTGACTGTGGGCTGTAAACGCAATGTGCGTCCGGAGCTGGCCGAGGCCAAGGGCAAGCGCATGCTGATCGCCTCCGAGCTTGAGGAGGGTACCCGCCTGAACACTTCCATCGTCAAGCAGCTGTGTTCCACTGACGATGTGTCGGCGGAGAAAAAGTACAAAGATCCCTTTGCCTATACGCCCAGCCATACGGTGGTGCTTTATACCAACCACCTGCCCAAGGTGGGTGCCAAGGATGCCGGAATCTGGCGTCGGCTGATCGTGATTCCGTTTGACGCGAAGATCGAAGGCAAGAGCGACATCAAAAACTACAGCGATTACCTGTTCAGAAACGCTGGCGGCGCGATCCTCTCCTGGGTGATTGAGGGCGCAGCGGATGTCATTAAGCATGACTTCAAGATTCCTCTGCCCGAATGCGTCCAGCGGGCCATCAAGCAATACCGCGAGGACAATGACTGGCTGGGCCATTTCCTGAATGAGCGCTGCGAGATCGGCAACAGCCTGCAGGTCAAATCCGGCGAGCTCTACTCCGCCTACCGCACCTTCTGCGCGGACACAGGCGAGTACACCCGCTCCACGACGGATTTCTACAATGCCCTGGAGAACGAGGGCTTCACGCGTCAGAAATTGCGGAACGGGTCCTTCGTAACCGGGCTGGCGCTGGGCACGAAGGCCGATGTGACCGACGACTTTTTGGAATGACATATTAATAGGAAGTGTGACACTCGTTGATGGTCAATTCCAAAACTGTTGTATAGGTAAAAAATCAAGGGAATTGGCCTATAGAGGAGTTTTGGGAACGACCGTCAACGACCGTCACACATTAAGCGATACTCACTGATGCAAAGGAGTTCGAGTCCATGATTGAAAAACAAGTGGAGCAGGCGCTGCGAAAGGCAGTCCGGGATCGAGGCGGTCTGGCACTGAAGTTTGTCAGTCCCGGCCTCGCCGGTGTTCCCGACCGAATTGTACTGATGCCCAATCGCCACGTCGCGTTTGTGGAACTGAAAGCGCCGGGAAAACACCCCCGCCCGCTGCAGGTAAAGCGGAAAAGGCAGCTGGAGTCGCTTGGGTTTCCGGTGTACTGCATAGACCATCCTGAGCAGATCGGAGGTGTGCTGGATGAAATATGTGCCCCATGATTATCAGGCTTATGCGACGGATTTCATCCTGACGCACTCGGAAGCAGCCGTCCTGCTGGATATGGGCCTTGGCAAGAGCGTGATCACGCTGACTGCTATTCAGGAGCTGTGCCTGGATGCTTTTGAGATCAGCCGGGTGCTGGTGATCGCCCCGCTACGGGTGGCCAGGGACACATGGCCTGCGGAAATTCAAAAGTGGGATCACCTGCGGGATCTGAGCTACAGTGTGGCGGTCGGCACCGAAAAGGAACGTCTGGCAGCGCTGATGCGGCCTGCCTTCCTGCACATCATCAACCGGGAAAACGTGCAGTGGCTGGTGGAAGACAGCGGCTTGCCCTTCCGGTATGACATGATTGTGATCGACGAGCTGTCTTCCTTTAAAAGCTGGCAGGCAAAACGGTTCAAGAGCCTCCTGAAGGTGCGGCCATCCGTGAAGCGTATCGTAGGCCTGACGGGTACACCCAGCAGCAACGGTCTGATGGATCTGTGGGCAGAGTTCCGGCTCCTGGACATGGGCCAGCGGCTCGGACGTTTTATCACCCGGTACCGCGAAGCCTACTTTGTTCCCGACAAGCGCAGCATGCAGCAGATCTTCTCATATAAGCCCCGGCTTGGCGCGGAAGATGAAATCTACCGAAAGATCGGAGACATCACCATTTCCATGCGGGCGACGGATCACCTGAAGATGCCGGAGTGCATTATGAACCGCGTGCTGGTAGGCATGAGTGATGATGAGCAGCAGGTGTATGACCAGATGAAGGAACAGCTGATCGTTCAGGTCAAGGGTAAGGAAATCGATGCGGTGAACGCCGCTGCCCTGTCCGGAAAGCTGTGTCAGATGGCCAACGGTGCTGTGTACACCGAGGAAAAGGATACCGTGCAGATTCACGATCGGAAGCTGGACGCCTTGGAGGATCTAATCGAAGGCGCGAACGGCAAACCGCTGCTGGTGGCCTACTGGTTCAAGCATGACCTGAAGCGTATTCAGGAGCGGTTCCCGGCGGCAAGAGAAATCTGCACCAGCAAGGACATCACTGACTGGAATAATGGAAGGATCCCCTTGGCGGTCATCCATCCTGCCTCCGCCGGACACGGCCTGAACCTGCAGGCAGGCGGCTCTACTCTGGTGTGGTTCGGCCTGACATGGAGCCTGGAACTGTATCAGCAGACCAATGCCCGGCTGTGGCGGCAGGGGCAGACTTCCTCCACCGTGGTGATCCACCACATCATGACAAAGGGCACCATCGACGTACAGATCATGCAGGCCCTGGAGCGGAAGGATAAAACACAGTCTGCACTCATCGACGCGGTAAAGGCACAGCTGGGAGGCGCACGATGACAAATACGGAACTGAAAATCATGCTGGATGCCGCTACCTATCTGGGAGCACACAGCCAGCCGCCACCGAACGGCACTGATGCAGCTGTGGATTGGTGGATGGATGCTGCGGCGGACATTGGCGCGATAGCCGCCAAATGGGGTAATCACCCGCTGGCTACAACCATCCTGATCGCCATTTACGGTTACCTTGAAGAGAAAACGAAGGCGGTGATGCCTTGAACGGATACCAGGCACTGGCCAATGGCATCATTGAGCAGGCAGTAAAGGATTACCGGGACGCACTTCGCAGGCTGAAGAAGCACCCGGATGACAAAGCCGCCATGAAAGAGGCTATGGAGTTGGAAGAATTCTTCCATTCTTCCTGGTATGGGGTACTGACACAGGTAGATCCGGATTATTTGATAGACAGACTGAGAAAGGAGACGGTGAAATGACCGCAAAGGAATATCTGAATCAGGCGTTTCATCTTGACCAGCGGATTAATTCCAAACTGGATATGATGGCAACGCTGAAGGAAATGTCCACCAAAACCACCAGCATCATGCAGGATGATGTGGTCAGCCACACAAGGAACGTTCATTCGATGGAGGATGCCATCGCCAAGATGGTGGATATGCAGACGGAGATCAATGCGGACATCGATCAGCTGATAGACAAGAAGCAGGAGATCATGCACACGATCTACGCGGTGGAAAATCCGGAATACCAGACACTGCTGGAGCTCAGATACATTTGCTTTCGCAGCTGGGAGGAGATCGCTGACAAGATGCACTGTACCGTCAGCAATGTGTTCAAGGTGCACTCTAAGGCTCTCCGCTGTGTGGCCGTCCCGAAATTGGGTAGCTGATTCCAGTAGATTCCAGTGAATTCCAGTGGATTCCAGTAGGCCCTTTATGATATGATACACTCGACAAGAAAGGATAGAGAACGCCTCGCGGGCGATGAACCTGCGAGGCGTTTCTCTATCCTTTCTGTCTATCAAGTGCAGAAGCTGGCCAGCGATAAAGCACAAACATCAATATTTTAATCAGGAGGATTTCAATTATGAGCGAATGGGGAACTGGTCAAGTTACAGGCGGAAAGTTGTTTTGCCGCAAGCAGCCTATTGCAGGATATGAATATTGGGGTCGTTTTGACAACAACGCTACTATTCCGATCAAAGCTTATAATACGACCTGGTATGAAACATACTGGGATGGAAATGTCAATAATGTTGGCTATGTAATGAGCGAATTCATAACGAATGAGAATTGGGGGAGTGGTTCCTCTGGTGGTACAGGCACAACTACAGCTCCAAGTTTGTCAACGATTAGAAATGGCGATGGCTATCTGAAAGTTGGCGATACGGGAACTGCTGTCACTACGTTAAGATCCTTGTTAAACAATAAGGGATATACTTGTGCAACAAGTGGCGCTTATGATGATTCTCTGAAGTCCGTAGT
>CACZHW010000017.1 GCA_902781095.1 uncultured Eubacteriales bacterium
GCATGCCACCTCTCCCGCAGGGAGAGGCAAGGGGAGAGCGGAGAAAAGCCCTCTCCGTCATGCCTGCGGCATGCCACCTCTCCCGCAGGGAGAGGCAAGAGAACTGCGGAGAGACATCCTCAGCCTTGGCTCCCCCTTTGGGGGAGCTGCCGGGCGAAGCCCGGCTGAGAGGGCGAAGGAGCTCTGTAAGCCTTGCCTTCCCCTTTAGGGGAAGGTGTCGCGGCGTTAGCCGTGACGGATGAGGTCCTTGTCTGAGAGGCAAATCGAAACGGATGAGGTCCCGGCTCCCCTGAAAGGGAAGCTGTCGCCGGAGGCGACTGAAGTGTTTACGGCGAGGCGGATGACGTTCAGGAGGATTCCATGTACTACGGCGAGATCAAAAACTGCGACGTGGCCGACGGTCCCGGCGTGCGCGTGACCCTCTTCGTCTCCGGCTGCACCAACCGGTGCGAGGGGTGCTTCCAGCCGCAGACATGGGACTTCACCTACGGCCGGCCGTATACGCAGGAGACGGAAGAGGAACTGCTGCGCCTGCTCTCGCCCGGCTATATCCGGGGGCTGACGCTGCTGGGCGGCGAACCCTTTGAGCCGGAAAACCAGCGCGCGCTTGTGCCGCTGCTGCGGCGCGTGCGGCGCGAACTGCCGGGCAAGGACATCTGGGCTTTCTCCGGCTATACGCTGGAGACGCTGCTTTCCCCGGACAGCCGCGCCCATTGCGAGGCGACGGCGGAGATGCTCTCGCTGCTGGACGTGCTGGTGGACGGGCCCTTCGTGCAGGCAAAACGGAACCTGATGCTGCGCTTCCGCGGCTCCGAGAACCAGCGGCTGCTGGACGTCCCCGCGAGCCTTGCGGCCGGCCGGGCCGCTCTCTGGGAGGGCTGAGAAAAGCGCGGGGCATCCTTGCAATGCGGGGTGCGATGCGGTTATAATAAAAGGTGAAAATGCCGCATGACGAGGGAGAGAGCGCTATGGACAGGATTGCCGTACTGATTCCCTGCTACAACGAGAGCCTGACGGTGGCCAAGGTGGTGGGCGACTACAAGCGTGTGCTGCCGGAGGCGACGGTTTACGTCTACGACAACAACTCGTCGGACGGGACGGACGAGATCGCCAGGCGCGCCGGCGCCGTGGTGCGCTACGAGCACAAGCAGGGCAAGGGCAACGTCATCCGCAGCATGTTCCGCGACATCGACGCCGAGGTGTACCTCATGATCGACGGGGACGACACCTACCCGTGCGAGGCTGCGCGGGAGATGTGCGACAAGGTGCTGAGGGACGGCGCGGACATGGTGGTGGGCGACAGGCTGAGCTCCACTTACTTTACGGAGAACAAGCGCCCCTTCCACAACTTCGGCAATTCGCTCGTGCGCTCCCTCATCAACCGGCTGTTTAAAAGCGACATCCGGGACATCATGACGGGCTACCGGGCGTTCAGCTACCGCTTCGTCAAGACCTTCCCCGTGCTGTCCCGGGCTTTTGAGATCGAGACGGAGATGACGATCCACGCCGTGGACAAGAACCTGAACGTCGCCAACGTGGTGGTGGATTACCGCGACAGGCCGGAGGGCAGCGAGTCGAAGCTTTCCACCTATTCAGACGGCGCGAAGGTGCTGGGCACCATCGCCAGGCTGTTCAAGAATTACCGGCCGTTCCCGTTCTTCACCGCGATCGCGGGCGTGCTGATGCTCATCGGCCTTTGCTTTTTCATCCCGGTGCTCGTCAGCTTCTTCCGCACCGGGCTGGTGGAGCGGTTCCCGACGCTCATCGTCTCGTGCTTTATCATGCTGACGGCCGTGCTGTGCTTCTTCTCCGGCGTCATCCTTTCCACGCTGGTGGCGCAGGAGCGACAGGGGTTTGAACTGACGCTGAACCGCGCGCAGGACCGCTTCAGCGATCTCAAAAAAGCGGAAGATTCGCCGCGGCGCGATTGACAAGCGCTGCGCCGTCAAGGTATAATATCCGCGTTTTGATACCTCCCGATGACGATGAGGAGTACCGGCGATCCACCCCAAGAGAGGACAGCCCCAGGCTGAAAGGCTGTCCGGGTACGGCGCCGGGAAGGTCGCCTCCGAGGGATCCGGCCGAGGGGCCGGACGGGGAAGCCCGATACAGCGCGAAGAGGCATCTGTTTGATGCGAAACAAGGTGGTACCACGCAAGCGCTCTGCGTCCTTCGGGATGCGGGCGCTTTTTTCGCGGCAGGGAGGATCCATGAATTTTTCACCGAGAATGCTGCCCGGGCTCGCGTTGCTGCTGTGCGGTGCGGCGCTGGCCCTTGCGGCGGGGCGCATTTGCCCCGGGGAAGGGGCTAAGAACCGGCTGAAACTGATCGGCGTGCTCATCGCGGCGGCGGGAGCGGCGCTGGTTTTCCTGGCATAAGAAAGAGGAGGACGAAGGAAGATGGACAACAAAGGCGCGCCCGAGATGGCGAAAAACTACAACCCGCAGGAGCTGGAAGGGGAAATCTACCGCGAGTGGGAGGAGAGCGGCGCGTTCACCGCGCACCGCGTGGAGGGAAAGAAGCCTTTCACGATCGTGATGCCGCCGCCCAACATCACGGGCCAGCTGCACATGGGCCACGCCATGGACGGCGTGCTGC
Source organism: uncultured Eubacteriales bacterium (assembly GCA_902781095.1). GTDB lineage: Bacteria > Bacillota > Clostridia > Christensenellales > Aristaeellaceae > Ventricola. Next base: position 2,599 of record CACZHW010000017.1, read on the forward strand.
AGGACAGCCTGACGCGCTACCACCGCATGAAGGGCGATCCGACGCTGTGGCTGCCGGGCACCGATCACGCCTCCATCGCGACCGAGGTGAAGATCGTGGCGGCGATGGCCAAGGAGGGGCTCACCAAGCAGGACGTGGGCCGCGAGGGCTTCCTTGAGCGCGCGTGGGCCTGGAAGAAGGAGTACGGCGGGCGCATCGTGCGCCAGACGCGCCGCATGGGCAACAGCTGCGACTGGTCCCGCGAGCGCTTCACGATGGACGAAGGCTGCTCCAAGGCCGTCACGGAGGTGTTCAACCGCCTCTTCGAGAAGGGGCTCATCTACCGCGGCAACCGCATGATCAACTGGTGCCCCTGCTGCAAGACCTCCATTTCGGACGCGGAGGTGGAGTATGAGGAGCAGGAGGGCCGCTTCTGGCACCTGCTCTACCCCGTCAAGGAGACCGGGGAAATGCTGGAGCTGGCGACGACGCGCCCGGAGACGATGCTGGGCGATACCGCCGTGGCCATCAACCCGGAGGATGAGCGCTACCGCCACCTGCACGGCTGCCACGTGATGCTGCCGCTTACGAACCGGGAAATCCCCATTGTCTGCGACGAGCACGCGGACATGGAAAAGGGGACGGGCGTGGTCAAGATCACGCCGGCCCACGATCCCAACGACTTCGAGGTCGGCCTGCGGCACAGCCTGCCGATCCTGCGCGTGTTCACCTACGACGGGCACATGACCGGCGCGGCGGAGAAGGCGGAGGCGGACGCGCTCTTTGAGAGCGGCAAGGCGACGGTGAACGAACCGCGCGTCTTCGACTGCGGCAAGTACGCGGGCCTTACGACGATGGAGGCGCGCAAGGCCATCGTGGAGGACCTGACGGCGGGCGGCTTCCTCAAGTCCGTGGAGACGATCAGCCACGAGGTGGGCACCTGCTACCGCTGCCATACGACCATCGAGCCGATGGTCTCCAAGCAGTGGTTTGTCAAGATGGCGCCGCTGGCGGAGCCGGCGATCGCCTGCGTGAAGGACGGCCGCACGAAGTTCGTGCCGGAGCGCTTCACGCGCAACTACCTGAGCTGGATGGAGAACATCCGCGACTGGTGCATCTCCCGCCAGCTGTGGTGGGGCCACCGGATCCCCGCGTGGTACTGCGACGACTGCGGCGAGACGATCGTTTCCCGCACGGCGCCGGCCGTCTGCCCCAAGTGCGGCGGGACGCACCTTGCGCAGGACGAGGACGTGCTGGACACGTGGTTCTCTTCCGCGCTGTGGCCCTTCTCCACGCTGGGCTGGCCGGTGGACACGGAGGACCTGCGCTACTTCTATCCCACGTCCGTACTGGTGACGGGCTACGACATCATCTTCTTCTGGGTCGCCCGCATGATCTTCTCCGGCTGCGAGCAGATGGGCGAGCCGCCTTTCCACACCGTGTTGATTCACGGCCTGGTGCGCGACACGCAGGGCCGCAAGATGTCCAAATCGCTGGGCAACGGCGTGGATCCGCTGGAGGTCATCGATAAGTACGGCGCGGACGCGCTGCGCTTCTCCCTGGTGATGGGCGTGAGCCCCGGAAACGACATGCGCTTCTCCGACGACAAGGTGGAGAGCGCGCGCAACTTCGCCAATAAGATTTGGAACGCGAGCCGCTTCGTGCTGATGAACATGGACGGCGCGGCGGAAGAGCTCGCGGGCAAGACCTTCTCCACTCCGGACAAGTGGATCCTGACGCGGCTTAACGAGACCGTGCGCCAGGTGACGCAGCACTTTGAGGAGTACGACCTGGGCCTTGCGGCGCAGAAGATCTACGACTTTGCCTGGAGCGAGTTCTGCGACTGGTACATCGAGCTGGCGAAGGTCAGCCTGGCGGGCGAGGGCCGCGCGGCGACGCTGGCGGTGCTGCGCCATACGCTCATCGCGCTGCTCAAGATGCTGCATCCGTTCATGCCCTTCCTCACGGAGGCGGTTTACCGCAGCGTGCCGGGCACGGAGGGGACGATCATGCTCTCCAGCTGGCCGCAGGCGGACGACGCTCTGTGCTTCGAACAGGAAGCGCGGCAGATGGAGGACGTGATGGACGTCATCCGCGCCGTGCGCAACCTGCGCGCGGAGATGAACGTGGCCGTGGGCCGCAGGGCGCACCTGATCGTGCGCGCGCACGAGGGGCACGAGCAGGCGATGGCCGAGGCGGGCAGCTTCCTCATGCGGCTGGCCTGGGCGAGCAGTGTCTCACTGATGGAAGCCGGGGAAGCGGCGCCTGCCGGCACCGTCTCCTGCGTTTGCGACGCGGCGGAGGTCTACATCCCGCTGGGCGACCTGGTGGACATCGACAAGGAGATCGCACGGTTGACCAAGGAGGCCGACGGGACGGCCAGGGAAATCGAGCGCGCGGAGGCGAAACTCGCCAACCCGGGCTTTACGGGCAAGGCGCCGGCACAGCTGGTGGCCAAGGAGCGCGAGAAGCTGGAGGCCAACCGCCTGAAGCTGCAGAATCTCGGCGCGCGCATTGAAGAGCTGGGAAAGATGAAGGCGTAACTGCCCGCAGCGGAGAAAACAATCGGAGTAAGACAATGCAGTTTTCGCATGTCAGCGTGATGCTGAAGGAAACGGTGGACCTGCTGAACGTGAGGGAAGGCGGCATCTATGTCGACGGCACCCTGGGCGGCGGCGGACACAGCGAAGAAATCCTTCGCAGGCTGGGCGGGGGCGGGCACCTGTACGGCATCGACCGGGATGACGACGCCCTCGCGGCGGCGTCCGCCCGGCTTGCCGGCGCAGGCAATTTCACGGCGGTCAAGGGAAACTTTCACGACGTCCGGGAACTGCTCTCGGAGCGCGGCGTAACCGCAATCGACGGCATGACGGTGGACCTGGGCGTCAGTTCCTGGCAGCTGGACGCACCGGAACGCGGCTTTTCCTACCACGGCGAGGCGCCGCTGGACATGCGCATGGACCAGCGGCAGCCGCTGACGGCGGCCACGATCGTCAACGAGTGGCCCCAGGAGGAGATCGCCCGTATCCTGCGGGAAAATGCGGAGGAAAAGTGGGCGGCGCGCATCGCTGCCATCATCTGCGAACACCGGGAGCAGAAGCCGCTGCAAACGACGGCGGACCTGGTCCGGTGCGTGGACGCGGCAATCCCGAAGCGCGTGCGCATGCAGGAAGAGGGACACAGCGCCCGCCGGACCTTTCAGGCGCTGCGCATCGCGGTCAACGACGAACTGGAGCCGCTTTCGCAGGCGCTGTGCGACATGGCCAGGATGCTGCGGCCCGGCGGGCGTCTGGCGGTGCTGACCTTCCACTCGCTGGAGGACCGCATCGTAAAGCAGACCTTCCGCCGGCTGGCCAATCCGTGCATCTGCCCGCCGAGAATCCCGGTGTGCGTCTGCGGCAGGATCCCGCAGGTCCGCCTGCTGGGAGGGGGTCAGAAACCGTCGAAGGAAGAAATTGCCGCCAACCCGCGCGCGCACAGCGCGATGCTGCGCGGCGTGGAGCGCCTTGACGCGCCCGAGTGGCGGATATGAGGTAACGAAGCCGTGCGCCTGCGCGGCGAATGAGGATAAAGAATGCCCAGATTATATGTGGTCGCGACGCCGATCGGCAACCTGTCGGACCTGAGCCCGCGCGCGCTGGAGGTGCTGGGGTCCTGCGACCTCATCGCGGCGGAAGACACGCGGGTGACGCGCCAGCTGCTGCAGCATTTCGGCGTGCGGACGCCCTGCGTCTCCAACCACCGGCACAATGAAGAGGAGAAGGCGGCGCCGCTCGTCGCCCGGATGCTGGAAGAAGATTTGTCCGTCGCGCTGGTGACGGACGCGGGGACGCCCGCGGTCAGCGATCCGGGCAGTTTTCTGGTGGACGAGGCGCTGAAGGCCGGCATCGAGGTGCTGGCGGTTCCGGGCCCGACGGCCATGGCCGCAGCGCTCTCCGTCTCCGGTTTCGACACGAGGGAGTTTGCCTTCTACGGCTTTCTGCCGCGCAAGCGGGGCGAACTGGCGGAGAAGCTGCGCGCCATTGCGGCCTCCGGCGTACCGGTGGCGGTCGTGCACGAGTCGCCCCACCGCGTGATCGAACTCGTGCGGACGATTGCCGGGACGCTCCCGGGCTGCCGGATCAGCGCGAGCTGCGATTTGACGAAGCTCTACGAGAAGACCATCCGCGGTACGGCGGAAGAGGTCCTGGCGCTGCTGTCGGCCAACGAGAAGGCTGAAAAAGGCGAGTACTGCCTGGTGCTGGATCTGCACGGGACGGACGTGGGGAAGGAAAAAGAAGAAGCCGCGGCGCTGACGCCGGAGCTTGCGCTGCTGGAGCGCATGCTGCAGGGCGAGACGCTGCGGGAGGCCGCTGCCGCGCTGAACGGCGCGGGGCTGCGGCGCAACGAGGTATACCGCGCGAAGGAGAAGGTTCGCGCGTTTCTGGAGGATGCGGAATGAAGAACCGGAGGGCGAAGGATGACGGATGACAGGGAAACCCGGACGGGTGAGGGCCGCGTGCTGGGGCAGGACGGCTTCAGCCTGCGGATCGGAGGGATGCCCGGGCCCCGGCAGACAGCGGTCCCCGCGGCACGCAGCCGCCTCGCCTTTTCGGAAAACGGGGACGGAAGCTTTACGGTGGTTCGATGCCTCGATGCGCAGGCGGACGACGTCAACATCTCCTTTGAAGCGGGGGAGCGCCCCGTTACCGCCATCGCGCCGCACGCCTTTGAAGGCTGCCGGGCGCTGGTGCGCGTCGTCCTGCCGCCGGAGCTTCGGCAGATCGGGGAGATGGCCTTCCTTGGCTGCCAGCACCTCAGGCGGCTTGTCATCCCGGGGGGCGTGGAACGCGTCGGCACCCTGGCTTTTGCGCGCTGCACCGCGCTGACGCACGTCCGGCTTCAGCCCGGCGTGCATGCGCTCGGCCCCTCTTCCTTTTCCAAGTGCACGTCGCTTGTGCGCGTGGACATTCCGGATACCGTGCGCAGCTTCGGCGGAGGGGTGTTCTTCGGCTGCGGGCGGGGGCTCGTGCTCTACGGCGCGGAGAATTCCGCGGCGCGGCAGTACGCAGCGCTCAACGGGCTGACCTTTGACGCGGAGGCGTGGCGGCAGGACGAACACCTGCTGCTGGAGGAGGCGGAGGATGGGACGCTGTGCGTGTGCGGTCTCCGCGATCCTTCGGTGATCCGCGTGGAGATTCCGGAGGAGCTGTGCGGCAGACGCATCTCGGCTATCGCGCCCAAGGCTTTCTTCGGCAACCGCACGCTGGAGCAGGCCGGGATCGGCGCAGGCGTCCGGGTTATCGGGGAGAGCGCGTTTATGGGGTGCACGGCACTGGAACTGTGCACATTCGAGAGGGGACTGGAGGAGATCGGCCCCAGCGCTTTCGCGGGCTGCGAACGGCTGGTGCAGGCCGTGCTGCCCTGGGGGATGAAGTGGGTCCGCCGCATGGCCTTTTTCGGCTGCACGCGGCTGGGATTCGTGAAGATGCCGAACGACACGCTGGTGGAAGGTCTGGCCTTCGAGGGCTGCGGACCCGCGCTGCGCGTCTTCGGCGGACGGCAGGAAGAGAGAATCTGACACGGAACGGAGGGACGCATGAAGACCATCGGTTTTGACAGCCAGAAGTACATCACGCTCCAGTCGGAGCACATCCGGGAGAGGATTCAGCAGTTTGGCGGCAAGCTCTACATGGAATTCGGCGGCAAGCTGTTTGACGATTACCATGCGGCGCGCGTGCTGCCCGGCTTTGCGCCGGACAACAAGATCCGCATGCTGACCGAACTGCGCGACCAGGTGGAAATCGTCATCGCCATCAACGCGGGGGACATCGAGAAGAGCAAGCGCCGCGGCGATCTGGGCATCACCTATGACGAGGACGTGATGCGGCTCATCGACGTGTTCCGCGGCTACGGCTTTTACGTGGGCAGCATCGCTCTTACGCAGTTTGCGGACCAGAGCGCGGCGATGGCCTTCGAGAGCCGGATGAAAGCGCTGGGCGTGCGCGTCTACCGCCACTATCCCATCGCGGGCTATCCGTCCGACGTCCGCCTCATCGTCAGCGACGAGGGCTACGGGCGCAACCAGTACATCGAGACGAGCCGCCCGCTCGTCGTGGTGACGGCCCCCGGTCCCGGCAGCGGAAAGATGGCGACCTGCCTTTCCCAGCTCTATCACGAGAACAAGCGGGGCATCAAAGCGGGCTACGCGAAGTTCGAGACCTTCCCGGTCTGGAACCTGCCGCTCAAGCATCCGGTCAACCTGGCGTACGAGGCGGCGACGGCGGACCTCTCCGACGTGAACATGATCGACCCCTACCATCTGGAGGCCTACGGCGTCACGACCGTCAATTACAACCGGGATATCGAAGTCTTCCCCGTGCTGCGCGCGATCTTCGAGCGCATTTACGGTGAATGCCCGTACAAGAGCCCGACGGATATGGGCGTCAACATGATCGCCAGCGCCATCACGGACGACGGGGTTTGCCGCGAGGCCTCGCGGCAGGAGGTCATCCGCCGCTGGTTCAAGACGGTCGCCGAGATCCGCCGCGGCCTGGCCGGACAGGGGGAGAAACAGAAGATCGCCATGCTGCTCCAGCAGCTGGGGATCGAACCGGAGAACCGGCCGGTCGTACCCGCGGCGCGCTGGCGCGCCGAGAAGACGGGCAAGCCAGCCTCCGCGATCGAACTGGCGGACGGGCGGATCATCACCGGCAAGACGAGCGACCTGTTCGGCCCCAGTTCCGCGGTGCTGCTCAACGCACTCAAGGCGCTGGCGGGCATCGACCAGGAGACCGACCTCATCGGGGAGGAGGTCCTCCGCTCCATTCAGACGCTCAAGACGGACTACCTGAAGGGGCACAACCCGCGCCTGCACACGGACGAAATGCTGATCGCGCTCTCCATCAGCGCGGCTGCGGACGAGCGGGCGGCGCGCGCCATGCAGAAGCTCTCCGAACTGGAGGGGTGCGAGGTCCATTCCACGGTGATGCTCTCCTCGGTGGATGAGGGCGTGTTCATGCGGCTGGGCATGAACCTCACCTGCGATGCCGTGTACGAGAACAGCAAGCTGTACCATAAATAAGCAAAGCCCGTCGGAAGGCGGGTTTTCGTATGCACTGAAACTGATGAATAACCTTTTGGAATATTCAATTTGCAATTAATTATGCCAAATTCTAATAAAATATGGGAGAATTGTAAATTAAACATGCATTTTGATCTTGAAATCTGCGGGAAGGGTGATACAATAGCGCGGTAGGTAGCAAATCACACCGACGGCCGGACGGAGGATCAAGCGATGCGTACGAAATTCATATTTGTGACGGGCGGCGTCGTTTCGTCGCTGGGCAAGGGAATCACCGCCGCCTCTCTGGGGCGGCTGCTGAAATGCAGGGGGCTCCGCGTCTCCATGCAGAAGTTCGACCCGTACATCAACGTGGACCCGGGGACGATGAACCCGTATCAGCACGGCGAGGTCTTCGTGACGGAGGACGGCGCGGAAACGGACCTGGACCTGGGACATTACGAGCGCTTCATCGACGAAAACCTGAGCCAAGCCAGCAACGTCACCTCCGGCCGCGTCTACTGGACGGTCATCTCCCGTGAGCGAAGGGGCGAATACCTGGGCGCGACCATCCAGGTCATCCCGCACATCACCAACGAGATCAAGCGGCGCATGCTGGAGGTCACGCGCACGGAAAACCCGCCGGACATCGTCATCACGGAGATTGGCGGAACGGTGGGCGACATCGAGTCGCTGCCCTTCCTGGAGGCGATGCGCCAGCTGCGCATCGAGGTCGGGCGGGAGAACGTGCTGTGCATTCACGTGACGCTGGTGCCGTACATCTCGGCTGCGGGCGAGCTGAAAACCAAGCCGACGCAGCACAGCGTGAAAGAGCTGACCGGCCTGGGCATCCAGCCGGATCTGATCGTCTGCCGCAGCGAAAAGCCGCTCTCCCGCGATCTGCGGGGGAAGATCGGCCTGTTCTGCAACATCCCGGCGGACTGCGTGTTCGAAAACCTCGACGCGCGCAGCATCTACGAGGTGCCGCTGCTGCTGCACGAGGAGGGGATGGACGAGCGCGTGTGCCGCCTGCTGGGCATCGACGCGCCGCAGGCCGACCTGACCGAATGGCGGGAGATGACGCAGCGCCTGCTGGAGCCGGCGAAGGCGGTGAAAATCGCGATCGTGGGGAAGTACGTGGAGCTGCCGGACGCCTATCTTTCGATCTGCGAGGCGCTGACGCACGGCGGTATCGCCAACGACGCGAAGGTTTCGGTGGAGTGGGTGGCGGCCGAGGAGGTGACGCCGGAGAACGCGGCGGCAAAGCTCGCGGGCTGCGGCGGCGTCCTGGTGCCCGGCGGCTTCGGCTCCCGCGGGCTGGAGGGGAAGATCGCCGCCGTCCGGTATGCGCGGGAAAACGGCGTGCCCTTCCTGGGCATCTGCCTGGGGATGCAGATGGCGGTGGTGGAGTTCGCCAGGAACGTGCTGGGCCTCTCCGGCGCGCACACGAGCGAGGTGGACCCGAACACCCCGTATCCCGTCATCGACCTCATGCCCGACCAGCAGCACGTGGACGGGAAGGGCGGAACCATGCGCCTGGGCAGCTACCCGTGCCGCCTGCGGGAAGGGACGCGGAGCTTTGCCGCCTACGGCACGGCGGAGATCCGGGAGCGGCACCGCCACCGCTGGGAGTTCAACAACCTGTACCGGGAGAAGTTCGAGCAGGCGGGCATGAGGGTGGCCGGCGTCAACCCGGAGCGGGACCTCGTGGAGGTTGTGGAGCTGCCGGATCACCCGTGGTTTGTGGGCGTGCAGTTCCACCCGGAGCTGAAGAGCCGGCCCAACCGCCCGCATCCGCTGTTCGCAGGTTTTGTGGGCGCGGCGCTGCGCCGGCAGGAAAACTGAAAAAAACGCCCCGCCGGTACCGGCGGGGTGCTGCAGTAAGGAAGGCTGCAGGGAGGATCAGCCTTCGCCTTTGCGCCTGTTGTAATCGTCCAGCGCTGACCGGATGGCCTCCTCGGCCAGGACGGAGCAGTGCATCTTGTAGTCCGGCAGGCCGTCCAGCGCCTCGGCGACGGCCTTGTTGGTCAGCTTCATCGCCTCGGAGACGGGCTGCCCCTTGATGAGCTCCGTCGCCATGGAACTGGAGGCGATGGCGCTGCCGCAGCCGAAGGTCTCGAACTTGACGTCCTTGATGATTTCATCCTCGATCTTGAGATACATCTTCATGATATCGCCGCACTTGGCGTTGCCGACCTCGCCTACGCCGTTGGCGTCCTCGATGACGCCGACGTTGCGGGGATTGCGGAAATGGTCCATCACTTTTTCACTGTAGAGTGCCATCGTGTTTCCTCCTGCCTGAGCTCACAGAATGAACGGGGTTTTGCCGCTTTGCAGGTCGCGCCAGACGGGGGAGAAGCCCCGCAGGTATTCGACGATCTCGCGGACGGAGCGGATGATGTAATCGACCTCTTCTTCGGTCGCGTCCTCGCCGAGGGAGAGGCGCAGGGAACCGTGCGCCACGTCGTGCACGCGCCCGATGGCCAGCAGAACGTGGCTGGGATCCAGCGAGCCGGAGGTGCAGGCGCTGCCCGAGGAGGCGGAGATGCCCTTGTCGTCCAGCAGCAGGAGCAGGGACTCGCCCTCGATCCCCTCAAAGCAGAAGTTGACGTTGCCCGGCAGCCGCCGCACTGCGTCCCCGTTCAGCGCGGAGTGGGGGATTTCGCTGAGGCCGGCGATCAGCCGGTCGCGGAGCGCCGTCATACGAGCGGCGTTTTCCGCCATGCCGGCTGCGGCTTCCTTCAGGGCGGCGGCCATGGCCATGATGCCCGATACGTTCTCCGTGCCGGCGCGCTTTCCGCGCTCCTGTGCGCCGCCCTCGATGAGGTTGGTGAGCCGGACGCCGCGGCGGGCGAAGAGGAAGCCCACGCCCTTGGGCCCGTGGAACTTGTGGGCGGAGGCGGAGAGCAGATCGATGTTGTCCGCCTTGACGTCGATGGGCAGGTGCCCGACGGCCTGAACGGCGTCGGTATGGAAGGGAACGCCGTGCGCGCGGCAGACGGCGCCGATTTCGCGGACGGGCTGGAGGGTGCCGATCTCGTTGTTGGCGGTCATGATCGTGACGAGGCACGTGTCTTCCCGCAGTGCGGCCTCCATCTCGCGCACGTCCACGATGCCGTTTTCGTGCACGGGCAGCAGCGTGACCTCGAAGCCCTCGGACTCCAGCCGCTTCAGCGCGTGGAGAACGGCATGGTGCTCGAAGGCGGAAGAGACGATATGCAGTTTCCCCTGCTTTTTGCCCAGCGTGGCTGCGGAGAGCAGCGCCTGGTTGTCGGCCTCGCTGCCGCCGGAGGTGAAGGTGATCTCGCGGGGATCCGCGCCGATGACGGCGGCGATGTCCGAGCGGGCCTGCTCCAGCGCCTCCTTGGCGCGCTGCCCGATGCTGTAAAGGCTGGACGGGTTGCCGTAGATCTCTTCCATGTAGGGGAGCATGGCGTCGATCGCCGTGCGGCTCATCCGGGTCGTGGCTGCATTGTCGGCGTAAATTTGCATGGTTCGGATTCAGCTCCTTCTGTACGGATGGAAACCATCCTGTTATGGAGAGTATAAGCCCTAATTCCTACTATGTCAACAGGAATTAAGTGAAAAAGAAAATTCCCTCTCCGAAGAGAGGGAACGGCTTTCTGCAAAATCAGTCCACGCTGTAGGGCAGAAGCGCGATGGCACGGGCGCGCTTGATGGCCTCGGACAGCTGACGCTGATGCTTGGCGCAGTTGCCGGTCATGCGGCGGGGCAGGATCTTGCCGCGCTCGCTGATGTTCCGGCGCATGCGGGAGTTGACATCACGGAAATCCTTGTAATCGATGTACTCGATCTTGTCAACGCAGAATGCACAGACCTTCCTGCGCGGCTTGCGGCCGCGGGGGCGGCGTGCCTGACGGTCTTCAGACATGGCGTTCTCCTTTCCGGCCGGGGCTTCCGGCCGCTGTCAAATCGGCTTAAAACGGGAGATCGTCGTCGTCCACCTGGGTAAATCCGGAATCGGCGGGGGCAAAGGCAGGCGCCTGAGCCGGGGCCGCGGAAGAGGCGGACGCGACATGCGTTTCGCCGGCGGGCGCGCCCGCACCGGAGGGAGAGAGGAACTCCACTTCATCGGCGACGATGTCAAACGCGTTGCGCTTGCTGCCGTCCTGCGCCTCGTAGGTCCGGGTCTGGATGGAGCCGGCAATGGCGACCTTCCTGCCCTTGGACAGATACTTGCCGCAGAGCTCGCCCAGCTGACGCCAGGCGACGATGTTGAAGAAGTCGGTTTCCTGCTGTCCGTTCTGATTGCGGAAGCGGCGGTTGACCGCGATGCTGAAATTGCAAACCGACACGCCGGAGGATGTGGCACGCATCTCCGGATCGCGGGTCAGGTTGCCGATCAAATAAACTTTGTTCATCTTTCACTCATCCTTATCATAGTCATAACGCGGCGAAACGTGCGGTGATTACTCCTGGGCGGCAGGCGCTTCCTCTGCGGGGGCCGCTTCTTCGGCGGGCGCCGCGGGAGCTTCTGCTGCGGGCGCTTCCTCTGCGGCTGCCGCAGGGGCAGCCTCGACGACGGGCGCAACGCGAACCGGACGCGGCTTGACGCTGCTCTTCTTCGTCAGAAGCTTTACGATCTGGGAGCGGATCACGCTCTCGTTGTTGCCGAGATTACGGGAGAGCTCCTTCGGCAGCTCAGCGCTGGCGTTGAAGGCCACATACACGTAATAACCCTCGGTTTTGTAGTCGATGGCGTAGGCGAGACGGCGCTTGCCCCACTCTTCGACCTTCACAACCTCACCGCCGTTCGCGGTGATGACGCCGTTGAACTTCTCGATGAGGTCCTTGCGGGCAGCCTCTTCGAGGGCGGCATCGATGATGTAGATCAGTTCGTAGTTGTTCATGAACCTTTCACCTCCTTTTGGACTCTGGCTCTGCAATGTCTCATGCAGAACAAGGATGTGCCAATTCGGTATATTACCACCATTGTTTTGAAAAAGCAAGCGTTTTTACTTGGTTTTTTGAGCTACTGCATAAAAAACCTCTCCGTCAGCGGGAGAGGTTTCAGGGATTACCGTCCGAGAATGCCCTTGAGGGCGCCGAGGATACCGGAGGCCTTTTCGGCGCCGATCGCCTTGGTGACGCCCTCGATGAGCGCTGTCAGCTGGTCGCCGTCCAGGCTGATGCCCAGTGTCTTCGTGACGAGCGAGACCGGATCGCTCTTGAAGGCGTTCATCAGGTCGGTATTGGCGAGCAGCTTGCCCGCGACTTCGGAGATCAGGCTTTCGAGGTTCATCGTGTCCATGGGAAAACCGTCCTTTCATTTGGATTCGCGCCCAGTATAGCCTCGCGGGGGTTCAGCCGCAAGAGACGGGCGCAAAAGTTCGAAATCTCCTCACATTTGGGCGGGGAAATCATATGCGTGTATGATATAATGAAGGCAGCGTGAAAAAAGGGGATGAATTGGATGAAAAAGCGGATGATTCTGGCGACTGGGCTCGTGCTCCTGCTGATCTTCAGCGCAGCCGCCGCAGACAAGGCGCGCTTTCTGGCGGAAGACGGGGACAGGGCGTACCACGGCAGCCACCTCGCGCTGCACGCCGGCACGGAAGACTGCCGCATCTGCGGCAACTACCTGAAGGTCCGCGCCTGGCCGGACGGAAACGCCGCGGTCGTCGGCCACGCGGAGCAGGCGGACCTGGTGCACCTGCTGGAGATCTCCGGGAAATGGGCGCGCATCCGCGTGGTCTACAGCGCGCAGTCGAGCCCGGATTCGTGGACCGGCCTGGAGGGCTGGGTGGACGCCGCTTACCTTGAGTGCGGCTGCAGCGAGCGCACCTACTACGCGGGCGGCGTTGACGGGGCACAGGGCGGGGAGATCACCGCGGGTTCCGTCAACTTGCGGGAGACGGCGTCCGCAAAGAGCAGGAGCCTTGGAAAGCTGGAGCGGGGCGAGCGCGTGCGCGTGCTGGGGCAGTACGGTAAGGGCGCGAAGACCTTTTACCGCGTAGTGCGCTCGAGCGGACAGAGCGGCTTCGTCAGCGCGGAGTATCTGAAGGTTGGCGGAAACCTGCCGGAGATGGCGTATGCTTCACCGGGAAGAGAACGGAATCCATCAAGCGGTTTGCCGGATTACGGCACAGCATCTACAGGGCTTGATCTGTATACCGGTACAGAAGAGCTGCGTGCAACGACCGGCCAGCTTCGGGTGCGTAAAACACCTGACGGGGAGATTATCGGGCATATCAGTCCGGATGACAGTATCCTTTTACAGGAACTCAAAGGAGAATGGGCAAGAATCAAGGTGACAAACGCCAAATCCTGGTATGAGGACTGCTGGACCGGGCTGGAAGGTTGGGTAAGTACAGAATTCTTGAGAAATGAAAGGGTTTCACCAATTGCAGATAAACAGCAGTATAAAGCATTGACGAAAGAAACGCTCTTTCCTTCGATGAAAGGCATGATGCTAGACTTTTCCAGCGGTGCGGGTGCATGGCAAACAGAATTATGCATAAAGGAGAACGGCGAGTTTTATGGTGAATACGAAGATGCTGATATGGGAGTTTATACTGAAGATTATCCTGGTGGGACAATATATGAGTGTCGCTTTTCTGGTAAGTTGAGTATTCAAAGTCAATTAAGTGATTATTCATGGCAATTGCACATAGATAAATTGAAAATAGAAAACAGCCATGATACAGAATATATCGAAAAAGGTGTCCTCCATGTTCCTTCAAAACCTTATGGCATTGAAGATACAGAAGTGTTGATCTTATATACGCCGGGCATGCCTGTTTCAGAAGTATCAGAAAGCTTTTTATCTTGGGCAGGTATGTATGAATCAGAGGAAAGGCTGTACGGTTTTGCTATTTATAATCCGGTACATGGTTATGCTTTCCGATAGCAGTAAGGTAAGTCATACTCTTAAGAGTTAAAAGCACTAAACCACATCGATGAGTCCATGGGGGCATATTGGAGATGTATTCAGTAACGGGTAGAGCGAGAAGCTATAAACAACCATATGGAGGATTTCTAAGACCCTCTGAGTTTGAAACTACGACAATAGATGACGGATTTAGTGTGGTTGGCGATGAGAACGTGCATGCTGCTGTGGTTGGCATGGCAGTTGACTATCTAACTCGATATATGATGGGAGATAGGATTGAGGAAGCGTTTGCTATCTCTATACTAGGTTACAGAAATAGAATAAACGAGTTGGGGAAGGATTTAGAGATAAAGGATAAACAAAACCGGATTGATATAGGTTCTCTATTGGATGAGATAACAGGAACGGATGATATCTCCATAATTTCAGCATGCAAGGCTGTTACATACGATGTTTGGTATAGATATGGAAATCCAGGTAATAACGTTAAAGGCCCACTTGAAACTAACCCCAATGAAGCGACAATCAACAATATACGAATTATGGTAAACAGGTGTATTGTTTTTTGGAAAATGAATGGACCAATCGTATCAGCGGGTTTTACATTTGATCCATCTGGGTATACAGACATTGTTTCAGCCGGTGATGGAGACTATTTAACTGAGGATACATTATGGGACTTGAAGGTTTTGAAAGCAAAACCAACAAGCAAGCATACACTTCAGATACTGATGTACCTACTGATGGGATTGCATTCCGGAAAAAGAGAATTCAAGTTGATTACAAGAATAGGCATTTATAATCCACGACTGAATATGGCTTTTGTTATACCAATAAGCTCAATCTCAGAAGAAACCATAAAAACTGTAGAGAAAGACGTTATAGGCTATAAGAAGAGTATTATCAGCCATAGAGCAAAACCTGCCTATAGTTTGAAGTCAAGAAGAAGGAATCGAACAGAGCGATTCGCAAAAATAGTACTATGGACATGTATTATGCTAATTATGGCAATACTGTTTTTGTGTCTCCGGCCGAACAAAAGACCTAATCCCGCAGATACGGAAGTTTTTAATACGGAAACCATAAACAATGCTAATGGAGATTTAAAGAGCCATGCAAATAGCGCTGTAAGGATTGATTATCATAGGTCGGAATCTTTACAAGAGCAAGCGGCGGAAATAAACAGCACAAATGCTCAATATGTAAGAATACGGAATGGAAAGAATATAAATGTGAGGAAATCACCGAGTACGTCTGCTTTAAAGATTGGTATGGCTAAAGCAGGTGAACGGTATAGATTACTAGGTGTGGCGGATAATGGTTGGTTTGAGATAGAACTCGAAGAAGGGAGAATAGGGTATATTTCAAACAGATTAGCGAGTATTGATGACCAATAAAACATAACTACACGAATGCATAATGCGACGCTGTAGTTCGATGAGGAGGGACTGTATGAAACAAAACGTATTGAACCTGTTGTTCATACTTTTAATAGCATTGTGCGCAACGGCCGCGGCGGAGAAGGCGCGCTTTCTGGCGGAAGACGGGGACCGGGCGTACCACGGCAGACACCTCGCGCTGCACGCCGGCACGGAAGACTGCCGCATCTGCGGCAACTACCTGAAGGTCCGCGCCCGGCCGGACGGAAACACCGCGGTCGCCGGACACGTGGAGCAGGCGGACCTGGTGCGCCTGCTGGAGATCTCCGGAAACTGGGCGCGCGTCCGCGTGGTCTACAGCGCGCCCTCCAGCCCGGATTCGTGGACCGGCCTGGAGGGCTGGGTGGACGCCGCCTACCTTGAGTGCGGCTGCAGCGAGCGCACCTACTATGCGGGCGGCGTTGACGGGGCACAGGGCGGGGAGATCACCGCGGGCGCGGTCAACTTGCGGGAGACGGCGTCCGCAAAGAGCAGGAGCCTTGGAAAGCTGGAGCGGGGCGAGCGCGTGCGCGTGCTGGGGCAGTACCCAAAGGGCGCGAAGACCTTTTACCGCGTGGTGCGCACGAGCGGACAGAGCGGCTTCGTCAGCGCGGAATACCTGGACATAGGCGGAGATGCTCCGCAGACTTATTTCGTTTCTGAAGGAGAAGGTAAAGCAGAAAACAATCTTAATACGCTGGGGAATGACTGGAAAGCTGTGCTGGATCGATACTACGATGCGATTCAGGACGGCGATGATACTTTGCTTGCCGAACCCTATACCGAACTTTCACAAGCCGCATATCTATTCAAGGATGTGGATGGCGATGGAGATGAGGAACTGTTGATTCTGGATTCAGCCGGAGATACGTCTGTTACAGGCATAGATGATAACAATCTGATCATAGCTTGCTTTACAAGAAAGAACGGGCAAATCTTTCATGTTTTTGACGGCTGGACACGGAACCGTTATTCCTTGTGTACGGATGGCGCTTTCTATAACAGAGGTTCAAACGGGGCCGGAAACTCGATAGACTGTTTATTAAGGCTGTCCGGTACGAAGCTTACGGTCATAAAAGCGGTATATGATCAGGAAGATGATGTCTATTATACGGATAAACAGAAGGCTTACGAAGCTTGGGGAGATTACAGCAAGAATCCAGTCAGTCTGGGAGCAGAAAGAATCACCTGGGATCGATATAGTGAGATTAGTGAACAGATGGCAAGGAAAGTTCTGCCGAGGCTGAGTAATGTCCAATATTTCCGGAATTATCGGTAAATTCTGCGGCGGTCCTGTGCTCCCCCTGCGGGATTCAATCGCTGGCCAAGGGTGAAGGTTCTTCGGAAACCAAGTTGCAGAGGGAGGCGACAAATGATAAAATGAAGATAAGGATACCTGTGTAAGGAGGGGTGAAAATGGAAGCGATCCGGCGAATTGTCGATGCAGAACGGTTGGAAGGATTGATCAGCCTTCCCGACAATATGAAGAGACGGCGTCTGGAACTCATCATTACCCCGGTATCAGAACCTCTTGGCGAAAAGAAGGATGTTTTGGCCGCCCTGGAGTCTCTGATGGGAGCGGTGCCGGATGACGGGAAGGATTTGGAGGATTACCGTCGGGAGAGGTTGAAGAGGTATGAATCTGCTGATTGATACGAATGTCATATTGGATGTATTGCTGAACAGAGAACCTTTCAGCCGGGAAGCCTATGAGGTTTTACGGTTGGCACAGCGGGAAGACATTCAAGAATATGTTTCAGCGTCAGCCATAACAGATATCTATTACATCATCAACCGGAATCTGAAAGACAAAGAGCAAACCCGGAAACTGCTGCAAAACCTGTTAACGATCGTTTCGGTTGCCGCAGTAACCGAAAGCGAGATTCGAACTGCACTCGAGGGGGAGTGGCCGGACTTTGAAGACTCAGTACAGCATGCAGTTGCACTGCATGCCGGCATAAACAGGATTGTTACGAGAAATGAAAAAGACTATGGTAAGGCGAGGATACCGGTACTGTCGCCGGCTATGCTTTTAAGACAAATATGAGAAACGAAGATGAGAAGGCCTTGGTCGAAAACGACAAGGAAAACCGCATATTTTGTCCGCCCAATCTCCGCAAAACCGTTTGACACGGAACAAAACCTGTGCTAGAATCCAGAAAATTCATCTTTAAGGCGACCCAGAGAGATCGGCAAGATTGAAACATAAGCGGTGCAGACCCGGTCTGTTTCTATGCTTTTTCAGCCCTGCCGTTCGGCAGGGCTTTTTTGTGAGGAGGCCAGAGAATGAGAAGCGTAACGGTTTACAGCGGCTTAAAGGGTTTCTCGCCGAACGTGGCGGAAGAACTGCTTCCTTCTGAAGGTAAATTCACCGTTTTCCCCGGCTTTTGCGATGTGCATGTGCATTTCCGCGAGCCGGGGTTTTCTTATAAGGAGACCATCGCGACGGGGACACGGGCGGCGGCCCGCGGCGGCTACACCACCGTGATGACCATGCCCAACCTGAACCCCGTGCCGGACTGCCCAGACAACCTGAGGCCGCAGCTGGACCTGATCGCGCGGGACGCCGCGATCGGGGTGCGGCCTTACGCGGCCATCACCGCGGGACAGAAGGGGGAGGCGCTGGCAGACCTGGAGAGGCTGGCGCCGCATGTCTGCGCCTTCTCGGACGACGGGCACGGCGTGCAGAGCGAGAAGATGATGCGCGAGGCGATGCGCAGGGCGAAGGCGCTGGGCAAGCTCATCGTGGCCCACTGCGAGGACAACAGCCTGCTGCACGGCGGCGTCATCCACGACGGGGCGTATGCCCGCGCCCACGGCCACAAGGGCATCTGCTCCGAGAGCGAGTGGCGGCAGGTCGAACGGGACCTGAACCTGGCGGATCAGACGGGGTGCGGCTACCACGTGTGCCACATTTCCACGAAGGAGAGCGTCGCGCTGATCCGCCGGGCCAAGGCCTCCGGCGTCAACGTGACGTGCGAGACGGCGCCGCACTACCTGCTGCTGGACGACAGCCGGCTGGAGGAGGACGGACGCTTCAAGATGAACCCGCCGGTGCGCTCGGAGGAGGACCGGCTGGCGCTCATCGAAGGGGTGAAGGACGGCACCGTCGACATGATCGCGACGGACCACGCGCCGCACAGCGCGGCGGAGAAGAGCCGGGGGCTGGACGGCAGCGCCTTCGGCATCGTGGGCATCGAGACGGCGTTCCCGCTGCTCTACACGTACCTGGTGCGGCCGGGCGTGCTGTCGATGGACCGGCTGATGGAACTGCTGGTCACATCCCCGCGCCGGCGTTTCGGGGTTCCCATCGGCGGCGACTACACGGTCTTCGACCTTAACAAGGAATACACGATCGATCCGGGAACCTTCCTCTCCAAGGGGAAGGCGACCCCGTTTGAGGGCTGGCGCGTTCTGGGTGAATGCGTGCTGACCTGCAAAAAAGGTTACAGCGGATACCGCAAGGAGGAACAGGCATGAGCAAGCGCACGGACATCAAAAAGGTACTGATCATCGGTTCCGGCCCCATCGTCATCGGGCAGGCGGCGGAGTTTGACTACGCGGGCACGCAGGCGTGCCTCGCGCTCAAGGAGGAAGGGTACGAGGTCATCCTGTGCAATTCCAACCCCGCGACCATCATGACGGACACCAGCATCGCCGACAAGGTGTACATGGAGCCGCTGACGCTGGAATACATCGCGAAGATTCTGCGCTACGAGCGGCCGGATGCCATCGTCCCGGGCATCGGCGGACAGACAGGCCTCAACCTTGCCATGCAGCTGGAGAAGAAGGGCGTGCTGCGCGAGTGCGGCGTACAGTTGCTGGGAACCAGCGCGCGCTCCATCGAGCGCGCGGAGGACCGCGAACTCTTCAAGGAGATGTGCGAGTCCATCGGCGAGCCGGTCATCCCGTCCCGCATTACCTACAATATCGAAGAGGCGAAGGCTGCCGCACTGGAAATCGGCTACCCTGTCGTGCTGCGCCCCGCGTTTACGCTGGGCGGAACGGGCGGCGGCTTCGCGGAGGACGAGGAGGAACTGGTCGAGATCGGCCTCAACGCCTTCAAGCTCTCACCCGTGCACCAGGTGCTGGTGGAAAAGAGCGTCAAGGGCTACAAGGAGATCGAGTTCGAGGTCATGCGCGATTCCGCGGACCACGCGATCACCATCTGCGGCATGGAGAACGTGGACCCCGTGGGCGTGCACACCGGCGACTCCATCGTGGTGGCGCCGATCCTCTCGCTGAACGAGCACGACCTGAAGATGCTGAACGACAGCGCCATCCGCATCATCCGGGAGCTGAAGATCGAAGGCGGCTGCAACGTGCAGTTCGCGCTGCACCCGGAAACCAGCGAATACTACCTGATCGAGGTGAACCCCCGCGTCTCCCGCTCCTCGGCACTGGCCTCCAAGGCGAGCGGCTATCCGATCGCCCGGGTCACCGCGAAGATCGCCATGGGCATGCTGCTGGAGGAGATCCCGGTGGCCGGCGGCACGGCGGCCATCGAGCCCAGCCTCGATTACATCGTGGCCAAGTTCCCGCGCTTCCCCTTCGACAAGTTCGCCAGCGCGCCCAACACACTGGGCACCCAGATGAAGGCGACCGGCGAGGTGATGGGCATCGGCAGCACGCTGGAGGAATGCCTGCTCAAATCCGTGCGCAGCCTGGAGACGGGCGTGTGCCACTTCCACATGCCCAAGTTTGACGGGAAGACGGACGAGGAGCTGCTCGACTACATCAGCGTCTTTAGGGACGACAACGTCTACGCCGTCTTCGAGCTGCTGCGCCGCGGCACCTCCGTTGCGGCGCTGCACGAGAAGACGATGATCACGGAGCTGTTCCTGGAAAGCTTCCGGCGCATCGTGGAGATGGAAAACACGCTGCGCCAGCAGATCAACTCCGTGGAGGCGCTGCGGGCGGCGAAGACGATGGGTTTCTCCGACCGCTATATCGCGAAGCTGTGGAACCTTACCGAGACCGAGGTGTACAGCAAGCGAAAACAGCACGGCATCACGCCGGTCTTCCGCATGGTGGACACCCTGCACACCGGCAAGTACATCGCCTACCTGTACTCGTCCTACACGGGAAAGAACGATTCCCGCCTTGGCGACAAGAAGAAGATCGTGGTGCTGGGCGCCGGACCCATCCGCATCGGCCAGGGCGTGGAATTCGACTACTCCACCGTCCACGCGGTGCAGACCATCCGCCGCGCGGGGTACGAGGCGATCATCATCAACAACAACCCGGAGACGGTCTCCACCGACTACACGACCGCGGACAAGCTCTACTTCGAGCCGCTGACGCCCGAGGACGTGATGGCCATCATCGACTTTGAGAAGCCGGAGGGCGTCATCGCCTCGCTGGGCGGGCAGACGGCCATCAACCTGGCCGAGCCGCTGATGGAGCGCGGCGTCAAAATCATCGGCACGGACTGCGACGCCATCGAGCGCGCCGAGAACCGCGACAGTTTCGAGCGCGTGCTGCTGGAGCTGGGCATCCCGCAGCCGCAGGGCCGCGCGGTGACGACGATCGAGGCGGGCGTGCAGGCGGCCGCGGAGGTCGGCTATCCGGTGCTCGTCCGCCCGAGCTTCGTGCTGGGCGGACGAGCAATGCAGATCGTGGCCAATGAAGAGCAGCTGTGCACCTACCTGCGCAGCGCCGTGGAGGTCAACACGGACAAGCCGGTGCTCGTGGACCACTACATCTCCGGCCGGGAGGTGGAGGTGGACGCCATCTGCGACGGGCGGGACGTGTTCGTGCCCGGCATCATGGAGCTGGTGGAGCGCACCGGCGTGCACAGCGGCGACTCCATCTCCGTGTATCCCTCCTTCTCCATCTCCGACAGGGTCAAGGGCATCATCCTGCAGTACGCCAAGCGGCTCGGCCTGGGCCTGGGCATCGTGGGCCTGTACAACATCCAGTTTATCGTGGACCCGCAGGACGAGGTCTACATCATCGAGGTGAACCCGCGCAGCTCGCGCACCGTTCCCTTCCTCTCCAAAGCGACCGGTTACCCGCTGCCCGATATCGCGACGGAAGTCATCCTGGGCAAGAGCCTGAAGGAGCAGGGCATCTTCGACCTGTATCCGGCGGAGAGCAGGCGCCACTACGTGAAGGTGCCGGTCTTCAGCTTCAACAAGATCAAGGGCATCGACGCCTACCTGTCGCCGGAGATGAAATCCACCGGCGAGGCCATCGGCTACGACGACAAGCTGAACCGCGCACTGTACAAGGCGCTGCAGGCGGCGGGTATGCGCCTGCAGAACTACGGCACGGTGCTGGCGACCATCGCCGACAGCAACAAGCAGGAGGCCCTGCCGCTCATCCGGCGCTTCTACAACCTGGGCTTCAACATCCAGGCGACCGAGGGCACCGCGCGCTTCCTCAAGGAGAACGGCATCCGTACCCACATGCTGGGCAAGATCGGCGAGGGCAGCGAGGAAATCCCGGACGCGCTGCGCCAGGGGCACATCGCCTACGTGATCAACACGCGCGACATCGGCTCCGCCGCGGTCGCCAGCGACGGCCAGCGGATCCGCCAGCTGGCCATCGAGAACAACGTGACCATCTTCACCTCCCTGGATACGGTGGGCGTCCTGCTCGACGTGCTGGAGGAGACGACGCTGACCATCTCCACCATCGATGCCGAGGTGCGCAAATGAAGGAAGAAAAACTCATCCTGACCGGCAAGCGGCAGCTGACGCCGCGCGTGACGGAGATGACGCTGGAGGGCGTAACGGAAAAGATGCGCCCGGGGCAGTTCGTAAACCTCGCCGTGCCGGGCTTTGCCCTGCGCCGCCCCATCTCCGTGTGCGACCTGGAGGCGGGACGCCTCCGTCTCGTCGTGCGCAGCGGGGGCAGGGGGACCGAGACGCTGACGGCCCTGCCGGCAGGGCAGGAACTCAGCGTGCTGACCGGGCTGGGCAACGGCTACGACCTGTCGCGCGCGGGCACCTGCCCCGTGCTGGCCGGCGGCGGCGTCGGCGTACCGCCGCTGTACTACCTGGCCAGAGCGCTGCGGCAGGCGGGCCTGCCGGTGACGGTCTGCCTGGGGTTCAATACCGAAAGCGAACTGTTTTACGAGGAGGAGTTCCGCGCGCTCGGATGCGACGTGCGGGTGGCCACGGTGGACGGCAGCCGGGGCACGAAGGGCTTCGTCACCGCCCTCATCCCGGAGGGCAGCTACTTTTACGCCTGCGGGCCTGTGCCGATGCTGCGTTCGCTCTCCCGGCTGGAGATGCCCGGGGAGATGAGCCTGGAAGCGCGCATGGGCTGCGGCTTCGGCGCCTGCATGGGCTGCAGCCAGCGCATGACGGGCGGCATGCGGCGCATCTGCCGGGAAGGCCCTGTTTTCCGGAAGGAGGAGATCCTGTGGGACGACTGAGCGTAAACCTGTGCGGCATCCAGCTGGACAACCCCGTGATCCCCGCCTCCGGCACCTTCGGCTACGGGTACGAGTTCGCAGAGCTCTACGACATCAACTGTCTGGGCACCTTCTCCTTCAAGGGGACGACGCTGCAGGCGCGGGACGGAAACCCGCTGCCGCGCATCGCGGAGACGCCCGCCGGTATGCTCAACGCGGTGGGGCTGCAGAACCCCGGCGTGGACGCCGTGCTGCGGGAGGAACTGCCGAAGCTCTCCCGCGTCTTTCACAAGCCGGTGATGGCCAATGTCAGCGGTTTTTCGGTGGAGGAATACGAAGAGGTCGTACGTCGGCTGGAGGCGGCGGAGCAGATCGGCTGGTACGAGATCAACATCAGCTGCCCCAACGTGCACGGCGGCGGCATGAGCTTCGGCACCGACCCGCACGGGGCGGCCTCAGTGGTCGCGGCGGTGCGGCAGGTGACGCGGCGGCCGCTCATCGTCAAACTGAGCCCGAACGTCACGAGCATCACCGACATCGCGAAGGCATGCGAGGACGCGGGGGCGGACGGCATCAGCCTCATCAACACGCTGCTGGGCATGCGCATCGACCTCGCGACGAGAAAGCCGGTCATCGCCAACCGCACCGGCGGGCTTTCGGGCCCGGCGGTCTTCCCGGTGGCGCTGCGCATGGTCTGGGATGTGGCACGGGCGGTAAAGGTCCCCGTGGTGGGCATGGGCGGCGTCTCCAGCGCGGAGGACGTGCTGGAGATGATGATGGCCGGCGCCCGGGCGGTGGAAATCGGCGCCCTCAACCTCGTTTCCCCCTACGCGTGCAGGGACATCATCGACGCGCTGCCGGCGGCCATGGACCGCTACGGCATCCGGACACTGGAAGAACTGAACTGAAAGGAGCATACGGATGGGCAAAGTGATCATCGCCTGCGACTTCGCGGGCAGACAGGAGACGCTGTCCTTCCTCGAGCAATTCGGGGAGGAGCGGCCTTTCGTCAAGATCGGCATGGAACTGTTCTACGCGGAGGGGCCGGACATCGTCAGGACCCTGAAGGGGCGGGGCCACCCGATCTTTCTGGACCTGAAGCTGCACGACATCCCCAATACGGTAAAAAAGGCCATGCGCGTGCTGTCCTCGCTGGATACGGACATCGTCAACCTGCACGCGGCCGGCACGCGCGCGATGATGGAAGCCGCGCTGGAGGGGCTGACCCGCCCGGACGGGACGCGGCCGCTGTGCATCGCGGTGACGCAGCTGACCTCCACCGACCAGACTGCGCTGGAAGGCGAGCTGGGCATCCATTTGCCGATGGAGGAGGCGGTGCTCTCCTACGCGGAAAACGCCAGGCGCGCGGGCCTGGACGGCGTGGTCTGCTCCCCGTTGGAGGCGGGCGCCGTGCACGCGCGCTGCGGGGCGGGCTTCCTGTGCGTTACGCCGGGCATCCGCTTTGCCGACGGAGACCGCGGCGACCAGAAGCGCGTGATGACGCCGCGGGAAGCGCGACGCATCGGTTCGGACTACATCGTCGTCGGGCGGCCGATCACGGCCAGCGCCGATCCCCTGGCGGCGTACCTGCGCTGCCTGCGTGAATTTGAAGGAGAAGAAGCATGACGAGAAGCGAAAAACTGGCGGAAGCGCTGCTGTCCATCGGCGCGGTCTTCCTGCGGCCCGAAGAGCCGTTTACCTGGGCCAGCGGCATCAAGAGCCCTGTCTACTGCGACAACCGGCTGACGCTGACGGCGCCGCAGGTGCGCACCCTGGTGGAGACGGGGCTTGCCGAAATCGTGCGGGAGGAGTACCCGCAGGCAGAGGTGCTCATGGGCACCTCCACGGCGGGCATCGCCCATGCGGCCATTACGGCGCACCTGCTGGACATGCCCATGGGGTACGTGCGCGGCGGCGCCAAGGACCACGGGCGGGGCAACCGGATCGAAGGCCGGCTGGAGCCGGGGCAGAAGGTCGTGGTGATCGAGGATCTGATTTCCACGGGCGGCAGCGTCATCGAGGTGGTGGAAGCCCTGCGCGAGGCGGGTGCCGAGGTGCTGGGCATCGCCTCCATCATGACCTACGGCATGAAGCGGGGGCTGGAGCGGCTTAAGGCCGCTGGCGTGCGGAACGTCTCGCTGACAAACTTCGACGCTATCGCGAAGGTGGCGGGGGAGACCGGCCGCATCAAAGAGGCGGACATCGCGCGCGTGCTGGCTTTCCGGGACAACCCTTCGGACGAGAGCTGGATCGGAGGCGCGCATGCGTAACCTCATCGATGCGGTGGACCTCAGCCCCGAAGAGTTGGAGCGGATGTGCGACCTGGCCGCCGACATCCAGGCGAACCCGGGAGAATACGCGGACGCGTGCCGCGGGCGCAGGCTGGCGACCCTCTTCTTTGAGCCGAGCACCCGCACGCGCATGAGCTTCGAATCCGCGATGCTGACCCTGGGCGGGACGGTGCTGTCCATGCCGGACGGCGCGACCTCCTCCGCGACCAAGGGGGAGAGCCTGGCCGACACGATCCGCGTGATCTCCTGCTACGCGGACATCATCGCGATGCGCCATCCCTTCGACGGGGCGGCGCGCCTCGCCGCGCGGTACACGGGGGTGCCCTTTATCAACGCGGGGGACGGCGGACACTGCCACCCCACGCAGACGTTGGCGGACATCATGACCATCCGCTCCGAGACGGGGCGGCTGTGCAACCTGACCGTGGGGCTGTGCGGCGACCTGCTTTACGGCCGCACGGTGCATTCACTGATCCGGGTGCTGAGCCGCAACGAGGGCATCCGCTTCGTGCTGATCTCCCCGAAAGAGCTCGCACTGCCCGATTACATGATGGAAGGGCTGGAGGCGGAGGTGACCGAATCCCTGGAGGAGGCGCTGCCGAAGCTGGACATCCTCTACATGACGCGCGTGCAGAAGGAGCGCTTCGAAGACGAAGCCCAGTACGAGCGCCTGAAGGACGCCTATATCCTGAACGCGGAGCGCATGCGCCTGGGCGGGGCGCAGCTGCGAGTGCTGCACCCGCTGCCGCGCGTGAACGAGATCGCGCCGGAGGTGGACGACGATCCCCGCGCCTGCTACTTCAAGCAGGTGAGCTACGGCCGCTACATGCGCATGGCGCTCATCCTGACGCTGCTGCGTGAGGCACAGGACAGCCCGAGGCAGGCGACGGTGCCCTACGCCGGGAGCTGCCCGAACCGCCGCTGCGTGTGCCACCGCGAGCGCTGCGTGCCGCAGGAATTCATCCGGACGAAGGACGCGGTCCGCTGCGCCTGGTGCGAAGCGGAAGCCGTACCGGAAACGATTGGTTAAAATTCGGAAATCCTGCCGGCCGAAATCTGCATATCCCCAAAAGAGTGTGTATTTTCTTGGCAGTATTTTTAAAAAGACGAACATTAAAAGAGTATTGGTTGACATCATGCGGAAATGCGAGTATAATTTCCGCGTCATACGGGCTCTGCGACTGACGGTTTACGTGAACGGACACGGGGGAACAGAGATCCTGCAAAGCCGACCGTCTGGGCGCACAAGAACCTTAAGGGAGCCTGTGCGCCTTTTTGATTTGGAGGAAGCATGAAAAAGATCGGACTTGTCATGGGCAGCGACAGCGACCTGCCCGTCGTTGAAAAGGCCATCGCGGTGCTGCGTGAATTCGGCGTGCCGTTCGAGGCCCACATTTACTCCGCCCATCGGACGCCGGAGCAGGCCGCGCGCTTTGCCGCGCAGGCCAAAGAGAACGGCTTCGGCGTGCTGATCGCCTTTGCGGGCATGGCGGCGCATCTGGCGGGCGCCCTGGCGGCGCAGACCACCCTGCCGGTCATCGGCGTCCCCTGCGGGGGCGGCGCCTTCGGCGGGCTGGATGCGCTGCTTTCCACCGTGCAGATGCCCTCCGGCATCCCGGTGGCGACGGTAGCGGTCGGCGGCGGCGCGAACGCCGCGCTGCTGGCCGTGCAGATGCTGGCATTGGGCGACGGTGAACTGGCTGAAAAGCTTGCCGCCCGGCGCGCGGGCGACGCAGAAAAGGTGCTTCAAAAGGACGCGGCCCTGGCTGCCTCCCTTGAACAATAACAGACCGATTGAAGAAAAGGAGTGCATCATCATGGAAAAGAACCTCGTATACACCGGAAAGACCAAGAACGTTTACGCTCTGCCCAACGGCAACTACCTGCTCAAGTTCAAGGATGACTGCACCGGCAAGGACGGCGTCTTTGATCCCGGCGAGAACTCCGTCGGGCTGACCATCGAGGGCGTGGGCGACGTCAACCTGCGCATGTCCGTCTACTTCTTCGAGAAGATCAACGCGGCCGGCATCAAGACCCACTACGTGAGCGCCGACCTGAAGGAGACCACCATGGAAGTGCTGCCGGCGAAGGTCTTCGGCAAGGGCCTGGAGGTCATCTGCCGCAACCGTGCGGTGGGCAGCTTCATCCGCCGCTACGGCGAGTACATCGAGGCGGGCGCGGAGCTCCCCTCCTACGTGGAGACCACCTTCAAGAACGACGAGAAGGGCGATCCGCTGGTCACGCGGGACGGCCTCATCGTGCTGGGCGTGATGACGGGCGAGCAGTACGACGCCATCAAGGAAATGACGCAGAAGATCACGAAGATCGTCGCGGACGACCTGGCCGAAAAGGGCCTGGTGCTCTACGACATCAAGTTTGAGTTCGGCTACGACAAGGACGGCAGCGTCATGCTGATCGACGAGATCGCCTCCGGCAACATGCGCGTTTACAAGGACGGGGAGTACATCGATCCGATGACCCTCTCCAAGCTCTTCTTCGCCTGAGGCGCGGCATGGGTGGATTCTTTGCCGCCGTCTCCCGCAGGGACTGCCTGAGTGACGCGTTCTTCGGCGTGGATTACCACAGCCACCTGGGGACGCGCCGGGCGGGCCTGGCGGCGTATGACCCGGAGGCCGGGCTGCAGCGGGAGATACACAACATCGAAAACGCGCCGTTCCGCACCAAGTTCGCCCGCATCTTCGAAGAGATGCGGGGCACGGCGGCGATCGGCTGCATCAGCGACAGGGATCCGCAGCCGCTGCTCATCCGCTCCAATCACGGCCCCTACGCCATCTGCATGACGGGGGTCATCAACAACGCCGACGCGCTGACGGAGCAGTACCTGTCCTTCTCCGGCGGCCACTTCGACGCGATGAGCGGCGGGCGGGTCAACCACACGGAGTTGCTGGCCGCGCTGATCGACCAGAAGAGCAGCTTCGTGGAAGGCATCCGCTTCGCGCAGTCCCAGATCGAGGGCACGGCCTGCGTCCTCATCCTCACCAAGGACGGCGAGGTGATCGCGGCCAGGGACAAGGCGGGCCGCCTGCCGGTGCACGTGGGGCGGGACGCGGACGGCTATGCGGTCGCCTTCGAGTCCTTCGCCTATCAGAAGCTGGGCTACGAGGACTGCTACGAGCTGGGCCCGGGAGAAATCGTGCTGCTGCGGCCGGACGAGATGATCTCCCTCAGCCCGCCCGGGGGCAAAAAGCGGATCTGCGCCTTCCTCTGGTCCTACTACGGCTATCCCACCTCTTCCTACGAGGGCGTCAACGTGGAGGCCATGCGCTATCGCAACGGTGAGATCATGGCACGCGCGGACATGGAGGCGGGCCGCTGCCGGGACATCGATTACGTGGGCGGCGTGCCCGACTCCGGAACGCCGCATGCCATCGGCTACGCCAACGAGAGCGGCATTCGCTTCGCCCGCGCGTTCATCAAGTACACGCCGACCTGGCAGCGCAGCTTTATGCCCGCCCACCAGACGGACCGCAACAAAATCGCCAAGATGAAGCAGATCCCGGTCCACGAGCTCATCGCGGGCAAGAATCTGCTCTTCGTGGACGACTCCATCGTCCGCGGAACGCAGCTGCGGGAGACGGTGGATTTCCTCTACGAAAACGGAGCGAAGGCCGTACACATCCGCTCGGCCTGCCCGCCGATCCTCTACAGCTGCAAGTACCTCAACTTCTCCCCGGCGACCAGCGAGATGGAGCTGCTGGCACGGCGCGTCATCGTGGAGCTGGAAGGGGAGGAAGGCCTAAACTACCTCGACGAGTACAGCGACGGCACGACGGAGCGGGGCAGGAAACTGCGCGCCACGATCTGCGAAAAGCTGCACTTCGCCTCTCTGGAGTTCCAGACGACGAAAGGCGTGTGCGAGGCCATCGGCCTGCCGGAGTGCGAGCTGTGCACCTACTGCTGGAACGGAAAGGAATAAGACATGCACGAGGATTCCAGGTCCGAGGCCTACGCGGCAGCGGGCGTTGACATCACGGCCGGCTACAGGGCCGTGGAGCTGATGAAACAGCATATCCGGACGACCCTGACGCCGGGCGTCTGCTCGGATATCGGCGGGTTCGGCGGGCTTTTTGCGCCGGATCTTGCGGGCATCCGTGAGCCGGTGCTCGTCTCCGGGACGGACGGCGTGGGTACCAAGCTCAAGGTGGCCTTCCGCATGGACCGCCACGACACCGTAGGACAGGACTGCGTGGCCATGTGCGTCAACGACATCATCTGCGCCGGCGCGCGGCCGCTGTTCTTCCTTGATTACATCGCCTGCGGCAAAAACGTGCCGGAGCGGATCGCGGACATCGTAAAGGGCGTGGCCGACGGCTGCGTGCTCTCCGGCGCCGCGCTGATCGGCGGGGAGACCGCCGAGATGCCGGGCTTTTATCCGGAGGACGAGTATGATCTCGCCGGCTTTGCCGTGGGCCTTGCGGACAAGTCGGAGATCATCAGCGCCGAGCGCGTGAAAGCGGGCGACGCGGTGATCGCGCTGCCCTCTTCCGGCGTTCACTCCAACGGGTTTTCGCTGGTGCGCAAGGTCTTCGACCTGGAGCACGCCGATCTTGACGAGAAGCCGGCGTGCCTCGGCGGGCGGAGCCTGGGCGAGACGCTGCTTGCGCCGACCCGGATTTACGTAAAGCCGGTACTGGAGCTGCTTTCGCAGGTGCGGGTGCACGGCATCTCGCACATCACGGGCGGCGGCTTCTACGAGAACATCCCGCGGTGCATCCCGGACGGGCTGGGCGCCGTCATCCGCAAGGCGGACGTGCGCGTGCTCCCCGTCTTCGACCTCATCCGGGAAAAGGGCGGCATCAGCGAGCGCGACATGTTCAACACCTTCAACATGGGCGTGGGGATGAGCATCGTCGTGGCCGCGGAAGACGCGGAGCGTTCGCTTGAAATTCTGCGGGGGGCGGGGGAAGCGCCGTACGTGATCGGCGAAATCCGCGCCATGGACCGCAAGATTGAGCTGGTGTAACATGGCGGGGAGAATCAAGACGGCGGTGCTGGTCTCCGGCGGCGGCACCAACCTGCAGGCGCTCATCGACGCGCAGGCAGACGGCCGCATCGCCTCCGCCGAAATCGCGCTGGTCCTCTCCAACCAGGCCGGCGCCTACGCGCTGGAGCGCGCCGCACGCGCAGGCATCCCGCACGAAACCGTCCTGCGCAGGGAGCTGGGCAGCCGGGAGGCCTTCGAGGCGCGCATTGTCTCGCTGCTGGAGGAGCACGGCATCGGGCTCATCGTGCTGGCCGGGTTCCTGGCCATCCTCTCGGAGGACTTCACCCGGCGCTATGACCACCGGATCCTCAACATTCACCCTTCGCTGATCCCGTCCTTCTGCGGCGAGGGCTACTACGGCCTGCGCGTGCACGAGGCGGCGCTCGCCCGCGGGGTGAAGGTGACGGGCGCCACGGTTCACTTTGTCAATGAAATCCCGGACGGCGGAGAGATCATCCTGCAGAAGGCCGTTCCGGTGGAGGCGGGGGACACCCCCGAGGTGCTGCAGCGCCGCGTGATGGAGCAGGCCGAGTGGCAGCTGCTGCCCATGGCCGTGGAAAAGGTGGCCGGCAAACTGCTGGCCGGGGAGGAAAGAGCATGAGTATTTACGACATCATTCCGGTGGGGGAGCGCCTTTCGGGCAACACCTATCCGGGCAGGGGCATCATCATCGGCAGAACGGCGGACGGGAAGAAGGCCGCCATCGCTTACTTCATCATGGGCAGGAGCCGCAACAGCCGCAACCGCGTCTTCGTAAAGCGCGGGGACGAGGTGTTTACGGAGCCCTTCGACGAGAAGCTCGTGGAGGACCCGAGCCTCATCATCTACGCTGCGGTCCGCTCCTGCGGCAAGTGCCTGGTGGTGACCAACGGCGACCAGACCGACACCGTCGTGGAGGGCCTTGCGCAGGGCAAGACCTTCGCCGGCGCGCTGGAGAGCCGCGCGTTCGAGCCGGACGCGCCCAACTTCACGTCGAGAATCTCCGGCATGCTGACCTTTGAAGACGGTGACTTCACCTACGAGATGAGCATCCTGAAGAGCGTGGACGCCGAGGGAAGCGCCTGCGCCCGCTACACGTTCAGCTATCCCTCCGTCGCGGGGCTCGGCCACTTTATCCACACCTACGTCTGCGACGGCAGCCCCATCCCGACCTTCCAGGGCGAGCCGGAGCGCGTGCCCGTCTGCGACGACATCGACGCGTTTACAAACGAAGTCTGGGAGGCGCTGGACGAAAACAACCGGATTTCCCTGTACGTCCGCCAGATCGACCTTGCAACCGGCGAAACCTGCGACCGCATGATCAACGCAAACGGAGGCCAGCAATGAAAGAGTTCCAGCTTAAGTACGGGTGCAACCCCAACCAGAAGCCCGCGCGCATCTTCATGCACGACGGAAGCGATCTGCCCATCGAGATCCTGTCCGGCCGCCCCGGATACATCAACTTCCTGGATGCCTTCAATTCCTGGCAGCTGGTGCGGGAACTGAAGGCGGCCTGCGGCCTGCCGGCTGCAGCCTCCTTCAAGCACGTCAGCCCCGCGGGCGCCGCGATGGGCATCCCGCTCTCCGACGCGGAAAAGCGCGCCTGCTTTGTCGATGACATCGAAGGGCTGGACGAATCCCCGCTCGCCTGCGCGTTCGCCCGGGCCAGGGGCACGGACCGCATGTGCTCCTTCGGCGACTGGATCGCGCTGTCTGACCCGTGCGACGCCGTGACGGCGCGCCTGGTGAAGCGCGAGGTGTCCGACGGCATCATCGCCCCCGGCTACTCGGAGGAGGCGCTCGCCATCCTGAAGGAGAAGCGCAAGGGCAGCTACAACATCGTTAGAATCGACCCCGATTTCGTGCCGGATCCCGTCGAGCACAAGCAGGTCTTCGGCATCACCTTCGAGCAGGGGAGAAACAACTACGCCATCGGGGCGGACCAGCTGGAGAACATCGTGACGGCGAACCGGCAGCTGCCGGCGGAGGCCGTGCGCGATCTCATCGTCGCGCTGATCACCCTCAAGTACACGCAGTCCAACTCCGTGTGCTACGCGCACAACGGGCAGGCAATCGGCGTGGGCGCGGGGCAGCAGTCGCGCATCCACTGCACGCGCCTGGCCGGCGGCAAGGCGGACACCTGGTTCCTGCGCCAGCACGAGAAGGTGCTGAACCTGCCCTTCAAAAAGCTGGGCCGTCCGGACCGTGACAACGTGATCGACGCCTACATCAACCAGAACGAGGAGGACGTGACGGCGGAAGGCAACTGGCAGAAGTACTTCGAGCGCCGGCCGGAGCCCTTCACCCGCGAAGAGCAGCGGGCGTACCTGGATACGATCACCGGTGTCAGCCTGGGATCGGACGCCTTCTTCCCGTTCTCCGACAACATCGAGCGGGCGAAGCGCAGCGGCGTCTCCTACATCGCGGAGCCGGGCGGATCCATCCGCGACGACGCGGTCATCGAATGCTGCGACAAGTACGGCATGGTGATGGCCTTTACCGCGATGCGCCTGTTCCACCACTGAGAAAGGGCTTTTGACAATGAAAATCATGGTCGTCGGCGGAGGCGGGCGGGAGCACGCCATCATCCGCAAACTGAAGGAGAACCCGCAGGCTGAGACGATCTTCGCCCTGCCCGGAAACGGCGGCATCGCGGCGGACGCGCAGTGCGTGCCCATCGCGGCCACGGACATCGAGGGGATCGTCCGCTTCGCCGTGGAGACGGGGATCGATTACGCGGTGGTCGCGCCCGACGATCCCCTGGTCTTGGGCGCCGTAAACCGGCTGGAGGCGGAGGGCATCCCCTGCTTCGGCCCCCGCAGCGAGGCGGCGATCATCGAGGGCAGCAAGATTTTCGCCAAGAACTTAATGAAGAAGTACAGCATCCCCACCGCGGCCTGTGAGGTCTTCGACGACCTGGACGCGGCGCTGGCCTTTGTCGAAACCGCGCCGCTGCCCGCCGTCATCAAGGCGGACGGGCTGGCGCTGGGCAAGGGCGTCATCATCGCGGAGACCCGGGACGAGGCGCGCGACGCGCTGCGGGGAATGATGCTGGACCGCCGCTTCGGCAAGAGCGGCGAGCGCGTGGTCATCGAGGAATTCCTGACGGGGCCGGAGGTTTCCGTGCTCTCCTTTACGGACGGCGAGACCGTCGTGCCCATGGTTTCCTCCATGGACCACAAACGGGCCGGGGAGGGGGACACGGGCCCCAACACCGGCGGCATGGGCACCATCGCTCCCAATCCGTTTTACACGCCGGAGATTGCGGAGCGCTGCATGCGGGAAATCTTCCTGCCCACCATCCGCGCCATGAAGGCGGAAGGGCGCACTTTCAAAGGCTGCCTCTACTTCGGCCTGATGCTGACGCCGCAGGGCCCGAAGGTCATCGAGTACAACTGCCGCTTCGGCGATCCGGAGACGCAGGTGGTGCTTCCGCTGCTTGAAAGCGACCTCCTGACCGTCATGCAGGCGGTGACGCGCGGCGAGCTCGCCTCCGTCCCGGTGCGGTTTGCTGGGGGCGCCTGCTGCTGCGTCGTCATGGCCTCCGCGGGATACCCGACGGCCTACGAGAAGGGCTTTGCGATCACCATCCCGGAAGCGGTCCGCCCCTTCGTCTACGTGGCGGGCGCGGCGCTGCGGGACGGGCAGCTCGTCACCAGCGGCGGCCGCGTGCTGGGCGTCACGGGCCTGGGAGACGACCTCCGGGCGGCCGTGCGGGCGGCGTACGAGCGGACAGCGCAGATCTCCTTTGAAAACGCCGTTTACCGCAGGGATATCGGACAGCGCGCGCTGCGGATGGAGGGATGACATGGTTTACAGAGTATACGTCGAGAAAAAGCCGGAGCATGCGCACGAGGCGCGCACGCTCCTTTCGGATTGCCGGAATCTGCTGGGCCTCCGCCGCCTGACCGGCGTGCGCCTCCTCAACCGCTACGACGTGGAGAACATCGGGGAGGAGCTCTTCCGGCAGGCCGTGCCGACGGTCTTCTCCGAGCCGCAGACGGACGTTGTTACGGACGAACTGCCGAAGGACGCGGGGACCGTCTTTGCGGTGGAATACCTGCCCGGGCAGTTTGACCAGCGCGCGGACAGCGCCGCGCAGTGCATCCAGATCCTTTCCCGGGGGGAGCGCCCGCTCGTCCACTCCGCGAAGGTTTACCTGCTTGCGGGAGACCTGCTGCCGGAAGACGTCGCGGCCGTCAAAAAGTACGTGATCAACCCGGTGGAGGCGCGCGAAGCGGCGCTGGAGAAGCCGGAGACGCTGGCGATGAAGTTCACCGTCCCCACCGGCGTAAAGACGCTGACGGGCTTTATCGGGATGGACCGCGGCGCGCTGGAGAAGATGGCCGGCGAAATGGGGCTGGCCATGGACACGGACGATCTGGCTTTCTGCCAGGCGTACTTTCAAAGCGAGCACCGCGACCCCACGATCACCGAAATCCGGATGATCGACACCTACTGGTCGGATCACTGCCGACACACCACCTTCCTCACGCATCTGGAGAACGTGCGCTTTGAGGATCCGCTGCTCGCCTCCGCCTACGAGGATTACCTGGAGCTCCGGCGCGAGCTGGGGCGGCAGGAGCGCCCGGTGACGCTGATGGACCTGGCGACGATCGCCATGCGGGGGCTGAAGGCGCAGGGAAAGCTGCCCCGGCTGGACGAATCCGAGGAGATCAACGCCTGCACCGTCAAGATGGACGTGACGGTGGACGGGAAGGCGGAACCGTGGCTGCTGCTGTTTAAAAACGAGACCCACAACCACCCGACGGAGATCGAACCCTTCGGCGGAGCCGCGACCTGCATCGGCGGCGCGATCCGCGATCCGCTCTCCGGCCGGGCCTACGTCTACGGCGCCATGCGCGTGACGGGCGCGGCGGACCCGACCGTCCCCGTGTCCCAGACCATCCCCGGCAAGCTGAGCCAGCGCAAGATCGTGACCTCGGCTGCGGCGGGATATTCCTCCTACGGCAACCAGATCGGCCTGGCCACGGGCATCGTGGACGAGATCTACCATCCCGGCTACGCGGCCAAGCGCATGGAGATCGGCGCCGTGGTGGCGGCCGCGCCGCAGAAAAACGTGCGGCGCGAACGCCCGCAGCCCGGCGACGTGGTCATCCTGCTGGGCGGCTCCACGGGCCGGGACGGCATCGGCGGCGCGACCGGCTCCTCCAAGGCGCACAACGCTCATTCCGTGGAGACCTGCGGGGCGGAGGTGCAGAAGGGCAACGCGCCGGAAGAGCGCAAGCTGCAGCGGCTGTTCCGCAACCCCGCGGCGACGCGCCTCATCAAGCGCTGCAACGACTTCGGCGCCGGCGGCGTCTCCGTGGCCATCGGGGAGCTGGCGGACGGCCTTGTCATCGACCTGAACGCCGTACCCCGCAAGTACGAGGGACTGGACGGCACGGAGCTGGCGATTTCCGAATCGCAGGAGCGCATGGCCGTCGTTGTGGCGCCGGAGGACGTCACGGCCTTCCTCGCCCTGGCGGACGCGGAAAACCTGCAGGCCTGCCCGGTTGCCGAGGTGACGGAGTCCCCGCGCCTGGTGATGAACTGGAACGGGCAGACCATCGTGGACGTAAGCCGCGAGTTTTTGAATTCCAACGGCGCCGTCAAGCATGCGAACGCCTGCCCCGCGGCGCCCGCGGATATGCGGGAGACCGTCGAGGGCGGGTTTACGGAGAACCTTACGCGCCTTGTGTCGGATCTGGGTCTGTGCTCCAGGCGCGGCCTGGCGGAGCGGTTTGACTCCACTATCGGCGCGGGCACCGTGCTCATGCCCTTCGGCGGCGTGCGGCAGCTGACACCGATCCAGGCGATGGTGCAGAAGGTCTCCCTGGAGACGGGCCACACCGACGACGTCTCCATGATGGCCTGGGGCTATAACCCGTACCTCACGGAGAAGAGCCCGTTCCACGGTGCCTACCTGGCGGTCGTGGAATCGGTCAGCAAGCTGCTGGCGACCGGCGCGAACCTTACGGATACCTACCTGACCTTCCAGGAGTACTTCTGCAAACCCGGCGCGGACGCAAGGCGCTGGGGACAGCCGCTGGCGGCGCTGCTGGGCGCCTTCCGCGCGCAGATGGATCTGGGTATCGCCAGCATCGGCGGCAAGGATTCCATGTCCGGCTCCTTCGAAAAGCTGGATGTGCCGCCGACCCTCGTCAGCTTCGCGGTGACGACGGGCAAGGTGCAGGACGTGGTCAGCCCCGAGCTCAAGGCGGCGGGGGACAAGCTCGTCTGCCTTGCGGCCGAATACGGCGACAACGGAATGCCGGACCTGGCTTCCCTCAGGCGCGTGTTCGCCGAAGTGCAGCGCCTGACGGCGGAGGGCCGGGTGAAGGCCTGCTACGCGCCCGGACTGGGCGGCATCGGCGCCGCAGCCTTTAAGATGGCCATCGGAAACGGGCTGGGCGTGCGCTTTGCCGAGGAGCTGACCCCGCAGGACCTCTTCCGCACCCGTTACGGCGTCTTCCTGCTGGAAGTAGCGGCGGACGAGGAGGCCGGCTTCCCGGTCGGCACCGTCACAGCGGAGCCTTTGCTGTGCCTCGCCGGGGAATCCGTCCGGCTGGAGGACCTGCTTTCCCCCTATGAAAACCGGCTGGAGGGCGTCTACAGCTGCAACATCGCCCCCTCGCAGGAGAATGTCCCCGTCTACAGCCATGCGGCGGAGGCGTGGCCTTCGCCTGCCGTAAAGCACGCGCGGCCGCGGGTGCTCATCCCCGCCTTCCCGGGCACCAACTGCGAAATCGACAGCGCGAGGGCGGTGCGGGACGCGGGGGCGGAGCCGGAGATCTTCGTGGTGCGCAACCTCGGCGCGGAGCAGATTGCGGCCTCCGTGGAGGCCTTCGCCGCGCGCGTCGCGGACAGCCAGATAATCTTCATCCCCGGCGGCTTCTCCGGCGGCGACGAGCCGGACGGCAGCGGAAAGTTCATCACCGCGTTCTTCCGCAACGCGGCGGTCAGCGAGCAGGTGATGAACCTGCTGCGGCGCAGGGACGGCCTCATGTGCGGTATCTGCAACGGCTTCCAGGCGCTCATCAAGCTGGGCCTCGTGCCCTACGGAGAGATCCGGGAGATGGACGCGCACTGCCCGACGCTGGCGGTCAACACCATCGGCCGTCACCAGTCCCGCATCGTGCGCACCCGCATCGCCTCCACGCTTTCGCCGTGGCTCTCCCTCATGCACGTGGGCGACATCGTAAACGTGCCGATTTCCCACGGCGAGGGCCGGTTCTTCGCGGAGCCGGAACTGATTGCCCGCCTTGCGGCAAACGGCCAGATCGCCACGCAGTACGTGGATCTGGACGGCAGGCCGACCGGCGACATCGCCTTCAACCCCAACGGGTCCATGGACGCCGTCGAGGGCATCACCTCTCCGGACGGACGCGTCTTCGGCAAGATGGGACACAGTGAGCGCGTCGGCAGCGGCCTGTACCGTAACGTTCCCGGCAACTACGACATCCGGATGTTCGAAGCGGCTGTCCGGTACTTCAAATAAGGAGAAGAAAAAATGACGGATATCGAAATCGCACAGGCGTGTCAGATGCAGCCGATCGGGGAGATCGCCAGGCGCGCGCACATCGACGAGCAGTTTGTGGAACCCTACGGCCGCTACAAGGCCAAGATCAACCCCGCGGCGCTGAAGGGCCGCCCCGAAAAGGACGGGCGGCTGATCCTGGTGACGGCCATCACGCCGACGCCTGCGGGCGAAGGCAAGACCACGACGACCATCGGCCTGGGCGACGGCCTGCGCCGCATCGGTAAGGACGTGACCATCGCCCTGCGGGAGCCCTCCCTGGGACCGGTCTTCGGCGTCAAGGGCGGCGCGGCCGGCGGCGGCTACGCGCAGGTGGTGCCGATGGAGGACATCAACCTGCATTTCACCGGCGACTTCCACGCCATCGGCGCGGCCAACAACCTGCTGGCGGCCATGTTGGACAACCACATCCAGCAGGGCAACGCGCTGGGCATCGACGTGCGCCGCATCACCTGGCGCCGCTGCGTGGACATGAACGACCGCCAGCTGCGCTTCATCGTGGACGGAATGGGCGGCAAGAGCAACGGCGTCCCGCGCGAGGACGGCTTCGACATCACGGTGGCCAGCGAGATCATGGCGATCTTCTGCCTGGCGACCTCCATCGACGACCTGAAGGCGCGCCTATCCCGCGTCATCGTCGGCTATAACTTCGAGGGAAAGCCGGTGACGGCGGGGGACCTCAAGGCCGTCGGCGCCATGACCGCGCTGCTCAAGGACGCGCTCTGGCCGAATCTGGTGCAGACGCTGGAAGGCACGCCGGCCTTCGTGCACGGCGGGCCGTTCGCCAACATCGCGCACGGCTGCAACTCCATCTCCGCCACGAAGATGGCGCTGCGTCTCGGCGAATATACGGTTACCGAGGCCGGCTTCGGCGCGGACCTGGGCGCCGAGAAGTTCCTGGACATCAAGTGCCGCCAGGCCGGCCTGGTGCCGGACGCGGTCGTGGTCGTGGCGACCATCCGCGCCCTCAAGATGCACGGCGGAAAGGCGAAGCAGGAGCTGGGCACGGAGGATCTGGAGGCGCTGGAGCGCGGCCTGCCGAACCTGCTGCGCCACGTGCGCAACATCAAGACGGTGTACCATCTGCCTTGCGTGGTGGCGGTCAACCGCTTCCCGACGGACACGCAGAAGGAAGTCGACCTGCTCATCGAGCGCTGCGCGCAGCTGGGCGTCAAGGCCGTCCTGTCCGACGTCTGGGCGAAGGGCGGCGAAGGGGCTATCGAGCTGGCGAACGAGGTCGTCCGCCTGTGCGAAGGGGAGCATGAGGCCTTCACCTTCTCCTACGAACTGGACGCGACCATCGAGGAGAAGATCGAGGCGGTCGTACGTCGCGTTTACGGCGGCAGCGGCATCGCCGTCAGCCCCGCGGCCAGGCGCCAGATGGCGGAGCTGACGGAGCTGGGCTTCGGCAACCTGCCGGTGTGCATCGCCAAGACGCAGTACAGCTTCTCGGACGACCCGAAGAAGCTGGGCGCTCCCGAAGACTTTGTGATGACGGTGCGCAATGTCAAGGTGTCCGCCGGCGCGGGCTTCATTGTCGTGCTCACGGGCGACATCCTGACCATGCCGGGCCTGCCGAAGCACCCGGCGGCGGAGAACATCGACGTGGACAGCGAGGGGCGCATCTCCGGGCTGTTCTGATCCATCCTGAATACGAAACCGGCGCCGCAGAAAATGCGGCGCCGGTTTGTACGTAAACAGGATATGCGGGACTCACAGGATCATTGCCACGGCCG
Source organism: uncultured Eubacteriales bacterium (assembly GCA_902781095.1). Lineage (GTDB taxonomy): Bacteria > Bacillota > Clostridia > Christensenellales > Aristaeellaceae > Ventricola. The sequence goes on from CACZHW010000017.1 coordinate 41,805, forward strand.
GGATCGTCAGCATGGACAGCAGGGTGCTCCAGGCGGAAGCGCGCGCGGCGAAGACGGTGTCCCCGCCGTAGAGCTCCGCCTGCATGGAGACCATCGTACCCATGGGCATGGCGGTGAGCAGGATGAGCGTGCCGCGCACGGCGGCGCTGACGGGCAGCAGGCGCGTGATGACCATCACGAAAAGGGGCAGCAGGATAAGCCGCAGCACCGCGGAGGTGTGGTAATCGGCGTCCTTTAAATCCCTGGTGCGGATACCGTAGATCCGGGTGCCGATGAGCAGCATCGTGAGCGGCGTCGTGAGGCCGCCCAGCAGGTCCAGCGTCTGGGAGAGGACGGGCGGCCAGCGCAGCTGCAGACAGAAGAGCGCAAACCCCGCGGCGGACGCGACGACGTTCGGGTTGAGCGCAGCGCGCTTCAGGCTGGCGGCTTCCCTGCCGCCCAGGATGCTGATGCCCACGGTCCAGGAGAGGAAGGCGAAGCCCGTGTTGTAGGCCACGGCGTAGATCATCCAGTCCGGGTTGACCGCGAGGATGATGGGGTAGCCCATGAAGCCGCAGTTGGAAAAGCCCAGCAGGTTGGCCAGCACGGCGCGCCGCCCGTGCGGACGGTTGCGGTAGACAAGCCAGCCGACGGCGATGGACAGCAGGATGAAGACCATGGTGAGCAGCATGGTGATGAGGAAGCCGGAGAGCAGTTCCCGGCTGAATTCCCGCTGCATGTTGTAGAGGATGAGGCAGGGGGCCGTGATGCTGATGACCAGCTGCGTCAGGCTGTGGATGACGGCGTCGGTTAGGTAGCCGTTATGCCGGCACAGCGCGCCGACCAGCGCGACCAGGAAGAGGACGAAGACCTGTGTGGTGACATTCATGCGGCGTCAGGCCTCCAGGGGACGGATCAGGATGAAGGGCGTCAGCTCGTCCCCCTGTCCGGAGGGGTTGTCCGCCATCGCGTCCTGGATCTGCGCGTCCGTCAGGGGGAACTTCGTGCCCTTGCCCAGCTGGTTCTGGTCGAAGTCGTTGGCGTCCATGCACACGGTGGGCACGCCGGTCTCCCGCTCGATTTCGTCGCAGCAGCCCACCGGGTCCTCCGGGTTGATGACGCCCATCGTGTGGTAGACCTCGAAGGAGGAATCCGGATAGAAGCCGTCGATGCCCGCGACGCCGTGCCCGCAGATCTTCCAGAAGAGCCCGCGCACGCCGAAGGGACGGGTGACGGCGGAGACCGCCGCGGCCAGAAGGACGCGGGGCAGGCCGCACGTCTCGATGATGATCTGCATCTTGTAAGGCTGGTGCGCGCCGATGCCCGTGGAGTTGTGGCCGGCGAACGGCGCAAGCGCCCTGGCGAAGAAGCCGGGGTGCGTGTCCTCCAGGGTGCGCACGTTTCCGGTGCACATGCCCATCACCTTGGCGGTGAAGGACAGGCAGTCGCCCGGCTGAAAGAGGGGGAGGACGTACCGGCGGACCAGGCCGCACTTGTCCTCGTTCGGCTGCACGAAATGGGTCTGGATGGCGTAGCGCTGGTATCTGCGGCCGTCCTTGCCCGTCAGGATGCCTCTGTCGAAGTAGACGACGCCGTCCTGTTCGCGGCGGGCCTCCGTTTTATTCTTATTGTCTGACATAAATGCCTCCGCTCCGTTCTGAATGAACGCGTTTATTGTACAACGCGGGCGGCGGGGTGTCAAACCGGAAAGATGCGCAAAAGTTGCCGCCCGGCCGCGTCACACCGCGCTTCGTTCTTGCAAAAGGGGACAGCATTCGTTATAATGTGCGGGAATCGATATTGAACCCGATGGGGGAAGGAAGAGAAGAACATGCTGGATATCAACCTGCTCCGGAAGAATCCGGACGTCGTGCGTGAGAACATCAAAAAGAAATTCCAGGACAGCAAGCTCCCGCTCGTGGACGAGGTCATCGAGCTGGACCGCAAAAACCGCGAAGCCATGCAGAAGGCCGACAGCCTGCGCAACCAGCGCAAGGTGCTCTCCAAGGAGATCGGCGGCCTGATGAAGCAGGGCAAGAAGGACGAGGCGGAAGCCGTAAAGGCGAAGGTGGCGGAGGCCGCCGAGGAGCTGGTCCGCCTGGAGGCGCAGGAGGAGGAGTACGCGCAGGAGATCCGCAAGCGCATGCTCGTCATCCCGCAGATCATCGACGATAGCGTGCCGATCGGCCGCGACGACTCCGAAAACGTGGAGATCGAGCGCTTCGGCGAGCCGTTTGTGCCGGGGTTCGAGGTGCCCTACCACGTGGACATCATGGAGAAGCTGAACGGCATCGACATCGACAGCGCCAGGCGCACCAGCGGTAACGGCTTCTACTATCTGAAGGGCGACATCGCCAGGCTGCATTCCGCCTGCCTCAGCTACGCGCGCGACTTCATGATCGACCGCGGCTTCACCTACATGATCCCGCCGTACATGATCCGCAGCGACGTGGTGACCGGCGTCATGAGCTTCGCCGAGATGGAGAACATGATGTACAAGATCGAGGGGGAGGATCTCTACCTCATCGGCACGTCGGAGCACTCCATGATCGGCCGCTTCATCGACACCATCCTCTCCGAGGACGAGCTGCCGCAGACGCTGACCAGCTATTCGCCCTGCTTCCGCAAGGAGGTCGGCGCGCACGGCATCGAGGAGCGCGGCGTCTACCGCATCCACCAGTTCGAGAAGCAGGAGATGATCGTCGTCTGCAAGCCGGAGGATTCCATGATGTGGTATAACCGCCTCTGGCAGAACACCGTCGACTACTTCCGCTCCCTCGACATCCCGGTGCGCACGCTGGAGTGCTGCTCCGGCGATCTGGCGGACCTCAAGGTCAAGAGCTGCGATGTGGAGGCCTGGAGCCCGCGCCAGAAGAAGTACTTCGAGGTCGGCAGCTGCTCCACGCTGGGCGACGCGCAGGCCCGCCGCCTGGGCATCCGCGTAAAGGCGAAGGACGGCAGCAAGTACTTTGCCCACACGCTGAACAACACGTGCGTGGCGCCGCCCCGCATGCTGATCGCCTTCCTGGAGAACAATCTGAACGCCGACGGCAGCGTCCGCATCCCCGAGGTGCTGCGCCCCTACATGGGCGGCAAGGACGTCATCCGCTGAAGAGAAACATAAAGCCAAATCCCTCCCGCAAGGGAGGGATTTTACGGAGGAAGTATGCTGATTTGCGATACCCACTGCGACGCACTCTGGCAGCGCGCCTATCACGACCCGGCCGACAGCGTCGTCACACAGGATAACCTGAAGAAGGGCGGCGTATCCCTGCAGGTGCTCGCCCTCTTTTCCGGGACGGACCGCTATGCGGATGAGACCTATACCGTCGCCATGAACGAGTACCGCGAGTTCCAAAAGCTCCGGGACGAGGGATGGGAGCAGGCGCTCTCCCCGCTGGAGGCGGAGGACGGAAAGGTCCGCGTGATGCTGAGCATCGAGGGCGGCGAGGTGATGGGCGGCAGCGTGGAACGGCTGCATGAGTTTTACGGCTACGGCGTGCGCATGATCGGCCTCACCTGGAACCGGGAGAACGAGATCGGATGCCCGGCGGCGGACGGCGGGCGGCAGGGCATCAAGCCCCAGGGATGGGCTATCCTGCGCGAGATGGAGCGCCTGAAGCTGCCGGCGGATACGAGCCACCTGAACGAGGCCGGCTTCTGGGATCTCATCGACCGGCACGGGCAGCCGCCCATGGCCTCGCACTCCTGCGCCAAGCACCTGTGCGGGCACTTCCGCAACCTGACGGACGAGCAGATCCGCGCCATGGCCGCACGCGGCGGATGGATCGGCGTCAACTTCTGCCCGGCTTTCCTTTCGGAGGACAAAAAGGCGACCGTCGCCACGCTGTGCGACCACATCGACCACATGTACCAGCTGGGCGCCGAAGGGCACGTGGGCCTGGGCAGCGACTACGACGGGATTGACACCACGCCGCTGGGCCTGGAGACCCCGGCGGGCCTGCCGCTGATCTTCGAGGAGCTGCGCCGGCGCGGCTATCCGCAGCAGGCAATCAAGGGCATCGCAGGCAAGGATTTCGTCGCGTACTATAAGCGGCTGGGCTGGTGAGCCGCGCCGCAGGCCGCCCAATCAGGCAATAAAAAAACCGGCCGGGCTGTCCCGACCGGTTTTTGGTAGTTTTATCTCGTCGCCAGCGCGGAGTTTCGGTACTCCGGAAGCCCGGTGACCTCTCGGATCACGCGGACGAAATCCGGGAAGCGGACCTCCTCCGATTCGCTGTTGGTCTCGATGCTGAGCATCGCCTGCCTGTCCCAGAAGGGCAAAAGGTCGATGGAGAAGTACTGCCGGTCGTAGGCCAGGCAGTAGCGGGTCTTGCGCAGCGCGCGCTTTGTGGTGTCCGCTTCCATCAGCAATCCGAGGTACTCGTCCTGCGTCAGCCGGCGCTCGGTCTCCAGCGGGTAGCCGGTGGAGGGATCCTTCACATTCAGCTTGACGGTTTCAAAGTAGATGTAGTGCCCGTCCGCGCCGCGCTGACGGACCCGGCGAAGTTCGCTGTCGTTGCGCGGCTTGAGATAGGTCTGGATGATCTCCACGCGGGTGCAGCCGGGCAGGCGCTCCAGCTGCGCGACGTCCGGATATTCGATCAGGAATTTGCGCTTGATTTCGTACGGCCCGGGCTCACCCAGCACGGCGGAAATCTCGCTGATGAGGCGGAGCATCTTGTCGTTGAAGTCCGTCGTGTTGTCGATGACGCGCAGATGCGGATGCCCGGCCCAGCAGCCGAGCAGGCGGTCGTCCAAGGAGCGGGCCTCTTCCGGCGATTCGTACCGGGCCGCGTTGCTCTCAAAGGAATAGAATTCCTCCTTGCCGCGGGCGGCGGTGACGAGGTGGAAGACGGCGTCATACGAGTCGCGCATCTCGATTTCGCTGAGACCGACGTCGGCGAGCACCGCGGCGAACTCCTCGTCGTTCATGTAGGCGCGGTTGTCCAGCAGGCCGCGGTCGCAGACGATGAGGATTTTCTCGGCTTTCATCGTCCTGGCCGCGCGCAGGAAGATGCGCTCCTTTTCAAGCTGCAGCCGGACCTGGCACTTCTGGTACTCGCCGTTCGTGCCGCAGGTCCAGGGCGCGACGCCGCCGCCGATCAGCTCGGTCGCGGTCTCGGGGACGAACAGCACCGTATAGCCCTTCTGCGAGAACGCGTTCTGCACCCAGCTCATGGCGGTGGATTTGCCCGCGCAGGGGCCGCCCGTAATGACGATCTTTCGGATAACCAAGAGGCATACCTCCTCAATCTGCCGGCGGATATGAACTGTCTATAGAAATCATATCACAAGAGGCATTTTGCTTCAAGCCGAAAAAGGGGATTGACAAAAGCAGGGGGCACGGCTATAATCATATCCGTGCTTGCGGGATTGCATGATTGCGGTTCCGGCGGCCAAAGTGAATAGCCCATGCGGCTGGATGGAATGGTCTGTTGGCTCAGTTGGTAGAACCCACTGGTCAAGTTATCAAACTGCCGGTTCATGAGTATCTCAAGTGACCGGCCCACTGGTAGACAAGACCGACATGCGCAGGAAGCTGAAATGACCGAACGATTTCAGCGGAAAGGGCTAAAAAGTTCGGAATAAGGTCGCATGGCTCAGTTGGTAGTACCTACTGGTACCTTCGTAGGAAAGCACATGGTCGCATGGCTCAGTTGGTAG
>CACZHW010000018.1 GCA_902781095.1 uncultured Eubacteriales bacterium
TAGCAGGTGGAATATTAACATATTTGCGAAAGTTTTTCCTGCGAAATCACCTCAAATACACCCTACTATATCTGAATTTGCCGAGTGGGAATAATGCAGGTTGTCGCGTGACACTCACGATGAGCCTGAAAATGACAGAATCGCTGAGCATCTGACAGCCTAAAAAACACGGTCACAAAACAAGCCTTGTGCCATAACGGCATGAGGCTTGTTTTTATCTGTGTGCAACGTTTCCGCAGGCCTTCACTTTTCTGAAAGGAACCGGGTAACCTCCCGGTAAAACCGCTCCGGGAACATCAGCACAAGCTCAGCATGGGTCAGGCCCGGGAATTCCTTCGGAACGGTCTGCGGGTAAACCCTTCGGGTGTAGGCCAGGTCGTTCTTCCGCGCCCTTCTCTCCTCCTCGCCCCACCAGTATTCAATGCGGGTGTTCACCTTTGGCACGGGATCGGGCATGGCGTAGTTGTTGGTGGACCAGAAGACGTTCCAGATGGTTCGCGGCGAGAAGTGATGCTTTTCAAAGTCGAAGATCTTCCGGTAATGTTCCTCTGGATCCTCACCCGCAGGCGTCCAGCGTTCCGGAGGAGCCGCCAGCTTCATCATCCGCATGGATTTGGTGACCAGCATGATGGCGATCCAGTCCTTGATCGCAATCAGCCGGCAGAGGAAACGCGGGTACGGATTGGCATTCACTCCGCTTCTTTCGTCCTGCGCATTTCCTTCAGCAGGATCAGCCCAAGCAGCAGGACCAATGCATGACCGAAGGATTCCGTGCCGTGATCCAGCTGATTGACAGGCCAGGGCAAGAATCCCAGCAGATTGCCCACGATGCCCGGCAGCATGAGCGGATTGCACAGCGTCGCCAGAATCCGGGCGCCGGTGCTTTTCAATGGGATCAGCCCTTTCCAGACCAGGGTGATCATGATCACCGTCAGCCCTGCGTCGCAGACGATATACGCTATCGCCATGCCCGGCGCGTTTGCGTAAAACACCCGGTTGGCAATCTCTGCAGCCGTCTGCATGTCTCCGTATGCCTGGTAAACGAACTTGAAAATCAGCGCGTCCGTCATGAACATGGCGTGTACCCAGACCCAGGCCACTGTGCCCATGATATACGCCGCCCGGAACAGCCTGACCCAAACCTGCTCCTTCGGCGCTGTCACATGGATGCTGAGCAGCTTGTACATCTGATGAAAGCCCATGTAGTACAGCAGCGTACCCATAAAGCCGCACAGGATACTGGCCACCATCCGCCAGGTGGCCATATCCAGATAGGCCACCCGGGTGAACAGGCCGATGGTTTCGGTGGTCTGCCCTTTCCCGGTTGCGGCGAACAGAAAATCACCCGCCACGTAGAGCAGGCATCCCAAGATGCCGATGATCAGCAGTCTTTTCGCCTTTTGTGCCTTCCTGTCGTTCAAAGCAATCATACCCTCCTGCGCCTCACTTTCTCCCGGTCAGCAGCGCCGAGCCGCTGAGCGCCATCCAGCAAGCCTCGGATTTTGTCATGAACCTGCCGTCCGTCGTGTCGATCAGCTCGACCTTTTCATAGCCCATATCCCGGAGCTTCTGCACAAAGGCCTGCATATCGCCGTATTTGGAGCGGGAGAAGATGTCGTGGAGGGCGAAGGCGCCGCCCTTTTTCAGCGTCCGCAGGGTTTCCAGCAGATATTGCTGCCGGTCGCCGGGGATGTTGTGGTAGACATAGTTGCTCACCACCGCGTCGAAGGTTTCGTCCGGAAAGTCCAGATGGGTTGCGTCGCCCTGCCGGAAGGTGATCCGGGTGACGCCTTCGGCTTTGGCGTTGCGCTCGCACAGACCCTTGCTGAAGGAGGCGTATTCCTTGCCCCATCGGTCGATGCCGATGATCTCCGCCTTCGGATTGCGCTTGGCCACGGCGATCCCCAGCGCGCCGCTGCCGCAGCCCACGTCCAGGCATTTTCCGCCCCGTGGCAGGTTCACACAGGCTGCCGTGCCCTCGATGATCTGCCTTGCCATCCGGCGCTTGCCGTTGTAATCAAAGGCCCGGTACATGCAGACAGCCCAGAGGGTCAGCCCGCAGAAGACGATGGCGAGCACGCCGAACGCGACGGTCAGCGCCGTTTTCAGCGTGCCCTCCGGCAACAGCCGAGACGCTGACGCAGCGGCGCCGCAGCCCAGGAAGGCAAACAGAAAGGCGTACACCATGCCCTTGGGCATCCAGTTTTTGTAATCCGGCTTCATTCCTTGATTCTCCTTTTTGATGATCATGGGCAGCCTGCCCTTTCCTTGATTCTTGTTTTCCGATCCAGGTTCATCGTAAAAGCTCTCCTTTTCAGAACTGCGTACAGATCCAGGCTGCGATCGCTGATGCCGCGGGGAAGATGATCAGCAGCTTCAGCAGCTGGCTTTTGAGGTTGAATCCGTACCTTCTGTCCCTGAGGGCAGGCGCCGTCTCGGGAAAGTAATACTGGAAGAAATGGAACCTGCATAAAAGAAACCAATCAAAGAAAATCATGTCATAGGCCTTATAGATCGTGAAGATCAGCACAAAGCGCAGGAAAAACTGCCGGAAGCTGTAATCGCTTCTGAGTCCATCCCAGATTGAGAGCACGCCCACACCCAGGATCATCAGGACGCTGAGGATCATCATGACCCGGCCTATCGTCCAGGCGCCATGGAAGAGTTCTTCTTTTCGCGGTTTTAAGAGCTTCCGGGCTTCCTTCGGGGCTGACGAGAAAAGCCTCGTATCCTGGACAAAGGCGACAGCTGATACCAGCAGGAGCGTGACCGCCGCACAGAAGACCAGCGCCAGAAATGCCGTCAGAAGCATGTTGGTTCCCCCTCCCATTTACCAGATGATGTTGAGCGTTCCCAAAGGTTTCAAATAGTCTGGCATAGCGATGCCGGAGCAGGCGCTTCCTGCGAGCTTTGATAACAAATAAAGTAGTTAGATGAATCTAACTAGCTTGAATTATATCACATCTTTCGCATTTGACAAGGGGGATTATGCGGTGCCTTTCGGGTCCGCTTCGGCGATCAGCTGCCCGCCGTCCATCCGGAAGCTTCTGTCAGCATATTCCATCGCGTCGCTTTCGTGGGTTACGATAAATACGGCCTTTTTCTGCTCATGGGCGTAATCCCGGAGCGCGGACAGGACCAGGCGCGTGTTTTCGTCGTCCAGGTCGCCGGTAGGCTCGTCGGCAAAGAGAAAGTCCGGGGGTTGCGTCAGGGCGCAAATGCACGACCAGGGCCTGATCGAGACAGAGCCTGATGGCAATCTGCTGCTGACCGCCGCCGGGCAGCAGCGGGCAAACCTGCTCGGTATCCGGATCGAATTCTTCCGCCGGCTGCTGACCGACGCGGGCGTCCATCCTGATCTGGCCTTGCAGGACGCCATCTCCTTCAGCTGGAAAATGAGCGAGGATTCCTTTGAGGCGTTTCGCTCTATGGAAACGGGGCTGATCCCCGGACGAAATCCATGCAGGTGACATTTTTATCTTGCCAACTGAGCGAAGTAGGGCTATAATTGCATATGTTAGCTATATATAACTACTTAAGGCCTCTGCCCTGAAGGCGGCTGCCGGCGGCGCTACAGGCCTGGTGATCCACAGAGAAAGAAGGCACAGGGTATGTCAAAGAAGGATTCCCGGTTTCAGAAGCGGGTCATGAGCCTGATGTTCCGTGGCAAGGAGATTTTCAAGCCCCTGAACACCGGATGGATCGACGAGCATGTTGCCTGCGTGCGGGAATGGATCGCCAACATCTTCTTCTACACCAAAAACGGCACGACCCTCATGATCGATGCGGGCTACAACTATGACCGGCTGCGGGAGAAGATGGACTGGCTGGACATCGATCCCGATTCCATCCGGCACATCCTGGTCACCCATCAGGACACGGACCACATAGGCGCGCTGGAGCGGGACAGCGAAGGCCTGTTCCGGCAGGCAACCTTCTACCTCAGCGAGATCGAGAACCGGTACCTGACGGGCGAGGTGCGCCGCAGGGTGACCTTCCACCTGTATAAGCTGCCCATGGTCGTGACCGACAACCCCCGGACGCTGCTGAAGGACGGACAGGTGCTGGACATTGACGGCATCCGGGTGGAATGCCTGCTGGTGCCGGGCCACACCTGGGGACATATGGTCTATCTCATCGACGACGAGTACCTCTTCACCGGGGATACGCTCTGGTTCGGCGCGGACGGCGGGTACAGCTTCATCAACGGGCTGGCGGAGGATATCGAGCTGTCGAAGCGCTCCCTGGCCGCGCTGGAGCAGACGCTGCGGAAGCGGAAGCTCCGCCCGAAGATCATCACCGGGCATACCGGCTGGACGGACAATCTGGATTTCGCCTTTGCCCACCGGGATCAGGTCTGCAACGGATTTAAAAAGCAGAAACCCCACGACCCCAAGGCGCCTTACGACGGGTATGTGGAGACGGACGATACGCAGGAGAAGGCCCGCACGGTCCGGCTGGAAAAGCAGGATGAGAGCATCTGGCGCAGCAGCAGAAGCGGAACCTCTCACAATGCTTCAGGGGGCCCCTTCCAATGAACAGAAAGGATCAGATCCAAAGCGCCTACCGGCTGACCGGTTCCAACGCCAGCTTCTACGACGGCATGATCACCTGCTCCACGATCCCCGGAAGGATCATCTGCGGAGCTGTTTGGAATATGGGCAGAGAGAAGAACCTGCAATACCTGGATCGGGCGCTGTCCGGCATTCCGGAGGGCTTTTCCGGCAGGCTGCTGGAGGTGCCGGTGGGTACGGGCGTGCTGACGATGCCGGTCTATCAGGGGCTTCCCAACGCGGACATCACCTGCCTGGATTATTCTGCAGATATGATGGCCGCCGCCGGGAGGAGGTCTGAAGCCCTGAACCTCCCAAACACCCGGTTTCAGCAGGGTGATGTGGGTGCACTGCCGTTTGAGGACGGGACCTTTGACATCGTGCTCTCCCTCAACGGTTTCCACGCTTTTCCCGACAAGGAGGCGGCGTACAGGGAAACGTACCGCGTCCTGAAACCGGGCGGAACCTTTTGCGGCTGTTTTTATGTGCAGGGCGGCTGCCGCCGGACGGATTGGTTCATCCGGCATCTGTATCAGCCCAAGGGATGGTTCACGCCGCCCTATGAGACGGAGGCAAGTCTTCGGCAAAGGCTGAAGGGGCTCTATCGGGCCGCCGACGTCTCGCGCGTCGAGGGGATCGGCGTCTTCCGCTGCATAAAATGAACCGCGCGCTGAAGCCGGAAAAAGGAGAAATCATCCATGAAGGATTACGAGGCGCTCTCCAGAAAGCATTTCGACCGTCAGGCGGCGGAGTACGACGCCCGGGACACGGTCTATTACTCCCGGGAGGGGAAGATCAGCTGCCGGGACATGGCCGCGCAGCTCAGGGATGTCCCCTATGAAGCGCTGCTGGATGTGGGCTGCGGCACAGGCTTCCTGATCGATCTGCTGGCCAAGCAGCACCCGGCCCGGTATACGGGGCTGGATCTGTCTCCCGAAATGATCCGCATGGCGAAGGGCAAGCGGATCGAGGGCGCGCAGTTCGTCGTCGGGACGGCGGACAGGCTGCCCTTCCCGGATGCCGGCTTTGACATCGTGACCTGCTCCCAGAGCTTTCATCATTATCCGTATCCCGAAAAGGCCATGGCGGAGGCACTGCGCGTGCTGAAGCCGGGCGGGCTGTATATCCTGTCGGACACCGGGATCTGCGGCATCGGGGGCTGGATCGACAACCACATCCTGTTCCGGCTGGCCCGCAGCGGCGACTGCCATACAACAAACCGCCACGGCATCGCCCGGATGATGGAAAAGGCCGGCTTCACCGTGACGGAATCCCGGCAGATCCGGAGCATGATCTATACGGTCACCGGCCGGAAGGACGCCGGATGAGCATAATCCAAACGTCGTTTCCGCGGACGGCACGGCCTGTGGCCTGTGCGAAGCGCACTCACACAGACGCCGGCTGTGCGCCGCTCGGCATTTCGCTGTTTTGTACGCCGGGCGGCATTTCTTAAAAGCATTGGTTAGTTTTAACTAACATAAGGACGGAGGTAGCTATGTCTGAAGAGATGATGATCCGCTGCTGTGCCCCGACGATGGCCTGCCTGAAGACCGGGAACATGTTTAACTGCGCCTTTGAGACGCAGGGGCAGATGACCGACGATCTGCGCCGGCTGAATCAGCGCCTGGGGCATAAAGGTCTGCGGATCCTGCCGCTGCGGTGGCGGAACGGAAAAGCGCTGCTGTATCTGTATCGCCCCAAGATGCTGGAGCGGGATCTGCGCGATCCGCTGGCCAGAAGGCTCCTGTCGGAATGCGGATACGCGTGTGAGGACGCCAACGCCTGTCTCATCAGGCTGATTTCCCGTTTGCGCACGGAAGAGGATTTTCCCCATGAAGTGGGCTTGTTCCTGGGTTATCCGCCGGCAGATGTGAAAGGATTCATGCACCGTAAGGACAGCTATAAACTCAGCGGCCTTTGGAAAGTGTATGACGACGCAGAAAGTGCGCTCCGGCAGTTTGCCCGGTGCCGGCACTGCACGAAGGTGTACCTGGATTGCTTCTCCCGGGGTTTCACGCTGGACCGGCTGGCAGTTGCCCGATAAACGCGCTATTCAAAACCCCGCAAGGGATTGGAATAGACCACAAAAAGAAAGGATGGTTTTCTCATGAACAAAGTTGCAGTGATCTTTTGGAGCGGAACCGGTAACACGGAAGCCATGGCAGCCGCCGTGGCGGATGGTGCAAAGGCGGCAGGGGCTGAGGCCGCGCTGCTGACCTGCGCGGAGGTGAACGACATTTCCGCCTATGACGCGGTGGCGCTGGGCTGCCCCGCCATGGGCGCGGAGGAACTGGAGGAATCGGAATTCCTGCCCATGCTGGAGGGCATTGAACCGGCACTGCCCGGGAAGAAGGTCGCCCTGTTCGGCTCCTACGGCTGGGGCGACGGCGAATGGATGCGCACCTGGGAGGCGCGCTGCGCGGAAAAGGGCATCGCGCTGGCCGCGGCGAGCGTAACAGCCAATGAAGCCCCGGATGACGACGCGCTGGCGGCCTGCAGGGCGCTGGGCGCGGCGCTGACGAAGTAAAGGAGAACGGAACCGTGAAGAAGCTTTTGTTGGTCGTAACGGCACTGTGCCTGGCGTTGTCTGTGAGCGCGGCGCTGGCGGATCGTACTGCGGACATGGGCGTTTGGCCTGACATCGCCGGCGAAAAGGGCACCACCTACGTCAGCCTGTTTGACACCATCGCAACGGAGGAATGGAACCCCGTCTGGGTGGACTATGTCGGCGCGGTCATGGGCGAAGAAGCAGCCCCCGCGATGACAGCCGCCCTTCAGGGGTCTGTGACCAGCAATCTGCACGGCGAAGAGGCCGTCGCCGCCTTTGCGGATGGCGGCTACGCCTTTGACTGCCACTTCATCAACGGGGCCCAGAGCCTGACCTTCAAGGACGACACGGTCACCATCCTGAAAACCGACGGCACCCGGGAAACCCATACCTATGAATACCTGGAGCAATACAACATCGGCGAAGGCGAGACCATGATGTACCAGGGCGCCGAAATCCCCATGGCCTTCCCCGTAGACGTCTACAAGAGCACCGATGAAGCGGGAGAATTCAATTACTTCATGATGCGGGAAGACACCATGGACACCACCTGGCACCTGGAATTCCGCTACGGCAGCGACCTGGAAGCCCTGCAGGGCTACATGGTGGGCCCCTACGCCTACTGGCTGGCGGCAGGCATCGATGAAAAGGCCGACGCGGAGACCCTCAACAACGTGATCGCCCTGTTCTGCCTGGAAAACATGGACTACTCCGCCCATACGGACGCAGCGCTGAGCCAGATCAGAGACCTGGGCCTTGTGGAAACCTGGCAGGCTGACTTGTCTTCCCTCGGCGAAGCCTACGCCACCGTCGACCTGCGCATGACGATCGACGAAGCCGGTCACGGCGTCACCCTGATGAACGGCACACAGACCGCCGATTTTGAAGCCTATGCGGCGCCCTATACCCTGACGGTCAATGGCGACGGACAGACGGTTCTGACGCTGACGGCGGACGACGGAACCATCAGCTGGGTGAAACAGCCCCTTTCGCCCTGACAAAGCGGTGTTTCCCTTTTCACCATGCGGTAATCAAACAGCCCGAGTATTACAGTTTATAACATTAGCCCCGTGACGCAGCTTGCACTGCGGCACGGGGCTTTCGGTTATCAAACTGTCTTATGCCCGTTCCCGGATTTCCTTCTGCAGCTTTTCGGTCAGCTCTTCCAGGGTCATGGTCACCGTCTGGTCCGTGGCCCTGTCGCGGACGGAAACCGTGCCCTCGCTCGTTTCCTTTTCGCCGATGATCAGCATATAGGGCACCTTGTCCTCCTGGCGGGCGTACCGGATCTTGTATCCGATCTTTTCGTTGCGCTCGTCCAGTTCGCTGCGGATGCCTTCGGCCATCAGGGCTCTGTGGATTTCCGCGGCGTATTCCATGCTCTTGTCGGAAACCGGCAGCACCTTCACCTGCACCGGCGCCAGCCACAGCGGGAAGGCGCCCTTGGTTTCCTCAATCAGATAGGCCATGAAGCGGTCCAGGGAGCCCAGGATCGCCCGGTGCAGCACCACGGGCGTCTTCTCCGTGCCGTCCTGATCGATGTACTTCAGGTTGAACCGGGCGGGCAGGCAGAAGTCCAGCTGGCAGGTACTCAGGGTGTACTCGGCGCCCACCGCGGGCTTTACGTTCACATCCAGCTTCGGGCCGTAGAAGGCTGCCTCGCCGATCTCCTCGGTGAAGTGGATCCCCAGCTCCGTCAGCACCTCCCGCAGGGCGCTCTCCGCCTTTTCCCACATAGCGTCGTCCTGGTGGTACTTCACCTTGTCCTCCGGATCCCGCAGGCTCAGCACGCACCGGTAATCCGTGATGTGGAAGTCCTTGTAAGTGGAAAAAATCAGATCACACACGGCGGAAATCTCGTCCTTGATCTGCTCCGGCGTTACGAAAAGGTGAGCGTCATTCTGGCAGAAGTGCCGGGCCCGCTCAATGCCCTTCAGCGTGCCGCTGGGCTCAAACCGGAAGTCGTGGGCCACCTCGCCGATGCGGATGGGCAGATCCCGGTAGCTGTGGCGCCGGTTGGCGTAGATCATCATATGGTGCGGGCAGTTCATCGGCCGCAGCACGAAGCTCTCCCCATCCACCTCCATGGCCGGGAACATGTTCTCCTTGTAGTGATCCCAGTGGCCGCTGGTACGGTACAGATCCACCGTGCCGACGCACGGCGTCATCACGTGCTGATAGCCCAGCATCCGTTCCTTTTCCTTGATGTAGTTTTCCAGCTCCATCCACAGGGTGTATCCCTTGGGCAGGAACATGGGCAGGCCCTTGCCGATCAAATCGTCCGTCATGAACAGGCGCATGTCCCGGCCGATCCGCCGGTGATCCCGGGCCCGGGCTTCCTCCTGCTGCTTCTCGTATTCCGCCAGCTCCTCCTGGTTGCGGAAGGCCACGCCGTTCAGCCGGGTCAGCATCTTGTTGGCCTGGTTGTTCTTCCAGTAGGCGCCGGAAAGGGCCGTGAGCTTGAAGGCCTTCAGCGCCTTGGTGTAGGTCAGATGGGGGCCGACGCACATGTCGATATAGTCCCCCTGCTGATAAAAGGTGATCACCGCGTCCTGCGGCAGGTCCGCGATGTGCTCCACCTTGTACTTCTCTCCCCGGCTCTCCATCAGGGCGATGGCTTCCTGACGGGGCAGCGCATACACCTTGAAGGGGAGGTTCTCTTTTACGATCTTCTGCATTTCCGCCTGGATCGCGGGCAGATCCTCTTCCGTCAGCTTCACATCCCCCAGGTCGATGTCATAGTGGAAGCCCTTTTCCGTAGCCGGGCCGTAGGCAAAGTGCGCCTCGGGGTACAGGCGCTTTACCGCCTGGGCCATGATATGGGCCGCGCTGTGGCGCAGCACTTCCAGTTCTTCCTCCTGCGGGCAT
Organism: uncultured Eubacteriales bacterium; assembly: GCA_902781095.1. Taxonomy (GTDB): domain Bacteria; phylum Bacillota; class Clostridia; order Christensenellales; family Aristaeellaceae; genus Ventricola. The sequence continues at coordinate 9,970 of CACZHW010000018.1, forward strand.
TCCGCCACATGGCCGTCATTGTAGAGTATTTTCATGTTCCTTCTCCTTTCAATCCCGCTGCATTTCCGATTCCCTCCGGGACGGAAGCCAATAAAAAACACCCGTCCTGACACTGTCTGCCGGGACGGATGCTGATTTCAGCATTCGCGGTTCCACCCTGCTTGTCTTTCAACCACTCATTGATGCCGGATCCGGCCGGCGGCCGCCTTCATCCGGGAATGGTATCTTTCCGGTTCCGCTGCGGAGGTTCCACCGCTCCCCCACTCTCTGAAAACGTGCTCCGGAAGACATGTTTCCCTTCATCTGAAAGAACAATGGAAGTATACCACCCGTCACACAAAAAAACAAGCCGTACCCGCGAATGGATTGATTTTCCGCCGGGCGTCACTCCGCCAGCGGAACGGGATCCCAGCCGAAATCCTGGTAGGCGTCGATCGCAAGGCCGTTCGCCTTCACGTAATCGCGGATGTACGCGGTCCGGATACTCTTTGCCGCCTCACTGTCCAGGTCGGCCCCCTCAAAGAAGACCTTCTCCATCTCCTCGTCGCCTGCGCAGAAGCGTTTGATGTCCGCACTGTAGTCCTCGCCGTCCCCGGCGAATTCCGCGTCCGTCACCGTCCACTTGCCGTCCTGATTTTTCAGCGTCAGCACGCCGGGGTTTTCGCCGCCGGAAATACAGAACAGGACGTTGTCCTTCTGCACGTAGTTCAGCACCCAGAAGTCGCCGTATACCGTCGCGCTCTCCGCGTCCCTGATATAGCGCACGATAATCGGCGCCGGGATCGTCACGTCGCCGTCCTCGTGCAGGTACGGCTCGCCGAGGGAAGCGGTATACATCGCGACCGCGCCCTCCAACGGATCTGCACCGGTATACTGATAAGCGGGAAGGCCGCCCTCAGCCAGCGCCGCCGCGCAGAGCAGCAGCATCGCAACTAAAGCCGCAATTGTCTTTTTCATTCTCATTACTCCTTTCTCGTTCGGATTCCGGGTATAGTATAGCACAAAAACGGTCACAAATCCGTCACACTTTTCATCTGCGGCGCCCGCAGGAAGCCCTTGTTGTTTTGTAAAGGAAAAAACAGTATACTGTGCACAGCAGCACTTTACAGCCTGTCTGAGGGGAGATGTAACATGAAACACGCATTGGCGGCATTGCTCAGCCTCTTCCTGCTTCTTTCCGCCCTCGGCGCCGCGGCCGAAACGCCGTCCGTCCTGGGGCAGCCCTTCCCGGATTTCACGATTACCGATACGGAAGGACATGAGATCACCCTATCCTCTCTGCTTGAGGAGAAGGAGCTCGTGGTCCTCAGCGTCTTTGCCACCTGGTGCCCGCCATGCAAGAAGGAATTCCCGTGGATGGAGAGCACCTGGCAGTCGTTATCCGACAAAATGGCCGTGGTCGCTCTCTCCGCCGACAGCGGGGACACGATGGAAAAGCTGGCCCGGTACAAGGCCGACAACGCGCTGAGCTTTTCCGTCGGCCAGACCGGGGACACCGGCATTCCGCAGTACCTTCAGCTCATGTATTACCCCACCAACGTCTTCATCGACCGCTACGGCAACGCGGCGCTCATCTGCAACACTTTCGCCGACGAAGTGCAGTTCCGGCGCGCGGTGAATCTCTTCCTGGGCGGGGACTACACGCAAACCGTCTCCTACAGCAGCGTACCCGAGATGGAGGTGGACGTTCCCTATCCGGACGAGGCGGCCCTGTCCGCCGCGCTGAACGCGGAAGGCGGCGTCCTGTCTTTCTCCAGCGATCCGGACAAGCAGTACTTTCCCTTCCTGCCGGAGGAACGGGACGGGCGGAGCGCGGCTTTTGCCTCCAACCCCGTCGACAGCCGCTCCATCTCCATGCTGCGCCTGACGCTCACGGCACAGGAAGGGGACGCGCTCGCCTTTGAGGTTGCCCGCAGCCTGGCGGACGCCACGGCCGTGGTGGAGATCGACATCGACGATCTGCCAGCGAAATTTTTCATCGGTAAGAGCGGCTGGATGCCCTGGTGCCTGCCGCTGGAAGCGGGAGAACACGACGTCCGCTTCTGTCTCGTCCGGCTCGCCTCCGGCAGCGGCGACGATTTCTGCGGCTTTGACAACATCCGCCTGCTGTCCGGCGAAGAGGCCGCCGCTGCGCTGGACGCCCTGCCCGGCCGTCCCGCCGCGGACGATTACGGCCTGTCGGTTTTGAACGAAGGCCGTCGCACGGCCACCCTCCTTGCGCCGGACGCCCTGAAGGGTCTTCCGGTTCACGTCCTGCAGGATGAGACGGTACGCCTGGAGATCACCCTTCCGCCGCAGGCCGACGCGGATCTGGCCGTGCTCTGCAACGAGGTGACCGGCGAAATCACGCCTGTTTCCGAATTCACCGCCGAAGAGGACCGGTACGTCGCCGTCTTCCCGGCTGCCGGTGCAAAAACGCCGTACGGTTTCTTCACCCTGTACGACAGTCCCTTTGGCGGCTCCCCCCTGCTCAACTGCCTCACCGTGCGGGACGAGGACGGCATCCGCGCGCTGTGCGCTGACCTCGGGCAGCCTTCCGGGGTGAGCTGGACCTATGGCGAAGGAAACGGTGAACCGTGATGCTGCGCCTCTATCACACGGGCTTTCAGGTGATCCCCTCGCCGGACGTCCGCTACGGCCGGAAAAACGCCGACTTCGGTCAGGGCTTCTATCTCACCGCGGACAAGACCTTCGCACAAAAATGGGCGCGGGAGCAGAAGGGCCGGCGCACCTATATCAACTGCTATGAGCTGGACCCGGACGGCCTGTCCGTCCTCCGCCTTGCACGCGGCGCCGAGTGGTTCGACTACCTCTCCCGCAACTGCGCCGGCAAGCCGGACAGCCTGAAGGACTACGACGTGATCACCGGCCCGGTCGCGCCCGACATCCTCTATGACACCCAGGGTATCCTGACCAGCGGACTGCTCTGCCGGGAGCACGCGCTCCGCCTGCTTTTGCTCGGCCCCGAATACGATCAGACCGTCCTCAAGACGGAGAAGGCCGCAGCGCACCTGCGCTTCCTGGGCGCCGATGAACTGAGCGCCGCAGAGCTTTCCGCCTTCCGGGAAGCCGTCGCCCGCGAGGAGCGCGCCTATCAGGAAGTTTTCGCCGGGACGCTTTCGAAACTGCTGGAAGAAGACTGATCCCCTGCGCCCCATACGTCTGCCCCGCCGGACGGAACTGTCCGGCGGGGCAGTTTATATTCTTTTCCATCCGGGTGCGCGCTCAGTCCTCCTGCGCCCCTTCCCCTGCCTCCAGCAGGTTGTCCTTCACGATTTGTTTTGCCTCCCGCATGGAGAAATCCAGCAGCGCCTGTACGGCCGGTGCTTTCGCATGGTTGCCCAGCAGGATGGTCTCCCACGCGCAGAAAGGCTCTTCCAGCATGTCCAGCCGGACGAGGCCGTAGGTCTCCTCAAACCGGCGCAGCGCGCACTTGGGCGCGAGGGTCACGGCGCCGTTTCGCCGGGCCTGGTCCACCACCAGCTGCATGCCGCCCAGGTAGGAGACCCGTTTCAAGGTGATCTTGCGGCGCACCAGCTCCGGGATCAGCATGGTGACGAAGCAGCACGTGTCGTGCGGATAGACGAATTCCATGCCGCCGAGGTCTTCGTAATGCAGCCCCTTGGCATTTGCCAGCGGATTCTGACGCGAGGCCACGAGGAACGCCGGCTCCCGGTAGAGGCGGACCACCTGCAGGTCGTGGTGCTTGCGCCCGGTGGAGTAAAAGAAGCCCATGTCCGCCTGTCCCTCACGCACCATCTCCGGCACGCTCGCATTCGGCGCCGTCATCATGTTGAGACGGATCTGGGGGTGCGCGTCGGCGAAGCGCATCAGCAGGTCGATCAGGCTGTTGCCGATGTTCATCTCGCAGCCGCCGATGGTCAGCGTTTCCGTCTTCTCTTCCTTGAGGCCCATCGCTGTCCGGTACTCCGAGAGCATGTCCTGCGCGATCGGCAGAAAGCGCTCTCCCGCCGTCGTCAGGCGCAGCGTGCGCCCCTCGCGGACGATGAGCTGCGTATCCAGTTCGCTCTCCAACTGCTGGATGTGCTTAAAAAGGGTGGAAGGCGCATACTGCAGCCGTTCCGCCGCCTTCGGGTAACTGAGCGTTTCGCTGACGGTGACAAAGGTTAGCAGTTCGCGTGTATCCATGCGTTTCCCCTCTGCATTATAGTTGTCTATTTATTATATCCTGTTGTATGTCCTTCACGCAACCGACAAAAGGTTGACAAAGCCGCTTGTTAAATTTCTGTTTTTCGAAGCATCCATTTCCTTTTTCGAAAGAATGCACAAAGATATATCTGATATACTGTCCATAGAGCCCTGAATGGGCAAGGAAGGAGAATGTCATGATGAACCGCAAACTCATCGCGCTGCTGCTCTCCGTCATGATGCTGATGACGGCGGCCAGCGCCCTGGCCATGACACCCGGCACCTATACCGGCGTGGCCAAGGGCATGTTCGACGGGCTGACCGTCGAAGTTACCGTCACCGAGGATGCCATCACCGACGTCAAGGTGACCGAATACCAGGAGACCGCCCCCGGCTGGCCGGCGCTGGAGAAGATCCCCGCCGACATCGTGGCGGCCCAGACCGTCGAGGTCGACGACGTCTCCGGCGCGACCATGAGCTCCAAGGGCGTCAAGGCCGCCGTGCGCGCCGCCCTGACCGAGGCCGGCGCTGCCGAGACCGACTTCGCCGCAGCTGCGGAGACGGCCATCGAGCTCGCCCCCGATTACTTCCCGGTGATGGGCAGCTTCGAAGTGCCCGAGACCTGGGACGAGAGCTACGACGTCATCGTGGTCGGCGGCGGCTTCGCCGGTCTGGCGGCTGCCTACGGCGCGGCGACCAACTCCGAAGACAGCGTCGTGCTGATCGAGAAGCTCTCCACCACCGGCGGCAACTCCGCCATCAACGGCGGCCAGTACGCCGCCTACACATCCAAGGAAGCGGCCCGTCTCCAGCAGGAGTTCAACCTCGTGCCCGACACCCCCGAGAAGCACATCGAGGACACCATGAACGGCGGCGACCTGATGAGCAATGAAGCGCTCGTCCGCCTGATGGTCTATTCTTCCCCGGCGTACTTCGACATCCTGCTCGACAACGGCCTGGAGATCCGCAACACCCTGGCCCGTCCGGGCGGACACTACGGCTACCGCACCTACGTCACCAAGGAGCAGGTCGGTTCCGACATCACCAACCTGCAGGCGAAGATGCTGCGCGACACCAGCGCGACCATCGAGCTGAACACCAAGATGGTTGAAATCTACCGTACCCGCGACGAGGCCAACCGGGTCGTCGGCGTCCGCGCCGCGACGCAGGACGGCTACAAGACCATCGAAGCGAAGAAGGGCGTCATCCTGTGCACCGGCGGCTTCTCCTCCAACGTGCCGATGCGCAAGACCCAGGTCCCGTACCTGGATGAATCCCAGCCCACCACGAACATCAAGGCTGCGTCCACCGGCGAGGGCATCTACCTGGCCCAGGCCATCGGCGCGAACACCATGCAGATGAGCAACATCCAGCGCTATCCGTGGGCCGATCCCACCAACGGCGTCCTGGACAAGTACGCTGTGTGGCCCTTCACCGGCCCCAGCTACGGCGTCATCTACGTCGATTATCAGGGCCTGCGCTACGTCAACGAGGGCGACCGCCGCGACGTGTGCGCCAACGCCGCCGTGGCGACCGGCTTCCCGTCCTGCTATGCGATCTTCACCGAGCCGGTCGTGACCTTCACGACGCCGGAAGAAATCGCTGCCGGCGTGGAGGAAGGCCGCGTGCTGAAGGCTGACACCCTGGCCGAGCTGGCGGAGAAGATCAACGCCGTCGAGATCAAGGGCCAGTATCCCAGCGTCACCGCCGAGAACCTGGAAGAGACCGTCAAGAAGCACAACCAGTACATCGACGATCAGGTCGATCCGGACTTCGGCAAGGTCATGGCGCCCACCATGGTCAAGATGGAAGAGGGCCCGTATTACGCGATCCCGAACTTCCCGTCCGTCCACCACACCATGGGCGGCCTGGTCATCGACACCAAGACCCGCGTGCTGGACATCTACGGCAATGTGATCCCCGGCCTGTATGCTGCCGGCGAAGTCACGGGCGGCGTGCACGGCACCAACCGTCTGGGCTCCAACGCGGACGCCGACGCCTGCGGTATCGGCTACCTGTCCGGCTACCTCGTCACCAACAACGAAGCGTATCCGGACTTCATCCCCGCGGAGTAATCCTTCGGCCCATACCCCGGTCCCTCCGAAAGGAGGGGCCTTTTTCGTCCTCCCCGCGCATAAAATATATCATTTCGTTATGGCCGCTCCTGCAGTCCGATTCTGTCAATGCATATCAGTATCGGACCAAAAGTGCGAAAAAATGTCAAAAAATGAATTTTTTAAAATTTATGCTTGCAAAATCAAAAAGTTGTGCTATAATGGGCGCGAACATTTAAAGAGGGAGGACCATCTGTATGAAGAAGTTTGTATCGATCGCGCTGTCTCTCGTGCTCGTGCTTTCCTGCGCCGCCGCGCTGGCTGAGCTGACCTTCTCGACCGGCGGCACCGCCGGCACCTATTACGCCTACGGCACGGTACTGGCCCAGTACATCACCGCCAACACCGATCTGGCCGTCACGGCCATCGCCGGAAACGGTTCCGCCGCCAACATCGACCTGCTGGATCTGGGCGACGCACAGCTCGCACTCGTGCAGAACGACGTGGCCGGCTACGCCTACAACGGCATCCGCTTCGAGCAGTACGAAGGCGCACCCGTGAACAGCTTCACCGCGCTGGCCGCCCTCTACGACGAGACCGTGCAGGTCATCACCTGCAACCCGGACATCAAGACCGTCGCCGACCTCAAGGGCAAGAACGTGTCCATCGGCTCCGCCGGCTCCGGCACCTTCTTCAACGCGATGGACTTCCTGGCCGCCTATGACATGACCATTGACGACATCGTCCCGCAGTACCTCTCCTTCGGCGATTCCGCCGAGTCCCTCAAGGACGGCAAGATCGACGCGGCGTTCGTCGTCGCCGGCGCACCGACCCCGGCCGTGACCGACCTGGCCACCACCAAGGGCGCCTACCTCGTCGCGCTGGATGACGAGCACGCGGCCAAGCTCGTGGAGATCAACCCCGCGTACGGCAAGACCGTCATCCCCGGCGGCACCTACGAGGGCATCGACACCGACACCGTGACCGTGGGCGTCAAGGCGACCATCATCGCGGGCGCCGACGTCTCCGAGGAGGACGCCTACACCATCGTCTCCACCATCTTCGAGAACAAGGACGCCATCACCGAGGCGCACGCCAAGGGCGCGGAACTGGATCTCGACTACGCTTCCGTCTGCGGCCTGCCCTATCACGCGGGTGCCGCGAAGTACTTCGCAGAGAAAGGCTTTACGGTTGAGACTGCCAAATAAGCCGCCGTACGAAACGATGACATCACGGGGGCTGCGGGTTCCGCAGCCCCTTTGCTGAACCCTGGAGATCCTGACCCGACGGGATCCCGGTTGTGGGCGGGCAAACCGCCGGACAGGAGTGGGATGACCATGAAAGACGACAAGCAAAAGAACCTTCACCCGCACGACGCCGATACCGGCAGCGCGGCGGACGTGGAAGCCGTCATGAAGAAATTCGACCGGGAGAGCAACGTCCGCGTATGGACCGGAAAGCCCAAGTTCGCGGTTTCGCTCATCCTGGCCGGCTTCTCCGTCTTTTGCATTTACGTCACGCTGTTCGCCAACATGCTGGAGCAGGCGCGCATGATGAGCTTCATCGGCCTCGTGCTCATCATGGGCTACCTCATCTACCCCATCCGCAAGACGCACGTGCGGGAGAACACGCTCCCCTGGTACGACATCCTGCTGATGGTGCTCGGCGCGGGCGCGTTCTTCTACTACGCGGCCAACGCGCACTCCATCCTCAACATGCGTCTGGCCGTGCGCATGCGGGACATCAAATACACCCTTATCGGCATCGTCGGCATCCTCGCCCTCATCGAGCTGTGCCGGCGCTGCGTCGGCCTGCCCATCCTGTTCGTCGCGGGCTTCTTCATCCTCTATACCTTCGCGGCGACGAATTACAACAACCCCGTGCCCCGCGTGGTGTCGGAGATCTTCTACGGTGAAAACGGCATCATGTCCACGCCGGTCAACGTGTGCTCCAAGTACATCGTCGTGTTCATCATCTTCGGCGCCTTCCTGGAGCGCAGCGGCGTGTCCGCCTTCTTCATCAACCTGGCCAACGCCATCACCGGCCGCTTCGCCGGCGGTCCCGCCAAGGTGGCCGTCATCTCCTCCGCCCTGTGCGGCATGGTGTCCGGCTCCTCCGTGGGCAATACGGTGACCACCGGCTCCATGACCATCCCCATGATGAAGAAGACCGGCTACCGCGCGGAGTTCGCGGGCGCTGTGGAGGCGGCCGCTTCCACCGGCGGCCAGATCATGCCGCCCATCATGGGTGCCGCGGCCTTCCTCATGGCCGATTACCTGGGCGTCCCCTATTCCAACATCATCGTCAAGGCGATCCTGCCCGCGGTCCTCTACTTCATGGGCATCTTCATCGCCGTGCATCTGGAAGCCAAGCGGCTGAACCTCCGCGGCATCCCGAAGGAAGAGCTGCCCCGGATGGTGACGCTGGTCAAGGACACCTACCTGCTCCTGCCGCTCATCGTGCTCATCTATCTCGTGTGCTCCAACACGCGCACGATGCAGTTCTCGGCCGCGGTCTCCATCCTGGTGGCCATCCTGGTCGGCATCGTGGGCAACGTGCTCGCCTATTTCCGCGGCGAGCGCAAGGGCAGCTTCGCCGCTGTGGCGCTGGGCAAAGACGGCGGCTTCACCGCCCGCAGCGTCATGGATTCCCTGGAGGCGGGCGGCAGATCCTGCGTCACCGTCGCAGTGGCCTGCGGCGTGGCGGGCATCATCTGCGGCTGCATCACGCTGACCGGCTTGGCCAGCAAGATGATCGCCGCGGTCGTCGCCGTCTCCGGTTCCTCCTCCCTGCTGGCGCTGCTGCTCACGATGGTGTGCTGCATCATCCTGGGCATGGGCCTGCCCACGACGGCGACCTACTGCATCATGGCCAGCACCTGCGCGCCCATCCTCATCCAGATGGGCATCCCCAAGATCGCGGCGCATTTCTTCGTGTTCTACTTCGGCATCGTGGCGGACATCACGCCGCCCGTCGCGCTGGCTGCCTACGCCGGCGCCGCCATCGCCAAGGCAAAGCCGATGCAGACGGGCGTCACCGCCACGCGGCTGGCCATCGGCGCGTTCATCATCCCCTTCGTGTTCGCCTACAGCCCCAGCCTTCTGCTGATCGACACCGTCTGGTACGAGGTCATCCTGCTGTCCATCACGGCGGCCATCGGCATCTTCGGCGTCGCCTCCGGCCTTTCGGGTTACCTCTACCGCGACATGAACCTCATCGAGCGCATCATCACCATGGCCGGCGGCCTTATGCTCATCATCCCGGGCATCGCCACCGACCTGGGCGGCATCGCGCTCGTCGGCGCCGTCTTCGCCTGGCAGTACTTTTTCAGCAGGAGGAAGGCGGCAGCCTAAAAGCCATTAGAATAAAACAAAAACGCAAATGCAGCTGTCAGTTGCAATTGCGTTTTTTGTCGGAAAGAGATTATTGTTCTTGCATTCTTGCAAGAGTATAATAATGTTAAATGATATAGAGGAGGCTTGAAAAATGAAAAAATGTTGCAGTCTTCTTGCTTTTATTCTTATCCTTTTATGGTCTGCTTCAATCCTTGCTTCACCCGCATATATTCAGACAGGTTCTTCATTCTACTTTGGGCATTATGAACAGGATAATGATGAACAGACCGGTGTGGAGCCTATTGAATGGATTGTATTGAATGTAAAAGGCGGAAAAGCACTTTTAATCAGCAAATATATACTCGATTGTCAGCCTTATCATGAGATCGGTGAGAATACCAATTGGGAAAACAGCAGTCTCCGTACCTGGCTGAATACCTTCTTCTATGAGACCGCTTTTACAAAAGATGAGTATGATATTATCTGCGAGACAACCCATAGCAATAGTTCTGAGGACGGGAATCCGGAATGGGCTTTAAATCTGTGTCCACCTACCAGCGACCGTGTTTTTTTGCTGAGTTGGAAAGAAGCAAACGAATTTTTCCCGGAAGACTCACAACGTAAAACAGATGGTACGGAGTATGCCAGATCTGTCGGGGCTAAGTTTTTAGGTGTCACCTCAGTCGGTTTCAGCAGCGCAGACTGGTGGCTCCGATCCCCAGGTATAAATGCTACGGAAGCAGCATATGTCGGTGTAATTCGCTCAATACATACAAAGGCTGTAAAGGAAAGAATCGGTATCCGTCCGGCAGTTTGGGTTAATCTCGAAGGAGATTTTGAAAACCTTCCGTATGCACAGTATGCTGAGGCATTAAACCTATCCAAAGGCGGAAACTACGAAGCTGCCATAACTCTTCTTGAAAACCTCGGCAATTACAATAACAGTAAACGGCAGATAGTTGATTGTAAGTATAATTGGGCTGTACAGTTGTCAGAATCTGGAGAATACAAAAAAGCTGTGGAGTTGTTCGAAGAAATCAAAGATTACAAAGATAGTTCCTCGTTAGGCCGTAAAGCCAGATATCAGCATGCCGTAGCCGAGCAAGAGGCCGGAAACTATACAGACGCTGTCCGGCTTTTCAGTGAAGTCGGACAATATGAAGACAGTATGACCCGCATGAAAGACTGTATGGGCAAGGCCGGTATCGCATTCAGCTTTCTTAATGCAGAACCTGTCAATACCGGTGTAGACAACGGATATTCCGGCACTTCTGAGATTGGCGGTAAAGATAAGCATTTCGGATGGTCTTTAGGAAGATTCTTTGTCAGCAATTATACTCAGATCAAAAATCAAGAAAATGAGGACCCTGTTATTGTTAAAACCTTGGGTGATTCCGTGACACTTTGGTTCGAACTTCAGCAAGATATTGACTCATTGAACCATAAAAACCTGTCCATCGCAGATGATCGAAACGGTTTTGACTCCAAGTTTAAAGTTGTCGTACCTGAAGAGGGGTTTGGAAGAGGAACTTTGATCATTCGTCATACTGATTACCGAAATGATATGAAAGATCCCATTATTTATACTAATTACCTCTTGGCAAAGGGAACAAGCGGAGCTGATACAAAAGTCATCTTAAATGAAGAAGGTGATTATGAAGTTGCTCTGGATTATGAGACGGTTGATAATCGTCTAACTTCTCTCACAGATAAATATGGCAATTATCGTACATCATTTAAATTCAAAATTCGAAATGGCAATTGCATGGTCTATCCTTTTGATGTCAAAACACATGCAGAGCTCCAAAACACATCTATCACAAAAGACGGCTTCTATCTGGATTTAGCCCGTTCTCGGTATTTGGAAATCTTGGTCAAGCGTTCCATTCTCGTTGACAATGGAAGTGGCATTGTAGAAGATGAACGTTTCAACAGTCCGGCAAAAGACGGAGATCAATATACTGCCGAGGGAATTTATACCATAACCGTTCACAATCGTTATACCGACGAAAAAACCGTAAAAACCATCTTTGTCGGTCCAGATGATCTGCTGCAGGAATATGTTAATAAAGGCTTCTCCCTGAACCGGCTGAATTGAGGATAAAGGTATGATTATTAAAAGATTTCTGTCCATTCTGATTTCTGTTCCTATTTTACTGTCGGGCCTTCCCGTCTGTTCTTTGGCAGAAACTACAGATAAGACTGCTTCTTTTAAAAGCATGAGTGATCCTGTATTTTTACAGTATCTAGAGGACAGTGTTTTTGCAGAAGCCGAACTTCAACTGGGCAGAGATGACTATCAGGTTGAAAACGTCTCTGCCATTTACATTTCAAAAGAATACCTGGATGAATTGGCTTTTAATTCCCAAGCAAATATCTTTTTCGGATTCACCCTAGCTGAAGTTGAAGAACAAATACAAGGAACAAAGTATTTATTTACCCTAGGTGATAACGGTGAAACCATTGTAAAACCCTTCACTGAATATGAGGATGAAACATTCAAGACCATATTAAGAAATACCGCTGTCGGCGGCGGTGTCATTCTGCTTTGCACTACAGTTGCCGTAACCACCGCCGCAGTCGGTGCTCCCGCCTCAGTCACCTTTGTCTTCGCTGTTGCAGCAAAGTCTGCGATCTCAATGTCCGTTAAAGGGGCAATCTTCGGCGGTCTGTCTGCCGGAATCGTAAAAGGGCTCCCGACAGGTAATTTTGACGAGGCGCTAAAAACCGGTGCAATTGCTGCGAGTGAAGGATTTAAATGGGGTGCAATTGGCGGCGCTATTACCGGCGGTCTTTCAGAGTACACTGTCGTTCGTGGAGACATTCGGACATGGCGTGATTCTGAACTCTCTTTGCTGGATGCATATGGTGGAACTGAACAAGTGTCGTATTTGGATGGTGAACTCGTTCCAAAAAATACTTTTGGTGCCTCAAGGCCAGATATAATCCGAAACGTAAATGGTCATCTGGAAGCAATTGAAGTTAAGAATTATGATCTTCAGAACACCAGTAGTTACTATAATCTCAAACAGGTTCTCCATCGTGAAATCGAACAGCGTATCACCAATCTTCCGCCTGACACAACTCAAAGAATTGCTCTAGATGTCAAAGGAAGAGGCTATTCACAAATCTTTCTTGAAGAAGTTCAAGAAGATTTAAGCAGTTATATGTTTGATATCTATCCGGATATACCAATAGATATATTCCTTTAATTCCATAAAGTACCCGCAGCTTGCACTTTTCCTGTGCAAGCTGCGTTTTTTTGTTCCGCCTCTACAGATCAAACCCTATTCCCGTCCACTGGGGAGAAAACACTTTGGATACGAAAACCAAATCATTTTTTACACTTTGTTTTTCTTCCAAAAATGGCTAAAAATCTGCATTAATTAGAATTCTGGTTCTTGCATACAAAATCCAATCTATTGACGGGAGAAGGTCTCTTTGTTATAATGTCTCCGCTTTAGAGATTATTTGACAAACAAAGGGGTACGCCATGATCAATACAGCCATGCCGATTCAATACAGAACCGTATCCGACAGCGTTTACGACTGGATCAAGGAGGCCATCATCCAGGGGGAATTTCAGCCAGGTGAGCACCTGGCCCAGGAGCGCATCACGGAACGGCTCGGCGTCAGCCGCACTCCTGTGCGCGATGCGATGAAGCGGCTGGAAGCGGAAGGCCTCGTAGTCGTCAAGCCGCACTGCGGCGCTGTCGTCTTCGATATTTCCGAAGAGCAGCTGACCGAGATCTACGAGATCCGCATCCTGCTCGAACAGTACTGCGCCGAAAAAGCCTGCCGTCTTGCGACGGATGAGCAGATCGACAACGTTGAGCGGCTCAGCCTCGGGATGCAGGAATACCCTTCCAACTCACGCCAGTTTATGGAAGCAGACAGGATTTTCCACCGCGGATTCTGCTCCATCTCCGGCTGCACCAGTTCCATTGAGATCCTGGAAACGCTGTGGACGAGATGCGACGCTTTCAAGGCCATTTATTACTCCCTTGACGGGAAGGCGCGGGACACCTTGAACGAGCACGCGAAGATTGTGCAGGCGCTCCGGGCAAGAGATGCCGACGCAATGAAACGGGCTATTTCCGATCACCTGGAGGATGTCGTAAAGGCAAACGTCGCCCGGATCCGTTCCGATCGTGTCGCAAAGGCCGAGTAAAAGGCGGACTGCTTTAAAATTTGTGAAAGATGCTTCATGCCAAATGCGTATGAGGCGTCTTTTTTTCGCTCTTTTTACAATATTATACTATTTGACCACATATAAATTATAAATTTTATATTGTTTTTATAATATTTGATGTCAACGGTTTGTTTTTGGCATTTTCCTATTGACAGATCAAATAACGCGTGATAAATATTAATTGGATATGGGATATTGGATACAGGATACATTTTGTGTAAGCAAGAAAACGGATCTGAACGCATTGGAGGGACTTAAATTGAGCAAGCTGACGATTCGCCCCATCAACACCGGTTTTGTGACGATGATCCCCAAGCAGTACCTCTACCATCATTCCACGGTTGCCTTTTATCCGAACGCCTCCGATATCGAAGAAGAGTACCCCGTATACGCGTATCTCGTAGAGGGCGGGGACAAGCTCCTCCTTATCGATACAGGCATGGCTTATACGGAACGTGCCAGCAAATACCACCATCACGGCTCCCGTCAGCCGGAAGGGATGTCCATCGTCGAGCAGCTGGAGAAGATCGGCTACAAACCGGAAGACGTTGATATCGTGGTCTTTACGCATCTCCACTGGGATCACTGCTTCTACATGGAGAAATTCACGAACGCGGAATTCTATGTCAACGAAAAAGAATACCGCTTCGCCATGGATCCGATCCCGCTGTACTATAAATCCTACGAAGCGCCCCAGCTGGGCATCACCCGCCCGTTCGAGGGCATCGAGATGAACCTCGTGAACGGTGAGACGGAAATCATGCCCGGCGTACGCGTCTTTGAGACACCCGGCCATTCCGTCGGACACCAGGCGGTGGAAGTCGACACCGCATGCGGCAAGTACATCTGCTGCGGCGACGCGGTATTCATCCTCGACAACTTGAAGCCCATCCCGGAGATCGGCTACGACATCACACCGCCCAACCGTTTCTCCAACATCGTGGAGACCTGGAAGAGCATCGAGCTCATCAAGGAGCGCGCGGAGAGCGAGGACAAGATCCTGACCTGCCATGACCGTTCCATGCTGGAGCGCGTCGCAAAGATGCCCGTCTTCGGCGTAAAGCCGGAGTGATCCGAAGGCCCGGAGGTATCAAATGGCTGTAATCGCGATTGTAGCGTGCTGCGATACAAAGTATCACGAGATTGCTTTTACCAGGCAGCGGATCCTGGACAGCGGCAATGAGGCCCTGGTCGTGGATATCGCAACCGGCCCGGACATCCGCTTTCAGGCCGACATTACCCGTGAAGCCGTCCTCGCAGCCGGCGGCTACACCTGGGAACAGGTGCACGCCATGCAGAAGAGTGACGCCATCTCCGCTATGACAGAGAGTATCTGCCGGATGATGGTAAAGCTCTACACAGAGAAGAAGATGGACGGCGTGCTGGGCATGGGCGGGCTGCAGAATACCGTCGTCTGCTCCGCGGCCTTCCGCAGGCTCCCTTACGGCTTCCCTAAGATGATCTGCTCCACCATCGCCAGCGGCTACCGGTACTTTGATACGGTGGTCGGCGACAAGGATATCGCCATCATGCCCTCGATCGTCGACTTTGCGGGCATCAACCCCATCAACGAGGTCACCCTCGGCAACGCCATCAGCGCGCTGATCGGCATGGTGCAGTACGGCGGGCACCTCATCGATACAAAAGAGGATAAGTACATCGGAACGACGCTGATGGGCATCACCAACGACACGGTGATGCGCGCCGCAGATACCCTGGAAGCCCGCGGCTTCAAGACCATCAGCTTCCACTCCACAGGTATCGGCGGAAGGGTCATGGAAGAGCTGATCCGTGAAGGCGTCATCACAGCCGTCATGGACCTCTGCCTCCACGAGATGACAGCGGAATATCTGGGCAACATCGGCTACAGCCGCGGCGCGGAAAACCGCCTTACGGCAGCGGCCGAGATGGGGATCCCGGCGCTCATCTGTCCCGGCGGTATCGACTTTGCCTGCCTGGCCAGAGAGGATTTCCGGCCGGACGAGGAAGAACGCGGCTACGTATGGCACAACAAGGACCTGACCCATACCCGCATGCACGAGCATGAGATCCTGGACATCACCCGCACGATCGTGCAGCGGCTGAATAAATCGGCCGGAAAGACCGAAGTCATCCTGCCCATGGGCGGCCTGCGGACGCTGAGCCGCCCGGGTGAATTCTTCCATAAGCCGGAGACGATCCGCAAGATGAAGGAGATCTTTGAAACCGGGCTGAAGCCGGAAATCACCTTCAAGGCTTACGACCTCAATTTTGACGATCCGGCGTTCGCCGACATCTGCGCGGAAGAGATGGAAAAGCTCCTCTCCTGAACCCCGGCGACAGAACCTGACTGGAGATGATCGAAATGTGGACAGAGCAGTACGCCGATCTCATCCGGAGCATGGAGCACACCGCCCATAAGCTCTACCGGCTGCGCTATCAGATGAGCAACGGCGGAAACCTGAGCGTACGGATCCCCGGCGAAGACCTGATGATCGTAAAGAAGACGGACGTCGCCTTCGACGAGGTCTCGGCCGATACACTGATCGTGACCGACTTTGACGGCAATGTGCGCGAAGGCAGCGGTAAGCCCTCCAAGGAAGCCCTGCTGCACGGCGCGATCTATAAGACGATACCGAGAGCCGGCGCGATCATGCACTGCCATTCCCCCTACGCAACGGCATGGGCAGCCGCCCATGACAGTCTGGACTTCTCCACCCACCACGCGGCCCTGAAGTTCCACGGAGTTGTCCCCGTCTTTGACACACACTCTTATGCCGTACCGAAAGAATACTTTCCGGAGATCACGGCCTTCCTTGCGGAGCATGACGGAACAAACGGTTTCCTTTTGCGCGGTCACGGCCAGGTAACGCTCGCTTCCGATATCCGAATGGCAACCTATCTGGCAGAGCTAATGGAGGAGACGGCACAGATTTCCATACTGAGCGCCGCGGCTGAAAAATCTGCTTCCCTGTAATTCCGTGTTTTAACTCTGTTCCCCGTGACCTGTTAAGGTCAATCAAATATTTCAAGGAGGAAAGACCATGAAGAACTCAAAGAAACTCGCGACCCTCGTCCTGGCCGTACTGCTGATGGCGGTACTGTGCAGCAGCGCCTTTGCGGCTGGAAAGAAGATCACCCTCCGCATCGGCTCCGGCCACTCTGAGACAAACCCGTGGATTGCAGCGCTGGAAGACTACTTTGTGCCGACCGTCAGCGAGCGCGTTGCCGCTGAGACCGATTACGAAATCGAGTGGATCAAATCCTACGGCGGTTCCGTCATCACGCTGCAGAACGAGCTGCAGGGCATCCAGGACGGCCTGGTCGACGTCGGCTGCATGATCCTGGTCTTCGAGGCTTCCCGCCTGCCGCTGCAGACCATGGTTTACACCATGCCCTTCTCCTGCTCCGACCCCAACGTCGTGGCAAAGGTCGTCCGTCAGATCTATGCCGAGTTCCCGGAGTTCACCACGGACTACGAGACAAAGTACAACCAGAAGTTCATTGGCGTCGGCGTATCCGATCCGTACGGTCTCTACAGCACCAAGCAGATCAAATCCCTTGAGGACGTCAATGGCATGAAGATCGGCGCCGCCGGCATCAACCTCCAGTGGCTCGAAGGCTCCGGCGCGGTCGGACTGCAGACCTCCCTCAACGATACCTATCAGAACCTCCAGACCAACGTCTGCCAGGCGACCATTCAGCCCACGCATTCCTGCGTCAACCTGAAGGTATACGAGGTTGCCCCGTACTATCTGGACGCCAACTTCAACTGTGTGCCCTTCAACGCGATCACCGTCAACAAGGACACCTGGGACACCCTGCCTGAGGAAGTGCAGAAGATTCTCTCCGAGGTCGGCGACTCCTACCTCGAGTATGAAGCCGATTACATCTCCAAGGTTCATGAGAAAGACCTCGAGGACATGGTCGCCCTGGGCTGCACCATCGATACGCTGAGCTTCGAGGAGCAGCAGAAGTGGGCTGCTTCCCTGCCGGACATCGTCAACAACCTCGTGAAGACACTGGATGCCGCCGGCTACAAGGGCAGCGACATCGTCTCCCGCTACTACGAGCTGCTGGCTGCTGAGGGTGTGCCGATGGTCCGTGAATGGGATCTGGGCAAGTAATTCCTTAAGCCATTGACACATGGCGGAAGGCCGCGCCGCAAAGGTGCGGCCTCCTGCCAAAGGATCTACACAGATGAGAGGAACGTTCATGAAAACTTGGAGAAAAATAGATCATGCGCTTGAAAGCTTTCTGGCTCTCATGGCTATTTTTGCTTCCGCGCTTGTGTTTGTCATCATGCTGATCATCGTGGTAGACGTACTGAGCAGGCTGCTGTTCAATCATCCGTTTGCCGGCGTCGCGGAAATCGTCAGCATGATGATCATCATCTTCACATTCCTCGTTCTCCCGCACGTTACGGCGAGAAACGGGCATGTGCGCACCACTATGCTCTACGACAAGGTGGGCAGAAACGGAAAGCTCGTCATCGATCTTATCGCATCCATTCTCGGCGTGCTGGTCTATGCCTTCATCATCCGGGCCAGCTGGAAGGGATTCATGAACGCGATCAATATCGGTGAAGCAGAAATCGCCGGTTTTGTGCAGATTCCGACGGCTCCCGGCCGGTTCTGCATCATCTTCGGGTGTATCTTTATGATTCTGGAGCAGGTCAACAAGGCCGTAAAGTACGGTTATTCCCTGTTTACCGGGAAAGACTACGACAAGGCCGGGATGACGGACGAAGGAGGGCAGCTGGGATGAGTATCGGATTTATCGCTACGCTTTCGCTGATTCTCCTCCTCGTGCTGATTTTCAGCGGCGTACATCTGTGCACGTCTCTGATGTTCACCAGCGTCATCGGCGTATGGCTGACGACAGGCCGCTTCGCAACGGCCATGAACGTGCTGGCGCAGTCCGCATGGGGTGCTGTGCGCTCCTATATGTTCGGCGTCATACCTCTGTTCGTGCTGATGGGCATGTTCGCCAACATGTCCGGCGCCAGCAGGGACCTGTATGACGCGGCCAGCCTGCTGATGAAGCGGCTGCGCGGCGGCGTTGCCATCGCGACGGTCGTTGCCAACGCCATCTTTGCGGCCATCACGGGCGTCACCGTTGCCTCTGCGACAATCTTTACGCAGATCGCCCTGCCGCAGATGACCCGTCTCAATTATAAGAGAAAGTTCTCTCTGGGCACCATCGCGGGTTCTGCCATCCTGGGCATGCTGATTCCGCCCAGCCTCCTCATGATCGTCTACGGTGCGCAGGCGGACGTTTCCATCGGCAAGCTCTTCGTCGCCGCGATCGGCCCGGGTCTGCTGATGACCCTCGCCTTTATCATCACCATCCGCATCATTGCCGTTCTGAAGCCGGATTGGATTCCGCAGGCTGAGTCGCTTACGGAAGATGAGAAACGGAATTATTGGAAGATTGTCCTGAAGCCCTGGCCGATTGTCCTGCTGATTGTCGTTTCCCTCGGCGGTATCTGGGGCGGCTTCTTCACACCCACCGAAGCCGGCGGCGTCGGCGCCTTCGGTGCCTTCCTGCTGGTCATCTTCAAGCGGAAGTTCAACTGGAAGGATTTCCGAAACACCATGCTGAACGCAGGCCAGACGGCCGGCAGCGTACTGATCCTCATGATTTCCGCCTCCACGTATTCCAAGATGCTGTCCATGTGCGGCATCATCAACCTGCTCAGCAGCTTCGTTACCGGCCTCAATGTCGCGCCCGTGTTCGTCGTGCTGATTTTTATCCTCATCTTGATGGTTCTTGGCTGCATTCTGGATTCGACCTCCATCATCCTGCTTACCAGCCCACTGATGGTGCCGATTCTCCGGAATATGGGCTACGATCTGGTCTGGTGGGGCATCGTCATGATCATCGCCATCGAGACCGGCATGATCACACCGCCCTTCGGTATGAACGTGTTTGCCGTAAAGTCCACGCTTTCCAATATGAAGGGCATGAATGACATCACGGTAGGTGAAATCTTCTCCGGCTCCATGCCGTACCTCATTGCCATGATCATCGTCGATCTCATGTGCATCTTCATCCCGGCAGTCGTCACCTTCTTCCCCAGTATCATGTAACAAAAGGGCATCAGCCCTTCAATAAGCAATGAAAGGGGTATCCACATGTCTGAATTCAAGTTCCCGAAAGACAAAACCGCTATCGTCCTGATTGAGCCGCAGAACGACTTCCTCACCGAGGGCGGCACAATGTATGCGCACATCAAGGAGCAGCTCGCGGATCGCCATGTCATCGCCAACCTGCAGAATCTGCTCGACGGTGCCCGCAAAGCCGGCATCAAGATTTTCTACTGCCCCTTCCATCCGTTTGATGCAGGCTTCCCGGAGCTCAAAAAGGGCGGTCCCGGCTGCGAAGGCCTGCGTGGTCTGGAGATGGACATGGAAGCCGACTGGGGCACCGGCGCCTGGCTGCGCGGCACCCCCGGCCCGGAAATCATCAAGGAACTGACACCGCAGAAGGGCGACATCGTCGTCGAAGGCAAGAAAACCCTGGATGCTTTCCATTCCACCGGTCTCAACTACTACCTGCGCGCCAACGAGATTGAGTATGTCGCCTTCACCGGCTTCCATACCGACTGGTGCGTCGAGTCCAGCGCTCGCTCCGCGTATGACCTCGGTTTCCGCGTCATTGTCATCGGCGACTGCACCGCGACCGACACGCAGGAAGAGCAGGACTTCTGCGAGAAGTGGATCTTCCCCAAGATTGGAAAGGTCATGGGCTACGAGACCTTCCTGGAGTCCCTTGTCTGATATCATCTGTTAAAATATACAGCTAATAAGCCATCGCCCTCCCGCTTCATTGCGAAACGGGAGGGCGATGTCCTTTATTCTGTTTTCCTTACGCTTCTTTTTTCAGGTGCGGGATGATGCCGCGCATGATGCAGCGCTCCGCCAGCAGCGCCACCTTCTCGGCCGGCTGGTCGCAATCCGCCGACAGCCAGTAGCGGACTATCCCCAGAATGCCGGAGGCCGCAAAGGAGTAGCGGTACTCAAATTCCTCGTCGCTGATGTTCAGGGTCTTTGGCCACTGCTCCCGGCACTTTTCCTTGATCAGCAGGAGAATCTTCTGCAGGAAGGCCTCGTCGCCGTTCTCCCCCAGGAAGACGCGGCAGAGGTCCTTGTTCTCCCGGATAAAGACAAAAAAGTCCTGCAGGCCGTTCCGGATCCGTTTATCCTCTTTCTCTTCCCTGGCGGCGTCCAGCATCTCCACCAGGCGCCTGTAATATTCTTCCTCGATCTTCTCCACCATGTCGTAGATGTCCCGGTAGTAGAGATAGAACGTCCCGCGGTTGATGTCGATGAGGTTCGTCAGCTCCCTCACGGTAATCTCCCGGATGGGTTTTTTCTCCAGCAGCTGAACCAGGCCCTGCTCCAGCAGCGCGCGCGTTCTGCGCACGCGGCGGTCCTCACGCTTGCCTACGGCGGCTCTTCTCTCTTCCATACAGTCACTCCCTCCCGGCCGGTGAGCCCGATCCGCATTCCTGATCTGCAGCAGGGCCGGCCGTCAATCCAATCCTGCTTATTATATTGACAATTGTCAATTATGTCAACAATGATCCATAATCAGACACAATGTCCATTATCATCCACATTCGGACGCTGCTTTACGCACCGAGCGGCTTTTTGGCCGGCAGACCCGCACGCCTGGGATAAATGCCGGGCGTATTTTTGATTTTATCGGTGATGAGCAGCACGTGGCCCCATTCCGGCCGGCCGGGTACGGGCGCGGGAACCGGCTCCCGCAGGGCGCCGCCCAGCAGGAACGCCGCACGTTTGGCCTGCTGCCATTCCTCCGCGGCGCCCGGACCCTTCCACGCGACGGCGATGCCCCCCGTCCGGACGAAGGGCAGCGTCAGCTCCTGCAGCACGGCGGAGCCCGCCACCGCCCGGGAGAGCGCCGCGTCATACGTCTCACGGTGCTCCCGCATCCTGCCCGCGTCCTCCGCCCGCGCGTGGAGCGTCTCAGCCGAAAGGCCCAGGCGCGCCAGTGCGTCCTGCAGGAAAGCGATGCGCTTTTGCAGCGCATCCAGAAAGGTCATCCGAAGGTCCGGCCGCAGGATCAGCAGCGGCATGCCGGGAAACCCGGCCCCCGTTCCAACGTCGATGACCTTCGCACCCTGGCCCAGCAGGCCCATGGCCAGCGGCGCGGCGCTGTCCAGATCGTGGCGGTCCACCCGCTCGTCCTCCTCCAGCACCGCGGTCAGGTCCATCTTCCGGTTGTATTCGTCCAGTATAGCGTGGAAGGCTTCAAATCGCTCCACTGCCGTCTCGTCCGCGGCAATGCCCAGCGCATCCAGCCCGCGCAGCAGTCTTTCCCGGTTCATTTTTCCAGCCCCCAGCTCTCCCACAGGAATTTGAGCCAGCTGAGGCCCTCCCGCAGGTGGTTTTTGATGAAATACTCCGGCTTGCTCTCCGAGCCCCTTCCGCAGGCCTCGATGCCGACCTGGCGCGCCAGCGCCAGCGCGCGCGGTACGTGGTAGTCGCTGGTGACGATCAGCGCACGGCTGCAGTCGCGCGTCTCCATCAGCGCCTTCGCGTTGATCAGGTTCTCCCGCGTATTGACGGAAGCCGTTTCGGCCAGGACGTCCACCTCCCGGCAGCCCTTTTCGATCAGCCACGCGCGCATGACATCCCCTTCCGCCGCCGGCTCGTTGACCCCGCGACCGCCGCAGCAGATGACGGGCCTGGCGCTTTCCTGATAGGCCCGGAGCGCGACGCCGAGCCTGCGCTCCAGCGCGATGCTTGGGTTCCCGTCCTCTTTGACCTGCGCGCCCAGCACAAGGATGACGTCCGCGTCCCCCTCCGGCGGCAGATGCGTCTCCATCCAGTAGACGCCGAGAATGAGCGCCAGCGCCGCCAGCAGCCCGGCGATGACGATTGCCGACAGGAACATGCCGATCCTCCTTTTCTTCAAGGCCGGTCCGCCTCCCATCCGAGCCCCGGCACCGGACGTGCCGCGGACACCGCGCTGCCCGCGCGCAGAGTGCCCGAAGACAGCCTGCCGTTTTCAATCAGGCCGCCGGAAGCCATGGAATAGGCCGCCCCACCGCTGATGATCACGTGATCCAGCGCGCGGATGCCGACGATGCCCAGCGCGTCCACGACCCGGTGCGTCGTCTCCACGTCCGCGGAGGAAGGATACGGCGTACCGCCCGGGTGGTTGTGGGCGAGGATGACGGCGTGCGCGTGCGCCTGCAGCGCCTGTTCCACGACCTCCCGCGGGTACAGCGCCACCTCGTCCAGCGTGCCCCGCCGGAGCAGTGCCGCCCTCAGTACCCGCCCGGAGAGGTCCAGGCAGATGAGAAACACGCGCTCCTCCTGCGCGCCCGCAAACAGCGTCTTCGCGTAGCGCACCGTCGAGGCGGGGTCGGTCAGCGCGGGGCGCTCCCCCAGGCGGCTCTGCTCGTAGCGGCCCATCAGCTGGGGCATCAGCGCGAGCAGCGTCGCCGCGTTTTCCCCCACGCCGTCCACGGACAGCAGCGCTGAGCGGTCCGCCTCCAGCACGCCGGAGAGCGAGCCGAAGCGCGCGAGCAGCTGTGCAGCCAGCGGGCTCACGTCCTTCTGCGGGATCGCGTACATGAGCAGCAGCTCCAGCGTCTCCCGCTCCGTAAACGAGGCGAGGCTCTCCCGCCAAAACCGCTCCTTCAGCCTCTGCCGGTGCCCGGCATGAATACCGTCCAAAGCCCTTCCTCCTTATGCGCGCCCGTTCTCCTCGAACAGCGCCCTGATCTCTTCCTCCGTCAGCTGCGTGGGGAACGCCTCCCCCGCCTCGATCATCCGCTCAAAGAGCTCGCGCTTGCGCTCTCCCAGGCGGACGACCTGCTCTTCCACGCTGTCGCGCGTCACCAGGCGCGTCACCGTCACGCTCTTCGTCTGCCCGATGCGGTGGACGCGGTCCGTCGCCTGGTCCTCCGCGGCCGGATTCCACCACGGGTCGTAGTGGATGACCCAGTCCGCACCAGTGAGGTTGAGGCCGGCACCGCCCGCCTTGAGGGAGATCAGGAAGATTTGCCCCTCACCCGCGTTGAATCGCTGGACTCTGTCCATGCGCTCCCTGGCCGGCGTCTCCCCGTCCAGATAGAAGCTTTCGATGCCCGTCGCCTCCAACCTGCGCTCGATGATGCGGAGCATCCGCGTAAACTGCGAGAAGATCAGCGCCCGGTGGCCGCTCTCCAGTGCGCCGGGCAGGATGTCCATCAAAAGATCCAGCTTGCCGCTGGAGCCCGCATATTCGGGCAGGATGAGCGCCGGATGCCCGCAGGCCTCCCGCAGCTCCGTCAGCGCGGCCAGCACGCGGAAACGTCCGCCGCCGGAGAGCGTCCGCTCGTCCGGCTTCAGGCGCTGCAGCGCGGCGCGGTAGACGCGCCGCTGTTCCGGCGTCATCTCCGCCAGCAGCACGGATTCCGTCTTTTCCGGCAGATCGGCCAAGACGTCCTTCTTCAGCCGCCGCAGCAGGAACGGCCGGATGCGCCTGCGCAGGCCTTCCGCGTCGCCGCCCTCGCCGTAGCGCTGCATAAAGCGCGCGAAGGTATCCAGGTAACCGGGCAGCACCGCGTCGAAGATCGACCAGAGTTCGCCCGGGTGGTTCTCCATCGGCGTGCCCGTGAGGGCAAAGTGGGAGACCGCCTTCAGTTCCCTGGCCGCCCCGGCCCCCGCGCTCGCCGCGTTCTTGATGTGCTGCGCCTCGTCCAGGATGGCGAACCGGAAAGACACCCCGCAGAGCAGGGCGCTGTCCCTGCGCAGCAGCGGGTAGCTGGTCAGATAGACGTCCGTCTCCCCCGGCTTCTCTCCCAGCGCAGTGATCTGCCGTTCCCGCTGCGCGGGCCCGCCTTCCGCCACGAGGGTTTTAAGGCCGGGTGCGAAGCGTTTCAGCTCCCTCTCCCAGTTGTACAAAAGGGACGTGGGCGCCACGATGACGGAAGGCTGCGCGCCGTCCCGTTCCCGGGCCCACTGCAGCAGGGCGATGACCTGCAATGTCTTTCCCAGCCCCATATCGTCCGCCAGGACGCCGCCCATCCCCAGGCGGTAGAGGCTCTGCAGCCACGCAAATCCCCGTTCCTGATAGGGGCGCAGCAGCGCGGCGATCGGCTGCGGACACGGCTCGGTAATCATCCGGCTGCGGTCATACCGGCTTCGCACAGCCTCGTCCGCCTCGACCGGCAGGTTTTTTTCGCCGAGGAGGTTCATCAGCCACAGCGCGCGGTAACCCGCGATCTCCGTGGAAGAGCGCCGCTCTTCCTCCGGCTGCTGCGCGCCCTCAGCCGCGTCCGCGAGCTCTTCCCAGTCTGAAAGACCGGCAAGGTCCAGAAACGCGCCGTCCGGCAGGCGGTACCAGGTCTTCTTCTCCCTCAGCGCGCGCAGGATGCCGTCCGTATCCTCGAAGGGTTCCCCATCCAGCAGAAGCTCCAGCTGCATGACGTTCCCACGCATGCCGAGGCGTCCGGACAGCGCGGCCCTGCGCGGCCGCATGTGGCGGAAAGCCTCCGAGAGCCAGACCTCGCAGCAGCCCTGCAGCTGCGCAAGTCCCTCCGTAAAGAAGCGCCAGATTTTCGCGCTGCCCTGCAGGGCGACCTCTCCGCCGTTGATACGGAAACCGCAGGCGGCCAGCACGTCCATCGCACGCCGCTCGCCTTCCGCGTCCCGCACCATCAGAAGGCCGCTTTCCGCCTCCGGCTCACGCGGATGAAAGGGGTCTATGACCGCATCTCCGTAGTGGAAGGTGAGGCGGCAGACGACTGCGTCGCCCGAACGGTCCAGGTTGGCGCGCGCCGTAAGCGGCCGGTTGATCAGCCTGTCCTTCAGCCTGCCCTCGATCTCCACCTCGCCCGCGCTCTTCAGCCGCGGCAGCAGGGAAGAGATCGCGAACACGCTTTCTTCCGGGCCGAAGGTGAAGACCGTGCTGCCCCCGTCCATCGAGCGCAGCGCTGCCCGCTGGGCGCGCTCCGTCCGGATGATCTCCCCCGCGCAGCAGACGTAAAATCCGTCCCTGTCGATAAATCGGAGATCCTCCGGCGCTTCTGCGCGCACCTCGATTTCACGGCCCCGCAGCCCCATGCTGAAGGAGAGGTTCACCCTCCCTTCCGGAATGCCGGGCAGGTCCCTCTCCTTCTCCCCGGCCGAAAGGCGGAAGGGGCGTTTTTCCAACAGCTGCAGCAGCCTGGGGAGCATACGCTCCGGTATGGCGAGAAAGCGCGCCGCAGCGCCTGTGCGCGCCAGCATCCCGGACACCTCCGCCGTCCGCTCCGCATCGCAGAGCAGCTGCAGCAGCGCCCGGTCCGCTTCGCTAAAGCCTCCCCAGGACAGCTCCAGCGTGCAGCTTTTGCCGAAGGTGATCTCCCGGCCCTCCTCCAGCGCAGTTAAAAACTGCCAGAGACTGCGGACGACATACAGCCTCTCCTGCCCCGCGCGCAGGCTGACGCGGACCTCTTCGCCTTTTTCGTCCGGCAGCTGCAGACGCGGCTGCAGCTGCAGCGTCCCGCCTTGCGGCAGCAGGTCGTCCATTTCCCGGCGCAGGCGCGCGGCCGCGGCCAGCTTTTTCTGCCGGCGGGCGACCTCCAGCCGCCCGGAGGAGAGCGCCTCCAGCAGCGCCGCCGCGAGATGCCGGCATACGCCTTCCTTTCCGCAGCCGCACCGGCCGGACAGCGACTCGTCCGCCCGCAGGCGGACGATGAGCCTGTCCTTCCTGCCGACGGAATAGACGAGCTCTCCTTCTTCCGTCCCCATGGGGCGGACGGCATTCTCCCGCAGCAGCTTCTCCGCCGCGGCATATTCCTCCTGCCCTGCCGTCCGGGCGACGACTGCCCTTTCTTCCATCCGTTCTTCCCCTCGTCCGGCTGCGCCCGCCGGTGTCCGCTCTCGTGCATCAAAAGATGTCAATCCATTAACTATTCGCCGCTAACGCCGGTGATTCCTTCCTTTTTTTCTTTCTCCGGGGAGACGGGCTGCAAAAAACCGCCCCGTCCGTGCGGACAGAAGCGGTCGTTCCACAATCCATTGTATCCGGGAGATCATTTATCCACAAAATGGGGATAAGTTTGTCGATAACTCAGGGTTCGTACCGGTCGGCAAACGCCTGCGCGGCCTTGCGCAGCGCCTCGCTGCCCGCCTCCATCTCCGCCGCGGTCTGCACGCGGTTTTCCCCGCGCGCCATCGCCGCGATCAGCGCGTCGCTGACCTGCCGGCTGTGGTGCGAATAGTCAAAGTAATTGTCCAGGTTTTCAATCCAGTCCAGACGGCAGGAGAAGTCGTAAATCTCCACGTTGGAATAACCGAGCAGCATCTCGCACACCAGCCTTCTCGTGCGGTACTGCTGCTCCGACAGGCCGCCCCGCGTCACCTGGTACCAGTACGCGGCCGAGTACGGCGGCATGTAAATGCAGAAGCGCGTCTCCGGGTGCGCCTCGATGGAGGGGATGAGATTGCGGCGGATGTTCTCCGTGGAGCGCTCCAGGCGCGCGTCCGCAGGCGTCATCTCCTGCTGGGGACGGAAGGTGACCGTCTCCAGAACGCTCTTCTCCGAAAAGGTCACGTCCACCCACTGGTACATCGCGTCCCGTTTTCCCTCCAGCGGAAGGCCGCGGTTGCGCAGCAGGCGCGGGAGCTTGACCAGCAGCACGTCGCGGTTGAGCAGGTAGTTGACGTCGTCCAGCGCGGCGTCGTTCCACAGGTACTCGACGATTTCCTCGTCGTCGTCCGGCGGGCCCATGAGGCTGTACGCGTCCACCGCGAGGATCGCCAGCGAGAGCGGCCGCTTTTCCAGTATATGGGAGAGCTGCCAGCCCATCTGGGCCGTGTGGCTGCCGCGCATCGGCAGCTTGACGGAACGAACGCCGAAGGCGCCGTCGATGACGGAAGGGCTGCTCATCTCCACCATGGAGGTGCCGAGGATGACCGCGTCGTAGTCGTAGTTTCTCGCGATGCCGGGATTGTTGTAGCTCTCCTGATCGTACAGGGGCAGGATCGCCGATTCCCGGTAGTGTTCAAACGGGTCCAGCAGGTAGACTGCCAGCGCGCACAGCAGGAGCAGCAAAAAAGAAAGCGACAGGACAAGGGCACTCCAGCCTCTGGCCGTAACCACCGCGCATCGCCTCCTTCTTTTATGTGCTATGATACGGTTTTAGGCGGAATAATTCAAGGGGCTTGAATCCTTCCGTATGGATGGATTACAATAAATCAGATTCTTTGCCGCTCATCGGATTGCGGTTACCCTGACAGAATAAACGGAGGAAACACCCGATGATGCATTACCGGTATGTCCGGATCCAGGGCCAGGAACTGGCGGAAAACACGATGTACGCAAAGGGCATTTTCAGCATGTGCTGGCAGCTGGTGCAGAATGACACGATGGAACCCGAGGACGCCGATCTCTTCCGGGAGATTGACGCATGGTTTGTCGATCACCTTCCTTTTCCCCCGCCGTGCAGAAACCAGGAAAAAGTTGTGTGCTTTTTCAAAACGGAGAACTCGGACGAAATGCTTCGGATGATCAGGCCCGCCCTGTGGCTGCTGGAGAAATACAACCACCCTTACTACCTCGTCTACACCAACACCCCCGGCGAGATCGTCTACGAAGACCAGTACCAGGTCGCCGTCAGGGTCCCCGGCGTCCTGCAGATTGAAAAGCTCCAGCAGGGCTGGGACTGATTTTCCCCCGTACAGCCCGAAAGCGTTTGACGGATATCCCCCGTCTGAGTAGAATATAAAGAAGTCATTTTTTCAACCCCGACATCCGGGAGTAGATTGGTTTTCCGGAGGAAAGAATGAGGCTTTTCCTTTTCATTCCGACAGCCTTCATCAGCGCTGTCCTGTTGTTTTTTGTCCTTTACTGCCTGTGGCACGCGCGCGCCCCCATCCCGCGCTCCAAAGAAACCGACCGGCGCCGGCGCTTCGCCATCCTGATCCCTGCCCGCAATGAGGAGGCCGTCATCGGCAACCTCATCGACAGCCTTCTCAGGCAGGACTACCCGCGCGAAAACTTCGACATCTACGCCGTGATCAACAACTCGACCGACCAAACTGCCCAAATCGCCGAGGCCGCGGGCGCGAAGGTACTCCGCGTCAGTGAACCGGTGAAAGACAAGGGTTCCGCCCTGCGCTTCGCCTTCCGCGCGCTGTCCTCCCGCGACGATATCGACGCCTTTGTCATCTTTGACGCGGACAACGTCGTGGACAGCGGTTTTCTCTCCGAGATGAACCGGCAGTATGAAAGCGGCATTTCCATCATCCAGGGGCGGCGCTGCGGCAAAAACGCAGAGGACAGCCTCGTCAGCGGTTTTTACGAGCTGTTTTACCATATCCAGAATGTCTACTACAACCATGCGCAGAGCGTCACCGGAAACAGCTGCTCCCTGAACGGCACCGGGTGGATGATCCGCCGGGACTGGCTGGACCAAAACGGCTTTCAAACCTCCACCCTGACGGAAGACCTGGAGCTGACCGCGCTGGCGATCACGAAGGGGGAACGCATCCTCTACGCGCACGACGCCGTCACTTACGACGAATACCCGACGACGCTTTTCCTCGCCTTCCGCCAGCTCTCCCGCTGGTGTTTCGGCCAGATCCAGTGCATGCGCGCCTATGCCAGCCACCTGCTGCAGAGTTCCTTCACCCGGCGTACCCTCTCCGGCTTCAACACGGGGCTCGTCTTCACGGCGCCCGTCCTGCTGCCCGTCTATCTCGTACTGCTGGGCCTCTCCGTATCGCTGCTGCTGCGCGAGAAGATCATCACCCTGCCGTCGCGCGGCGAAGTGATTCTTTTCGTCGGGCTTTTTTACGGCGTCCTGTTCGGCATCATCTACGCGGCTTATCGAAAACGCAATGAGACGCCGCCCGTCTCCCCGCTGTGCATCCTGCTGTTTCCCTTCTTTATGCTCTCCTGGATTCCCGTCTCCTTTGTCACCCTTTTCCGCAAAAACTGCGACTGGAAGCCCATCCGGCACAGCCGGACGGTCACCATCGCAGAACGGACCCGTCAGATCCGTCCGCACGGCTCCGGCGGCTTCCTCTCCGTATGCGGGGACTGCACTCCGTCCGGCATGCACGGCTTCGGCCATTACCTGCTGCTTCTTTCCACACTCATCGCCGTCGTCGTGGCCCTCAACCACACCCTGGTGCTTTCCCTGCTCCGCATCCGCCGGCTCATCCGTCACACCGCCGTCTTTCTCTGGGTGCTGGAACTTCTTAAAATCCTCTTCAAGCTGAAAAAGGAAAAGAGCCGCGATCCCGGCACCTGGGTTCCGCTGTATTTCTGCTCCATCGCCCTGTACGCCTTGCTGCTCAGCGGCTTCGGCTCCGGCGTCTGGCAGCGCACCGGCGACGTCTTTCTGGCGACGGGCGGCCTGTGTGCGGGGGTCTGTTTCCTCGCCTATCCGTCTTCCTCGCTGCTGCTGTATCCCTGGTGGCACTTCTGTTCCCTTCACAGCTTTCTGTATCACGGCACCATGATCTGGATCGGCGTCCTGGTCAGCCGCAGCGGGCTGATCGACCTCAGGCTGTCCGATTTTCCGCTGTATTTTGGCTTCGTCCTGTTCTTCTGTCTGCTGGCGCTTGCCGTCAACCGCCGCTGCGGCAGCAATCTCATGTTCATCTCCCGGCCTTTTGACGGAACCTTCCTCACCCGCGCACAGGGGCTGTTGCGCAAGGCATATACCGCCGTCGTACTTCTCGTGCAGCTGACCGTTCCCTTCCTCTCCATTACGATCATCCGAGCCGTTACCCCGCTGCTGGAGAGACCGGACTGGTACCCGCCCCTGATCCCCTGACACCCCCGATTGTCAAGTCGCATCCCGAAAGGATATAATGGAAGCGCATCGACCGACAAACCTGCGAAGGAGGCGTTATCATGTCTGTACCAACCCCGCATATCACGGCCAA
Source organism: uncultured Eubacteriales bacterium (assembly GCA_902781095.1). Classification (GTDB taxonomy): domain Bacteria; phylum Bacillota; class Clostridia; order Christensenellales; family Aristaeellaceae; genus Ventricola. The sequence continues at coordinate 40,583 of CACZHW010000018.1, forward strand.
AGAGGGCGATTTCGCGCGCACGGTGCTGATGCCCGGCGACCCGCTGCGCAGCCGGTTTATCGCGGAAACCTACCTGGACAACCCCGTGCTCGTCAACAATACGCGCGGCGTGCAGGGCTATACCGGCACCTACAAAGGAAAGCGCGTGTCCGTCATGGCCAGCGGCATGGGCATCCCCTCCATCGGCATTTATTCCTATGAACTCTTCAGCTTCTACGGCGTGGAGAACATCATCCGCGTGGGTACCGCGGGCGGTATCGCCGATACCGTGCACATCCGTGACGTCGTCTTCGGCATGAGCGCCTACACCAACTCCAACTTCGGCCGCCAGTACGGCTTCGACGGCAACGTCGCCCCCTGCTGCTCCTTCAAACTGCTGGACGCAGCCGTCAGGGCCGCGCGCGGCATGGGGATCGAACCCAACGTCGGCGCGATCTACTCCTCCGACATCTTCTACGACGAATCCGGCTCGGCAAAGGTCATGAAGAAGCTGGGCGTACTCGCCACCGAGATGGAAGCCGCCGGCCTGTATTTGAACGCGGCGCGCCTGGGCAAAAATGCGCTGGCGATCTGCACCATTTCCGATCACCTCTTCACCGGCGAATCCCTCTCCGCCGAAGAGCGGCAGACCACTTTCACCCAGATGATGGAAATCGCGCTGGAGATCGCATAAGCCTATGTCGATCGAACGAGCACGCGCACATCTGGCCGCCTTCGGCCTTGCGGAACGGATCCTCGAATTTGACGTTTCCAGCGCCACCGTCGCCCTGGCCGCTGAGGCCGTGGGCTGCGCACCGGAGCACATCGTCAAAACCCTATCCTTTGAAAAGGGGGACGGCGCCCTGCTGATTCTGGCAGCCGGCACCGCCCGCATCGACAACCCGAAATTCAAGCAGCGTTTCGGCATGAAGGCGAAGATGCTGAGCGCCGAACGCGTGGAGCCGCTGACCGGCCACGGCATCGGCGGCGTCTGCCCCTTCGGGACCCTTCCCGGCGTCGAGGTATGGCTGGACGAATCCGTCCGCGGGCTCGATCCCGTCTATCCCGCCGCCGGAACACCGAACAGCGCCGTCCGTCTTTCGGTGGACGAACTGGAACGCTCCAGCGGTGCGCTGGGCTGGATCGACGTCTGTAAAATGCCGACAAAGGAGAACGCTGTATGAAAAGAATCTTCATCTCCTCGGATATCGAGGGCACCTGCGGCATCGCCCACTGGGACGAGACCGAACTGAGCAAACCCGACCACGCACGCTTTGCCCGGCAGATGACCCGGGAGGTTTCCGCTGCCTGCGAGGGCGCCTTTGCCGCCGGCGCGGACGACATCCTCATCAAGGACGCGCACGATTCCGCGCGCAACCTGCTGCCGGAGGAGCTGCCGGAGGGCATTTCCATCTTCCGCGGATGGGGAAGCGACATCCATTCCATGATGTCCGGCATCGACGAGAGCTTCGCCGGCTGCTTCTTCACCGGATACCACTCCTCCTCCAATACGGATCAGAATCCGCTCTCCCACACCTTCAACACGCGCAACACCTCCATCCGCGTCAACGGCATCCAGACCAGCGAGATGCTGATGAACGCCTACTCCGCCGCCCTCTACGATGTGCCCGTGCTCCTGGTGACGGGCGACCTGGGCGTATGCGAACAGGCCAAGGCCCTGCTGCCCGGCGTTTATACCGTTCCGGTCAGCCGCGGCCGGGGCAACGGTTCCATCTCCATCCATCCCGCGGAGGCCGTCCGGCGGATCCGGGAGGCGGCCGAGAAGGCGACGCAGGAAGCGCTGGAACATCCGGAGCGCTTTGTGCTGAACCTGCCCCGCAAGTTTGACTGCGAGGTGGAGTTCATCCACCACTATGCGGCCCGCCGGGCCTCCTTCTTCCCTGGCGTCCGCCAGACAGGACCCCGGTCCGTCCTCTTCTCTTCCGACGCCTGGTACGACTGTCTGCGGTTCTTCATGTTCTGCCTGTAAGGCTCCCTGTTCCCGGTAAAGCGCGGAACAGTTGTCCTGCCAAAAAAGAAAATCCATCCGGTAACGGGAGAAGTTACAACCTCCCGTGCCGGATTTTTGTTGTTTCAAACAAGCGATACATTTTACGCTCAAATTGTAAAGATCATCTGTTAATCTGTCAGTTTAAGATTAATGTTTATTAAATTCCTTAATATTTAAAAAAAGTTGCCACAAACCGACAAAAATACAAGTTAATGTTATTTCAAAAATACACTCATTTTGTCGTTTATTAACATTGAATTAATATATTTGAAAAGTAACTGTAATAAAGATAAGTTAAAAAAAAATTCGAAATACAAACGGAGGTATATAACCGATGAGACGTGTTAAACTGACAGCCTTTCTCGCGCTGATCCTGCTGATGTCTTTGTCAGCAGTTAAAAGCCTGTGCGCGGAAACGCCGTGGGGCCGCGTACCGGTTTATGGATATAAGGACACGATCCGCAAGGACAACCGCAAATTTGCGCCCTACGCCATCCTGGTCGAGGAGCGGAATGTGACAGGCCTCTACCTGGAGTATACCTATTCCCGGTATAACAGCCACCAGCGTGCCTGGAAGGTCCGCATGGTGGACAAGCACGGCAATCCCACGCCCAGCCACGGCAACCTGCGCATCACCTTCCCGTTCCCCAGCATCTGGTCGGATGAATACCAGGCATACTGGAAGTGGACGAAAGCGTACGCAGAACGGTACGACTGGTCCTATAATCTGGTGGGCTATCTGTTGCCGACGACCCATATCCTCAATGAGGACGGGCTGGAAATCCGTTTCAAAAACGAGTTTTCCAGCGCGACCGTCACGGTTCAGTTCGAATGACGGTTCGGCACGAGAAAACGTAAATCAACCGCTGCGCCTTTGGGTGCGGCGGTTTTCATTTGCCTGAAAAGAACTGAAACACGCCGTTGAATCCGCCTCCTTTGCGGTTTATAATCAGATTAACTGTTTTCTCCGCACGCTGATTTTTCAAACAGGAGGCTTTTATGAAACAAAAGGTCACCGTCTTTGGGAGCTTTGTCGTCGACCTCATGACCCGGTCGCCGCGCCTGCCCGTCGCCGGCGAAACCGTCAAGGGCAGCTTTTTTAAGCAGGGCGCGGGCGGCAAGGGCTTTAATCAGGGGATCGCCGCCCATAAAGCCGGCGCCGACGTCGCCATGATCACCAAACTGGGGAGGGATTCCCTCTCCCGGATTGCCCTGGACGCGATGGAGGAGGTCGGGCTTTCCCGCGAATTTCTCTTCTTTCACGACGAGGCGCCGACCGGCGTCGCGCTGATCCTGGTGGACGAAACGACGAGCCAGAACGAAATCGTCATCGTCCCCGGCGCCTGCGCCACCATTACGCCGGCGGATATCGCGTCTGTCCGGCAGCACATCCTGGATTCCGCCTACGTCCTGCTTCAGCTGGAGGTCAACCAGGATGCCAACGAGCAGGTCGCGCAGCTGTGTAAGGACAACGGCATCCGCGTGATCGTCAATACCGCGCCCTTCCAGCCCGTTACGGATGCGTTTCTCTCCGGCTGCTATCTGGTCACCCCGAATGAAGTGGAGGCCGAACAGCTGACCGGCATCCCCGTCACCGATCTTCCCAGTGCCGACAGGGCTGCGCAGGTGTTCTTTGAAAAGGGCGTCCAAAACGTGCTCATCACCCTCGGCGGCAGGGGCGTCTACCTGAATACCCGGGAACATTCCGAAATCATCCCCGCTTACGCCGTCGGGGCCATCGATACGACCGGCGCGGGCGACGCCTTCAACGGCGGCCTTCTGGCCGCGCTGGCCGAAGGGAAGACGCTGCGCGAGGCCGCTGCCTTCGCCAATGCCGTCGCCGCGCTTTCCGTACAGAAGCTGGGCACCACGCCGTCCATGCCGACCAGGGCGGAAATCGACGCGTTTATCGCCGCAAACTCCCTCTAAAAAGACAAAATTCCGTCCCCTTCACAGGAGACGGAATTTTTTATCGTACTCTCTTTCAGCGATCGTAGAGGACGACCTTGGAGAAATCCTCGGCCTTCAGGCTGGCGCCGCCGATGAGGCCGCCGTCGATTTCCGGCTGTGCCATGAGGCCCTTGACGTTTTTCGGGTTCATGGAGCCGCCGTACTGGATCCTCACCTCGTCCGCTGCGTCTCCGTACACGCTGCGGATCGCGCTGCGGATGACCCCGATGGTCTCGTTGGCCTGCTCGTCCGTGGCTGTAAGGCCGGTGCCGATCGCCCAAACCGGTTCATAGGCGATGACGACCTTCGCCACCTGTTCGGCCGTAAGGCCGGTCAGCGCCGTCAGCGTCTGATAGGTGACCAGGGCATCCGTATAGCCCGCTTCGCGCTCTTCCTTCTTTTCACCCACGCAGATGATGGGGGTCAGGCCGGCGGCCACCGCCGCCAGCGTGCGCAGGTTGACGGTCGCGTCCGTCTCGCCGAAATACTGACGACGCTCGCTGTGGCCCAGGATGACGTATTCCACCCCGCACTCCTTCAGCATGGCCGCGCTGAGCTCGCCCGTGTAAGCGCCGCTCTCTTTCCAGTGCATGTTTTCCGCGCCGAGCTTGATGTTCGTGCCGTCGATGACTTCCTTCACGGCGGCAAAATCCACCGCGGGCGTGCACACCACGACGTCGCAGGCCGCGTCCCTTACCAGCGGGATCAGGGCGGTGACCAGTTCCTTCGCCTCGCTCGGCGTCTTGTTCATCTTCCAGTTGCCGGCGATGATGGGTTTGCGCATAGCAGCAGTTCCTCCTTTGAATGTCAAAAAGCCGCTCCCCGGAAGGGGCGGGCAACCGCCGGCTGCGCCGGCGGTTGCGGTTTATCTTATTTCTCGTCCAGGCAGGCGACACCGGGCAGAACCTTGCCCTCCAGATACTCCAGGGAAGCGCCGCCGCCCGTGGAGATGTGGGTCATCTTGTCGCCCAGGCCCATCTGCTCAACGGCCGCCGCGGAATCGCCGCCGCCGATGATGGTCACGGCCTCGCTCTCAGCCAGCGCTTTGGCGACCGCCAGGGTGCCGGCAGCCAGCGTCGGATTCTCGAACACGCCCATGGGGCCGTTCCAGATGACGGTCTTCGCGCTCTTTATGGCATCCGCGAAGAGCTCGCAGCTCTTGGGGCCGATATCGCAGCCTTCCATGTCGTCCGGGATCGCGTCCACGGGAACGATCTTCGTCTCAACAGGCGCGTCGATCGGATCCGGGAAGGAGGGCACGCAGACGGTGTCGACCGGCAGCAGGAGCTTCACGCCCTTCTGCTCCGCCTTCTTCATCATCTCGGCGCAGTACTCGATCTTGCTCTCGTCCAGCAGGCTGTGGCCGACGCCGTAGCCCTTCGCCTTGAGGAAGGTGAAGGCCATGCCGCCGCCGATGATCAGGGTATCGACCTTCTCCAGCATGTTGTCGATGACGTTCAGCTTATCCACGACCTTCGCGCCGCCCAGAACGGCCACGAAAGGACGGTCGGCGTTTTCCAGCGCCTTGCCCATGATGGACAGCTCTTTGCCGATGAGATAGCCGGCGACGCAGGGGGAGAGGAACTTCGTCACGCCCTCCGTGGAGCAGTGCGCGCGGTGGCAGGAGCCGAACGCGTCGTCCACATAGCAGTCCGCCAGGGAAGCCAGCTCCCGGGAGAAATCCTCGATGTTCTTGGTCTCTTCCTTGCGGAAGCGGGTGTTCTGCAGGAGCACCACGTCGCCGTCCTTCATGGCCGCAACGGCAGCCTTCGCGTTTTCGCCAACGACGTCGTCGTCGTTTGCGAAGACCACGGGCTGGCCAAGCAGCTCGGAGAGACGGACAGCCACCGGCGCCAGGGAGAATTTCTCCTCCGGACCGTTCTTGGGCTTGCCCAGATGGCTGCACAGGATGACCTTGCCGCCGTCCGCGATGAGCTTCTTGATGGTGGGCAGCGCCGCCACGATGCGCTTGTCGTTGGTAATCTTCCCGTCCTTCATGGGGACGTTGAAGTCGCAGCGTACGAGGACGCGCAGACCTTTAACCTGGATATCGTCGATCGTCTTTTTGGCCATAACCGATTCCTCCAATTCAATGCTTTAATTGTTGGGTTTTTCACGATCGGGGCTATTCTATCATTCTTTCGGTGGAATGTCAAAACAATCCGTCGGACGGCACAGAGAAATCCCTCTCCGCAAGAGGAGAGGGATTCAGACCATCAACAAAGTCTCACATCTGACAAAGATGTGAGATTTTTTGCAAAAAGCCAAAAGAAACCAAAAGGAAAAGAGGCAGAGGCTGTCGAATATATAAACAAGAGAAATAAAAGGCGGTGAAAATATGCTGCGGGAAAAGGAAGCAGGAAGGCAAAATGAATACGAGGTTGTTCTTCTGG
>CACZHW010000019.1 GCA_902781095.1 uncultured Eubacteriales bacterium
TCCCCTGTATATCTCTTGTTTGGTTTTTCTCTTGACATATAACAACACCCCATTCGTTAGTAGTATACCATACTGTCTAACAAATGGGGTGCGGTTCATTCGGCAGCCCGGGTTTTTATGTCTCGCAGCCGGCGTGGACCTCATCCGCCTGTGGCGTGCCCTCTCCGTCGCGGCTTTCGCCGCGACACCTCTCCCAAAGGGAGAGGCAAGCCGTGATAACCGTATCCCCCTTGGCTCCCCCTTTGGGGGAGCTGGCGAGCGCCAGCGAGCCTGAGAGGGTCTTGGCTCCCCTTTGGGGGAGCTGGCGAGCGCCGGCGAGCCTGAGAGGGTCTTGGCTCCCCTTTGGGGGAGCTGGCGAGCACCGGCGAGCCTGAGAGGGTCCTACTTCACCTCGTCCTTTGCCAGAAACCCTGTTCCGGCAGGCGAATCCACGCCGTAAAAGCCGCCGAATTCGCCCAGCACCCTCACCTGCGCGCCGGTCTCCAGCACCCCTGCCGCACCGTAGGAATTGGACGGGCGGCTGCGCAGCACCACCGTCGGCGTGCCGTACGGCGAGGCTACCGTGCCGGACGAGGGTTCTCCCGCGGGTGCCGCAGCGGACAGCCCGTCCGCCTCCACGTAACCGGTCACCTCGCCCAGCTGCAGGCGGGCCCAGCCACCCCCGTCGTAGTGAACCGTCACGCGCGCACCCGCCCGCAGGCTCCCCAGCTTCTGTGCTCCGGCCGCAGCCTCCCGCAGCACCGGCAGGCCTGAGACCGCCGCGTAAGCCGTCTCGCCCTGTGCCGCCGCGGCGCAGCACAGCATCAGCACTAAAAGCAGTGCCGAGAGCATCCGTTTCTTCATCTTTAAATCCCCTCCGTCCGCATGTTTCACCTATTGGACGCGGCAGAGCGCCGCTTTTATCCCTTTTCCGCTGTTGTCGCCTTATTTTAGCACCCTTTTTTGTTTCCGGCACGGGCAAACGCGCAATTCTACAAAAAAAGCAGACGCTCCCTCCCCCGTTTCCACAAAAGCGCCTAAACGGGTGGATTTTTGGTTTACCTCCGCCTTTTTTTGCACTATACTGGGTGAACACCCATGCGCATTGTTTGCAAATCGGAGGAAACGGAATGAAATTATGGCTGACCGGTGAGCCTTTTACACAGCCCCGGCACTGCTATTTTGTGGAGGGGAGCGTCGTCTCCTTCATCTTTGACTGCGGATACCAGCGTGCTTACCCGGGCGACGAACTGCCGCACCTGACCCCGCAGCAAATCCGCCAGGCACAGTATCTGTTCATCTCACACTCACACGAAAACCAGTCCGGCGCCTACCGCTGGCTGCTGGCCAACGGCTTTTCCGGGCGCGTCATCCTCACCACCGAAACCGCGAGACAGCTGCCCTTCAGCGTCGACGACCCGCTCATCCTGGAGGCGCTCAGCCTGCCCGGCGAGAGCTTTCAGCTGCCCGGCGGCCTCTCCGTCTGCTGGGGGCGCAGCGGACACTGCTCCGGCAGCGCGTGGTTTTCCTTTACGGAGCAGGGCCGCACGCTCTTCTTCTCCGGAGACTATTACTACTGCGCGCGCGTCAACGCCTGCGATCCCATCCAGGACCGCTACGCCGATCTCGCCGTGCTGGACTGCGACTACGGCCAGGTGACCTCCGGCAACCGCCGGGAAGACCAGGTCTCCGCCCTCATCGCGGCCATATCGGAGGCGCTCACGCAGGGCCGGCCCGTGCTGCTGCCCGTTCCGCGCTTCGGCCGCGGCATCGGCATCCTCACCTACCTGTGCGAGCGCCTGCCGCACACCGACATATTCGCCGACCGGCACTTTATCAAGGAGCTCGGCCACCTGGACGCCTCCTGGATCTGGGTCAACCCCGCCGTTCAGGATATCCTGGGATCCGTCTACGTGCGCACCATCCCGGAGGATTTCATCGCCCTGGGCGTCTACTTCGTCAGCGATCCGCAGCTGGATACGCCCTACGGCCAGTCCCTCGCGCGCAGGATTCTGGAATGCGGCGGGCGCATCTTCTTCACAGGCACCACGGAGCCGGGTTCCACCGCCTCCCTGCTGCGCCACTCCGGTCAGGGCACGCTGCTGCGCTACGGCGTCCACTGCACGCAGAGCGACATGCTGAACATCGCCGTGCAGAACGACTTCCGGCGCATCATCGCCTACAACTCCGACTTCGCGCCCGACGCCCCGTGCTACGAGGTCTGACCGTTTCGCTTTCCATAAAAAACTGTCCCGCCGAAACACGGCCGGGACAGTTTTTCTTCAGGCTTCCAGATGCTCTGCCAGGAACGCTTTCAGGCCGGAAAAGTCCAGTCCTCCCAGGTCCGTCATGTCCATCACGTAGGTTTCGCCCAGATTGATATGGTAATTCTTCTGCAGGCCCTCCCGCCGGTATTCCTCCAGCGACGGGTGCCGCCCGCGGATCTTCAGCCCGTCCTTGTGATAGACGTCGCAGACGTAACTCACATGCCGGTTGCTGCGCCGGTCGCGGCCCATGTAGCGCTGCCAGAGCACCTTGGGTTCGCCCTCCAGCACGACGGTCACCCCCCTGTAACCGTGCCTCTCCAGCAGCGCGGAGAGTGCGGGCACGTGCTTTTCGCAGAACGGGTACTCGATCAGGATGTCTGCGCCCGTTTCCATCTCCCTGCCCAGCAGCCGCCAGAAAGCCGCCAGGCTCTTCTCGTCCAGCTTCCGCCGCGCCGCGGGGCTGTCAAACCCCTGCGCCTCGTACCAGGCTTCTTTCAGCCTGTCATAGGAGAGCAGGCGCAAAGAGGGATGCCATTCCCGGATCATCGACGCCGTCCGGGTTTTTCCCGCTCCGGGCCAGCCGGTCAGGATCAGCAGCGTACGGCTCACAATGCGCATCCCCCTTTCCACAAAGTTTGCAACATGGTAGCAAAACACACACTGATTGTCAATGCCAACCGGGCTGATTCGTTGCAGCGTGCACGCGGGGCCTGTCCCGGAAACGCGGGTTTTCGCCGAAGAATTCCTCCTCCAGCGCCAGGCAGAGGGCGTGGTACACCGGCTGGTGCAGCTCCTGAACCCGCCAGGATTCCCGCCCGGGCACCGCGATGCAGACGTCGCACAGCCCGCGGAGCCTCCCGCCGTCCTCCCCCGTCAGCGCGACGGTCACCATCCCCCTGAAGCGGGCCGCCTGGGCCGCGTAAAGCACGTTGGCAGACCGGCCGGAGGTGCTGATGGCCAGCAGCGCGTCGCCCCTCCTGCCGTATCCCCATACCTGCTGGGCAAAGACCAGGTCGCCCTGTTCGTCGTTCGCATAGGCGGTGAAGAGCGCCGTCTCAGCCACCAGCGCGTGGACCGGCAGCGCCCCCTGCAGGTGCTCCGCCAGATACGCGCCGTCCGGACAGGACGCTTTGAGCGCTGCCGCCGTCCTCTCGTTCATCCGTCTTTGCAGGATGAAGCCCTTCATCAGTTCCCCCGTGATGTGCAGCGCGTCGGCCGCGCTGCCCCCGTTGCCGCAGACGAGCAGCTGTCCCCCCGCCGCAAAGCTGTCGGCGAGCGCCTCCAGCGCAGCGCCCAACGCGCTCCTGCAGCCCTGCAGGGCGGGATAGCGGATGACGAGTTCCTCCAGAAAACGCAGCGAAGATGCCTTCACGGCCGACAGCCCCTTTCCGGCGCGGACGCCTGTTCCGCGCATGTAAATGTTTGCTTTGACAAACCCTTGTCCTGTGCGGTTAAATAGGGTTAACGATGCGAGCCTTACAGGGAGGTTCAGAGATGAACATCACCGAATCCGTGGAAAACTATCTGGAGACGATACACATCCTCTCCCTCAAGAAACCGGAAGTCCACGCCATTGATATCTGCAACCACCTCGGCTTTTCCCGGCCGACGGTGTCCATCGTCCTGCGCCAGCTGCGCGAGGGCGGCCTCGTCACGGTAAACGAGGACAACCACGTCTACCTCACGCCCGAAGGACTCGCCGTGGCGGAGCGCATGTATGAGCGTCACCAGCTGCTCACGAAGATGCTCATCGGCATCGGTGTGGAGCCGGAGCTGGCACAGCGCGACGCGTGCAAGATCGAGCACGACCTCAGCGACGAAACCTTTGATGCCATCCGCCGCCACTACCGGGAAAAGCACGATCCGCAGTGACGGACGCGTCCCTCACCCTCTGCGTCTTCTTCTCAACCCATACGGCCCTCCGGGGCCGTTTTTTAGTCGGCTTTCCGGAGTTCAGCCGCCAGTCCCCTGTTCCTGTTCCACCAGCCGGTGGAGAATGGACAGGTACGCCTCTCCCAGCGGAGTCGGGCGGTAATCCCTGTGGGTGATGACCCCGATGCGGATGATCTCGTCCACCTCCAGCGGAATGGAGATGATGTCCTCGCCCTGCAGATAGGAAGGGCACATGCCGGAGGAAATCGTGTATCCGTCGGTGCCCACCATCAGGTTGATGATGGCGCTCTTGTCCGTCACGCGGATGTTCTTCTCCCGGCTGATGTCCGGCAGAATCTCTTCCGAAAAATACAGCGCGTTCTGTTCGCCCTGCTCGTAGGTCAGGCAGGGCAGCGGCGCCAGGTCAGCCAGCGTTACGCTGCTGCGCCCCGCAAGCGGATTGCCGCGCCCCACGAAGATATGCGGCCTGGCGGCGAACAGCTCCGAGAAGACCAGCCCGGATTCCCGCAGCACCTTGCGGATGACAGCCTCGTTGAAGCCGGACAGATAGATGACCCCCATCTCGCTGCGCAGGCGGCTCACGTCCGTAATCGCTTCCATCGTCTTTCCCTCGCGCAGGGTGAACTCATACGCGTCGCCCGCGTAGGTGCGCACCAGCTCCACGAAGGCCCCGGACGTGAACGAGTAGTGCTGGGTGGACACGGCAAAGCGCTGTCTCGGCCGCGCGTGCACGATATAGCGGTCCTCGATCAGCGCCGCCTGGCCGACCACCTGGCGCGCATACCCCAGAAACTCCGCGCCCTCCGGCGTCAGCAGCACGCCGCGGGAACCGCGCAGAAAGAGCGTGGTTCCCGTCTCCTCCTCCAGCTCCCGGATGGCTGCGGAAAGGCTGGGCTGGGAGATAAAGAGTATCTTCGCCGCTTCGGTGATGCTGCCGCGGTCTGCGACTTCCACGACGTATTTCAACTGCTGCAGGGTCATCTTTCTTCCTCCGGTTCTATCCTGTATACACCAATATTCTACCCTTATCATAGTTTTCCTCTATGGCTAACCATATTTTTTATATGTTTGCCTATGGGATGGAGTTGTGCTATGATACGCCCATCGCAAGGAGCAATCCTTAATTTGAAAGGAAAGAGGTAACCCAAATGAAGAAACTGATCGTACTTGCTCTCGCCGCCGTCCTGGCGCTCTCCGCGGTCTCCGCGCTGGCCATCTCCGTCGCCGTGCCCAACGACACCACCAACGAGGCGCGCGCGCTGCTGCTGCTGCAGGCCAACGGCTACATCAAGCTGAAGGACGGCGTGGACATCACCGCCACCGTCGCGGACATCGAAGAGAATCCGAACAACCTGGAGTTCCAGGAGGTCGAGGCGGCCATGGTGCCCAACATCAAGGCCGACGTGGATTACGCGATCATCAACAACAACTACGCGCTGGACGCCGGCCTCTCCCCCACGGGCGACAGCCTGCTGATCGAGTCCGCCGAGTCCCCCTACGTCAACGTCCTCACCGTGAAGGAAGGCAACGAGACGGCGCCGGCCACCCTGGCCCTCATCGCCGCCGTCACCTCCCAGCAGGTGGCCGACTACATCGCCTCCACCTATCCGGACGGCGCCGTGGTCTCCGTCATCACCGATGCGACCGACGGCTATGACGCCTCCGTCGACTACGCCGCGCTGGCCGGCACCACGATCTCCGTGGCCGCCTCTCCCACGCCGCACGCCCAGATCCTGGCCATCGCCAAGGACATCCTGGCCGCCAAGGACATCACGCTGGACATCATCGAGTTCTCCGACTACGTGCAGCCGAACATGGTCGTGGAGTCCGGCGAAGTGTTCGCCAACTACTTCGCGCACATCCCCTATCAGGACAACTTCAACCAGGAGAACGGAACCCACCTGGTCAACGTCGCCGGCATCCACGTGGAGCCCATGGCGCTCTACGGCGGCAAGCAGACCGACCTCTCCGCGCTCACCAAGTAAAGCCGGGTCTTCCGCCTGACGGCCGACCCAGACACCTCCCCGCAAGGGGAGGCCTTTTTGCGGCGGGCAAGGCGGGCGCTTCCATTTTGAACAGGGGGTATTGAGCCTTGATCGAACTGCGCAACCTTTCCAAGAGCTTCCGGACAGCCGACGGCCCGGTGGAAGCCCTGAAACACATCAACCTCACCGTGAACGACGGGGACATCTACGGCATCATCGGCATGAGCGGCGCCGGCAAGTCCACCCTCGTGCGCTGCATCAACATGCTGGAGCGCCCCTCGGAGGGCGCCGTCATCCTAGATGGGCAGAACCTCTCCGAACTCTCCGACAGCGAACTGCGCCAGATCCGCCATCAGGTCACGATGATCTTCCAGTCCTTCAACCTGCTGATGCAGCGCACCTGCCTGCAGAACATCATGCTGCCGCTCAAGCTGCTGGGCACGCCGAAGAAGGAAGCCGAGGACCGCGCCCGGGAGCTGCTGGGCGTCGTCGGCCTGCCTGACAAGGCCAACAGCTATCCCGCGCAGCTGTCCGGCGGCCAGCAGCAGCGCATCGCCATCGCCAGGGCCCTGGCGACCGAGCCCAAGGTGCTGCTGTGCGACGAGGCGACGAGCGCGCTGGATCCCAAGACGACCCACACGATCCTGGAGCTCATCCGCGACATCAACCGCAAGATGGGCATCACCGTCATCGTCATCACCCACCAGATGAGCGTCGTGCAGGAGATCTGCAACCGCGTCGCCATCCTGGAAAACGGATCCGTCGTGGAGGAGGGCGAGGTCTCGGACGTCTTCACCAACCCGAAGGCCACCGCCACGCAGACCCTCGTCTACCCCGAGATGGCGGACGGCAGCGTCACCCTGACCTCCGGAAAGCAGCACATCCGCCTCACCTTCAACGGTGCGGAGGCGGCCGGCGAGCCCCTCGTGGCGAGCATGGCGATGGATCTGCGCATCCCCGCCAGCGTGCATACGGCCTCGATCCGCTCCATCAACGGCAAGGCCTACGGCTACATGCTGCTGGAGATCCCGGGCGGGCCGGATGAGCTGGCCCGCGCCGTCAAATACCTGACAGGCCACAAAGACGTGCTGGTGCAGGTCACCGGCGAGTACGGAAAGGAGGGCGTCAGATGAGCTTTGCCAGCGCCTTTACCCCGGAGAAGCTCGCGGAAGCGTGGGAGATCGTCGTGCGCGACTTCCCGCTCGCCCTCTGGGACACGCTCTACGTCACCGTCCTCGCCACATTCTTCGCCATCCTGCTGGGCCTGCCGCTGGGCATGATCCTCGTCGCCTGCGACGAGAAGGGCATCCGTCCCTGGCCGGCGCCCGTCATGAAGGTCATCAACGTGATCATCAACTTCCTGCGCTCGGTGCCCTTCCTCATCCTCATCGTGATGGTCATCCCCATCACGCGGCTCATCGTGGGCACCTCCGTGGGCACCGTCGCCTCCATCGTGCCGCTGGTCATCGCGGCCTTCCCCTTCGTGGCGCGCCTGGTTGAAGGCAGCCTGCGGGAGGTCAGCCCCAACATCATTGAGATGGCGCAGTCCATGGGCGCCACCCCGATGCAGATCCTCCTGCACGTCATGCTGCCGGAGAGCGTGCCCAGCCTCATCAACAACTTTACGCTGGCCATCACCACCATCATGGGCTACACCGCGATGAGCGGCGCCATCGGCGGCGGCGGACTCGGCAAGATCGCCATCATGATCGGCTACAACCGCTACAAGTACGCCGTGCTCTACGCGGCCGTCATCGTGCTGGTCATCCTGGTGCAGGTCTTCCAGAGCTTCGGCTCCTGGCTGGCCCGCAAGTGCGACAAGCGGCTCAAACACTGAAAAGCCAAAAAAGAAACGGTTCCTGAAGACGAAAACCCTTCAGTCGCCTCCCCTGAAAGGGGAGGGGACCGGCGTCAGCCGGTGGAAGGGTTGTCTCAGGAACCGTTTTTTATTCTTTTACAGCTTTACGCACTGCTGTGCGCCGCGCGCCTGCGCGTCCGAGAGGATCAGCGCAGCCGCTTCCTCCAGGGACAGCGTCCGCTGTTCGCCCGTGCGCATGTCCTTCACGGTCAGCGTCCCCGCGGCGATCTCGTCCTCGCCCAGGAACACCGCGTACGGGATGCCCAGCTTGTCCGCATAGCCGATCTTGTGCTTGAACTTCCTGTTCTCCAGATAGATCTGCGTACGGATGCCCGCCCTGCGCAGCGCCGCGCCCACCTCGACCGCGCGGGAGACGTCGTCCGTCATCGGCAGGATCAGCGCGTCCGCCGGCGCGCTCCACGCCGTGTTCAGGTACTTGCGCTCGTTCAGGATGTAGAACAGGCGCGTGAGGCCGATGGACATGCCCACCCCGGGCAGCTTCCTGTCCGTGTAATAGCCCGCGAGGTTGTCGTAGCGTCCGCCGCTGCAGATGCTGCCGATCTCCGGGTGCCGGTTCAGCGTCGTCTCGTACACCGTGCCGGTGTAGTAGTCGAGGCCGCGCGCAATCGTGAGGTCGATGCGCAGGTTCTCCCGCGGCACGCCGAACGCCACCGCGTAGCGCAGCACGTCCCCAAGCTCCGATACGCCCTCGTCCAGCACCGCGCTCTGCCCCTGCATCGCGCCCAAACGGGAGAGCACCTCCTCCGGCTGCGCCTTCAGGGACAGCAGATCCAGCAGCCTGCCCGCCTTCTCGGCGTCCATGCCGATCTCGCCGAGCTCCTCGGTCACCTTCTCCCTGCCGATCTTCTCCAGCTTGTCGATGGTGCGCATCACGTCCGTCGCCTGCTCCTGCATGCCCATCAGTGCGAACAGGCCGTTTAAGACCTTCCGGTTGTTCAGCCGGATGGTGAAATCCGTGATGCCCAGCGAGGAGAGCGCGGCGCAGATGACGGCGGGGATCTCCGCGTCGTTGGCGATGCCCAGCGACCCGTCGCCGATGATGTCGATGTCCGCCTGGTAGAACTCGCGGAAGCGGCCCTTCTGCGCGCGCTCCCCGCGGTACACCTTGCCAATCTGGTAGCGCTTGAAGGGGAAGGTCAGCGTCCCCGCATTCTTGGCGACGTACTTGGCCAGCGGCACGGTGAGGTCGAAGCGCATGGTCATGTCCGTGTCGCCCTTCTGGAAGCGGTAGATCTGCTTTTCCGTCTCTCCGCCCGCCTTGGCCAGCAGGATCTCGCTGTATTCCAGCACCGGCGTGTCGATGGAATAGAAGCCGAAGCTGCGGTAGACCTCTTCCAGCCGGCGCTTCACCTCGTCAAAGAGGAGTTGTTCCTGCGGCGGCAGCTCCATAAAGCCGGACAGCGTCCTCGGCGTGATCAGGTTGCTCATATCGTTCCCTCGTCTTTCTGTCAGCAGCGCCGGAATGCAGCGCTTTTCTTTTCGAATGTCCAACATTATAGTGAGGAATCGCAGGCAGGTCAACCCTCCCAGCCGGCAAAGCCCGTCATTTCGGCGTTTGGCCCGAAGCGAACACCCTCAGTCGGCGAAATGTCCCGCCCACCGCCTGTTCAGACGCCGGGAATCAGTACTTCCTGCTCAAAACCAGATACGTGATCCAGTAAACACACAGAATCAGGCAAACCGAATAAGAAAGCACCAGCTGAACCGTCCGCTCACCCAGGATCATGGCCACGACCGCGCCGGCTCCTTCAACCAGCACAACGATATATCCTGCCCAGGACCAGCTCTTCATGCGAAGAAAGCTGTTGCGTTCGTCACTGAATTCCGTATTGATCCTTTCGCGGTATTCGGGATCTTTCCGGTATCGGATGTTCCGGATGACCTGCATCGCGCCGATCACGATGAACACCGTGCCCATGCTTGAATACTGGGAATCCAGCACCTCTTTTGCAGACAGAACGGTCAGCGCCGTTCCCAGGAGAACCCAGAAAACGCTGAGGGTCAGCCTTTTGTTATTGTAGTACATGCCCATTCCTCCTCAAAGACAAACACTTCTTCAATCGTCATACCGAAAAACCTCGCGATCTTGTAAGCCAGCAGGATCGACGGATTGTACCGTCCGTTTTCAAGTGAACTGATGGTCTGCCGGGAAACCCCCAACTGTCTGGCCAGTTCCTCCTGCCGTATGCCCCTTTGATTTCGAATCTCCTCGATCCGGTTTTTCATTTCATCACCGCCTTCACACAATGTAAAGCTTGCTTTACATTGTCAGTCTATCATGTCTTTGCTTCGATGTCAAGCAGGCTTTACATTATCCGCCGCAAACTTACAGAAACAGAGTGGTCTTACCTGTTCGCAGGCATCGCTTTTACCCCATATAAAAGCCGCCTCCCTTTGGGGAGGCGGCAGCAGTCCTGTTACCGGATTCAGATGGCGAACGAACGGATGTGCTCCGGAACGTTTGCCGCGTCTTCGCTGTAGCTGAGCACCAGGGTGCAACCCGCGCCCGCGGCCAGCTTTTCCAGCTTGACAAAGAACTCATTCAGCCCGGCTTCGTCGGTCGCAACGAGCTTGAGGAAGCCGTCGATGAAGAGGTAGCTGATGTCATAGTTGCCTGCAAGGATGCCGGCGAGGAAGCCGTAGAAGCTGTCCTTGCCCTTGACGCCGTATTCGCTGGCATCAATAAAACGAACCTGAGGCTTAAGGCTCAGTGTATAGCTTCTCCCGTCATCCACAAAGAGGACGTTGCCTTTCGCCTCCGCAATGGATGCGTTTGCCATATCCAAAATGCGCTTGGTCTTGCCGGAACCCTTCTTGCCGAAGATGATCTGGATCACGGTCAATCCCTCCCTTTCTTGTTCTTGGTGGAATCATTATACCGTAAATCCGGCCCGCTGACTAGCCCCAAAATTTGGCGCGTGCCGCAGCCGGATCTCCGGTTGTGTTTTCCTTCCTCCATCCTTTATAATGGCGGCAAGATCACACGAAGGAGAACCCGTATGAATCAGGCTGATTGTCCTTATACCCTCTCCCGCGCGGCAGCCGGCGAAGCCCCCGCCTTCTACGCGCTGATGCGCTCCGTATACGAAGGCATGCCGGACAAGGACCTCTTCGCGGTGGGCGAAATTGCACCCGAATGGATGCAAAAGGCGCTGACCCCGCCGTGCTTCGGCATCGGCGCCCGCACGGCCTCCGGCGAACTGGCCGGGATGCTCGTCGTCGTCACGCCGGAAGGCTGGGAACACAGCCTGGCCCGCAAAGCCGGGCTCTCGCCCGATCAGCTGCCCCTGACGATGGAGATGGACATGTCCTGCGTCGCGCCGCAGCACCGCGGGCACGGCCTGCAGCAGCGCATGCTCGCCTTCGCCGAGGGGCTGCTCCCCCGGGAGGCCCGCTTTCTGCTGTGCACCGTCTCCCCGCACAACCCGGCAAGCCTCGCAAGCGTCCGCGCCCTCGGCTACCGCGTCGCCGCCACCCGGGAAATGTACGGCGGCTTTCTGCGTCACATCCTGATAAAAGACCGCTCGCTTTAAAGCTCCATGCCGATCTGCTCCGGCGCGCTGTCCGCCGTCAGGCGCGCCCGCACGGACAGGACAGCTTCCCGAAGGACGGCCTGCGCATCTGCGTCCGGCCGGATCCACTCTGTGGCCTCCGCCGCGCGCAGCAGCACGGGCATGCGGTCATGCAGCGCGGCGACGGCGTCCGACGGGCTGCGCGTGAGCACCGTAAACTCGGCCCCTTTCTCCGCCGGGCGGTAAAGCCCGGCCAGAAACAGCGGTTCCGCCGTACCGCCGTCGACTTTGTATTTTCGGCGGGTGGTTCCGCTCCGGTCCCACTCGATGTAGCCGGACACCGGGACCGCGCAGCGCCTGCGGCGCATCCCGTCCGCAAACAGCGGCCGCGACCTCGCCGTCTCGCTGCGCGCGTTGATGACCAGGTGGCCGTCCGGCAGCCGGTAACCCCAGCGCATCGCGAACGCGCCGGGGCTCAGGTCTTTGGACGGCGCCAGCACCAGCGCCGCGTCCGTCGGGTTCACCTCGCCGCTGCGCTTCGCCGCCTCCGGCAGGCGTCGGTTCTGCGCGCCCATCAGCCGCAGGACGTCCGCCCAGTCAAAGGCATCTTCAATATAAAACCGTCCGCACATGCTCTCCCTTTCAGCCCGCGTCCTCTTCCAGCGCCTCCAGCAGGAAGCTGACGGGCCGGAAGCCGTCGTTGCAGGAGATCATCGCGGACTTTTTGTCCTTCATCCACCCGTCGTACAGGTCTTCCGCCCCGTGGGCGAGCGCCATTACGAACGGAGAGACCGTATCCCACGCGCTTCCGCAGAAGTCTTCCGGCCTCTGCCAGCCGTCAGCGATGAAAACCTGCCCCTCCTCCATGCCGCACGCATGTTCCAGCGGGTTCTCATAGCGCGCCATCAGGTCCTCGTAACAGGCCTTGCGCACAACCGTGATGCGAACCTTTTTCATTTGAGCCCCCGCCGGCGCGTCACTTGCGGATCCATCCGGCCGCGCCGCGCAGGCTGACGAGGTACCCGTTGCCCTCTTCCTTCAGGATGGGAAGCCGGGTTCCCCTGTCGAGCAGGGCGACCCTGGGCGCGTCCGACCCGTTCCAGGCGTATACCGCCGTCTGCTTCTCCGTCACGTACCAGGCCGGGTTGATGAAGATATAGTCCGCGTTGAGCCACCCGCAGGGCGAGTCGATGGAATCGCCGAGCGCGCAGTATACAAACCCGTTCTCTTTTTTCGGTCCCGCCGGCAGATCCGCGCCGATCACGATCGGCAGGTCCCCGTAATCAAGGCTCTGCACCGCCCTGGAAGACGAACTCGGCTTCTCCCGCAGGGTGAGTTTTTCGCACAGCACCACGGCCTGGTAACCGATTTGCTGCCCCGGCTCACTGGGCGGTATGATCTCCGCACAAGCAACCCCGATGCATCCGGATACGAGGATCATCGCTGTCAGGACCGTCAGCCAGCCATACTTTTTCATATTCATTGCTCCTTTTAGATCGTTTCTGCCACGGGGCGGCAGCTTTTGTTTATCATACCGCAAATCGCCTCCAAAATCCACAAGAAGAGGCGCCCCGCCCGAAAGCGGAGCGCCGTGTTTTCAGCCCGTGCCCTGATCTGTGCGGATGTCCTCCGCTCAGGCCGTCTCCGCCGCAGGCCTGTCTGCGTGCGCAACGATGCCGCCCGCTGCCAGTTCGTCGCGGATGCCGAGGTGCGAGAGCGCTTCTTCAATCCGCGCGATGGGCAGGATGGTCAGCCTGTCGCGGACCTCCTGCGGAACATCGCGCAGGTCGTCCTCGTTCTCTTTGGGGATAAAGACGGTCCTGACGCCGGCGCGCTCCGCCGCCATCAGCTTCTCCGGCAGGCCGCCGATCGCGTTCACGCTGCCCTGCAGCGAAACCTCGCCCGTCATCGCGATGTCGGGCGGCACCGGCGTGCCGCTGACCAGGGAAGCCAGCGCGCAGGTGAGCGTGATGCCGGCGGACGGCCCGTCCTTGGGCGTCGCACCGTCCGGCACGTGGATGTGCAGGTCAAGCTTGTCCAGCCCGCGTGAAGCCTCCGGCAGGTGGTGGCGGACCAGGCTGAGCGCGATTTGCGCGCTCTCCTTCATCACGTCGCCCAGCTGTCCGGTCACGGTGATCTTGCCGCTGCCGCTGTTGGTCATCGTCTCGATGTAGAGGATCTCGCCGCCCACGGCCGTCCAGGCCAGGCCGGTCACGACGCCGGGCTGCGCCGCCTCCGGCACGTTGCGGTGATGGATCGGGTGCGTGTCCAGCAGCTCGCGCAGGTCTCCCTCGTCCACCGTCAGGTGCTCGCCCTCGCCCTTTACCAGGCGCACGGCGCAGCTGCGGCAGAGCATATCCATGCACTTCTTCAGTCCGCGGACGCCCGCCTCCCGGGTATAATCGCGGATCATGGCGCGGATTGCGCCGTCGCTGACCGTGAGTGCGTCCTGCCCGATGCCCACGGCTTCCATCGCCCGGGGCAGCAGGTGCTCCTTTGCGATGCGCTCCTTCTCGATGGGCGTGTAGCCGGCAAAGCGGATGACCTCCATGCGGTCCAGCAGCGGGCCGGGGATGGTATCCAGCGAGTTGGCCGTGCAGATGAACAGCACGTCGGACAGGTCATAGGGCACGTTGAGGTAGTGGTCGGTGAAGGTGCGGTTCTGCTCCGGGTCCAGCACCTCCAGCAGCGCACTGGCCGGATCCCCGTTGTAGGACTGGGACAGCTTGTCGATCTCGTCCAGCACCATCACGGGGTTGGACACGCCGCTCTTGCGGATGCCGTCGATGATCCGGCCCGGCATGGAGCCGATGTAGGTGCGCCGGTGGCCGCGGATATCCGCCTCGTCCCGCACGCCGCCCAGGGATACGCGCACGTATTCCCGCTGCAGTGCCCGGGCGATGCTCTGCCCGATGCTCGTCTTGCCCGTTCCGGGCGCGCCGACGAAGCAGAGGATGGAGCCGGACTGCTTCCTGCGCAGATTCATCACGGCGATCTGCTGCAGGATGCGGCGTTTTACCTTGGCAAGGCCGTAGTGGTCCTCGTCCAGGATCCGCTCCGCCTCCGCCAGGTCAATGGTCTGCGCCTCCTCCCGGCGCCAGGAGAGCTTGGTCATCACGTCCAGATAGTCGTAGAGCATGCCGGACTCGGGGCTGTTCTTCCCCTCCTGCTTCAGCCGGTTCAGGATCTTGCGGCACTCGGCGAGCGCCTGCTCGTTCATGCCGGCCTCCTCCACCGCCATCTCCAGCCGGCGCAGGTCCGTCACCTGCTCCGGGTGCATCTCGTCGAGCTCCTTCTGCAGGTACTCCATCTGCTTTTTGATGGCGTTCTCGCGGTAGATCTTCTGGTAGTCCTCCTCCTGGGCGTTCTTGGCCTCGTTGTTGACCTTCGTCTGCTCCAGGTTCTCGAAAATCAGCTTCTCCAGCTTCTCGTTGCGCGCCCGCTGGCTGTCTTCCTCCAGCGCCGCGTAGCGCTCCTGATTGCCGCTCATCATCCACGGCGCCATGGCGCAGGCGATTTCCGATACGGAAGCCAGCTGCGCGATGTAGCTGCGCGAGATGCCGCGGGCACCCATGCTGCCCGCGAATTTCAGCAGGGCCTCCTTGAGGCGGAGCAGCCGCGCTTCCTCCTCCTCGGGCACCAGGTCCTCCTCGTCGCGCCGGCGCGAAAGGGAGACGTCATAGCTGTGGTCCTCGTACATGTGCACTTCATCCAGGTTGATGCGGTAGCGCGTGCGGATGACGAAGTAGCCGTTGAGGTTGTTGACCTCCGTAATGACGCCGGTGACGCCGATGGGATAGAAGCTCTCCTCCGTCAGTTCCTCGCGCTCCAGGTTCTCGCGCAGCATCAGCAGCACGACCTTCTCGTCCGCGTGAGGCTGACGGCCGGTCATGCGCTTCATCAGTTCGGTTTTAAGGTAAAGGCTCGCCTCCGGTAAGGCCAGCACATTGTAGACGGGCAATACTGTCATCGAAATCCTCCTGTGGGTGGGTTATCAGCGCTCTTTCGGTTTGAGTGCCAGTTTGGTCTCGGAAAGAACCGGCTTCCGCCGGCTTGTTTGTCTTTCCTTGACCAAAGGATATCATAACGCGGACTATCTTGTCAAGCCCCGGCAGGGCACGCCCTGAATGTATTTCTCCCGGAGGCCTTCCCTGTCCAGACCCTGATAAAACGCCCGCTCCAGGCGGTCACGGACCGGCAGGGGCCTGGGACCGGTACAGCCGGAATCGTCCAGCACCAGTGCATCGAACTCGTATCCTGCCTCAAAGCTACCCACTTTCCCGAAGAAAGCGCCGCCGCCCTTGGTCGCAAGGTAGAAGCTCTCCGAAAACGAGAGCGGCGCGGCCGTCCGGTCGACAAGCCGCCAATACAGCTTGGAAACCTGGACGGCGTCCGTCACGGCCCGGAACATGGATTCCGTCTGTCCTCCGGCCACGTCGCTTCCGAGGCCTACTCTCAGGCCTTCCGCGATATACTTTCTGACCGGCGCGATGCCGGAGGCAATGTTCGTGTTGGAGGCCGGGCAGTGCGCGACAAAGACGCCCCTGTCCCGCATCCGCTTCACTTCCGCCTCCGTGGACCAGACGCAATGCGCCATGATCGTGCGCGCCGCGCCGCCGAACAGCCCGTAGCGGTCGTAGCCGTCCCCGTAAAAAGCCGCATCCGGCATCAGCCGCCTGACCAGTTCGACCTCGTCCGGGTTCTCCGATAAATGGGACTGGACCGGCAGGTCGTAGGCACGCCGCACCTCGGAGAGCTCGCCGAGCAGGGCGTCGCTGCAGCAGGGAATAAAGCGCGGGGTCAAAATCGGGAACGTCCGCTTGTACCCCCGCCTTGTGGCCGCGTTTACGAAACCGAAGGTGTCGAAGGCGGATGCGTCCGCCCCGGGCTCCGTCAGCTCCGGCGGCGCGTCGCGGTCCATGTTCACCTTGCCCACATAGCTGATGATCCCGGTCTGCTCCATGCAGTCCATCAGGCAAAGCGTCGCCTCCCTGTGAACCGTTCCGAAGATGACCGCGCGCGTGGTCGCGCTTTCCGCCATCGCGCCGGCAAACAGGGTATACGCCCTCTTCGCGTAGCCGGGGTCGGCATACCGCGCCTCCTCCGGAAAGGCGTACAGCCGGAGCCACTCCAGCAGTTCGCAGTCCATCCCCGTCCCCCGAAACGCGAACTGCGGCGCGTGGATATGAAGATCCACCATGCCCGGCAGGATCAGGCAATCCCCCCGGTCCAGGACGGGAAGCCCGGCATACTGCTCGGGAACCGCCGGAAAGATGCCGCCGCAGCGGCCGTCTTCGCAGAGCAGATAAGCGTTTTCGTGGATTTCTATTTCGTCCTTTTCCGGCGTGTGGCAGATGTTGCCCTTTAAGAAAAAACCGTTTGCCATCGGATGTTTTGTCTCCTTATTCCGGCGGTTTAAAGGCCTGCGGGATAAAAACCGTTCCCTTCTTCCCCGCCGTAAACCCAGATCTCCCTAAAACCGCAGGCGCGCAGCAGCGCTTCCGCCTGCGGGAAGGCGCAGGCCACGGCCTTGCTGCTGTGCGCATCGGAGGAGACGGTGACCTTCGCCCTCCTGCGATGAAGCTCCGCCAGCAGCTCCCGGGAGGGGTACGGCACCGTACGCCACCCGCGGGAGATCGCGCCGGTGTTCACCTCGAAGATCTTCCCCGCGTCGCACAGCGCGTCCATCGCGCGCAGCGCAGCCCTGCGGTAGCGCGCGCTCTCCGGGTTGAAGAAGTGATGCTTCTCGTCGAATTTCGTCAGCAGGTCGAAGTGCCCGCAGACGGCCATGCGCGGGTTCTCCGCCACACGCAGCAGCTCACTGAAGTACATCTCTGCCGCGGCGTCCGCGTCACCCGCGAAATCCACCGCGATGAGCTCCGCCGTCACCTCCGGCAGATGGTCCACCCCGGGCGGAATTGCCCGCACGGGCAGATGGTGCACGGAGCCGATCACGTAGTCGAAGGGCGTATCGTCCACCGTGTCCACGCTCAGCACGTCCATCTCGATGCCGGTGAAGACGCGCAGCCTGCCTGCAAAGGCCTCCTTCTGGCGCGCCATCTCCGCAAGAAAGGGCGCCGTGTCCTCCGCCGTCCAGTCGTTTGCAAACGGCATGGGGCTGTGCAGGCTGATGCCCGCGCTCGTCATCCCCGCTTCCAGGCAGGCCTGCAGCATATCCCGGCAGGTGTCCTTCCCGTCGTCGAAGACGGTGTGCATGTGCAGGTTCTGCCGGATCATCGCATCTTCTCCTGCTTCACCTTTTTGTCGATCACGTGTCGTCCGGCCATTTCCTTCCGGATATCCTCGAGCGAAATATCATCATTCGTCATCAGAACCATGACGTGGTACAGAAGGTCGCCGATCTCGTAGATGGTGTTCGCCCGGTCGTCGTCCTTGGCGGCGATGATCACCTCCGTGGTCTCCTCACCGATCTTTTTGAGGATCTTGTCCTTTCCCTTCTCAAAGAGATAGGTGGTGTAGGAGCCTTCCTTCGGCTGCTCTTTGCGGCCCCGGAGCATCTCCATCAGGGATTCGTAATCGAAGCCGGGCGCCGCGTCGCCTTCATAGACGGCGTCATTGAAGCAGGAGTCCGTGCCCAGATGGCAGGCGGGACCGTCCTTGCGCACCTCCACCACGAGCGCGTCCCTGTCGCAGTCCGCCGTGATGGAGACGATGTGCTGGTAATTCCCGCTCGTCTCCCCCTTGAGCCAGAGCGCCTTCCGGGAGCGCGACCAGAAACAGGTGAGCCCCTTTTCCATGGAGATTTGCAGGCTTTCCCGGTTCATGTAGGCGAGCGTCAGCACGCGGCGGGTCTCGGTATCCACGACAATCGCCGGGATGAGCCCCCGCTCGTCGAACTTCAGTTCCTCAATTGTAATCATTCGATGATCTCCCTCCGTATCTCCGGCAGCCTCTCAAAGCCGGACGTGTATCCCGGCCGCAGCCAGTTCCTCTTTCAGTCCCCGTATCGTAACCTCACCGAAGTGAAAGATCGAAGCCGCAAGGCCCGCGTCCACCCCCGGCACCTCCCGGAACAGCCGCACGAAATCCGCCGCGCTCCCCGCGCCGCCGGAGGCGATGACCGGCACCGCTGCAAACGCACAGACCGCCTGCAGCATCGGCAGGTCGAATCCGCGCTTCACGCCGTCGGTGTCGATGGAATTGAGCACCAGCTCCCCTGCGCCTTCGCCGATGCCGCGCCGGATCCACTCCAGCGCGTCCATCCCCGTATCCACGCGCCCGCCTTTGGCGAAAACGTGCCAGCCGTCGCCCGCCCGGGCGGCGTCCACGCTCAGCACCACGCACTGGCTGCCGTAGCGCCTGGCCGCCTCTCCGATGATCCGCGGATCGGCGATCGCGCCGGAATTGACGCTCACCTTGTCCGCGCCGCTCTCCAGCACCCGGGCAAAGTCGGCAAGCCCTGCGATGCCGCCGCCTACCGTCAGCGGGATGAAGACGTTGGCCGCCGTCTCGCGCAGCACGTCCGTAAAGAGTTTGCGTCCCTCCGCGGAGGCCGTGATGTCGTAGAAGACGAGCTCGTCCGCGCCGCCCTCCGAGTAGTGCCGCGCCAGCGAAACCGGATCCGACACGTCCCCCAGCCCCTGAAAGCGCACGCCCTTGACCACCCTGCCGTCGCGCACGTCCAGACAGGGGATGATTCTCTTGGTGATCATGTGTTCTCCTCGATCGCGCGGCGCAGATCCACCGCGCCGGTGTAATACGCCTTGCCCACGATGGCGCCCCAGCAGCCCGCCCCGCGCAGGGCCTGAAGATCCCCGTGGGAGCTGACGCCCCCGCTGGCCGTCACCTGAAGAGCAGGGAATTCCTCCCGCATCTTCCGGTAGAGTTCACAGTTGCTGCCGCCCATCGCGCCGTCCCTGGCGATATCGGTGACGATGACACCGGTGATACCCAGCTGCTGCAGCCGGGTGCACAATTCCGCCAGCGTCACGCCGCTGTCCTTCAGCCAGCCGCGCGTCGCCACCCGATCGCCCCGCACGTCGACGCCGACCGCGATCCGTCCTGGGAACCGGCCGGCCAGCCGCTCCAGCAGCGCCGGGTCCTCCACGGCGGCCGTACCCAGGATGACGCGCCAGCAGCCTGCGTCCAGGTAGCGCCGCGCCGTCTCTTCGCTGCGGATGCCGCCGCCGATCTCAACGCTCAGGCCGCTCTCCTTTGCGATGCGCTCCACGGTGGGCAGGTTGGGCGTCGTCCCCTCCCGGGCGCCCTCCAGATCCACGAGGTGCGCGTACTTCGCGCCGCAGGCGGCAAAATCCCGCGCCACGGCTGCGGGATCGTCGCTATACACCGTCATCTGCCGGTAATCCCCGCGCAGCAGGCGCACCGCCTGCGCGCCGAACAGATCGATCGCCGGAAAAATCTCCATCCGCTCTCCCCCGCCTTCGGCGTCATTCAATCATTTGATTACAATTCAAGAAACGCCCGCAGGATCGAAAGCCCCGCGTCGCCGCTCTTCTCCGGGTGGAACTGGCAGCCCATCACGTTCGCACGCCCCGCTGCCGCCGTCACCGGGATGCCGTACTCCGTCTCGGCCAGCAGCGCGTCGCCGCAGCCCACCGCCGAATAGCTGTGCACGAAGTAGACAAAGTCACCTTCCTTCGTGTATTTGAGCAGCGGGTGCTCCGGCCGCACCAGGTGGAGCGCGTTCCAGCCGATCTGCGGGGTTTTAAGGCCTCCCGGCAGGCGCGGCGCCATGTCCGTAATCTCCCCGGGCAAAAGGCCGAGCCCTTCGTGCGTGCCAAACTCGCTGCTGCGGGCAAAGAGCAGCTGCATGCCCAGGCAGATGCCCAGCAGCGGCTTCCCCTCCTCCACGATCCGGCAAAGCACCGCATCCAGCCCGCGCAAAGAGAGCTTCTTCCTGGCGTCCCCGAAGGCACCGACGCCGGGCAGGACGACATGGCTTGCGGTACGCAGAATCCCTGCGTCCCCCGTCACCGTGGCCTCCGCCCCAATTGCCGCGAAGGAGCTGGCCAGGGAGAACAGGTTGCCCACGCCGTAATCCACGATGGCGATCATACGAGCACCCCTTTGGTGGACGGGATTTCGCCGTTCAGCCGCGGATCGCAAGAGACCGCTTCCGCCAGCGCGCGGCCGAACCCCTTGAAGATGGCCTCCGCGATGTGGTGCGAATTTTCCCCGTCCAGCATGCGGATGTGCAGCGTCATCCCCGAGGCGCGCGTCAGCGCCACGAAGAACTCCCGCACGAGTTCCGTGTCGAAGGTGCCAATCTTCTGGCTCGGGAAGGCCACTGAAAACCGGAGGCAGCTGCGCCCGGACAGGTCGACGGCCACCAGCGAGAGCGCCTCGTCCATGGGCAGCAGCAGGCTTCCGTAGCGCCGGATGCCGCGCTTTTCGCCGAGAGCCCTCGCAATCGCCTCCCCCAGCACAATGCCCGTATCCTCCACGCTGTGGTGGTCGTCCACGCGCGTGTCGCCGCGGCACGTCACGTCCAGGTCAAACCGCGCGTGCCGCGCGAAGAGCTCCAGCATGTGGTCGAGAAACCCCACGCCCGTGTCGATCTTCGCTTTCCCCGTCCCGTCCAGGTTCAGCGCCAGACGGATATCCGTCTCCGCCGTGCGGCGGGCCACTTCCGCTTTTCTCATCTTTCTTCCTCCAGTATGGCGCGGATCGCGGCGATCAGCCTTTCCATGTCCGCGTCCGTGCCGATGGTAATCCGCAGCCGCCCTTTCGCCCGCTCCGCCGAGAGCCTGCGCACGTAGATGCCGCGCGCCTCCAGCCGCCGCTGCAGCAGCGCCGCATCCACCGGCGGCCTGGCGAAAACGAAATTGCCCAGGGAGGGCAGCACCTCAAAGCCCAGCTCCGTCAGCTTCCGCCGCGTCCACTCCCGTGTCCGCTCGATTCTGCGGCAGTTGGCCTCGTAATACGGCCATTCGCGCATCGCCGCGATGCCCGCCGCCTGCGCCATGCGCGAGACGCCGTAGAGATCCGTCGCGCTGCGCACGCGCTGCAGCTCCCCGATCAGCGTCTCGTCTCCCAGCGCGTAGCCCAGCCTGGCGCCCGCCAGAGAGCCGCTCTTGGAGAAGGTGCGTGTGATGAGCAGGTTCGGGCATACATCGATCAGCGGCAGCGCCGTCTCCGCGCCGAAGTCCACATATGCCTCGTCCACCACCACGACGCGGCCATCGTCCGCCTTCGCGATCCGGCGGATTTCCTCCACCGGCACCGCAAGCCCGGTCGGCGCGTTCGGGTTGGGAAAGAGCACCGTCACCCCCGGCTCGCAGTAGTCCGCCGCGTCCAGCGTGAAGTCCTCCCGGAGCGGCCGCCGCAGCAGCGGGATGCCGAGGAACGCCGCGAAGTCGTCATAATAGCTGTAGGTCAAATCCGGCAGGGCGACGGGGTGCCGAGCGTCGGCGAAGGCCGCCATCGCCAGCAGCAGCGCCTGATCGGAGCCGTTGGCTGCCATCACGTTGCCCGGCTTCACGCCCAGCCGCTCCGCAATCGCCTCCCGCAGCGCCGTGCAGTCGGGGTCGTTGTAGAGCGAAAGCTTTCCCGCCTCCTCCGCGATGGCCGACGCCACCCCCGGAGAGGGCGGATAAGGGGATTCGTTGCTGTTGAGCCGCAGCGCGCCCTCCGCCTCCGTATGCATCCCCGGCACATACGGCGAGAGCGCCGCCATGCGCGGCACGAGGAAGCTCACGCTTCCCCCCGGATGAGCGCCGCCCGCGCGTGCGCCTCCAGACCCTCCGCGCGCGCAAACGCCGCAATCTTCGGGGCGAGGACGCCCAGCGCTTCCCTCGTATAGCGCGTATACTGGATGCGCTTGATGAAGTCGTCCACGCCCAGCGCACTGGAAAAGCGCGCCGTTCCGCTCGTGGGCAGCGTGTGGTTCGGCCCCGCCATGTAGTCGCCCAGCGACTCCGGGCAGCAGTATCCCATGAAGACCGAACCCGCGTTGCGTACCTTCGGCAGCAGCGCCTCCGGGTCCGCCGTGCACAGCTCCAGGTGTTCCGGCGCCAGCTCGTTGGCCGCCTCCAGCGCCTCCTCCAGCGTCTCTGCGACGATGATGCGCCCGTTCGACTCGATGGAAGCGCGGGCGATTGCCTCCCGCGGCAGCGTGCGCAGCTGGCGTTCCACCTCTTCGCTGACCGCTTCGGCCAGCTCCTGGCTCACCGTCACCAGCACCGCGGTCGCCATGCGGTCGTGCTCCGCCTGGCTCAGCAGATCCGCGGCCACCCAGGCGGGGTTCGCGCCCCCGTCTGCCAGCACGAGGATTTCGCTGGGCCCCGCGATCATGTCGATCGCCACGCGGCCGAAGACCTGCCGCTTGGCCTCCGCCACGAAGGCGTTGCCCGGGCCCACGATCTTGTCCACGCGCGGCACGCTCTGCGTCCCGTAGGCCAGCGCAGCGATGGCCTGCGCCCCGCCGCAGCGGAAGACGCGCGTAACCCCCGAGAGCCGGGCCGCCGCGAGGATCGCGTCCGGTATCCGCCCGTCCTTCCCCGGCGGGGAGACCATCACGATCTCGCCGCAGCCCGCCAGCTTCGCGGGGATGGCGTTCATAAAGACGGTGGAAGGATAGGCCGCCGTACCGCCCGGGATGTACAGCCCCACGCTGGCGATGGGCGTGATCAGCTCGCCCAGGACGACGCCGCCTTCGCCCATCTCGTAGCCCGTGCGCACCTGCTTTCCGTGATAGGCGCGGATGTTCTGCGCAGAGGTTTCCATCGCCTCCCGCAGTTCGGGATCCAGACGCGAAAGGGCCGCGTCCCATTCCGCTTCCGGCACCTCCAGCGTTTCGGGCCGCACGCCGTCGAAGCGCTCCGTGTAATCCAGCAGCGCCGCGTCCCCGCGCGCCGCCACGTCCGCCACGATCGGCGCCACGGTGGCGCCCACCTGCGGCGTGTTTGCGCCGCGCATGAACAGCGTCTTCCTGTCAATCTCGCTAAGCCGCTCTATCTTCATCTTTACGCTCCCGTTCCGGCGAGGAGCGCCCGCTGCATCGCGGTGATCTCTTCGCCCATGAATTTACAACTGGCCTTGTTGGCGATAAAACGCGCGCTCACGGGCACGATGGTCTCCAGCACCGCAAGGCCGTTCTCCTTCAGCGTCGTCCCGGTCTCCACGATGTCCACGATGACATCGGAGAGGCCCACCAGCGGCGCCAGCTCGATGGATCCGTTGAGGCGGATGAGCTCGATTTCCCGGCTCCGCTGCGAGTAGTACCGCCTGGCGATGTGCGGGAACTTCGTCGCCACCCGCAGCGGCCTCGTATGGTCGTCGCGGAAGCCCGCCGGCCCCGCCACACACACGCGGCAGCGGCCCATCCCCAGGTCGCACAGCTCGTAGACGTCCGGCTCGGCCTCCAGCAGGATGTCCTTGCCCACGATGCCCACGTCCGCCGCGCCCCGCTCCACGTACACGGTCACGTCGGAGGGCTTCACCAGAAAGTAGCGCACGCCGCAGGCCTCGTTGTCGAAGATCAGCCTGCGGTTCTCTTCTTCCATTTCGGGGCACGGGTAGCCGGCCCGCGCCAGGACCGCATAGGATTTTTCGCCCAGCCTTCCCTTTGGCAGCGCCACGCGGATCGTCCTCACGGCTCTCCCTCCTCCTGCGTGACGCGCACGCGTTTTCCTGCGCGGATCAGTGCCTCGCACCGCCGCGCGATCTCCGCCGGGGTTCCCTTCCCCGGGACGCGGACGGGTTCCTCCTGCGCGCTTCCGGTCCCGAGCCCCGCCGCCTGATCCAGGTAAACGGCGAAGCCGATCGCCTTGCCGCGCTTGCCCACCCGGGCCATCAGCGGGTCGTACCGGCCGCCGGAGAGGACGGACGTGTGCACGCCGTCCACAAAGCCCGCGAAGAGGACGCCGTTGTAATAGCGCATGTCGCTGGCCGCCGAAAAATCGAGGCTGATGCGGCCGAGGTCCAGCGCGTTTGCGGCCTCCCCGAAGGCGCGCAGCGCCTCCATCGGAGGACGGCACGCATCCGTCAGGCCGGCAGCCTCCAGCTGCTGCAGCGCCGGCAGCAACGCCCCGGAGATCTCCACCAGGGCGAGCAGCTGCCGCCGGGTTTCCTCCCGCACGCCCAGCGCCTCGCAGCGCTGGAAGAGCCCCTGCGCGTTCTTGCTGCGGATTTCAAGGAGCAGCTCCGCCTGTTCCTGCGCGGTCAGGGCCGCGCCCGAGAGCACCGCAGCGATGATCCCCATGTCGGAGACGTCCATCTGCCACCCTTCCGGCCGGATGAGCCGCAGGGAGGCGGCCGCCAGCAGCAGCACCTCGCAGAAATCCCACGGGGACAGTTCCCCGATGGCCTCCACGCCCGCCTGCATGATCTCACGGAAACCCTGCGCGCCGCGCGGCACACGGTAGACGCTCTCCGCATACGCAATTTTGAGGGGCATGTCCTCCTCTCGCGTGTTTTTCACCACGGAGAGGGTGATGTCCGGCTTGAGCGCCATCAGCTTGCCGTCCGTATCGGCGAAGGCCAGCACGCGCTCGTCCGTCAAAAAGCTCTTGTTGCGCATGTAGAGCTCGTATTCCTCGAACCGGCCCACCTTGTACGGCGCATAGCCCCACGCGCCGTACAGCGCTCGCAGCCTCGCCGAAAGCCGTTCCTCCGGGCGCAGCGCCCGCTCCAGATCAGTCATCTCCGGGCTCCTCTGTCTCCATCCTGTCCAGTATCATCTTGTATCCTCCGTTGCCGTAGTCCAGGCAGCGCTTGACGCGCCCGATGGTCGCGGAGCTGACCCCCAGCGCCTCCGCGGCCTGCAGGTACGAGGAACCCTCCCGCAGCAGCTTTGCAATCGTCAGCCGCTGCCCCAGGTCCCTCACCTCCTTGTTCGTGCACAGGTCCTCAAAATACAGGTAGCACTCCTCCACGCTGCGCAGCGAAAGGATCGAGCGGAAGAGCTCGTCCGTCTGCGCATCCCTGCGTAGTCCCATTGCCGGTAACCTCCCTTTCTTTCCATTGTGTCGTATATTACCACGTTAGCGTGCTAAAGTCAACGGGCATTGAAAAATGCGCACGCTTCCGTTATAATAAAGTCAATCCATAACGACTGAAAGAAGGATTTACCATGAAAAAATCCCTTTTCGGCATCAACCGGCAGAAGATCACCGGCATCCTCTCCATCCTGATCTTCGTCATCTCGGGCGTTTTGCTGCTGGTCCGGCCCCAGCTCATCAACGACCTGGCCGTGTGGCTCTTCGCCGCCGCGTTCCTGGGCATCGGAATCTACTGGTTCGCCCGCTACATCCGACAGGCACCGGAAGAGGCTGCGAAATCCTACGACCTGGCGGAATCGCTGATCGCCCTGTCCGCCGGCGCGGTCATCCTGCTACGGCAGGACCTGTTCACCGCCGTGCTCCCCATGCTCTGGGGCGCCATGCTGGTCGTCGGCGGCTTCATGATCCTGCAGACGGCCATCGACTTCCTGCGCCTTAAGTACGTCCGCTGGTGGCTGCTGCTCATCGGCGCCGTCGTCGCGCTGCTGCTGGGCGCGCTGGCGCTGGTCACGCCCAACTTCCTCACCGGGCACGTGCCCGTCTACGTCGGCATCTCGCTGATCGCCGAGGGTGTCATCAACCTGTTCAGCTTCATCCTGATGATCCTGTACGGCCGCGGAAAGCTGCCGCTCTTCACCGACCGAAAGAAGGCGGAGGAAAAGCCCGCCCCGGCCGCACCCGCAGCGCATGCCGCGCCCGTCCAGCCCGCCCCGGCCGCTAAGCCCGCCGAAGCGCCGAAGCCCGCCGCGGAGCCGGCCCCCGCAGAAGCCCCCGCGCCGGCGAAGGAGGATGCGCCCGCTCCGGAACCCTCGCCCGCAAAGCCGGCCGAGCCGGAGCGTGAAGCGCCCGCGACCATCTTCGAGGAGCTGGCGCGCTACGCCGAGGAAGACAGCAAGAAAGACAAGTGACCTTCGCAAAACCGGGCAACTGAAAAGGCGCCGCCCTCCCGCATCAGTTGCGGGAGGGCGGCGGTTTTTCTTCTTCCAGGTGTAAAGGCCGGGAATGCGCGAAGCCTGCTCAGCAGAAATCCGCCTGGCAGTAGACGCACTTTCCGCCTTTGAAGGTCATCATCGGCACGAGCACCTGCGTGCCCGTGAAATGGTGGCCGTTGGTGTGGGGTTCACGCGGCGGGCTCTGGGAACTGGAAGTGCTCCTGCGCATAACTGCGGATCATTCCCAGAAGTTCCCGCATGG
Organism: uncultured Eubacteriales bacterium; assembly: GCA_902781095.1. Classification (GTDB taxonomy): domain Bacteria; phylum Bacillota; class Clostridia; order Christensenellales; family Aristaeellaceae; genus Ventricola. Next base: position 26,692 of record CACZHW010000019.1, read on the forward strand.
GCTGCGGGAGATGAAGCCCCTGCAGGTAGATGGCGTAGAGGATGAATCGGGGATGAGTCGGCAGCGCAAACCAGGCCAGGCGTTCAAAATCCGTTGCATAGGCCTGGGGGATGATCGTACAGCAGCCCTGAGACGCTGCCAGGGACTGCAAAAAGCGGTTCTGCGTCGATTCGGCGATGATCTGTGGTGTGAATCCGGCGCCGACAAAAAGCGGATCCAGACGTGCACGCTGTGTGGATCCGCGCTGCATGAGCGCAAAGCTCTCCTCCCTCAGCAGCGAAAGGTCGGCGGTCGGCAACACGCCAGGTTCCCTGCTGCCGTATGCGGCGGCGGGATGGCTGACAGGGACACCGAGCACGAGGTTTTCAGCGCTGAGCAGCTCGTAGTGAAAGTCGGGGGCTTGCTCCGCTGCGTCCGTGATATGCACCATGCCGATGTCCAGAGAACCGTTCTTCAGTTCCTCCATCTGGTTGGCTACCATGTTTTCCCGGCAAAGCAGGACGATGCCGGGATAGCGTCCGTGAAAGGCAGAATAGCTGTGAAGCAGAGCATCGTTTCCATGGCCGTATGCCAGGCCCAGATGGTATTCCGCCCGGTAGTTTCCCGCCAGGTCGCTGAGGGCTGTATACGTATTCCTGCGGACGCGCAGAATCTCCCGGGCGCTGTCGATCCAGATCCGGCCGGCTGGCGTGGGCATCATAAAACGGTGCCCGCGTACAAAGAGGGGCATTCCGATTGACTTCTCCAGCTTCAACAGCTGTTGATTGAGTGCGGAGGGCGTGACATACAGATGCGCGGCAGCCTCTGTCATGTTGCCGAAGTCCTCTATGGCAGTGATGTACTCCAACTGGCGCAAATCCATTCCATGTACCTTCCAATCTGTTAGATTTTCTAATTGTTAACCATAAATATACTAACTTTACTTCATAGTATACGGCCATTATAATAAAAAATAAAGAAGGAATTTTCCAAAAAGGAGGATGAAGGATGAGCGTGCTCAAATATTTGGACAAAAAATTCGAACTGATTATCATGGCGGGTTTCCTGGTCCTGTTCACGGTGCTCATGTTTGCAAACGTGGTGCTGCGGTTCCTGTTCAACGGCTCGATCGTATGGGCGTATGAACTGTGCCGTTACTGTCTCGTCGGCTCTACCTTCTTCAGCATCCCGATCTGGATTCGCCGGCGTTCGGGGATCCGGGTGGATGCGGTGGTGACGCTGCTGCCGAAACGGGTACAGAAGACGCTGGAGATCGTGATCTACGCGGTGATGATTGCCTTCTTCCTGTTCCTGTGCGTCAGCGCGACAGGCGTATACGGAAGCGTGGCCGCCTCCGGCCAGGTGAGCGCCTCCATGCAGATGCCGATCAAGTATCTGTACGGCATTGCGGTATTCTGCTTCGCGCTGTCCACGGTGCGCAGCGCCGAGGTTCTGATCGAGCTGCTGCGCGGCTTCAGCCATGAGGAAAAGGAGGCGAAGGGCAAATGACATTCGGTGTATTCATCCTGATCTTTGCGGTACTTATCGTAATCGGCATGCCGATGGCGGTGATCTTCGGCGGCATGGCCTTTCTGCCCTCCTTAATCACTCCATCCTTCAGCTACAACGTTGCCGCCGTAATCAAGAGCATGGTTAACGGCATGGACAGCTTCACGCTTCTGGCTGTTCCGCTCTTCATGCTCTCCGGGATGATCATGGCGGAGGGCGGTATCTCTGAAAAGCTTTTCAATTTCTTCGGCTATTTCGTGGGCAACCGCAAGGCTGGTTTCCCCTGCTGCGTCATCGTCACCTGCATGTTCTACGCCGCAATCTCCGGCTCCTCGCCGGCAACGGTGTCCGCAGTCGGCGCAATGACGATTCCCTTCCTCGTTAAGATGGGATACGACGTAGTGTTTGCAACGGCAATTGTAACCGTCGCAGGCGGTTTGGGCGTCATCATCCCGCCCAGCCTTTCCTTCATCGTGTATTCTTCAGCCTCTCAGGCCTCGCCCGCCGCGCTGTTCATCGCCGGCATCATTCCCGGCATTCTCGTGGGCGTCTGCCTCATGGTCTACGCCGGATACTACTGCCACAGGCATGGCGTGGATCAGCAGAAGCTGCAGAGCAGCTACGACGAGCTGCATAAGGTGGGCTTCTGGCATCTGCTGAAGGAAAGCATCTGGGCGCTGCTGACCCCGATCATCATCCTGGGATCCATCTACGGCGGCATCGCCTCGCCCACCGAAGCCGCGGTCATCTCCGTCGTATACTCCCTGGTAATCTGCCTCTTCGTTTACAAGACGATCACGATCCGCGACCTGGGCAAGGTCTTCATGGCAGGCGCCGATACATACGTCAATATCCTGTTCATCATTGCCGCTGCTACGGCTTTCGGCCGCTGCATGACGATGCTGCGCTTCCCGCAGACGATCAGCACGGCTGTGCTCTCCGCTGTACACGGCAAAGTGGCGGTGCTGCTGGTGATCAACCTCATCATGCTGGTCAGCGGCATGATCCTGGACAATATCCCGAACATCATGATCCTGACGCCCATTCTGCTGCCCATAGCCAAGGCTGTAGGCGTCGATCCCGTGCACTTCGGTATCATTATGACGGTAAACCTCGCCATCGGCATGGTCACCCCGCCGATGGGCATCAACCTCTATGTAGCCAGCGGTATGACGACGATTCCGGTTCTGAAGCTCGCGAAAGCCTGCATTCCTTTCCTGGCTGCCTTCTTCATTGCGCTGCTGCTCATCACCTTCGTCCCCGGACTGTCTATGTACCTGCCCTCGCTTGCCGGCTGATCGGCTGATCAGCGGAAGATAGAACCACAAACCATAATCGGAAACGGAGGAATCACCATGAAGAAACTGACGGCTTGTCTCCTGTCCCTCGCTCTGGTGCTCGCGCTGTGCGGCTTCGCTGCGGCGGAAGCCTATCCGGAGTATCACTGGACCGCCCCGATGACTGTGTCTGAAACCACAATCAACTACATGATTATGGAAAAGTTCGCGAACCTTCTCAGCGAGCGCTCGGATGGAAAGGTCACCATAGACCTCTATCCCGGCGGACAGCTGGGCAATGACAACGAGATGTTTCAGGGCGTGCGCGACGGCACGTTCGACATGCTGACCTCTATGAGCAGCGGCATGGTGGACTTCGTTCCGGAAGCGGGCATTTTTGACCTGCCGAACCTCTTCCCCAGTGTGGAAGCGATGCGCGCCGTGCTCTCCGGCGACTTCATGAAGGAATTCAACGCCTATTGCAACAAGGGCGGCTATCAGTTGCTCGGCTTCTCTGACGCGGGCTTCCGCCAGCTGACCTCCAACAAGGAGATCCGCAAAGTGGACGACTTTGCCGGCCTCACCCTGCGCGTCATGAACAACAAGTATCATCTGGCCTACTGGAAGGCGCTGGGTGCCAATCCGCTGCCGATGGACTTCACCGAGGTTTACATGGGCCTGCAGCAGCACACGATCGACGGCCAGGAGAACCCCTACATGAACATCGTCGGCAACTCCTTCCAGGAGGTGCAGAAGTACATCGTCGAGACCAATCACCTGGGCCATATCATCATCGTGCTGATGAACAACGATCTCTATCAGGGCCTGCCGGAGAACGTCCGCACACTGGTGGACGAGTGTGCGGCAGAAGCCATTGCCTACGGTAATTCCGTGGCAGACGAGTCCATTGCGGGCTACAAGAAGACCTGCGAGGAAGCGGGCTGTGAGATCGTGGAACTCTCTGCTGAAGACCTGGCGACCATGCAGGAGAAGGCGGCCACCGTGTATGACATGGTGCGGGCTGACCTGGGCGATGCGCTGGTGGATCAGTTGATGGCTGCTGTTGAAGCAGTCAAGTGATCCGGACGGTTTTTTGAAAAATGAGTTGCACAGGCGGAGACGGACTGAGTTCCGCCTCCGCCTCCTTCATTTCAATCATCGAAAGGATGCTGCCTATGCACACAATCAAGATTGCCGGCGGGCGCGTATACGATCCACAAAAAAATGCGTTTGAGATTCGGGACGTCCTGGTGGATGGGACCGTGATCGGCCCCGACGACGGCAATGAGGCTGCCTACACTGTGGACGCGTCCGGCTGCATCGTCACGCCGGGTCTCATCGATTATCATTGCCATCTGTTTTCCCATGTCCAGGCCGGCAGCGTTCCGGCAGATCTGGCATGTCTTCCCTATGGCGTGACTACCGCGGTGGATGCAGGCACAAGTGGCGCTCCGACCTATTCGCTCTTTCATGAAATGGAGGTCCTGCGTTCGGTTGCGACGGTTAAGGCCTATGTGAACATCGCTTCCCTTGGCATTCTCAGCAACGTCTGCATGGAGGATCCCCGCCCCGGTTCCATGGATACCGCGCTGATTGAAGAAATCTTTGCCCGGTATCCGGGCGAGGCTGTCGCGCTCAAGCTGCGCAATTCACTTGGCGTCGTGGCCCCCGGCGACGAGGGCCCGGTTCGTGCCATGGTGCAATTGGCCGAAAAGATCGGCGTGCCGGCTGTGGCGCACATGACAAATCCCGCTGTACTGCCGGAGCGCACGGCGGAGATTCTGCGTCCCGGTGACGTCTATTGCCATGTGTATCAGGGCATTGGTGAGACGATCCTGGATGCCGAGGGGCGTGTAAAGGAAGGCATCTGGAAAGCAAGGGAACGTGGGGTGCTCTTCGATGCCTGCAACGGCAATTCAAACTTCTCCTTCCGTGTGGCAGAGCCTGCAATGCAGCAGGGCTTCCTTCCCGACCTCATCAGCACGGACCTGACACCCATGAGTTTCCATAAACCCTTCGTTCACGACATGCCGAGGCTGCTGTCCAAATACCTCATGCTGGGCATGTCTCTGGAGGACATCTTGCAGCGGGTAACCCGGAATGCGGCAAGGCAGCTCGGACAAGAACGGGAACTGGCGTCCCTTGAGGCCGGCACCGTAGCCGACATCGCAATCTTCCGTCTCTCGGAGCAGCCGGTAGTCTTCGGCGACAGGGACGGTGAGCGGCGCGTCGGAAGAAGTGTGCTCCTGCCGCAGATGACCGTCAAGAAGGGAACGATCGTTTGGGCGCAAACGGGCTTCAATCTCTGAGGAGGAAAACGATATGAGCCATTCCGTTCCGGTCATTACGGAGATGCAGGTCATCCCTGTCGCAGGATATGACAGCATGCTCATGACCCTTTCCGGCGCACACGCCCCCTGCTTCACACGCAATCTGGTGATCCTGACGGACAGCGCCGGGCACACGGGTATAGGCGAAATCCACGGCGGCGACTATACGCATGACAGCCTTGTCGCAATGGCGCCACTTGTAGAGGGTATGCCCATTTCCCGCAGCCGCGAAGTGCTCCAGAAGATCCACAAAGCTGTAGATCCGCACGCCAGGGAGGCCGGCGAAGGCATCCAGACGCTGGACATGGCAAAGCTGAAGTACGTCGTGCGCAGCGAGTGGGCGATCGAGTGCGCCATGTTGGATCTGCTGGGGCAGCATCTGGGCGTACCGATTTGCCAGCTGCTGGGTGAGGGCAAACAGCGGGACGAGGTGGAGGTGCTGGGGTACCTTTTCTACGTTTCCGACAAGGCAAAGACGCCGGCCGGAAAGCGGCAGTATCTGGATGAGAGCGCAAGCCCGGATCCCTGGTTTCGTCTGCGACGAGAGGAGATTCTGACGCCCGCTCGCATCGTGGAGGAAGCCGAAGCTGTTCAGCAGAAGTACGGCTTCCGGAACTTCAAGCTAAAGGGCGGCGTGCTGCGCGGAGAAGAGGAAATGGAGGCCGTGCGTGCGCTCAAGCGCAGATTCCCGGAGGCACGCATCAACATCGACCCAAACGGCGCCTGGTCGCTTTCCGAGGCCGTAGCGCTCTGTCGTGACATGCGCGGTATCATCGCTTACGTGGAAGATCCCTGCGGACCGGAGGCCGGCTATTCCGGCCGTGAGATCATGCGGGAATTCAAGAACGCGACGCAGTTCCAGGTCGCCACGAATATGATCGCAACCGACTGGCGGCAATTTTATCATACTACGAGCCTGAATGCCTGCGATATCATCCTGGCGGATCCCCACTTCTGGGGCTTCGACGGTGCCGTGCGTATGAGCCAGCTTCTGGACCCGTGGGGGCTGACTTTCGGCATCCACTCGAACAATCACTTCGACATCACCCTGGCGGCCTTCGCACAGGTAGGAGCCGCTGCAGTTGGCCGGGTTGCGCCGCTGGATACGCACTGGATATGGCAGGATGGCCAAAACCTGCTTGAAGATACGCCTGAGATCAGGGATGGCAAGCTGCAGGTCCCGCAGGGTCCTGGCCTGGGCGTGCACCTCAACATGGAACGCGTAATGGAAGCCAACCGGCTGTACAACAGCCTGGAGATCCACGACCGCAACGATGCAGAAGCCATGCAGTACCTTATCCCCGGCTGGGTGTACGACCACAAGAAACCCTGTCTGGTGCGTTAAAGTGGTCTGACATCAGCGTTCCCGTTCTTCCATCCGTGAAATTCGCCGCCCTCCCGACTGCTTCGGGAGGGCGGCTTCGTATACGGTTTCCGGGTTGGCTCAAAATACTGCCATCAGGCGCAGACCGCGCGGATCAGCCCGGCCGCGAGCTCAATCTGCGCGGGCATCGAGGCGATATCCGCGGTCTCGTCCGTCGTATGCATGCCGGTGCCAATCATGCCGAGTCCGTCCAGCACGCCGATGCCGGCCTGGCCGGCGATGGCGATATCACCGGCGCCGCCCGTGCGCTCGACGGCGAACATTCTCCCCTGCTCCTTCGCGATGGCGAGGGCCAGGTCAATCAGTTCCTGTGTCTTCGGGCTCAGATCGATCGCGGGATGGGAGGCCCCGAAGCACAGGGCGGTCCTGACGCCGGGCACGGGCTCGCAGGAACAGATTTCCTTGATTTTTTCGGTGAGCTCCGACTTGTACGCCTCGTTGAAGTACCGGAACTCGCAGCGGCACGCCGCGCTTTCGGCCACGACGTTCTCGGCCGTTCCGCCCGAAATCACGCCGGCGTTGAAGGAGATGTCCCGCGCGTCGTCCCGGAGCGAATACAGCCTCGTGATTTGCGCGCAGAGGGCCTGGATGGCGCTGGCGCTGGTGAGATAAGCGTTGCCGGCGTGTCCCGGTACGCCTGTGCAGGTGACCGTAACCGAGGTGACCCCCTTCCGGGCCGAGATGAACCGCCCCGAGGCGCCGCTGGGCTCGAACGAGAGCGCGGCGAAGGACTCCCGCGCCGTCGCAAGAATGAGATCATGGCTCTCAGGCGAGCCGACCTCCTCGTCGGCGTTCAACAACACGCACAGGCGGTACGTCTTTAAATCGAGCTGCGGAATTATGCTGCGCAGCGCGTAAAGCAGGATCACGATGCCGCCCTTCATGTCGATCACGCCGCTGCCCATGGCCTTTCCGCCGCCGATGTCGCGGTACGGCACGTACCGCTCGTGCGGGAAGACCGTATCCATGTGGCCCATGAGCATCAGCTGCTTTTCGCCGGTGCCGAGCACGGCCCGGAGCACCGGGCCGTGCCTTTGGCCGGGAAAGCGGGTCACGGAGAACCCGAGCGACTCCAGGTCCTCCGAAATGAGCCCGGCCGCGGCTGCCACGTCCTCCCGGTCGAACGAGCCGCTGGGCTGATCGATATACTTCTTCAAAGTCTCTGTCGGCGAGGTCAGCATGGTTCCTCCTTCAAAATCCGTTGTGTCAATCCGCTTCCGTGCTCAAAGCACCTTGCGCAGGAAATCCTGCGTACGGGGCTGCTGCGGGTGGTCGAAGATCTCCTCCGGCGTCCCCGCCTCGACGATTTTTCCGTCATCCAGGAACAGCACGTAGTCCGCAACTTGGCGGGCAAAGCGCATCTCGTGGGTCACGACCATCATCGTCATGCCGTCGGCTGCCAGTTGCTTCATCACGTCCAACACCTCGCCGACCATCTCCGGGTCGAGCGCGCTGGTGGGCTCGTCGAAGAGCATGACCTCGGGATCCATCGCCAGCGCGCGGACGATGGCCACGCGCTGCTTCTGCCCACCGGAAAGCCGGTCCGGATACTCGTGGACCTTGTCCGCAAGGCCGACGCGGGTGAGCAGCTCCACGGCCTTTTTTTCAGCTTCTGCCTGGGGCACGCCGCGCACCCTGCGGGGCGAGACAGTGACGTTGCCCAGCACCCTCAGATGCGGAAAGAGGTTAAACTGCTGGAAGACCATGCCCATGCGCTGGCGCATCGCGTACAGCTCCCTGCGGGACACCTTCGTCAGGTCGCAGCCGTCGAATTTTACCGTGCCCGACGTCGGCTTTTCCAGCAGATTCACGGAGCGCAGCAGCGTGGACTTGCCGCTGCCGCTGGGGCCGATCAGCACGATCACGTCGCCGCGGCGGACGTTTAAATCGATTCCCTTGAGCACCTCGAGCCGGCCGAAGTGCTTGCAGAGATCGCGGATCTCAATCATGACGTCCCGGCCGGATCCGCTGTCGATGACGGTTTTTTCAGTCTGCGCGGTTTTCACTGCGGCGCATCCTCCTTTCAAGCAGGCCGAGGAGTTTGGTCATGACATACGTCAGCACAAAATAGATCAGCGCCGCGTCCAGCAGCGTCTCCAGGTAACGGTAGTTCACGGAGGCCAGCTTGTACGCCTGGTAGGTCAGCTCATAGACGCCGACCGCGTAGAGCACCGAGGACTCCTTGATCACGGCGATAAACTCGTTGCCCATCGCGGGGAGCGTGACCTTGATCGCCTGCGGCAAAATGATGTAGATCATCTTCTGGGCCCCGCTCATGCCCAGCGAGTCGGCGGCCTCGGACTGGCCGCGGTCCACGGACTGCAGGCCCGCCCGGATCAGCTCCGCCATGTAGGCGCCGGAGTTGATGACGAGCGCGATCACGCAAAGCGTCATCCGGGGGAGCCGGATGCCCATCTGCGGCAGTCCGTAGACGATCATCAGGACCTGTACGAGCAGCGGGGTGCCCCGGATGAACGCGACGTAGACGTTGAACAGGATGCGCAGCGGCCAGATGCGCGTCCGCCGGAAAATCGCGACCAGCAGCCCCAGCAGCGAGCCGAGCAGCACCGTAAACAGCGCCAGCTCCAGCGTGACGCTCACGCCCTGCATGAACGTGCCGAACTTCGTGACCATGATTTCCCAGACCTTGGCAAGGTTGAGCATGGCTTGCTTTGACCTCCTTACACAGTGAATGCTCCCGCCGCACGGTGGCGGCGGGAGCCCGGGATCCGACGGACTTTATTCGGCCGGCTCCAGCAGGGAAGCCGCCTGCGCCGCGGCCGTGTCGACCCAGGAATCGAACGTGCCGTCGGCCTTGACCTCGTCGATGTAGGCGTCCAGCGCTTGAATCAGGGATTCGTTGTCGCCCTTGGCGACGCCGATCGAAGCGCCGTTGCTGTTGTAGACGACCGGCACGTCGCTGATGACGAGCGGCACGGAGTCCTTATAGGCCGTGATGTACTGCTTGGCGACCAGGTCGGCCAGCAGCAGGCCGTCGATGTTGCCCTGGACCAGGTCGAGCACCAGCACGTTTACATTGTCGATGATGTAGGGCTCGGCATTGGAGAACTGCTCCTCCAGGATGTCGACCTGCAGGGCGCCCATCTGCGCGCCGACCTTCTTTCCCGTCATATCTTCAACGGTCTTGAGCGTGTTGGCCTTCTCTTCCGTCATCATCATGATCTGGGTGGCCGCATAGTACGGCTTGCTGAAATCGATGACCTCCTTGCGCTCCGGCTTGGCGACCATGCCGGAAATGATCAGGTCGATCTCCCCGGCCTGCAGCGCCGTGATCAGGCCGGCAAAGGTCTGATCGGCGATTTCGACGTCCAGCCCCAGCTTTTCGCCGATGCCGTAGGCCAGCGCGATGTCGAAGCCGGCCATCTCCTCCTTGCCGGACTCCGGGTTGGTATAATAAAACTCATACGGCGGATAGCCGACGGACACGCCGACGACGATCTTTCCCTTGGCCTGCAGGTCGCTCAGGGCGTCCGCAGAAACGGAAAACACGACGGCCAGGATCAGCATCAGGCTCAGCAGGATGGCAACCAGTTTCTTCATAATCGTTCCTCCATTCTTGTGCACCGCTCGTTTGGAATGCACGCTGTTATTAATGAATATTCATTGCATGTGCATGATTATACGCATAAATTCGCATATGTCAAGCGTTATTTGCAAATTTATTCATTCTTTTTCAAGATAGAACCGTGCAATCCGTAAGAGTGCCCAATTCTCAGCCGCCGCGCTATGCCTGCCGGCACCGCAGGCGGTCCGTCTGTTGCTGCTGCTGTGATGCCGTTTCGATTTCATCAAAAACGCAGGGCATCGCCGGAAAGACGATGCCCTGCGTTCCTTTGGATTTTATTCTATCAGGATATCTTGCCATTTCTCAATGATATCTGTTTCGTTATTGACCACAAAATCATAGTCGAATGATATTGTGCTTATACTTTCCAAAGGTAGAAAGTCTTTGGGCTTGATGTCCTTACGAATTGGTCTGAAATTACAATTCTCTTGTAATATGGACTGTCCCTCCTTACTCAAAATAAATTCCTCAAATAGCTTTGCTAAATCCTCACGTGGGCAATCCTTAACAACTGCTATACACTCCGGAATGACACTCGTCCCTTCTTTGGGATAGATAGTTTTTAAATAAGAAGCTTTATACCTTTTTATAAACTGCATCGCATCATTCTCCGTAATAATGCCAATAGGACATTCGCCACTATTCACTTTTTGTAGCAAATTTGATGATGTAATACATATAACAAAATTAGATCTTATTTGCTCTAGACATTTCCATCCTTCCTCATAGTCATCATTCTTGTCGCCAAAGCACATAAGCAGTGTACATAAAGATATAAATCCAGCAGACGTTTCTGAGGGATCCTTGATTATAATTTTTTCCTTCCATACTGAATCCAACAGGTCACTCCATGTAGCTGGTATATCTTCTTCATTAATGAAGTTAGTGTTCATCAATAACACCAAAGGTGTTGCACTTTGACCAATCCAATAATACTGGGGATCGTAAAACTCTGTTTCAATACTGTCTATGTTGCTTGGGCGATAAGGCTGAAAACAATCTTTATACTTGTCTATAGAATCTGCAAAGCCCCCCCATAAAACACCTGCTTGTGGAGCTGCTCTTTCTCCTGCTATTTTTTCTAATAATAAGTGAGTTCCATCTATGTATACACTAACTTCTATATTTGGATACATCACATTAAATGCGGAGATTTCTGCTTCCACTAAATCAGAACACAAAGACGTGTAAATCAGCAGATTTCCTTTGTAATCTTGAGCATTTGTCTTCAAGAATACTCCAAATCCTTTTCGGACACAGTACTCATAGGCATAAGTATTTTCATTCACGAAAGCATCCAGGTTGCAGCCCTCAAATGCATCTTCCGCTATATCAATAAGACTATCCGCGAAATAAACTGTTTTGACACTACTGTTTGCAAAGGACTGGCTTCCGATCGATTGCAAACCCTCTGGGAAAACTACTTGATCCAAAGCAGTATCGTTCATAAATGCCCTTGGATCTATTCTTTCCAGTCCTGCAGGAATCGTCAACACATCTGCCATTGCTGCATGTGCTGCAAATATGGCGACAAAGGTTATCGCAATCAAAGTTTGTTTCAACGTGGCCACCTCTTGTCTGTTGCTGAACTATTACAGCACATACTCCCCGATTATTCTCGCAATCAGCCCGATATCCGTATTGCCCTTGAACTCAAACTTCGCTGTCATGCCGTTGCTGAACATGATAAAGAGCTCCGTGTCCGGAATCAGTTCCAGAAACCCGGGTGTTTGAACTGAAAAATACTGAATTTTCGAGTAAGGCATCGTCGCATAGGATTTCCGCTTGCCGGTGATGCCCTGCACGTCAATGGAAATTATCCTCTTATTGGTAAAGACCAACTGGTCGCGAACGGTCTGGAAGGCTGCCACGCATTCCTCGTCTGAAACCAGCAGGCCGTACACCTCTCTGCGGACATTGTCCGTCGGAATCGGTCTCAGATTAAATACCGATTCGGAATTGAAACTGATCGCCATCGTCACGCCTCCCTGTAATACACCGATCTTTATTTCCAGTACCCGCCCTCCAGATTCCGGTAGCGTACCGCCTCCAGGATATGCGCCCTGCCAATCTGCCCCTCGTCGGCCAGGTCGGCGATCGTCCTTGAGACCTTCAGCACGCGGCTGACCGCGCGCATGGAGAGGTGGTAGCGCTCGCAGGCGCGTTCCAGCACCTCGCGCCCCGCGTCGTCCGGACGGCAGGCCTCCTCCACCTGCCTCGCCGTCAGCTCCGCGTTGCAGGCGATGCCCTCCCCCGCAAAGCGCTGCTGCTGGCGGCGCCTGGCCGCCTGCACCCGCTCCCGGATGGCCGCGGAGCTCTCCTCCCTGGGCGTTTCGGTGATCTCCTTGACGGCCAGCGCCGTCACCTCCAGCTGGATGTCGATGCGGTCCAGCAGCGGACCGGAGATGCGGGAGAGGTAGCGCGAGATCTCCTTGGGGCTGCAGCGGCAGGGCACCTGCGGGTTGCCGTAATTGCCGCAGGGTCTGCCGGAGTAGACGTTAGCACCAGCATAGGTCACTAGTTTTCTATTTACTATTATGTCTTTGGGTCTAAATCCGGCCTTTTTTGATGACTCCAAGCATAATATGTACAAACCTTGGCTCTAGTGCATCTCGCTTTCAGCACGAACGGCAAACCATCTCTGTGTCTGAATGCGATCCCCTCAGTCGTCTGTCATTCTACGCCCAACGCTTTAAACACCGCGTCCTCAGCACTGCTGTACGGAATCAGCTGGAAAGCGCCCATTAGATCGGCAGGAACCATTGCAAAGTCGATCATCGATACTGACGGGATCAGCACCTTCTTTGCCCCGCTATCCAAACAGCACTGCAACGTGTTGGCCAGTTCATCCACCTTGATCATCGTACCGCTTATACTTATCTCGCCGAGCACAGCCAAGCTGCCCAGGGTTGGCCGCCCTAGTGCAATTGAGCATAGGGCAATCAAACTTGGCAGAGCCAGTTTTCCAGTCATACCTATGCCCTGCAGGTCTTGATCATTATATGTGTTTTTCTTTATTCCATTCATCCTTTGTGTCTCTGTGCCTCAAGCCCGCTTCAAGCGTTTGGGGAAAGCCAGGGCGTTTATCCGCAGGGATCGTTCCGTAGAGGTCGCAGCCCTTACTGCGGCTCATTCTCCGCGCTGCCGGGCTCCCGCGTCAGCAGCGAGATCTCCGTGCAGAGGAGGGAATCCCAGTCGATGCGCGCATCGTCCTCTTCGGAGGCTGAAATCCATTTGACCAGGAAGCCGTTCATGAGGCAGGCGTAGAGCATGACGGTGTGATCCCGGTCCAGCCCGGGGCGCAGCGTGCGCTCCCGAAGGCCCGCAGCGATCGCCTCGTCCAGCAGGCGGGTATGGATGCGCTCCTCCTGGAACAGGTTGGAGGTGCAGCTCGTCAGCAACTGAATCATGTCCTGGCCATCATGCTGCGGCCAAGCTCCTGCGCCAGATGGAAGGTGCACTCCGCCAGCATCCGGAAACGCTCGCTGGCGCCGGCCTGCGCGGGCAGACGGTCGTGCGATTCCAGATAGAGATCCAGGTGGGCCGTAAACAGGCTGCGGTAGACAGCGTCCTTCCCGGAAAAGTGGTGGTAAAAAGCGCCCTTGGTGACGCCGGCCTTGTCGCAGATTTCCTGAATGCTCACACCGGCATAGCCGCGTGAAAAAAAGAGCTCGCGCGCAGCCTGAAGAAGGCGTGCCCTGGTTTGCTCGGACTGCTGCAGCAGCTTGCCGGAACTCGGCATGCTCATCACCTCCGGGCGGGAATTATAGCACGGGCGGGAATTTGCTGTCAAAACAGGGCTTGACAAAGACTTGATAGCCCAATAGAATGATACCGCAGTACGTACTCCGGTATGTATATTGGCATCGACCAAACGAGCAGAAAGGAAAGAGGAACATGAAGAAACAGATTTGCCTCCTGATCCTGGCGGCCCTGCTGCTGGGCACGTCCCTGGCCGCGGCTGACATGACCCCGGGGACCTACAGCGCCGAGGCGCAGGGCAACAACGGCCCCGTCGCCGTGGAGGTCACGGTTTCAGACAGCGAGATCCTCTCGGTTGAGGTGAAGGCGCATGCGGAGACCCCCGGCATCAGCGACGCGGCGCTCGAGCGCATCCCCGGCGCGATCGTGGCAGGCCAGACCCTGGCCGTGGACGCAGTCGCCGGCGCGACCAATTCGTCCAATGCGATTCTGAGCGCGGCCGCACAGGCCCTGGAAGCGGCCGGCGCGAACATGGACGCCCTCCGGCAACCTGCCGAAAAGGAAAAGAGCGGCAAGGTTGAGACGCGCGAGGTGGAGGTGCTCGTCATCGGCGCGGGCGGCTCGGGCATGGCGGCGGCCACGACCCTGCTGGAGCAGGGCAAAGACGTGCTGCTCATCGACAAGATGGCGCAGGCCGGCGGCGCCACAAGCCTGACCGGCGCCCTGATCAACGGAGGCATGTCCCATCAGCAGGCCATCCGCGGGGCGACGGACAGCGTGGAGACCATCTTCATGGACCTCATGAAATACGGCAGCTTCCTGAATGACGCCCGGATGACCTGGATATTCGCGAACAACACCGGCGCGGCTGTCGACTGGCTGCACGACACCGTGGGCGTCGAATTCGAAGAGGCGCTCAACTACTTCCCGGAGCACACCAACGACCGCGCGCTCTACCCGCTCGGCAAGAAGGCCGGTTATCTGACCAGCACGATGGAGGCGCACTACAGGGAGATCGGCGGCGAGCTGCTGACCGAGACCAAGGCGGAGCATCTGATCCTGGAAGACGGCCGGGTTGTTGGCGCCGAGTGCAGCACGCCTGACGGCACCCTGATCGTCCGCGCCAAGGCGGTCGTCCTGGCCACGGGCGGATATGGCGCCAGCGTCGCCCTGCGCGATCCCAGCCTCACGACCGTGCTGTTCTACGGCTCCGCTGCCTCCACGGGCGACGGCATCTACCTTGCGCGCGAGGTGGGCGCGAAGACCCATTACATGCAGTATCTGAAGAGCTATCCCCAGGGCATCGAGAACCCCATCGAGGGCGGAAACATCACGCCGGACGGCACGCGCTACATCGCGAATGCCTATATCTCTCCGCTTGCTTCCCAGGCTGCGACCATGAACGACGGCGCCATCTACGTCAACAAGAGCGGCGCGCGCTGCATGAATGAGAACCTGGACTTCGTGTCCATCAAGAAGGCCACGATGAACCAGGAGGGCAAGACCATCTATCTCGTCATGAATCAGAAGGGATACGACAACTGGATGGCGAGCATGGCCACCAGCACGGCGCTGACCGCGGAGAAGGTTGAGCCCTGGCTGGACGCTTCCGAGGGCGCGCCCGTATTCCGCCGCGGCGCGACCCTGAAGGAAGCGGCCGACCGCGCCGGGATCGATGCCGCGACGCTGGAGGCGACCGTCGATCATTTCAATGAGATGGTGAAGGCCGGCAAGGACGAGGACTTCGGCCGCGAGCAGATGAGCGTGGCGCTGGAGGACGACGGCTGCTGGTACATCATCGAGCAGCGCCTGCGCATGGCGACCTCCCTGGGCGGCCTCAAGACGAGCACGTCCTTCGAGGTTTACGACGAGAACGAAGCTGTGATTCCCGGCCTGTACGCCTGCGGCGAAGTCGTTGGCGGCGTGCACGGCGATGAGTCCATGCCCTCCTGCATGGTAGGCTGGGCTGTCACCTCCGGACGGCTGACCGGCTTCTCCGTTTCGGACGCGCTGAGCGAGTAAGCGGCGCAGAAGCAGAACCTCCCAAAAGCAATCAATAAAGCCTCCGACTGCATGAGAGCCAGCCGGAGGCTGTTTTTTCGTTTTCGTTACGCGCTGTCTTGCGCCCCAATACGGTTTTTCCGCAGCCGGGCAGAAACGGCGGTGAGCGTTATGTCAGGCCGAATGGGCGGAGCTTACTTCTCCTGTAAGGGAGCTTTTAACCGAGCTTCTGAGAAAAATCCGCCAGCACCTCGGATATCCTGATCTGCTGCTGAGCTTCAGGCCGGTGATAATTACTACTACATGATCTTTGATGACAGCGCTCTTGAATTCTCCGATGCTCTGAAATCAAAAGTATCCATGTACATCAATACCGGCCTAGCCGCCACCTAAGGCTGCTCGCTCGACACGGCAACCATCGAAAATGTTCTTAACGACTATAACGCAGCCGTCCGCGGCGAAAAGGAAGACGCCTTCGGTCGCACAAGCTTCTATGGCGAACTGACCGCTCCTTATTATGTAATGAAGGTTTCTAACGGTGTCGTTATGACCAGCGGCGGCATCAAAGTTGACGATCACAGCCGGGTCATCAACACAGAAGGGAATCCTATTGAGGGTCTGTACGCAATCGGCGAGGTCAGTGGCGGCCTGAT
>CACZHW010000020.1 GCA_902781095.1 uncultured Eubacteriales bacterium
CGCCTGGTAAAGGCTTCTTTTTTTATCCTCTATGCTTTTGTAAAACAAATACCCCTGCTTCCTTCTCTGAAAACAAGGGTATTGTTGATGGTCTGAGCCGGCAGGCCTTCATGGCCTGCCGGTTACGTTTTGTGTGCGCCATACTGCCAGAAGGCGATGGCGCTGGCCGCAGCGACGTTGAGGGAGTCGACGCCGGGCGACATGGGGATTTTGACGATGTAGTCGCAGCCGCGGATTGTCTCTTCGGTCAGGCCCGTGTCCTCCGTGCCGAGGAAGAGGGCCAGCCGCTCCCTGCCCTGCAGCCGGGGATCGCCGAGGGTCAGGCAGTCGTCCCTCAGGGCGAGCCCCGCCGTGGTAAAGCCGAAGCGGCGCAGCAGGGGCAGGGTTTCGCCCGGCGCCGTGCGGGCGTACGGGACGGTGAAGACGGTGCCCATGCACACGCGCACGGCGCGGCGGTGCAGCGGGTCGCAGCAGTCGGGGGAGAGCAGGATGGCGTCCACGCCCAGGGCCGCGGCGTTGCGGAAGATCGCGCCCACGTTGGAGGGTTCCGTGATGCCTTCCAGCACGGCGGCCAGGCGCGCGCCCTCGAGCACGTCCTCCGGCCGCCGCATCTGCGGGCGGCGCAGCGCGCACAGCACCCAGGAGCGCTGCAGCCGGAAGCCCGTGATGGCGGCGAGCACGTCGTCGTCCGCGGTGTAGACGGGGATATCGCCGCAGCGCCGGATGATGTCGGCGCCGAGACCGTCCAAAAACTTCCTGCGCATCAGCAGCGAGAGCGGGGTGAGCCCCGCATCCAGCGCGGCGTGCACGACCTTCGGGCCCTCGGCGATGAAGACGCCCTTCTCGGGCTCCTGCCGGCTGCGCAGCTGGGCGTCGGTCAGGTGATAAAAGAGCCCGTCCTCCGGGCCGGTCAGCGACTTGATTTCAATGACGGGCATGGCTTTAATCCCCTTTTTCTATGTATGCTAGGCCATAAATCTATTTATAATCCCAACAAGAATAATCTACGGGATCATACGTTTTTTGTGCATGACTGGCTTCACCGCTAAGTTTAATTTTATGAATGCCACAATATATATCTGAGATCCTGCTTCGATTTGGAATCACGATTTGATCTGAATTAATGGTTCTTCCAGGGCCTATATCTTTTTCTGTTGTTCCGTAATAAACAGTGTTGCCTTTATAGATATTATTTCCCCAAGCATCCGTGGCGTATACATATAATTCCACAGCTTCCACCCATGCACCATATTCTTTGTTAGTAATTTGAAAGCTTATACCCAGTTTATCATCGCTCAAGCTATACCAACTAGCATAATTCAATTCCAGTGTCATTAGATCAACGGGATAGACTCGCAAAAGCAACTTTGCCGTTTTTTGGGTGTTGTCAGTGGAGGTGGCTTTTATAGTATAGAGACCAGGTTTATTGAAAACTAGTTTTTTATTACCCATAGTTCCACTTATTGAATATAAAGTGGCATTCAGTGGATTATTCTTTTTATTGAGAACAGAAAAGTCAAGGGTGCGTTTTGAGGCATTAGAGGGTTCTGTATGGAAAAGTGAGTCTAGTGGTAAAGCCTTACCGATAGGCCAGGCATATGATTCCGTCTGGTGTAGTCCATCTTTAAGCTTTACTGCGGTGACAGGTTGTATAACGAAAACTGAGTATTTTAAATAAGTGCCCTCCCCATCTTGTGCAGTAACCATTATCGTACATTTGCCGGGCTTAATACCTTTCACCGTACCCGTCGAATCTACAGTTGCAATTCTTTCATTCGAAGATTTCCAACGGAGCTTCTTATTAGTGGCATCGCTGGGAGAGATGTCGGGAGATAGTTTAATGGTTTTATTAACGATTACGTCTTTGCTTAAATCAGAATCTGAAAGGGATGTGACTTTCTTGATTACCTTGACATTTAATGAAGCCTTAGGTGCAGTTTTTGTGCCATTAATACTGGCTTTTAAAGTGATTGTGGCCTGGCCAGGCTTGTGAGCCGTGATCAAACCATTTTCATCAACACTTGCCACTTTTTCATTACTGGAGGAATACTGCAGGTTTTCAAATGAGCCTGTCACCGGTTCAAAAACAGGAACCAGTTGATATTGTGAATCGTCAAGAACGTTGCATGCTAGTTCAATGGATTTCTCTTCGAAAAGCACTTTATTTACAGGCTCTGCAACGTGAACGAACAAACGTGTAAAAACAGATGGATCGTCCTCCAGTGTACAAACCAATACAGCGTCACCGGTGTTATTTCCAGTAACCCGGTTTTTATTTATCTCAGCAACCGTTTCGTCAGATGTAGTCCATGAATATTTGACGTTTTGCTTAACCTTATTATCTTGTAACGAAATCACCTTTGGCGCAACGGTGATAGGGTATCCTTTATAAACATTTAAAACAGTTTCATCTAATTCAATTTTGTATGAAGAATCTGCTCCATAGTTTACAACTATCGGAGTGGGAGTAGGTGATGGAGTAGGAGAGGGCGTGGGTGTGGGAGATGGTGACGGAGTAGGGGACGGCGACGGTGTGGGAGATGGTGACGGAGTAGGAGACGGTGTCGGGGCAGGAGAAGGCGTTGGAGTAGGAGAAGGTGATGGTGTCGGAGAAAAAGTGGAAACCGGTTTTAGTGGAGATTTAAGATTTGGGGTTACTGAAGGTTTAATTCTTGAAAGCTTCTCCCGCACAGAGGAAAAGCCGACTGTATTCCATGAGCGTTCTGTTCCCAAAATGACATAGTCGCTTTTATTCCATAGATCGTATAGATTTTGAACGTTTTTGATGGGAATCGCGAAGTTAATATTCTGACCCTCATCTACACCTGCGGATGTTATGCCTATTACTTTCCCAGTATCGTCAAAAAGGCAACCGCCGCTACTGCCATGAGAGATGGGAGCCGTAAACTGAATGTAATCAATATCATCTAATCGGGGAAACGCACTGATATTGCCAAATGCTACACTGTTTTGAAAACCTTTAGGGCTACCTATTGTCACAACAGGCTGACCGCGTTTTAATTCACTGTTTGCATTTTGGTCAAGCGCAGTATAGTTTTTTCCCTCCGGGAAAAGAAGAATAGCGATATCTTGCTTTTTATCTGATGCGACTACTTTGTTTATAACATAGGAATTGTTATCATCATCCCAGATTTTTAAGTATTTTGCGCCATCGATTACATGTTGATTTGTAACGAAGAGATTCTCATTGAAAGAAACGAAACCACTCGCATTACCTAAGTATGTGTTGTTCTGGTCATAGATTTCAACGTAAAACAGCGATTTTGCAGCTTTATCAATACTTTCGTAGTCTTCTCTAAACGAGTATGTGCTTTTGTCTTTGGAACTCAGATCATTAGTATAATCAGGGGGGAGTAACTCGGGGCTTCTGTAAGTATCATATGTGGCATCTGAATATGCGATAGCATCCAGCATCCAAGCTACCATGTAATATAAATAAGCATCATTCTCTTTGCTTATGGTAACTGAGGTGGACTGATTGTCTATAGTGAGCTCCATGGTAAATTTGTCTTGGTCACTAAGAGAGAATACCTCGGTGGGCCATAAAGTTATATACCATACGTTTATGGTATCATGTAAATTGTTTACAGATGCGTCAATTGTCGTATCTTGGTCAATGATGAATTGTGCTTTTTCTATGTTTGTTCGTAATTCCTCATCGACAATATTAAAAACAAAAGATACATTTTCCTCGCTAAACATCAAAGATATGCTACTTGTGGGAGGTACTGTTTTGAAAGAGTGGAATACACTTTCGTGAGCATCATTGATACTAATATATAGGACAGGTACTTGCGCTAAATCATCATAAAAATGGCCACAGCTAAAGAGCGACTGAATCTTTTCGAAGTATTGATTCCATGTTTCACAATACTCGCCAATCGCATCTATCGAAAGAGAAGAATCTGCCTTTGCAAACACAAAAGAAACTAAAAGCACCATGAAGATTGCAATAGAAAAAAATCGCCGCATTATCTTTGCCCTCACTTCTTTTGTAGAATCTCATAAAATGATATTAACACAAAATGAATAGTTAGAAAAGGAGAGTTTTGTTTGTTCCAATACTGGGAAATATTTCGTTAAGAATAGTAAGTAAAAGCAGAGCTTGCAAAAGAAAAACCCTTGCCATCCACGAAAATGCATGTTATAATCTTTGCTTGTGAAACGGGCGTTCCGCTGTCGGAGGAGCCGCACATGAACGTCCGGTGAAAGGAGAAAAAGACCCATGAGCGAGATTATCCGCGCGATCGAGAGCGAACAGCTCAAGACCAACATCCCTGACTTCCGCGTCGGCGACACCCTCCGTGTGATGGTGAAGGTCGTGGAAGGCGAGCGCGAGCGTCTGCAGGCCTTCGAGGGCGTCTGCATCGCGCGCCGTAACGGCAGCATCCGTGAGACCTTCACCCTCCGCCGTGTTTCCTACGGAATCGGCGTGGAGCGTACTTTCCCGCTGCATTCCCCGCGTCTGGACAAGATCACCGTACTGCGCCGCGGCAAGGTCCGCCGTGCAAAGCTGTACTATCTGCGCAATCTCTCCGGCAAGGCCGCGAAGATCAAGGAGAAGTAATCGGCTTTGGCAGGCTGCACAGCAGTCTGTCCGGTTTCCGGGGCCCGGTCCCCGGGGCCGGATCATCGGTTCCCTTCTGCGGAATCATGACCGGTGTCAGAGGCTGCCGCTGCTGCGGACAGCCTTTTTTCGTATTTGTGAGTCTGGAGAGAAAGAATGAAGACAAATCGTCGGCCCGCGGAACTGCCGGGCGAGGACATGCCCGCGCTGCGCGGGCCGGAAAAGAAGATCAACTGGTACCCGGGGCACATGGCCAGGGCCCAGCGGCAGCTTAGCGAGCAGCTCTCCCGCGTGGATCTGGCGGTGGAGCTGTGCGACGCGCGTGTGCCGCAGGCCAGCCGCAACCCTGCGCTGCAGCGGCTGCTCTCCGGCAAACGCCGTCTGCTCGTGCTGGGCAAGGCGGACCTGGCGGAGGAGAGCGAGACGCGCGCCTGGCTGCGGCATTACCGGGCGCAGGGAGAGGACTGCCTCTCCTTCGACAGCGTGCGCGGGCGTGCCAAGGACATCGTCAGCCGCGCACAGGCGGCCTGCAGCGGCGAGATCGAGCACATGGCGGCCAAGGGCGTGCGAAAGACGGTGCGCATCCTGGTGGTGGGCATCCCCAACGTGGGCAAATCCACGTTCGTCAACCGCATCAAGGGCACGGCCATCGCAAAGACGGGCGACCGGCCCGGCGTCACGCGCAGCAACCAGTGGGTGCGCATTACGCCCTGGCTGGAGCTGCTGGACACCCCCGGCCTGCTCTGGCCGGACCTTCAGGACCAGGCGGCGGCCCGCCGGCTGTGCTGGACGGGGACGATCTCCGACCAGGTGACGGATACGGAGCAGCTGGCCGCCTCCTTGCTGGAGGAGCTGATGCGCCTGTGCCCGGACAGGGCGGCGGAGCGCTTCCACATCAAGAACCGTGATGCGCAGGGGCTGGAGCTGCTTGACGAGGCCTGCCGCGGGCGCGGCTGGATCCTGCCGGGCGGCGTGCTGGACGAGGCGAGGGGCGCTGCCCTCATCCTGGACGAATACCGCGCAGGGAAGCTCGGCCGGCTGACGCTGGAGCGCGCCCCGCGCGCGGCGGAGGAAGAGGCATGAAAAAGGACTGGCAGGCGCGCCTTTCCGAGATCAGCGCCACGGACAGGGAGCTGTGGGCTGCGGGGCGCGTCTTCGCGGGTATCGACGAGGCCGGACGGGGCCCGCTGTGCGGGCCTGTCGCGGCGGCGTGCGTGGTGATGCCGCCGGAGCCGCTGCTTTTGTACGTGGACGACAGCAAGAAGCTGACGGAAAAGCGCCGGGAAAGCCTGTACGACGAAATCCTGAAGACGGCGGTGTACGCGCGCGTATCCCTCGCCTCCGCGGAGGAGATCGACCGGCTGAACATCCTGCAGGCGACGAAGAAGGCGATGGCGGAGGCGGCGAAGGACGCGCCTTGCGCGCTCTTCCTCGTGGACGCGGTGGACGCTCTGGACGTCCCCGGCGAGGTGCGCGGCATCGTGCACGGGGACGCGCTGTGCTATTCCATCGCGGCGGCCTCCATCCTGGCGAAAGTGACGCGGGACCGCCTGCTGCGGGAGATGGACGCGCGCTATCCGGAATACGGCTTCGCCCGGAACAAGGGCTACGGCACGGCGGAGCACATCGCGGCGCTGAAGAAGTACGGCCCCTGCCCGGAGCACCGCAGGAGCTTTATCGGGCACTTCGTCTGAAGCGCGCATCCTGGAGGCAGACATGACAGAGCAGAGGGAGCCGCTGACCCCGCACGCGCTGGGCGCGATGGGCGAGGTGCGGGCGGAGCAGTATCTGTGCGGCCTCGGCTGGCGGATACTGGAGCACAATTACAAGGCTTACGGCGCGGAGATCGACCTCATCGCGCTGGACGGACGCTGCGTGGTCTTCGTGGAGGTCAAGGTGCGCAACCACTCACACATGGCGGCAAGAGAGACGGTGACCTACGCAAAGCAGCAGCGCATCAGCACCGGCGCGCTGCAGTACATGCGGCGCAAGGGCCTGATGGACAGGCAGGCGCGCTTTGACGTCATCGAGATCCAGGACGGGCGCCTTACGCATATCCGCAACGCCTTTCCCTACCGGGGAAGAGTTTTTTGAGATGGAGACAGGTAAATGAAAAAACGCGTAATCGCCGCCGTGCTGGCGCTGATCGTACTGCTCGCGGGGGCGTGGCTTTTCCTGCGGGGGCGCAGGGGGGCGGACAGTCCGCTTGCCGGGAACCTCGTTCGCAACGGGGACTTTTCGGCCGTCTCCAGCGGAATGCCGGACGGCTGGGAGACGGGCATGTGGGTCACCTCGCCCGGCGCTTCTTTTCTGGAGGCCGTGACGCTGGACGGCATGCCCTGCGTGCTGGTGGAGAACGCCGCGCCCAACGACGCGCGCTTTGAGCAGACGGTGAGCGTGCGCCCGGACAGCACCCTGCGCCTGTCGGCCAGGGTGCGCGCCGAGGACTGCGGCGGCGGCATCGGGGCGAACGTCTCCTTCCTGGGCGTCTACGGAACCAGCCGCGAGGTGCGGGACACCGCGGGCGGCTGGGAGGAGATCGAGCTGTACGCCCGAACCGGGGCGGACATGCACGAGGTGACGGTCTGCGTGCGCTTGGGCGGCTACGGTTCCGAAAACACGGGCCGCGCGTGGTTTACCGACGTCCGGCTGGAGGAGGTGGACGAGGCGCCCGTGGGCGCGGCGTACGTCAACCTGGCCACGCCGAAACCGGAAAAGGCGGAACGCCCGAAGGACTCGAAGGACGCGGTCATCCCGGTTCTGTTGGCCGTCTCCGCCGCCTACCTGGCGCTGTGCTTCGCGCTGCTGCGCGGCGGATGGCACGGCGGCCAGCGCGCGCTGGTCGCGGTGCTCGCGGCGGCGTTTGCCGTGCGGCTGATCCCGGCCTGCCTTGTCAAAGGCTACGGCGTGGACATGGGCTGCTTTACGGCTTGGGCCGCGAAGATGGCCTCCGCTGGCCCGGCCGGTTTTTATGAGGAAGGCTATTTCTGCGATTATCCGCCGGCGTACATGCTCGTGCTGGGGCTCATCGGCCTGCTTGCCAATCTGCTGGGGGTTTCCTACGGCGGCATGGGCATCCAGGTGATGCTGAAGCTCGTGCCCATCCTGTGCGACCTCGCGCTGGCCGTGCTGGTCTACGCTCTGGCGGCGGAGCGGGACGAACGCCGTGCGCTTCCTGCCGCGCTCCTCGTCGCGCTCAATCCGGCGCTCGTCATCACGGGCAGCTGTTGGGGACAGATCGACGCGGTGACGGCCCTGCTGCTGGTCCTGGTCCTTCGGCAGGCCGCGGAAGGCCGCTGGGAGCGGGCGATCCCGCTGTTCGCGCTGGCCGTGCTGACCAAGCCGCAGGCGGGCCTGCTGGCGCCGCTGGGCGTCGCGGCGCTGGTCAAGGAGATCGTCACGGCCCGGCGGGACGGGAAGGCGGGGGAGCGGCTGAAAGCGATCGGGCTGGGGCTGCTCTTCGGCGTCCTGCTCACGGCGGCGGTCGTCCTCCCGTTCTCGCTGCGGCAGACCTCCGCGCTGTGGCTGGTTTCGCGCTATACGGGCGCGCTGGGCAGCTACGACTACGCGACGCTCAGCACCGGCAACCTGATGTTCCTGCTGGGCGGGAACTGGACGGAGAACGCGTCGGGCGTGCTGAGCAGCCTCACCTACGGACAGCTGGGTACGGCGCTGATGGTGCTCGCGTTCGCCGCGGGCATCACAGTTTACCTGCGCGCCAGGGGCCGCGCTGCGCTGTGGGCCTCGGCCGCGCTGACGCTGCAGCTGGTCTTCTGCCTGGGCGTCAAGATGCACGAGCGGTACATCGTCCCGGGCCTCGTGCTGCTGCTAATCGCCGCGGTGCGCACGGGGGACGTGCGCCTGTACGCCTCCTTTGCGCTCGCCTCGGCGGCGACGGCCGTCAACGTCGGCGCCGTGCTGGCGTTTGAGTACCTGATCGCGCCGAACCTGTGGCTGGGCTACGGGCTGGGCGCACTGCAGCTGGCTGCGGCCGCGCTGACGTGCTGGGCTTGTGCGGACCTCTACGTAAGGGGGCGCCCGGCGCTGACCCTGCCGGAGCGCCTAAAGAGGGCCGCCAATGCCTCTGATGACGGCACCCGGGGGGCGGAGGACGAGGCGCTGCGCGCGCTGGCGCTGGGCCGTGAGCAGCCGAAGGCGACGGCGACGGCCGGCGGCGTACTCGCGCTGGCGGTGCTGACCCTCGCCTACGCTGTCGTCGCCTTCTACGACCTGGGCGCGGCCAGGGCGCCGCAGACGGGCTACGTCTCCTCCGCCGCGGACGAGGCGGTGACCCTGGACCTGGGACAGGTGCGGGAAGGCTTCCACTTCTATTACTACGGCGGGATCTCCGACACACAGTTCGACGTGGAGGTGTCGGATGACGGCGTATCGTGGCGCGAGCCGGTGCGCGCCTTCTTCGACAGGGGGACCTGCTTCAAGTGGCAGGCGCTGCGCCAGCCGGTGATGGACGAGGACGACACGGCGACGGGCGCCACGGGCGCGATGATGCCGCTGTCCGGCCGTTACATCCGCCTGACCTTCGAGGGCGCGGGCTCCGCGCTGTGGGAGGTCGCCGCGGTGGACGACGCGGGGACGCCATGGCCGTTCGTCTCGGTTTCCTCGGAGGGCGCGCTGGAGGGGCGGGCGGACGACCCGCGCAGCCTGACGGACGAGCAGGACGCCGTGCCGCGGAAGCCCTCGTATCAGAACAGCATGTACTTCGACGAAATCTATCACGCGCGCACGGGCTACGAGCATGCGCACGCGCTGTCCACTTACGAGACGACGCACCCGCCGCTGGGCAAGGACCTGATGGCGCTGTGCATCCGCCTGCTGGGGATGACGCCGTTTGCGTGGCGGCTGGCCGGGTGCCTGACGGGCATCCTGATGATCCCGGTCATCTGGCTGCTGGCGATGGAGCTGCTGGGGAAACAGCGCTGGGCCTTCCTCGCCGCCTTCCTGCTTGCCTGTGACTGCATGCACTTTACGCAGACACGGATCGCGACGATCGACAGCTTCCCCGTGCTGTTTATGATGCTGATGTTCCTGTTTATGGCAAAGTGGCGCCGGCGCAGCCTTTTCGGGGAGCGCTTTGCGGGCACGCTCGTGCCCTTGCTGTTCTCCGGCATCTTCATGGGCTGCGCGATCGCGGCCAAGTGGATCGGCTGCTACGGCGCGGTGGGCCTGGCGCTGCTCTTCTTCGCCGGCTTTGCCCGGCAGGTGCGGGCCTTCCGCTACGCGAAGGCGCACGCGGAGGAAGAGGAGGCGATGGCGCGCGCGGCCGGGGTTTTCCCGCGGCGGGCGCTCGCGACGCTTGGCTGCTGCGTGGTGTTCTTCGTCGTCATCCCGCTTGCAATCTACTGCGCGAGCTACATCCCGTACCTTTCCCACTTCGGCACGGTGCGCTGGAACCTGCGCACCTTCCGCCGGATCTGGGACGCGCAGACGCTCATGTACGACTACCACAAGAACCTGGTGGCGACGCACTACTTCGCTTCCCCCTGGTACGAGTGGCCGGTCATCGCCAAACCCATGTGGTATTACAACGCGGATTACGCCGCGCCGGGCATGGCCAGTTCCATCCTCGCCTTCGGCAACCCCGCCGTATGGTGGACGGGCCTCGCAGCCATCCTCCTGACGCTTTTGCAGTGGCTGAGGGGCAGCGTGCTGCCCGCGCTGCGCGGCGGCAGGGGGAGGAGCGCCGACGCGCCCGCGCTGACCGTCATCGCCGTGGGCTTCCTCTCGGCGTACCTGCCGTGGGTGCTGGTCTCGCGGCTCACGTTCATCTACCACTACTTCGCCAGCGTGCCCTTCATCATCCTGGCGACGGCGTACCTGCTGAGCAAGACGGAGGAAGCGTCCCCGAAGGCGGCGCGCGTCCTTGCCGCCGTGCTTTCGCTCTCGGCGCTGGCGCTGTTTATCGGCTTCTACCCGCTCGCCTCCGGACACGAGGTCGCAAGGAGTTGGTGTGACGCGATGAACTGGTTCCCCGGCTGGATGTGGTACTGATTTTTCTGTCGGAATCTCCCGAAACGGGAGATTCTTTTTTGCATTTTCTTCCTCTTGCCAGCCTGCCGCGCCGGTGATAGGATAGGCGCGCCTGCCGTCAGGGCAGGCGGAACAGGAGAAAAAACGATGAACGAACAGGGCAGGCGCATCCTCATGACCGTCGCCGGCGTGACGATCGGCGCGGTGGGTGCGGGGATGATGACGTATCTCAATCTGGGCGTCGATCCCTTCCAGGTCTTCACCCGCTCGCGGTGATCCTCGTGTGGAACCGGCACATGATCGGCCTGGGCACGCTGATCAACCTCTTCGGCGTGGGTTACATCCTGGAGTGGACGCGCGCGGGGATGGCCGTGCTGTTTCCGGACCCTTCGCCGCTGCTGCGCGGGGGGCTGATGGCGGCCTCGCTGGTGATCCTCTGCTTCGCCTCTGCGCTCTACTTCACGGCTGACATGGGCGTCAGCACGTACGACGCGGTGGCGCTGACCCTGGCGGCGCGGCAGAAGCGCGTCCCCTTCAAATACATCCGGATCCTCACGGACCTCTTCTGCGTCATCACCGGCTGGCTGCTGGGCGCGCGGTGGGGCTATGTGGGCATCGGCACGATCATCACGGCTTTCTTTATGGGGCCGCTGATCGCCTTCTTCAACCGCACGGTGGCTCAGCCGCTGCGCTCGGGGCGTGCGGGGACCGCGGCGCGCAGGGTGCAGACGGCGCCGTAAACGCGGGCCGGGGCAAGAAGGGGCTTGCGCCCGCTTCGCCGGCTGTGTTATAATCCGCCCTGCAAGGTGATGACGGAGACCCAGGTAGATCCCCCGTTCGACGCAAGAGAGCAGCCGGCCGGTGCGAGGCTGCGGCAGGGGCGGATCGAATTACCCTCCCGAGCCGCTTCCCCAACGTTCGCCATTAAGGAAGCCGGGCGCGCCCGCTACAGCGCACACGAGGGATGCACTGCATCCGAATCCGGGGTGGTACCACGAACTGCTCGTCCCCTCTTCCGCACGCGCGGGGGAGGGGCTTTTTCGTTCCCGGAAGAGCAGGCAGCTTCACAGCGAAAGGAAAGGATGAGAAACATGCAAATCTACGAGGAACTGCGCTCGCGCGGGCTGATCGCGCAGGTGACGGACGAGGCGGAAATCCGGGAGCTCATCAACAACGGCGGCGCGCGCTTCTACATCGGCTTTGACCCGACGGCCGACTCCCTGCACGTGGGCCACTTCATGGCGCTGTGCCTGATGAAGCGCCTGCAGATGGCGGGCAACAAGCCGATCGTCCTGCTGGGCGGCGGCACGGGCATGGTGGGCGACCCCAGCGGCCGCACGGACATGCGCCCGATGATGACGCCGGAGATGATCCAGCACAACTGCGACTGCTTCAAAAAGCAGATGGAGCGCTTTATCGAGTTCGGCGAGGACAAGGCCGTCATCGTCAACAACGGAGACTGGCTGCTGGACCTCAAGTACGTCGACCTGCTGCGCGAGGTGGGCGCGCACTTCTCCGTCAACAACATGCTGCGCGCCGAGTGCTACAAGCAGCGCATGGAGCGCGGTCTCAGCTTCTTTGAGTTCAACTACATGATCATGCAGGCTTACGACTTCCTGCACTTGCACGAGACGCTGGGCTGCAACATGCAGTTCGGCGGCGACGACCAGTGGAGCAACATGCTGGCGGGCACGGAGCTCATCCGCCGCAAGCTGGGCGACGACGCCTACGCCATGACCATCACCCTGCTGATGAACAGCGAGGGCAAGAAGATGGGCAAGACCGCCAAGGGCGCGGTGTGGCTGGATCCCGCCAAGACGAGCCCCTTCGAGTTCTACCAGTACTGGCGCAACGTGGACGACGCCGACGTGATGAAGTGCATCCGCATGCTGACCTTCGTGCCGCTGGAGACCATCGCGGAGATGGACCGGTGGGAGGACAGCCGCATCAACGAGAAGAAGGACATCCTGGCCTGGGAGCTGACCGCTTTGGTGCACGGCGAGGCGGAGGCGGACAAGGCGCGGGAGGCCAGCCGCGCGCTCTTCTCCGGCGAGGGGGACGACAGCAGCATGCCCACGACGACGCTCGCCGCCGCGGACGTGCCTGCCGAGGGACTTTCGGTCATCGACCTCATGATCGCCTGCGGGTTGGGCAAGAGCAAGGGTGAAATCCGCCGGCTCATCCAGCAGGGCGGCGTCACGGTGGACGGCGCGAAGGTCGAATCCATCGACGAGATCGTCGGCCGCGACCGGCTTAAAGACGGCGTCAAGATCCGCAAGGGCAAGAAGGTCTTCCACCGCGCGATCCTGGGATAAGCGCGGCAGGGCGATCCCCGGACAGAACAAATCACCGCTCTCTTTGGCAGAGGGCGGTGATTCTTTGCAACTGAAGAAAAGGAGGGTTATGAGAGCAGCAGCCGGTCTCCGTCCAGTTCCTTGCCCGCGGCCTTCTCAAACAGGCCCATGAGGTCTGCGCGGGTCAGCTTTTTCTTCTGCTCGCCGGAGACGTCCACCACGATCCGCCCCTCGTTCATCATGATGAGGCGGTTGCCGATGGCGATGGCGTCCTTCATGTTGTGGGTCACCATCATGGCGGTCAGGTGCTGCTCGTCCACGATCTTCTGGGTGATCTCCAGCACCTTGGCGGCCGTCTTGGGGTCCAGGGCGGCGGTGTGCTCGTCCAGCAGCAGCAGCTTGGGCGTGCGCAGCGTCGCCATCAGCAGCGTCAGCGCCTGGCGCTGGCCGCCGGAGAGCAGGCCGACCTTGCTGGCCATGCGGTCCTCCAGGCCGAGCCCGAGGGTGTGCAGCTGCTCGCGGTACATCTGGCGCTCCAGGTTGGTGATGCCCCAGCGAAGGCCGCGCGGGCGGCCGCGGCGCAGGGCGAGCGCCATGTTTTCCTCGATGTTCATGGTGGCGGCGGTCCCGGTCATGGGGTCCTGGAAGACGCGGCCCAGATACGCCGCGCGCTTGAACTCCGGCAGGTTCGTGACGTTGACGCCGCCGATCTCGATGGTGCCGCGGTCCACGGGGAAGACGCCGGCCACGGCGTTGAGCATCGTGGATTTGCCCGCGCCGTTGCCGCCGATGACGGTGACGAAGTCGCCCTCGTTCAGGTGCAGATCGACGTCCAGCAGCGCCTTCTTTTCGGTAATCGTGCCGGGGTTGAAGGTCTTGGCGATGTGGGAGATCTTAAGCATGGTCCTCCCCCTTTCCCGCGCGCTTGGCGAAGTATTTGCCGCGCCAGAAGGGGACGGCCAGGAAGACGGACACCACCAGGGCGGTGAGCAGCTTGAGGTCGTTGGCGTTGAGGCCGAGCCACAGCACGACCTGGATGACCAGGTAGTAGATGATGGCGCCGATGGATACGGCGGTGAGCTTGAGGGCGAAGTTGATGAAGACCTTGCCGAAGAACACCTCGCCGATGATGACGGCGGCCAGGCCGATGACGATGGCGCCGCGGCCGGAGTTGACATCCGCAAAGCCCTGGTACTGGGCCAGCAACGCGCCGGAGAGCGCGACCAGGCCGTTGGAGAGCATGAGCCCCAGCAGCACATTGCGGCTGGTGTTGATGCCCTGCGCCCGCGCCATCCGCTGGTTGGCGCCGGTGGCGCGCAGCGAGCAGCCGAGCTCCGTGCCGAAGAACCAGTAGAGGATCAGGATCAGCGCCGCGGTGAAGAGGATCAGCACGAAAATCGGGTTGGAAAGGGCGAGAGACCGCACGTTGCGCAGGCTGACGAGCAGCGGGTACTTGTTGGGGTTGACGGCCACGTTGGCCTTGCCGCCCATGATGCGCAGGTTGATGGAGTAGAGGCCCAGCTGCGTCAGGATGCCCGACAGGATGGCCGGGATGCCCATGAAGGTGTGAAAGAGGCCCGTGACCAAGCCGGCGACCATGCCGATCAGGAAGGCGGCGAGGATGGCGAGCCACACGTTGCAGCCGCTCATGATGAGCACGGCTGCGACCGCGCCGCCGGTGGCCATGCTGCCGTCAACCGTCAGGTCGGCGACGTCCAGAATGCGGTAGGTGATGTAAACGCCGATGGCCATCAGACCCCAGATCAGCCCCTGCGCAGCCGCGCCGGGCAGTGCGTTGAAGAGTTTCAGTAAGTCCACTCGGATGTTCCCCCAGTCCCCCGTTGCGGGGCGTTATACAGCAATGAAACCAAGGAGGGGAACCCCTCCTTGGTTAAGGGTCGAACGAAATGCGCGTTTCAGTCGCAGGGCTCGTAGCCGTCCGGGATGGTGATGCCCAGCTCCGCGGCGTTGGCCGCGTTGTACTTCTTGGTGAACTGCGGCGCAGCCTGGATCGGCATGGCGGCGACGTCCGCGCCGTTCAGCAGGATGTCGGCGGCCATCTCGCCGGTGGCGGTGCCGATGTCGTAGTAGCTGATCGTCAGGGTGGCGATGCCGCAGCCCTTGGCGATGCCTTCCTCACCGGCGACGACGGGGAGCTTGCCCGGGAGCACGACGCCGGCGATCGTCTCGGTGACGCTGGCGGCGGTGTTGTCGGTCGGAATGTAGAGCACGTCCACGGCGCCCACGGCGCTCTGGGTCACGCTGGCCACGTCGTTGGAATCGGCGAAGGCGAAGTCCTTGGTTTCAAGGCCCTTGGCCTCCAGCAGGGCGCGGATGGTGTTGACCTGGTAGAGGGAGTTCGGCTCCGCGGAGCAGTAGAGCAGGCCGACCGTCTTGGCCTCCGGGAAGAGCTCCGTGATCATGTCCGCCTGGCCGTCCAGCGGTGCCAGGTCGGTGGTGCCGGAGACGTTGATGCCGGTGACGCCGGTGAAGGTCGCCGCGTCCATATCCAGCGCGGTGGCGTAATCGGTGATGGAGGTGGCGAGGATCGGGATGTCGCCCGTGGCGGCTACGGCGGCCTGCAGGGCCGGGGTCGCGTTGGCCATGATGAGATCGACGCCGCCGGAGACAAAGCCGTTTACGATGGTGGCGCAGGTGGCGGAATCGCCGGAAGCGTTCTGCTCGTCAAAGACGACGTCCGGGATCTTCGCGGTGAGCGCGTCCTTGAAACCCTGGGTTGCGAGGTCCAGCGCGGGGTGCTGCACGAGCTGGCAGATGCCGACGGTGGTGGCGCCTGCGCCTGCGGCGGCGCACAGCAGCGTCAGGGCGACGGCGATGGCAAGAAGCTTTTTCATTCTCTTTTCCTCCGTTTCCGATTTGGCCTTTGGCCTGATACGAATTGCCGCCATTATAGTGCGCTTTACAATGTTTGTCAACCCCTGTTTTGCAATTAATTCTTTGATTCAAAAAGCTTTGCAATAATTGCCTTTCTCTGCTTGTGGACAACAGGTTGACAAAAAGTCTTTTTAAATAAGCGGGATTTGTCACGCCGGCAAAGGGCCGAAAAAGGGTGCCCGGGGAGGAATACCCCCGGACACCCGGCTTGGTTTTTACCCGGATCAGACCACGCCCTGCGCTTCCATCGCGTTTGCGACCTTGAGGAAGCCCGCAATGTTGGCGCCGGCCACGTAGTTGCCCGGCATGCCGTATTCTTTGGCAGCGGTGTCGATGCTCCTGAAGATGTTGACCATGATGCCTTCCAGCTTGGCATCCACCTCTTCGAAGGTCCAGGACAGACGCATGGAGTTCTGGCTCATCTCCAGCGCGCTGGTGGCCACGCCGCCGGCATTGGCCGCCTTGCCCGGCACGAAGAGCACGCCGTGCTGCTGCAGGTACTCGGTCGCCTCCGCCGTCGTGGGCATGTTCGCGCCCTCGCATACGGCGATGCAGCCGTTCGCGGCGAGCGCTTTGGCGTCATCCAGCAGCAGCTCGTTCTGGGTGGCGCAGGGGAGCGCCACGTCGCACTTGATGCTCCAAACGCCGCGGCCTTCGTGGTACTGTGCCGAGGGGCGGGCGGCCGCGTACTCGGTGAGCCGTGCGCGGCGGACTTCCTTGACATCCTTGAGCAGCGCGACGTCGATGCCGTCCGGATCGTAGACCCAGCCGGTGGAGTCGGAGACGGTGACGACCTTCGCGCCCAGCTGCTGCGCCTTCTCCACGGCGTAGATGGCGACGTTGCCCGCGCCGGAGACGACGACCGTCTTGCCGCACAGGTCGTGGCCGTTGGCCTTGAGGAGCTCGCGCGTCATGTACAGCAGGCCGTAGCCCGTCGCCTGCGTGCGCGCCAGACTGCCGCCGTAGGTCAGGCCCTTGCCGGTCAGCACGCCCTCGTAGAGGCCGGTGATGCGCTTGTACTGTCCGTACAGGTAGCCGATCTCCCGCGCGCCCGTGCCGATGTCGCCGGCGGGGACGTCCACGTCGGCGCCCACGTGGCGGTAGAGCTCCGTCATAAAGCTCTGGCAGAAGGCCATGACCTCGCGGTCGCTCTTGCCCTTGGGATCAAAGTCGCTGCCGCCCTTGCCGCCGCCGATGGGCGTGCCGGTGAGGCTGTTTTTGAAGACCTGCTCAAAGCCCAGGAACTTGATGATGCCGAGGTTGACGGAGGGGTGCAGGCGCAGGCCGCCCTTGTAGGGGCCGATGGCGCTGTTGAACTGCACGCGGTAGCCGTTGTTGACCTGGACCTGGCCCTTGTCGTCCACCCACGGGACGCGGAAGAGAATGGCGCGCTCCGGCGTGGTGATGCGCTCCAGCAGCGCTTCCTTGCGGTACTTCTCCTCGTTGCGCTCGATCACGGGGCGAAGGGAGTCCAGCACCTCGCGCACGGCCTGGTGAAATTCCGGCTGGGCCGGGTTCTGCGCTACGACGCGCTCATAGACCTCGTCGACGTAAGACATGGCATAAACCTCCTCAGTATGATTGAATTTGTTTTTTGCAATCGATGCGCACATTATATGCACTTTTGACTTTGAATGCAAGAGAAAATTTCATTTTTTCAAATATTAACGATTTGATATCATCAGAATTGAATTTTTTGAAGGGGTTTTGTTCCTTTTGGACAGGAGGGGAGCGGTTGACAGTGCGCCCCGCATGGGCTATAAATAAAAGTGGTTTCTTGCGGCCGTTTACAAAGGGCAGACCCTTTGAATGAAATAGAAGGATACGGGGTGGAACCTTGAAGAGTGCGCACAGCTCCCGACTGGAGCACTGGCAGAAGATCGCGATTGCGATGACGCTGTACGACGGTATCGTCGTCAATCTTTCCTATTTTCTGGCGCTGCTGATCAGGCATGAGATGAACTTCTGGCTGATCGACGCCGAGTACATCGAGACGTGGATTTCCTTTACGCCGCTTTACACGGTGTTCTGCATCGGCCTTTTCTGGGCAATGCGGCTCTACCAGAGCATGTGGCGCTTCGCCAGCTATTACGAGCTGGCGATGACGACCATCGCCTGCGGCATCACCTCCGCCTTCCACATCACGATGATCGCGCTGTTTTACGAGCGCATGCCCATCTCCTACTACGTCATGGGCACGTTCTTCCAGTACATCCTGATGCTGGCCATCCGCTTTGCGTACCGGTTCTGGCTGATGCGCCGAACGCCGGCGGAGCGGGCGAGCGACCGCCAGGCGCCGCGCATCATGCTCGTGGGCGCGGGCAATGCGGGCCAGATGATCCTGCGGGACCTGCACAAGGCCAAGGAGATCAACGGGCGCGTGCTGTGCATCGTGGACGACAACCCGAACAAGTGGAACCGCTACATCGACGGCGTGCCCATCGTGGGCGGGCGCAGCGTCATCCCGGACATGGTGAAGAAGTACGGCATCAGCAAGATCTACGTTGCCGTGCCCAGCGCCACGGAGGCGGAGCGGCGGAAGATCCTGAAGATCTGCCAGGAGACGGGCTGCGAGCTGAAGAACCTGCCGGGCATCTACCAGATCGTGAACGGGGATATCACCGTCTCGGCCATGAAGGACGTGGCGATCGAAGATCTGCTGGGGCGGGATCCCATCACCAGCGACCTCAGCCGCGTCTTCGAGTTCCTCAACGACAAGGTCATCCTGGTCACGGGCGGCGGCGGAAGCATCGGCTCCGAGCTGTGCCGGCAGATCGCGGGGCACCGGCCGAAGCGGCTCATCATCTTCGACATCTACGAGAACAACGCCTACGACATCCAGCAGGAGCTGCGCCGCGCGCATCCTTCGCTCGATCTGGTGGTGCTGATCGGTTCCGTGCGCGACAGCGGCCGGCTGGAGGAGCTCTTTTCCACCTGGCGGCCGGACATCGTCTTCCACGCGGCGGCACACAAGCACGTGCCGCTCATGGAGGAGAGCCCCTGCGAGGCCGTGAAGAACAACGCGGTGGGCACCTACAAGACGGCCTACGCCGCCATGCGCTACGGCTGTTCGCGCTTCATCCTCATCAGTACGGACAAGGCGGTGAACCCGACCAACGTGATGGGCGCCACCAAGCGCGTGGGCGAGATGATCATCCAGACCTTCGACACCATGATCCGCGAGGGCCGGGAGAGAGAGCTTCCCGCGCTGCACGCCCACCTGACGGACAAGCCGGTGCCCGTCCTGCCGGAGGGCTTCCACAGCCGGACGCGCTTTGTCGCCGTGCGTTTCGGCAACGTGCTGGGCTCCAACGGCTCCGTCATCCCGCTTTTCCGCAAGCAGATCGAGGCCGGCGGCCCGGTCACCGTCACCCATCCGGACATCATCCGCTACTTTATGACGATCCCGGAAGCGGTCAGCCTGGTGCTGCAGGCCAGCGTCATGGCGCAGGGCTCCGAGATCTTCGTGCTGGACATGGGCCAGCCGGTGCGCATCGACACCCTGGCGCGCAACCTCATCCGGCTCTCCGGCTTCGTGCCGGACAGGGACATCAAGGTCGTCTATACCGGCCTGCGCCCGGGTGAAAAGCTGTACGAAGAAAAGCTGATGGCGGAGGAGGGGCTGACCAAGACGGAGAACAACCTCATCCACATCGGCAAGCCGATCGCCTTTGACCACGAGCAGTTCCTGCGGCTGCTGCAGAAGCTGCTGGAGGCAGCGTACAACGACGACGAGGCGGCCGTCCGCCGCCTCATCCCGGAGATCGTGCCGACCTACCGGCCGGCTGACGAGCTCAACGCCCGCGCGGAAGCGATGGCGCACGCCGAGCAGGCGCAAAAAAGCAGTTGAACAACAAACCAGCAGGAAGCTTTGAAAGCAGCCTGCCGGTTCTTTACTCTTTCTTATATTTCGGCCCTTGTCCTTCGAAAAAATGGCTTTGACTTGACAACCACGAGTCGTTCATCGTACAATGCAGACAGGTAGAGGGGCCGTTCGCGAAGACCTCCTCTATAAGTGATCTGGAAACGAGCCGTCAGCAGGTGCCAACTGCCGACGGCTCACATTTTATGATTTACGGTTCGACACGAAACCCATTGTCCGAAGCAGCAACGTTAGAATTCCATCTTCCCGTACTTGCGCAGCAACTCCTCCGTGACGCCGACCATCTCGTAGACCATGGCGTCGCAGTGGGGTTTCTTGGGCAGGCCAAGGGCGGCGTTTTCGGCGAGCAGGTCGCGGCATTCCAGGTGGCCGTTGTGCCGCGCCTTCATGCCGCGGTAAATCTCCTGCAGCATGGGAACGTCGTCCAGCCCGGCAAGCCCCAGCGCCATCAGCGCGCCGGTCAGCGCGCCGCAGACGGAGGCCATCTTCATGCCGCCGCCGAAGTTTGCCGCCATGCGGTACAGGGTTTCTTCGTCGATGCTGAGCACGTCGGCAAAGGGGACGACGACGGACTGCGCGCAGTTGTAATGCCGCTCCGTAATGGCGCGAAGGGCCTTGGCCCGATCCAGATAAACACTCATCCCGGCAACTCTCCCATCGGCGCTGCAGCGCCGTTTTTTTGTTTCCATTATAGCGGGAGCGGCCGTCTTTCGCAATGCGTATGCCTTTGCAAAACCGGGCAGATGTTGTAAAATGGGGAAGCATTGATAAGGGGGAAGGAATATGCATCTGTTCTGTATTCTCTTTGGGGTGGCGCTGGCCTTTTCGGCGCTGGGCTTTCTCAAGTTCGTTTACTTCATCTCCATCGGCTACGGCTTTTCCGTCGCGGCGATGGGGCTGGTGATGCTCGCCGCGGGCAAGGGGCACGCGGCAGCGCCCTGCATCCTGCTGGTGCTGTACGGGCTGAGGCTGGGCGGCTATCTTGCGGTGCGGGAGCTGAAGAGCGAGAACTACCGCAGGCTGCTCGCCCGGGAAATCCGGGACGGAAAGGACATGAAACTCCCGGTCAAGCTGCTCGTGTGGGCGGCCTGCGCGCTGCTGTACACGCTGATGGTGAGCCCGGTCGCCTTCCGCGTCCTCACGCTGCCGGAGGGCGACGGCTTCCGGACGGCGGGCGTGCTGGTGATGTGCTGCGGGCTTCTCCTGGAAGCGGTTGCAGACGCGCAGAAGACGGCGGCCAAGCGGGAAAACCCGCGGCGCTTTGTGGATACCGGGCTGTACGCCCTCGTCCGCTGCCCGAATTACCTGGGGGAGATTCTCTTCTGGACCGGCGTGCTGATTTCCGGCATCCCTGCGCTGACGGGCGCCGGGCGGGTGCTGGCGGCGCTGGCCGGGTGGGTTTCCATCGTATACATCATGTTCGGCGGCGCCAGAAGGCTGGAACTCCGGCACGAGCGCAATTACGGCGAAGACCCCGAATACCGCGCCTGGGCGGAGAAGACGCCCATTCTGCTGCCCTTCGTGCCGCTTTACAGCGTCAAACAATACAAATGGCTCGTCGGCTGAGCCAGGACTGCCCCGGAACAAGACCGCATGCGAAAGGAGCGCATTCTATGAACGAGACGATGAAGACCATCCTGGAGCGCAGGAGCATCCGCAAGTTTACCAGCCAGCCGGTCCCGGACGAGGTGCTCCGCGATCTGGCCGAGGCGGCGATGCACGCGCCCAGCGGAAAGAACCTGAAGACGTGGAAGTTCACCGTGGTGAGCAACCGCGAAGCGATTCAAAAGCTCGCGGAAGCCATCCGCGTGGCTTCGGGACGGGAGCACTACGACATGTATGCGCCCGTCGCCCTGCTGATCCCCTCCAACGACCGGGAGAGCGTCTACGGCCCGGAGGACGACGCCTGCGCACTGCAGAACGTCTTTCTGGCGGCCAAATCCTACGGCGTGGGCTCCGTATGGATCAACCAGCTGCGCCACGTCTGCGACGAGCCGGGCGTGCGCGCAGTGATGCGCGGGCTGCACATCCCGGATAACCACGTGGTCTACGGTCTGGCGGCGCTGGGCTACCCGGAT
This sequence comes from uncultured Eubacteriales bacterium, assembly GCA_902781095.1. Classification (GTDB taxonomy): domain Bacteria; phylum Bacillota; class Clostridia; order Christensenellales; family Aristaeellaceae; genus Ventricola. The sequence continues at coordinate 21,727 of CACZHW010000020.1, forward strand.
CCCGCGGCGCCGGTCACGCCCTACCGCGCGGCGGGCGAAGTGGAGTTCATCCGGTGAGGACCCGAAAACTCGCCTGCGCACTCATGCTGCTGGCAACAGCGGCGGTCTTTGCGCTGAGTGCCGCAGCCTCGGAGCTGCGCGTGCATTTTATGGATATCGACCGCAACGACGGCATCCTGATCGAGTGCGACGGCGAGGCGGCGTTCATCGATTCCGGCACGCACGATTACGGCGTGAAGGCCGTTGGGTACATGAAGTCCGCCGGCGTTGAGAAGCTTACATACTACATCGGCACGCACGCGCACCGGGATCACGTGGGCGGCGGCGCGCCCATCCTCCTTGCGATGGAGCCGGAGGCCGTGCTGGTGCCGCACGCGGGCGTGCGCCGGCAGATCAAAAAGCGGGCGATCGGCGAGAAAGAGAAAGCCGCCGCAAACGCGGCGGTCTACACCATCGTCTCCCCGGGGGATGAAGTCGCGCTCGGCGGCGCGCGGCTGCTCGTCCTCGGCCCGCTCGTGATCACGGAGGGAAACAACAGCAGCGATCTGGAAAATGAAAACTCCCTGGTGCTGCGGCTGACGCTGGGAAACGTCCGCTTCCTGCTGACGGCGGATTCCATGGCGACGAGCCTCCGGGCGATCGAGGAGGCGTCCCCGGGCGCGCTGCGCTGCGACGTGCTCAAAAACCCGCACCACAACAGCCGGATGGAGGACGACCTGTTCTCGGCGTGTTCGCCGCGGTACGTGATCTTCTCCACCTCGGACAAGTACCAGCCGCCGGAGGCGGCGCTTGAGGCGGCCCGGGCCATGGGCGCCACGCCGCTGATCACCTCCGGAAGCCAGAACGGCACGGTGGTCTTTACGACGGACGGTGAAACGCTGACGCTTTCGACCGCGAACCTCAAACCATAAAGGGAACCCCCTTTTGCGGGCTCAGGCCTGCAAAGGGGGTTCTGCTGTCAGGAAGAACTGGAGGCTCCCGAAGTCGCCGCTGACGGGGGAAAGCGGCAGGCCGCGGGAAAGCAGCTCGTCTCCGCCGAAGACGCGGCCGTCCTCGAGGCGGTAATTCAGCGCGGGATCGAGGCCGCGCAGGCGGAGCAGCCCGGGCTTGCGGTTGGGCCGCGCCAGCGCGAAAACGCAGGTGAAGACGGCACGGCGCCTGTCCGGGCTGACGCTCATGAAGGCGCAGTCGGTTCCCTCGAAGGGGGAGAGGAGGCGCAGGAAATCGCCGTAGAGCAGCACGTCCTGCCAGGCGCGCACGCGCTCGTTCAGGCTGCGCATCAACCGCAGTTCCTCCGGCGCCAGGCGCGCAGGATCCAGCTCGTAGCCGTAGGTGCCCGACATCGCGACGGCGGCGCGGGTCTCAAACGGAGTGATTCGCCCGGTCTGGTGGTTGGGCACGGCGGAGACGTGCGCGCCCATGCAGCAGGGCGGGAAGAGCAGACTGGTGCTGTACTGGATGCGGCAGCGCTCCCAGGCGTCGGTGTTGTCGCTCGTCCAGGCCTGGGGCATGTAGCACATCATGCCCAGGTCGTAGCGCCCGCCGCCGCCCGCGCAGCTCTCAAAGAGCACGTCGGGGAAGCGGGCGGTGACCCGGGAGAGGATGTCGTAGAGCCCCAGCATGTAGCGGTGGAAGAACTCGCCCATTCGCTCCGGCGGCAGCGCGGCGCTCCCCGCCTGGGTGATGTCGCGGTTCATGTCCCACTTGACGTAATCCACGCGGCCGCGCGTAAGCGCCGCGCAGATGCTCTCCACGACGGCGTCGCGCACCTCACCGCGCGTCAGGTCGAGCACGAGCTGGAAGCGGCTCTCCGTGCGCGGGTACGCCCCGGCGTGCACGCACCAGTCCGGATGGGCGCGGCAGAGGTCGCTGTCGGGGGAGATCATCTCAGGCTCCACCCAGAGGCCGAACTTCATGCCCAGCGCGTGGATGCGGTCGCTGAGGCCGGAAAGGCCGTGCGGGAGTTTGATCAGGTCGTCCGTCCAGTCGCCCAGGGAAGAGTGGTCGTCATTGCGGCGGCCGAACCAGCCGTCGTCCAGCACGAAGAGGTCCACGCCGGTTTCCTTTGCGGCGGCGGCGATGGAGAGCAGCTTCTCCTCGTCAAAGCCGAAGTAGGTTCCCTCCCAGTTGTTGATGAGGATGGGGCGCGGCGCGTTTGCCCACGGGCCGCGCGTGATCCGGCTGCGGATGAACCGGTGGAAGCGCCGGCTCATGCCGGCCAGGCCGTCCGGCGCGTAGCAGAGGTAGGCTTCCGGCGTGCAGAAGGACTCGCCGGGCGAAAGCCGCCAGGAGAAGCCCTCCGGGTGGATGCCCAGCATCGCGCGGGTGTTCCCGTCCTGGTCCACGTCGGCCGAGGCGAGGTAATTGCCGCTGTAGCACAGCGCCATGCCGTAAACCTCGCCCTGCGTCTCGGAGGCGTCCGGCGAGAGGAAGGCCATAAACGGGCTCCCCTGGTGGGAGGAGGAACCGCGCAGGGACGCGGTGCCCTGCTGTCCCGGCGCGAGCGGCCGCAGCGTGATGTCCCGTTCCCGGGCCCAGGAACCGGAGAGGGTCAGGAAGCGGAAGCCGCTGCCCTCGAAATCCACACAGCAGGAGAGCGCGCGGGTGATCGTTTCGACGGCGGTCCCGTCGTTTTGGATGCGGGCGCTGCGCGCGAGGATGCCGCAGTCGGCGTAGAGGGTGTAATTGAGGAGGACCCGCAAGCCGGACAGGGCGTCCTTCAGCGTAAGCTCCAGCGTCTCGGCGCCTTCGCCCCCGGCGCACGGGAGCCCCGGCAGTTCCGGCCTGCCGGCGTACGTCCGGCAGCCTTCCATCTGCAGATCCAGCGCGGCCGTGCCGTCCGCGTGCCTCACGCCCAGCATGCCCTCACGGTAATCGGCCGTGCCGTAGACGGGGCACTCCTGGGGCAGCCGGTCCAGCGGCAGTTCGTTCAGGGAGAAGGTTTCGTCGGTATAAGGCGAAAGCCGGGAGAGCAGGTCGTCGTGCACGCGCCGCACGGGCGCGCCCCAGTGGGCGTGCAGGGGCCAGCGGCCGGCCGCGAGGCGGATGACGTAGCTGAAATCCCCGCAGGCGAGACTAAAGCAGCGGGTCTTTTCATCAAAAGAGATGGGCATATCCATTCCTCCGTAGGCGGAAATCAAAAGGGGCCGTCCCGTAAAGGACAGCCCTATTATATTGAAGCGTCAGGGGATGTCAAGAAGGAAAGGGCGCAGGGCTCTTTAAAACGCTGCGCGGCCGCTTCCGGCGTCGGTGATCAGCACGAGGGACAGGCGCAGCAGCAGCGTGAGGATCACCGCGACGGCGGCGAGGTTCAGCGCGAGGCGGAGGATTTCGTCCCCGCAAAAGCGGGCGAGGAAGGTGGCCAGCGCGGTGTAGAGCGCGCACAGGGCGCAGGACAGGTTGACGTTCTTTACGGCGCGCGTAAGCGTCCCCGTGTCGTTCCGGCAGCGGTAGGCGGAATGTCCGTAGAGCGCCAGACGGAAGGCGACAAACAGGATCTGGAAGGCGAGCACGAAAGAAGGCCAGGCCTTGCTCTGGTTGCGCAGGATAGTCTCCACGGAAATCCCGGTGAAGACGAGCGCCAGGGAGAGCAGCAGGACGCCCACGATCCGGGCGTCCTTTTTTTCGCGCGCGGGTGCGTCGCACGCCGCCGCGAGCCGGCGCATTTCCCGGCCGATAAAGAGGTTGACGGCGAAGAGCACGAGGTTGTAGAGCGCGAAGACGCCGAACCAGGTGGAGCGGTTCAGGCGCGCCATCAGCAGGAAGAAGAGGTTGGAAAGCAGCGACACGGCGGCGCAGAGGAGGAAGACCCACGAATCCTGCAGATTGTGGCGCGTAAGGAAACCGGCGACGCGGGAGGGCTCGTCCTTTGTGCGGGCCATCGCGTCGCGCGCCGCGTTGTACGCCGTAAGGCCCGCGTAGGCACAGACGGCCAGAACCGCCAGCGTGAGCAGCGGCGGGCCGAAGAAAAACTGAAAATACAGGACGAAGAGCAGGGCGGAGAGCAGGCACAAAACGGCCGCGGCGCGCGCGCCGGGATGGGTGAAGGCGTGAAGACACGCGCCGGCGCGCCTCCGCAGCGCGCCGGGAAGAGCGGATGGTTTCAAGGGATGGATTCCTCCGGGATCATGGTTACTTGTCCGCGGTTTCCTCTGCGGGCATGGGTGCCAGCGTGCAGATGACGCGGCCGTCCGCACGGGCGGTCAGCGCGCCGTCCGTCACGACAAAGTACGGATGGTTGCGGACCATCGGCAGGGATTCCAGCACGGTGCAGCCAGAAAACGGATTGCCGGACAACTGTGAAACGCTTTCGGGCAGCGTGACGTAGAGCAGGGAGGTGCAGCCGTCAAACGCGCCGTCTCCGACGGAAACCAGCGTCTCCGGTAACGCGCAGCCGACGAGATTTACGCAGCCCGCGAAGGCCTCCTCCGCGATTTCGGCAAGGCCGTACGAAAAGCGGATTTCCCGCACGGACGAACCCCGCAGCGCCCCCCTGCCGATGGTGCGGATGCTGCGCGGCAGGGAGAGGGAGTCCACGGCAAGGCCGGAAAGGGCCTCCTCGGCGATGCCTGTGACCGGCAGGCCCTCCGCAGCCTCGGGCAGCAGCAGCGCCGCCTCCGGTACGCCGGTGTATCCGGCGATCAGCATCCCGCCGGCGCCGTCCGGCGTGAAGGACAGGGCAAAGCCCTCTTCTCCGCGGGCCGGAAGGCAGAGGGAGCAGAGCAGAATCAGCAGTATAAAAAGGCGCCTCATACGGTCTCCTTTCAGGGGTTCGGAAGTGAAATGATTGTACGACACTTTGGCTGAAGCGTCAATAAAGAGAAGCCCCCCCGAACCAGACATAAATGATGATCAAACGCGTGGGCAATCCTTGGATAAGATTTACAAAAAAGCTTGACAGACTTTTGCCAATCAAGTATGCTGTAGACACATAATATTAATACGGATATATAACCAAAACCGTATGAATATTGTGACAGATTGAAAGGGAGGCCTGGCTTATGCATGCACGCAAAGGGACGCTGCTTTTGCTGATCGCGCTGCTCTTCTGTTTCCCGGCTTTGTCTGCGGGGATGGCGGAAGACGGCGCCGTCACAGCCGAAGGACTGATCGACAGGGGCGTCTATCACGACGATTACCCGGTCATCGAGAATTTCGTGATAGAGGAAAACGGGACAGAACTCGGCGTGGGGGATACCGTACACTTCCGGCTCAAAGCCTCCTCGTCCACGAGTGTGCAGTCTGCTTATCTGAATTTCGGCAGGAGCAGTGATGAGGATCAATACGTACCGTTGACGCTGAACGGGGACACCGGATACTTTGAAGGCACGTATACTTTCCAGAGCACCGATGCGTCCGGCCTGTATTATGTAACGAGCAGCAGCGTCACGGATGATTTTGATTTTTATTCTTATTACAGCATCAGTTCCAAGCGCGTGATGCAGCGCCTGCTGCCCGGTTACGTCTACCTGAACAATGCGGAGGGCGTGTCGGAAGGGCCGATTACAAATATCGTGCTGGAGGAAAACGGGAGAGAGCTTTCCCCCGGCGATACGCTGCACTTTTCCTTCGATCTGCCCGCGCAGATGGAGGTTGACAGCATCTACGCGTATATCTACCGCAAAAACGGCGGGACGTCCATTAACCTCCGATATTACAGCTGGAACGAGAGCGGGAACCATTTTTCCTATGACGCCGCGACGGGGCATGTGACGGGCGAGTATACGCTGACGGACGCTCTGGCGGATGGAGCATATTATCTCGAAAGTATTCGTGTGTATGATTCGGACAACAATTCCTACGAAGCCGACCGTTTTGGACAGACCGATTATGCGTTTACGCTGAGCGGGGCGGTGCCGGCAGCCAATCAGACGGTGAAGGTCTCGGACATCGTCTGCGAAGAGGACGGACAGACGCTGGTGGACGGCGACACGCTGCACTTCTCCTTCAGGCTGGATACGGAAGCGGAAATCCGATCCGCCACGGTGGAAATGAACGTGTTTGACGAGAACCAGTCGGTTTACGGATCGGGTGTTTACCATAACAAATCCTATCGAATGCAAGCGGAAGCAGCCCCGGACGAAGAAAGCGGGCTGTACCGGGCGGAATACACGCTGAAGGAGGACGACCTGTACGGCGTCTACACGGTCAGCGTCAGCGTCTCTTACGGGGAGTCGTATGCATACAGCCATTTCGACTCAAACGCCATGTTCCTGTTCGCCGAGAAAAAGGAAGAGAGCTTCAAGCGCCTGGCGCCGGCGACAGACCTGCACTGGACGGAGGACGGCTATGTTTGCTTCACCCTTCCGGAGGATCATCAAGGCAGAATAAGTATTAAACTCTTCAATGAACTGGACGAGCAATTTACTGGGCATTCATACAGTCGGGTAAATGGATCGTTTGAGTTTAGGGATGACTTGTTTTTGACGGAAGAAGACATTGTAACCGGTAAGTACTATTTTACGGTAACCATGAAAGGCGACGGGAAGACATATTTTGATAGCGAAACGGTGAAGTCCGGTCTGTTCAGCTATCAGGCGCCGTCCAAACAGCTTGGGATGGTTTCCGCGATGGAATGGATCGACGGTGAGGAGGGTATCAAGAGGCTGCGGATTACCATGCCGAAAGACAAAACCTGTCTGCGAGGGTATGACTTCAACTTCTATTATTCAGAAACACTCTCCGATCCGGTGGTGGAATGCAACCTCTGGAGTATGCGTGCCTTTGGCAATGATAATGACAAAACCTACGGCTATGTAGAGGTTTATGACGATCTGCTTCAGACTTACGGCGCCGGATACTACTACGTCACGGTGCGCCTGCTCAGCGACAACATCCTGGAATGCCGAAACGGCGAGATGAGTGAACTGAGCCCGGGCTGCTACTTCGGCGCGGAAGGAAGCACCGTCGTCGAAAGGCTGAACGACGTGGTGACGCTCGGCAAGACGGCCGAGGAGATCCGGGAGCAGGTGCAGCAGATCGGCACCGCGGAGCTGAAGACCGCGCTGCTGACGGAGGAGAGCGTGCCGGACGCCCTGCGCCGGCTGGAGGCCTCGGCCAAGGCGGCGACCGTCGTCGAGGCGACGGAGGACGCGCCGGAGATCGCCGCACGCGTGACCACCGTCGGCGCCGGCCTGAACACCGTGACCGGGGAGGCGCCGAAGCTCGTCATCGACAAGCCGAAGCAGAACGACGTGCTGCCGGCGGCGTACAATGCCGCGCTGGCCGTGCGCTTCTCCATGGAGCTGGAAAACGTCGAGAATCCGGACGACCTGAAGGTCCCGGTGCTGATCGACATTCCCGTCCCGGAGGAGATCAACCCCGCCTTCCTGATCGTGCTGCACTACCACCTCTCGAACGATGAGCCGGAAGTGATTTCGCCTTACGTGTATCAGGCGGGCAACCGGTGGTACGCGCAGTTCGTGCTGACCAGCTTCAGCGATTTCGCGCTGACCCAGCCCCGGCCCGATGAAGCGGACCTGACGCGCCTGGAACTGCCGGCCGACCTGAAGGAGATCGAGGACAGGGCGTTTGCCGGCATCACGGCCAATGTCGTCGTCGTCCCGGAGGGCTGCACCCGGATCGGATCCCTGGCGTTCGATAACTGCAGCGGCCTTTACGAAATCCGGATTCCGAAGAGCGTGACGTCGATCGCGGACGACGCCTTCGGAAGCACGAAGGGCTTTGTCATCGTAACCGAAAACCGGGCGGTGATCACCAATCCGGCCTTCGCAAACATCCCGATGCAGGCCCCCTGAACCGGGGGATGGGCAGCAGTTCTGTGCCTTCACAAAGGCCAAAAGCCGTAAGAATCATATTGCTTTTGCATAGAAAATCATATAAAATGTAGTTTAAGTATGAGCACCGTTTGTTGGGAGGGAATTTGGATGAGAAAAACGCTCAGCCTGGTTCTGGCACTGTGCATGATGCTGACCATGGTTCCCGCGGGCATCGCGGAGGATTTCTTTGAGGAGGAGTCCTTCGAATCCTTTGCCGCGGAGGACTTTATCGATCTCTCTTTCGAGGAGGAGCTGCCGGAGGCGTCCTTTGTCGAGGAAGCGCCGGAGCAGTTTGAAGAGGAAACCTTCTTTGAGGATTCCGCGGAGAACTTCGCAGAAGAAACCTTCGCGGAGGATGTCTTCCAGGAGGAGGTTCCTGCAGAAGACACTTTCGAGGCGCCGGACTTCGCCGAGCCCGAACCCGCTGCGGAAGCGCTGACGGCGGAGGAGATGGCAGGCGAGAGCGAGGAAGTCTTCGTCATCGAGGAGCCCGCGGAAGAGCCGGCGCCCGAGATCGAAGAGCCGAAGACAGAAGCCGCTGAGGATGTCGTGGCGGCGGACGGCTTCGAGGACCGCAGCGTCGTCTCCATGATCACGGATCAGACGGAGGGCGACAGCAGCGCCTTTGCCGACAACGTGAAGACCTACTGGAAGGTCGCGCCGACGGTGAACGTCATCCAGCCCAAGAAGGACGGCGTCCTGGTCGACGGGCAGATCAAGCTGCGCTGGGTGTCGGAGTGGAACGTCGATAAGACCGTGCTGCCGGCCAACGTGAAGTATTACGTCTACAAGGTCGATCCGGATACCGGCGTGGCCACGCAGGTGAAGACGGCGAGCGCCAAGGCCATCTCCTTCACGGAGGACGGCCGGAAGGTGTCCGGCTACGGCTCCGCCGTGACGCTGAACGACCAGACGGGCGACGAAATCTACTTCGTGCGCGCGGAGAAGATTACCGCGACCGCGGAGGTCTACGGACTTTCTTCCGATCTGGTGTATCTTTCGGACCGCCTGCCTGCCTTTGAAAACGGCCAGTGGAAGACGGTGACGATCCGGTCCCTGTCCGAGTATACGGACAAGTGGGATGCGGAAGGCAACCTCAGCCTCATGCGGCTGAAGGCGACCTGGAGCTGCGGCGGCGTGGAAGACACGGCCGCGGCGGACGAGCTGGACTTTATCGTCAAGCTGACCTACCAGGACAAGAACGCGAATACGATCGGCAAGGTCAAGGTCATCCAGGACATTCAGTACGAGACAGACGGAAACGGCAACTTCAGAAATTTTGCCATCGAACAGACGAACGAAGAGGTGGAGGAATACACCGATCAGGGCGCCACGCACGTAATGCTCACCGTGCAGGCGAAGAAGAACGGCGTCAAGGGCGCGAAAGCCGCCAGGACGATTCAGCTCTCCTCCGACGGTACGGCGTACAAGAAGCTGGTCGGCCTCTCCGGCAGGCAGACGGGCGACAACGAGGTGACGCTGGCCATCGACTTCAACCGGCTCACACACCAGTACAAGATCGGCGGTTTGCTGACCGACGAGAAGCTGATGTACGATCAGGCAGCCGGCACGATGCTTCCCAAGAATGCGGCGGACAAGTCCTGCATCCAGTATATCGATTTCCACTATACCACGGCAGCGGGAGAGAGCTACAGCTGGAGCGCCGTCAACCGGGGCAGCGAGTTCGAGAAGCACACGCAAGGCAGCCCGGAACTGTTGAGTCAGAAGGGTGTCGCGTGGGTCGGCGTTACGGCGAAGACCAAGGAAGCCGCCAGCGTGACGGTGACCGTGCAGCCCATCAAGAAGACCAGCACCAAGGCCATCCAGGGCGAGATCCACACCGTTACCATCACCATGCAGGACAGCTGGCGCGCGAAGCCCGTGATCACGAGCCTCACGCAGTCGGGCATCCGTGAGGCGACCCTGTGTTTCACGCAGAACCAGACGCGGGTCAAGCCGACGGCCTTCATCGTCTACGGCTTCAAGGCCAAGGCGGTCGTGAAGGTGGAGGACGGGCAGCTGACCCTCCCTGCTTCCACCACGGGCATTACGGCCGTGGATACGATCAAGCAGGAAGACGGCACCTATCTCTATAAGATCACGGGCGCAGTCGCGGCGGAAGGCGAGAGCACCTTCACCGTGCAGCCCCAGCTGACCGAGAACGGCACGAAGCAGAGCGGCGTGAAGAGCGACGCGGTGGTGCTGAACGTGCTGCCCAAGGCGAAGACCGGCGTGCTGAACCTGGCCATCGGCCCGTGGCAGGACGACGGCAGCGGCGTGACCGGCAAGGTCGAGGTAACCTTCGTCAGCATCCAGCCCAATGCAAACGTTGAGAAGTTCGTCATCTCCCTGGCGGACGCGGACAGCTTTGCCGGCGCGGACGCTTACAAGGGGAAGGTGACCCTGACCTACAAGCAGGATATGGACGCGGACGGCAACGGCTACGATGCGGACAAAAAGCTGTATCACGCGGTCTTCACCGGCGTTGAGAAGGGCAAGACTTATTCCGCACTGGCGGAGACCTTCACGGTGAACGACGGCAGGCTGGTGGACAAGGTGCTCAGCCTTGTGTACGGCGAGAGCCCGAAGGACGAGGCGATAGTAGAGAAGCCGGACGTTGAGGCGATTGCCACCAATATGGAGGCGAAGGCCAACGGAAAGGACGAAGCCGGTAACGCGGTGTTCATCGGCACCGAGGTGAACCTGAAGGACATCGTCGATGCGGAGAACTTTGACATCGTCATCGACGAAGACGACGTCATCACGCTGCCGGACGGGGACGGCAGTTACACCGTGAACCTGCCTGCGGGCGAGCATTCCGTCCGCGTGCGCCTGACGGATCCCGAGACGGGCGAGAAGGGCACCTGGTCGGATCCCTTCGCGCTGGCAGTCTATGAGGAACTGGAGGCAGTGAGCGCAACGGCTCCCGCCGAGATTCTGCTGGGCAGCCCGGTCTCGGTTGCTCTGGAAGCAAAGGGCGGCAGCGGCTCCTATACCTGCAGGCTGTCGGTTACCTACGACGGACAGGGAGAGCCGAAGACCTACGACGGCCATGAATTTACGCCGGACCTGAAGGGCAGCTACACGATCAGCGTCGAGATCGTCGACAATAAGCTGACGAAGGACGGCCAGAAGCTGAGCGTGGCCTATGACCAGCCCGTCGAGGTGATGGTCGGCGACACGTTCACCGTGGGCGACCTTACCTTCCAGGTGATGGAAGAGGACGCGACGAAGGTCCGCGTGCAGAGCTACAATGCGGACGGGGCCGAGGCTACCGTCCCGGCCACCGCGACGGAGGAAGTGAGCGGCCGCAGCTTCGCGGTCACCGAGATCGGCGAGAAGGCCTTCTTTGAGAAGACGAGCCTTGCGGCCGTGACGCTCCCCAACAGCATCGAGGTCATCGGCGTCAGCGCCTTCGAGGGCTGCACCTCTCTGGCCACGATGAATTCCGTGGACAACCCGTAAACAACGTGTTTTAAAGAAAGGGGCCGCAGAAAGCGGTCCCTTCTCTCTGTTTCCGGACGAAGAAAAGCGCCTGTCAAACGGCTGACTGCCGGATGACAGGCGCTTTTGTGCCCGGGGCTTAAGCTTGTCCGTTATTTCCCCGCGCCCTTGCCGAGGTAGGCGGCCTTGACGGCGGGGTCGTTCAGCAGCTCACGGCCGGTGCCCTGCATGCCCAGCATGCCGGTCTCCAGCACGAAGGCGTAGTCGGCGATGCGCAGGGCGGCGTTGGCGTTCTGCTCCACGAGCAGGATCGTGATGCCCTCCTCGTGCAGCGTTTCGATGATCTCGAAGATATTTTTGATGATGAGCGGCGCCAGGCCCAGCGAGGGCTCGTCCATCATGAGCAGCTTGGGCCGCATCATCAGCGCGCGGCCCACGGCCAGCATCTGCTGCTCGCCGCCGGAGAGGGTGCCCGCCAGCTGCCAGGAGCGCTCCTTGAGGCGCGGGAACAGCTGGTAGACGTGCTCGATGTCCGCGGTGATGTCGTCTTTGCGAAGGTAAGCGCCGATGCGCAGGTTTTCCAGCACCGTGAGGTTGGGGAAGACGCGGCGCCCCTCCGGCACCATGCACAGCCCCTCGGAGACAATCTGCTGCGGCTGCTGGCCGCTGACGACGTTGCCGTCGTAGGTGATGGTGCCGCTCTTGATGGGCACGAGGCCGGAGATGGCGCGCAGCGTCGTGCTCTTGCCCGCGCCGTTCGCGCCGATGACGGCGACCGTCTGCCCCTTTTCGACCTCGAAGGAGATGCCTTTGAGCGCCTCGATGCCGCCGTAGCTGACCTTGAGGTCCATGACCTTGAGAAGGCTCACAGCTCGTCCCCTCCTCCCAGATAGGCGTCGATGACCGCCTGGTTGTTCTGAATCTCTTCCGGTATGCCCTCGGCGATCTGCCGGCCGAACTCGATGACGTAGATGCGGTCGGAGATGCGCATGACGAGGTTCATGTGGTGCTCGATGATGAAGATGGACAGATCGAATTCGTCGCGGATGCGGCGGATGAAGTCGCCCAGCTCGTCCGTCTCCTGCGGGTTCATGCCGGCGGCCGGCTCGTCCAGCAGCAACAGTTTGGGCTTCGTCGCCAGCGCGCGGACGATCTCCAGCAGCCGCTGCTTGCCGTAGGGCAGGGAGGTCGCCATCTCGTCCTTCAGGTCCCAGAGGTCCACGCGCCGCAGCAGCTCCTCGGTATCCTTGCGCATCTGCCGCTCCTCGGCGCCGTTCAGGCGGAAGGTAGCGGAGAGCAGGTTGCTCGTGCGGCGCAGGTGGTGCGCGGTCAGCACGTTCTCGAACACCGTCATGGAGGAGAAGAGGCGGATGTTCTGGAAGGTCCTGGCGATGCCCATGCCCGTGATCTGGTCGGGCCGCAGGCCTGTGATGTTGTGCCCCAGCAGGGTGATGGTGCCGGCTGTCGGCGTGTACACGCCGGTGACGGCGTTGAAGGCCGTCGTCTTGCCCGCGCCGTTGGGGCCGATGAGCGCGACGAGCTCGCCGGGATTGACGACCATGGAGAAGTCGTCCACGGCGACGACGCCGCCGAACTGCATCGTCAGATGATCGATTTTAAGGACCGGTTCGCTCATTTCGCTTCACCTCCGTTCGCCCGGGTTGGCCGCCTTCGCAGCAGGTCCGGCAGCTCGCGCGTACCCATGATGCCCTGGCGGAAGAAGAGCACGACGATCATGATGATGATGGAGAAGACGACGAGGCGGAAGCCGTTGCGCAGCAGCGGCACCTCGAAGCCGCCGACGACCTGCTTTTGATCGAGGAAGCGCAGCCACCACTCGGAACAGGCGACGAACAGGAAGGAGGACAGGCAGCTGCCCGTCACGCTTCCGATGCCGCCGATGACGACGATGAGCAGGATTTCGTAGGTCATGGCCGTGGTGAAGCTCTTGGCCTGCACGGTCGTCTGGTACATGGCCAGCATGGCGCCGCCGATCCCCGCGAAGAAGGAGGAGACGCAGAAGGCCATCTGCTTGTGGCTGGAGAGGCGGATGCCCATGGCCTCCGCCGCGATCTCGTCGTCCTTGATGGCGCGCAGCGCGCGGCCGAAGGTGGAGTTGATCAGCAGCACGATGAGCGCGATGCACACGCCGGCGATGAGCAGCGGGACGAGGGTGGACAGGTAGAGCGTGACCTCGCCCTGCGCGTTGCGGATGTTGAAATCGTTAAACGTGGGGAAAAGGCGCAGCATGTTGCTGCCGTTGGTCACCGGGCCCAGTTTGTCCCACTGGAAAACCGTGCGGATGATCTCCGCGAAGCCCAGGGTGGCGATGGCCAGGTAGTCGCTCTTGAGGCGGAGCACCGGCAGGCCGATGAGCAGCGCAAAGAGGGCCGCGACCAGGCCGGCGAGGATCATCGCCACGAAGACGGGCAGGGTGAACTGCACCACGCCGCCGTTGTAGTACTGGTAGACGATGGCGCGCTGGGCGACGGGCACGGTGAAGATGGCGTAGGTGTAGGCGCCGATCAGCATGAAGCCGGCCTGCCCCAGCGAGAAGATGCCGGTGAAGCCGTTGAGCAGGTTCATGGAGACGGCGACCAGTGCGTAGGTGGCGCCCTTTTTGAGCACCGTAAAGAGCATGGAGGTGGGCGGCATCATCTGCTCCGCGACGAAGACGGCCGCGTACAGCAGGCAGACGATCAGCGCGGAGAGGATGGAGGCGCTGTCCCATTTCTTCTTTTTCACGTGCGCACCCCCTTAAACCTTGTCGATGGTCTTCTCGCCGAACAGGCCCGTGGGCTTGACGGCGAGGATGACGATGAGCAGGGCGAAGGTGAAGGCGTCCGAGAAGGTTGCGAGGCCCATGGGCTTTGCGATGACGCCGGCTTTGAAGAGGATGATGTCCAGCCCCTTGATGATGTTCTCCGCGATGCCGATGATAAACGCGCCCACGACGGCGCCGGGGATGGAGCCGATGCCGCCGAACACCGCGGCGACGAAGGCCTTGAGGCCGGGCATGGCGCCGCTGGTCTGGATGACCGTGGTGTAGTTGGTGAAGTAGAGCATGGAACCCACGCCAGCCAGGAAGGAGCCGATGACGAACGTGGTGGAGATGACGCGGTTGATGTTGATGCCCATCAGCTGGCTCGTCTCGAAATCCTTGGAGACGGCGCGCATGGCCATACCCACCTTCGTGTGGTTGATGAGCATGACGAGCGCGAACACCAGCAGGATGGTGAGCACGGGCGTAACCACGGTGACGACCTTGGTGGTCGCGGGGCCGATGGTGACGGAGCCCGAGATAAAGGGAATCGTGGGGTAAATCTGGTTGAGGCCGCCCGTGATGTAGAGCACGAGGTTCTGCAGCGTGTAGGAGACGCCGATGGCGCTGATCATGACACTCATGCGCGGGGCCGTGCGCAGCGGCTTGTACGCGATGCGCTCGATGGCAAAGCCGATGACGCTGGTCAGCAGCAGCACCAGCGGGATGCACACGAGGAGCGGGACGCCGCTGGCGCTCATGTAGACCATGATGATGCCGGCCACCATGAACACGTCGCCGTGAGCGAAGTTGATGAGGCGCAGGATGCCGTACACCATCGTGTAGCCGATGGCGATGAGGGCGTACTGCCCGCCCACGGAGATGCCGGAGAGCAGGTAGGGGAAAACGGTGTTAAACACAGGGGGTTCACCCTTTCATAAGCGAAAGGGACGGCGGCAAGCGCCGCCGCCCCTTCTGTTTTTTGGAAAACCGGACCGGATTACTCGACGGTCTGCTCGGTCACGAACTCCCAGTCGCCGGTTTCGTTGTTGACCTTCTTGACGAAGGCGGAGTGGCGGATGGCGTCGCCCACCTCGTCGAAGGCGATGGCGCCGGAAACGCCGGTGAGGGTCACGCCCGGCAGCGCGGCCATGACGGCCTTGCTGTCAGTGGAGCCGGCGGCTTTGAGGGCCTCCAGCGCGGTGTAGTACGCGTCGTAACCCATGACGGTCACGGCCGCGATCATGTCGTTGCCGCCGTTGTTGGTCATCGCTTCGCTGTCGCTGGCGAGCCAGGCCTTGAAGCCGGTGTCAAAGGCCTCGTTGGCGCCTTCCTGATAGAAGGTGGTGACGGTGAGGGCGACGTTCGTGCCCTTGGCCGCGTTGGCCACCACGTTGCTGTCCAGCGTGTCGCCGCCGAGGATCGGGAAGGCAGCGCCCTGGCTGGCCGCCTGCTGCACGATCTGCGTCGCGTAGGCGATGGACACGGGGCTGAAGAAGACCTCCGCGCTGTACATCGCGGCGTTGGTCAGGTAGCTGGTGAAGTCGGAGGTGCCGGTCGGGAAGTACTCGTCCACGACGGTGCCGCCCAGCGCCTCGAAGGCCTGCTTGAAGTAGGTGACGAGGCCGACGTCGTAGTCGTTGCCCAGCTCGGCCAGGCAGTACGCGGTCTTCGCGCCGAGGGTGTTGAACGCGTAGTTGGCGAGGACGGTGCCCTGGAAGGGATCCAGGAAGCAGATGCGGAAGTAGTGGCTGTTGCCGGCGGTGACCTGCGGGTTGGTGCAGGAGACGCCGATGGCCGGGATGCCCGCGTCCGCGAAATACTGGCTGCCCGCGATGGACACGCCGGAGCCGTAGGAGCCCAGCACGACGGAGACGCCGCTGGAGACCAGCTGCTGCGCGGCACTGGGGGCTTTATCGGTGGAGGAGCCGTTATCGGCGTAAACCAGTTCGACGTCATAGGTCACGCCGCCGATTTCGACGGTCGGGGTTTCCTGGTTGGCGTACTGCATGCCCAGCATTTCCTGCTTTCCGCCGGCGCCGCTGTCGCCGCTGGCCGGCTCAAAGACGCCGATCTTGACGGTTTCGCCCAGCACCACGGCGGGGACGAGCAGGCACAGCGCAAGGGCCAGTGCAAGAACCTTCTTCATAATACTTCCTCCTTTGATATGGATAGATTTGAAGACATTATATCAGCGGAGTGAAGCGTTTGCAAGACGGAATGCCGGAAAATGCAAACAAATTTGCAAAACAAATGAAATTTTGGGCCGGGATTCCAGTTTGGAGGGGCAATTATTCATTTGGACCGCACCCGCCGTCATTTATAGAGGTGGCAGCAGCCTTCGGGCATGTAGCGCACCAGTAACGCCCAGATTTCGTCCTGCGGGGCGCCGCAGCCCTCCGGCAGCAGGAAGGCCTGGTCCGCGGAAGGATAGAGGTAGACGGCAGAGCGCACGCGGCAGGCGGCGTAGAGCTTCTCCCAGGCGAATTCGGCCTCCGCACCGCCGCTCTGCTGCACGTGCACGCCGAGCCGGCGGATCTTCACCGTATACACAAGGCGGGGCGGTTTCAGCTTCGCGCGGCGGATCTGCAGGGAGACCTGGGAGAAGAAGTTACCGATATAAACAAGGGGGAGGCCCAGGCCGACGGCGAGCAGCACGCCGCCCAGCAGGCCGCCCTGCTCCTTTCCCGAGAGCAGGCAGACGAGGGAGAAGCCGGTGAAGATGAGGGCGAAGAGCACGGGCCGCACCCAGGCGCGCCGCCTGCGGAAGGTGTTGAAGACGGCGAAGCGCCGGAATTCGGTCGCGCCCAGCCGGACGGACAGGGTCAGTTCGTTTGTCATGGGATGCCTCCGGTGGCGTTTTTTTCAATTGTGCCACGCACCCGGCATTTTGGCAAGCGGGGAGGAGTTGTGTATTTCTCACAAAAGAGCGTTTCGCGGATGATTTTTCCAAAGAAGGGCTGGAATCATCATCGAAAATGTGTTACATTATAACAAATGTTTCGGTGTCCGATGAGACAATGCCGAAGCAAAAAGAACAGGAGGAAACATTCATGAAGAAAGCGCTTATTCTCGTGATGGCTCTTGCGCTCGTGCTGGTCAGCGCGGCGGCGATGGCCGACCCGGTAACCCTGACCTACGCCGAGGTGAACCCCGTCGAGGGCACCATCGTGGGCGAGATGGCCAAGGCCTTCAAGAGCAAGGTGGAGGAACTCTCCGCCGGCGACGTGACCATCGACATCCAGGCCAGCGGCGTGCTGGGTTCCGAGGACCAGATCCTGGACAACCTGCTGGGCGGCGGCAACGTCACCGACATCTCCCGTATCTCTGCGTTCGCCCTCAGCCAGTACGGCTGCACCAAGGCGACCCTGCTCTCCCTGCCCTACGTGTTCGAGAACCGCGAGCACTTCTGGAATTTCGCGACCTCCGATCTGGCCAAGGAATTCCTGAATGAGCCGCAGGTCGTCGGCCTGCCGCTGCGCGGCCTGTGCTACGGCGAGGAAGGCTTCCGTCACTTCTTCTTCAAGGACGAAGTCACCGACATCAACAGCCTGAAGGGCCTGAAGATCCGCGTGAGCTCCGACCCCGTCATGACCGGCATGGTCAGCGGCCTGGGCGCCAGCGCGACCACCGTTCCCTTCACCGAGCTCTACAGCGCGCTGCAGACCGGCGTTGTGGACGGCGCCGAGCAGCCCACCGCCAACTACAAGAGCAACGCCTTCCCGGAGGTTGCGCCCTACTTCATGATGGACGGCCACACCCTGGGCGCCGTGCAGCTCATCATCACCGACAACGCGTGGAACAAGCTGTCCGCCGAGCAGCAGGGCTGGATCGAGGAAGCCGCCGCTTACGCTTCCCAGGTCTGCCGCGAGGTCTCCGAGTCCAAGGAGAACGAGACCCTCGAAGCGCTGAAGGCCGAAGGCATCCACATCATCGAGGTCCCGGACAAGACCCCGTGGGTCGAGGCCGTTAAGGACACCGTCGCCGCCAACATCAACGGCGAGGACGAGGCCTATGCCGCCATCCTGGCGATGAAGTAATCGCGGGAAAGCTGCCGAACGACAAATCCTTTGAAGGGGGATGTGGGGTAGCCCCACATCCCCCTTTGTGACGTAAAAGCCTCTTTGCAGCCCCGATGCGGGAGGCGCGACGGTTCCCGATAGAAAGGAGCGAGGGATTTGGACAGAGTCCCACCCATTTTCCGTACGCTGGAAAAGATCCGGCCGCTCTATGACTGGACATACAAAATCCTGATGTTCGTCTGCAAGCTGCTGCTGATCGGGGATATCATCATTACTTGCTGGTCTGTCGCCGGCAGGTATATCCCCTTTATCACCGACCCGCACTGGAGCGAGGAAATCGTCCTCACCCTGATGGTGTACATGACGGTTCTCTCGGCCAGCATGGCCATCCGCCGGGGCGCACACATCCGCATGACCGCTTTTGACAGCTATCTGCCCAAGAAGCTCATCCGCGTCCTGGACCTCATCGCGGATATCGCGGTGCTGATCCTGGGCGTCATTCTGGTCATCTACGGCATCCGCTTCTGCAACTCCCCGCTGAGCATCCGGGGCAAGTACGCCTCCCTGCCCGGGCTTTCCAAGTTCTGGCAGTACCTGCCGGTGCCGGTCGCCGGCGTCAGCATGATCATCTTTGAACTGGAACAGATCTTCCGGCATATCGAAGCCTTCTTCCTGCCGGAGGAAGAAAAGAAGGAGGTGGCCTGAGGATGAGTCCTGAGAATCTTTCGACGCTGATCCTTCTGGGCAGCTTCCTCGCCATGATCCTGCTGCGGTTCCCGATCGCCTACGCTGTGGGCCTGTCCACCGTCTTCTGCATGATCTCCATGGGGCAGGCGCTCCAGACGATCACCCAGCAGATGGTCAAGGGCGTTTGGTCCTTCTCCCTCATGGCGGTACCGTTCTTCATCACCATGGGCGTGCTCATGGGCACGGGCGGCATCTCGGACAAGCTGATCGCGCTGGCCAACTCCCTGGTGGGCTGGATGCGCGGCGGCCTGGCGATGGTGAACATCGTGGCCAGCTACTTCTTCGGCGGCATTTCCGGTTCCGCCAGCGCGGACACCGCGTCCCTGGGCTCCATCCTCATCCCGATGATGGTGGACGAGGGGTACGACGCCGACTTCTCCACGGCCGTCACCATCACCTCCAGCTGCGAGGGCCTGCTGGTCCCGCCCAGCCACAACATGGTCATCTACGCCACGACGGCGGGCGGCATCTCCGTCGGCGCGCTGTTCATGGCGGGCTATCTGCCGGGCGCCATCCTCGCCATTTCGCTGATGGTCGGCAGCTACATCATCTCCGTCAAGCGCAATTACCCGAAGGGACAGCCCTTCTCCATCCGCAACTTCATCCGGCAGATGGGCAAGTCCATCTGGGCGCTGCTGGCCGTGCTCATCGTGGTCGTGGGCGTCGTGGGCGGCGTGTTTACGGCGACCGAATCGGCGGCCATCGCCGTCATCTACTCGCTGGTCGTCTCCGTGTTCATCTACCGCGGCCTCGACTGGAAGGGCGTCTGGCGCTCGCTGGAGCAGTGCGTGGAGACCCTCTCCATCGTGCTCATCCTCATCGCGTTCTCCGCGGCCTTCGGCAACTGCCTGACGCTGCTGCACGTGCCGGCCAAGGCGGCGACGCTCATCACCTCCATCAGCAGCAATCCCATCGTCATCGCGCTGCTGCTGAACCTCATCCTGCTCGTCCTGGGCATGATCATGGACATGGCGCCGATCATCCTGATCGCGACGCCCATCCTGCTGCCCGTGGCGACCTCCATCGGCATCAACCCGATCCAGTTCGGCATCATGGTGGTGCTCAACTGCGGCATCGGCCTGCTGACCCCGCCGGTCGGCGCCGTGCTGTTCATCGGCTCCGCCGTGGCGAAGCTGCCCATGGAAAAGGTGGTCAAGGCGACGCTGCCCTTCTACATCTGCATGCTGGTGGCGCTGCTGCTCATCACCTTCGTGCCGCAGATTTCGCTGCTGCTGCCGCACGTGTTCGGATATCTCTGATCAGCGTCTCCCAGCCTCCCCTCCGGGGGAGGCTTTTCTCTGTTCGGGAAGATTTGCGCCTGTCTGCCGGCGGCGTCTTGACTTCCCGGGCGGGATGGCGAATAATGTCGGCATAGAATCCAATGCGACGGAGGAGGCTTGCTCCACGCTGACCGGGGACTCATCGCGCGCATACCGGAAGAAGGACAAGGGGGAAGGAACCGATGGACAGGCAGAAAGGGGACGCGCCGAAGCACATTCTGGTGCGGGGGGCGCGGGTGCACAATCTCAAGGACATTGACGTCGACATCCCGCTGGGAAAGATCGTGGCGGTGGCGGGGGTCTCGGGCTCGGGCAAATCCTCGCTGGCGCTCGGCGTGCTGTACGCGGAGGGATCCAGACGGTACCTGGAATCCCTGTCCACCTATACGAGGCGGCGCATGACGCAGGCCGCGCGGGCGGACGTGGACGAGGTGCTCTACGTTCCGGCTTCGCTGGCGCTGCACCAGCGGCCGGGCGCAGGCGGCATCCGCTCCACCTTCGGCACGGGGACGGAGCTTCTGAACAGCCTGCGCCTCCTGTATTCGCGCCTGGCGAGCCACCGCTGTCCGAACGGCCACTACCTGCCGCCGACGCTGGCGGTCGCCGCGGGACAGGAGCTCGTCTGCCCGGCGTGCGGCGAGCGCTTTTACGGCCCATCAGCAGAGGATTTGGCTTTCAACAGCGGCGGCGCGTGCCCGGAGTGCGGCGGTACGGGGACGGTGCGCACGGTGGACCGCTCGACGCTCGTCCCGGACGAGAGCCTGACGATCGACGGGGGCGCGGTCGCGCCGTGGAACTCGCTCATGTGGTCGCTGATGACGGACGTGTGCCGCGCGATGGGCGTGCGTACGGACGTGCCCTTCCGTGAGCTGACGGACGCGGAGAAGGAGATCGTCTACGACGGGCCGATGGTCAAAAAGCACATCTTCTACCGGCCGAAGAACAAGGAGAGCGTCACGGCCGGGGAGATGGACTTCACCTACTACAGCGCGACGGCAACGGTGAAGAACGCCCTTGCAAAGGTGAAGGATGAGGCGGGCATGAAGCGCGTGGAGCGCTTCCTCCGGGAGGACGTGTGCCCTGCCTGCGGCGGCACGCGCCTTTCGGAGGCGGCGAGGGCGCCGAAGCTGCGCGGCATCGCCCTGGACGAGGCGTGCCGCATGACGCTGGGGGACCTCGTCTGCTGGGTGGCGGGCGTGCCCGCTTCCCTGCCGGAAAAGATGCGGCCCATGGCGGAGAGCATCTGCGACGCCTTTGCGGCGACGGCCGGGCGGCTCATGGACCTGGGCCTTTCCTACCTTTCGCTGGACCGCTCCGCCGCCACGCTCTCCACGGGAGAGCGGCAGCGCATGCAGCTGGCGCGCGCGGTGCGCAACCGTACGACGGGCGTCCTTTACGTGCTGGACGAGCCCTCCATCGGCCTGCATCCCGCGAATATCGAGGGGCTGCGGGGCGTCATGCGCGACCTGGTCGCGGACGGCAACTCCGTGGTGATCGTGGATCATGACACCAGGATCCTGAGGGAAGCGGACTGGATGATCGAGATGGGTCCGTCGGCCGGCGCGGCCGGCGGGACGGTGATCGCGGAGGGCACGGTGGAGGCGGTCGCCGGCAATACAGCGTCCGCCATCGGGCCGTACCTGTCCGGCGAGGCGGAGGTGCGCGTGCGGCCGGAGACGGCGCCGGAGGCGCTCTTTGCGTTGGGGGAAATCGTGCTTGAGACCGGCAAAATCCACACGGTGAAGCCGATGCGCGTGCGCATCCCGAAGGGGAGGCTGACGGTGGTGACCGGCGTCTCGGGCTCCGGCAAGACGACGATGGTGCTGGAGAGCCTGGTGCCGGCGCTGGAAGCGGTCACGGCAGGCCGCGCGCTGCCGGAACACGTAAAGTCCGTTTCGGCGGAGGGCATCGCTCACGTGAAGCTGATCGACGCCACGCCCATCGGCGTCAACGTGCGATCCACCGTGGCCACCTACGCCAACGTGCACGACGAGCTGCGCAAAATCTACGCGAGGAGCCCGGAAGCGAAGGCGAAGGGCTATAAGGCGGGCGATTTCTCCTACAACACGGGGAAGCTCCGCTGCCCCGTCTGCGACGGGACGGGGAGCATCAGCCTGGACGTGCAGTTCCTGCCCGACGTGGAGGTGCCCTGCCCGGGGTGCCGGGGCAGCCGCTACGCGAAGGCTGCCGCCGCGGTGCAGCACCGGCTGCGGGACGGCGAAGCGCACTCCCTGCCGGAGGTCATGGCCATGGACGTCCGCGACGCGCTGCGGTTCTGCCGGGAGATGAAGAACGTGAGCCCGAAGCTGGAGGTTCTGGAAAGCCTGGGGCTCGGCTACCTGACGCTGGGAGAGCAGACGCCCAGCCTCTCGGGCGGCGAAGCGCAGCGGCTGAAGCTGGCCGGTGAGATGGGGCGGATCCAGTCGGATTCCGTCTTCGTCTTCGACGAGCCGACCATCGGGCTGCACCCGTCTGACGTGCGGACGCTGCTGTCCGTGTTCTCGAAGCTGATCGACAGGGGAGCGACCCTGGTGGTCATCGAGCACGACGCGGACGTCATCCGCAACGCGGACTACGTGATCGACATGGGACCGGGCGGCGGCGAGGCGGGCGGCCGCATCGTGGCGGAGGGGACGCCCCGGGAAATCCGCTCCTGCCGGCAGAGCATCACCGGCCGGTATCTTTGACACAGAAATGTGAGATTCTGACGGGCGGATGATGTGAATTTTGACTTATAGATCGGGAACGGATTGACAAAGTGCATGAAAAAGTCTAACATAATAGTGATATGATTTGAAAAAGTCCAAATGCGAGGGAGTGATCGACGACATGTTCCTGCAGCAGCTGATCAACGGCCTTACGGTGGGCGCGACCTACGCGCTGGTGACCATCGGCTTTACGCTGATTTACAGCGTGCTGGAACTCACCAACTTTGCGCACACCTCCTTCTACATGCTGGGCGCCTACATCACGATGACGACGGTGACCCTCATCGGCGCCACGACGGGCAATTTCCTGCTGTCGCTGCTGCTGGCCATGGCTGTGTGCGGTGGCATCGGCGTCTTCATGCAGCGCTCGACGCTGCAGGTCATCCGCGAGAAGAACGGCGCGGGCATCTCCGCCATGCTGTGCACGGTCGGCGTACAGACGGTCATCAACAACGCGATCATCCTCATTTGGAGCTCGGACTCCCGCTACTTCCCGGATATCTTCGGAAACCTCGGCAAGATCTATCTGGGCGGGGCGATCATCTCCTGGGTGCAGGTGCTCATCATGATCGCGGCCATCGTGCTGATGGCGCTCATCTCGGTCATCATCTACAAAACGAGGATCGGGAGGGGCATGCGCGCCATCGCGCAGAACGCCACCGCGGCGCGGCTGATGGGCGTCAACGTCAACGGCATCATCGCCCTCACCTTCCTTTTAAGCACCACCGTGGCCGCGATCGCCGGCACGATGGTCGGCTCCTACTACAAGGCGATCGACACGAACATGGCCTCCTCCGTCGGCTTCAAGGCGTTTGCCGCGGCCATCCTGGGCGGCATGGGCTCCCTGCCCGGCGCCGTTGTCGGCGGCATCCTCATCGGCGTCGCGGAGACGCTCATCTCCTCCTATCTCATCTCCCCCGGATACCGGGACGCCGTCGCCTTCCTCATCCTCATCATCGTGCTGATCATCCGTCCGCGCGGGATCTGGGGACAGAAGGAAACGAGCAAGGTATAAGGAGGCGCGCATGCAGAAAGCAAGAAAAGAGCCGCTCGTCATCCGGCCGAAGTCGGAGATCGGCGTGCCGGTCGTCATGCAGTTCTACGCCAAGTACGAGGCGGTCATCGCAGTGTGCTTCCTGGCGGTGTTCATCGCCATACCGGCCGTCGTGAACAAACGGTATGTCACCAACGTCATGATCGACTGCTGCCGCTACAGCGTGCTGGCGCTCTCGCTCAACCTGCTGGCGGGCTTCATGGGGATGACCTCGCTGGGTCACGCCGCTTTCTACGGCATCGGCGCTTACACGGCGGCCATCATGTCCACCCGGCTGGGGACGCCGTTCCTCATCAACTTCCTGTGCGCCTTTCTCATCGCGGGCGCGTTCGGGTTCGTGGTCGGCCTGCCGACGCTGCGCATCAAGGGCCGCTACCTGCCGATCATCACGATGGGCTTCTGCGAGATCATCCGCCTGGTGGAGCTCAACTGGATGTCCTTCACGCGCGGGGCGATGGGCATCGGCAACATCCCGACCTTCTACCTGTTCGGCATCCGCTTAAAGGAGCCGATGCAGCGGTTTGCCATCGCCCTCATCATGGCGCTGCTCACGCTGTGGGTCGTCCACGCCATCGTGAATTCCCGCACGGGGCGCGCGATCATGACCATCCGCGACGATGAGACGGCCGCGGGCTTCATGGGCATCAACGTCTTCTACTACAAGGTGCTGATCTTCACGATCTCGGCGGCGCTGGCCGGCGTCGCGGGCGCCTTCTACGCGCACAACACCAAGTTCATCGATTCCACGCTCTTCACCTTCGACGAGTCCATCACCATCCTGTGCATGATCATCCTGGGCGGCATGGGCAGCATTCCGGGCAGCATCATCGGCGCGATCATCTTCGCCATCCTGCCGGAACTGCTGCGCGACTACGTGCAGTACCGCCCGATCATCTACGGGTTCATCATCATCATCATGGTGATCGTGCGGCCCAAGGGCATCCTGGGCGGCTACAACGCCAAGTACATCCGCCAGAAGATGCGCGGGTTTGCCGGCGCAGAGGGGAAGGAGGCGCAGCATGGCTGAAACCATCCTGACCGTCGAAAAGGTCTCCCAGCACTTTGACGGGCTGATCGCCGTCAACGAGGTGTCGCTGCACGTGGACAAGGGCGAGATCGTGGGCATCATCGGGCCCAACGGCGCGGGCAAGACCACGCTCTTCAACGCGATCACGGGCCTGACCACGCCGACGTACGGGCGCATCGTCTACCGGGATACCGACATCACGCAGATGAAGGCGTACCAGATCACCTCCCTGGGGCTGGCGCGCACCTTCCAGAATATCCGCCTGTGCAGCGGCATGACCGCGCTGGACAACGTCATGGTCGGCGCGCACAGCCATCTGCACTCGGGAATCTTCAGCCAGATCCTGCGCACGAAAAAGCACAGGGAAGACGAGAAGGCGGCCTATGAAAAGGCCATGCAGGTGCTGGAACTGACGGGGCTGACGGCCTACCGCTACGAATACGCGACGAGCCTGCCCTACGGCCTGCAGCGCCGGCTGGAGATCGCCCGCGCCATCGCGACGGAGCCGGAGATCCTGCTCTTCGACGAGCCGGCGGCCGGCATGAACGAGCAGGAGACCTCCGACCTCATGGAGTTCATCCTGAAGGTGCGGGACATGGGCTACACCATCCTGCTGATCGAGCACGACATGCGCCTGGTGATGAACATCTGCGACCGCATCCACGTGCTGGACCACGGCGCGCTGATCGCGCAGGGCGTTCCGGCCGAAATCCGGAGCAACCCGGACGTCATCGCCGCCTATCTGGGAAAGGAGGCGTGAGCATGGCCCTGCTTGAAATCCGGGACCTGGTCGTCAGCTACGGCGCCATCAAGGCCGTCAAGGGCATCTCCTTTGACGTGGACCGCGGCGAGCTGGTGACCCTCATCGGCGCGAACGGCGCCGGCAAATCGACCATCATGAAATCCGTCTCCGGTATCGTGCGCCCGCAGAGCGGCACCATCACCTTCGACGGAAAACCGATCCAGGGGCAGAGCTCCCACCGCATCGTGCAGATGGGGCTGTGCCAGGTGCCCGAGGGGCGGCAGATCTTCCCGAAGATGAGCATCCAGGAGAACCTGGACATGGGTGCGTACACGCGCACGGGCGCCTACTCGCAGGACATCGAGGAGATGTACGACATGTTCCCGGTGCTGCGGGAGCGCAGGCGGCAGATGGCGGGCACGCTCTCCGGCGGCGAACAGCAGATGCTGGCCGTGGCCCGCGCCATGATGGCGCATCCCAAACTGCTGATGCTGGACGAGCCGTCGCTGGGTCTGGCGCCGCTGATCGTGCAGGACATCTTCGGGATGCTGAAGCGCATCCGCGCCGCGGGTACGACCATCCTGCTGGTGGAGCAGAACGCGCGCATGGCGCTGGGCATCTCCGACAGGGCGTACGTCATGGAGACGGGCCGCATCGTGCTGACGGGCACGGGCAACGAGCTGCTGCACAACGACCGCGTCATCGAGTTTTTCCTCGGCGGAAAGTGACCGGGAGAAAGGGAGGAGAAGCGATGGAACACAACAAACCGACACTGACGGACGAGGTTACGCTGACGCTGCGCGGCCTCTGCCACAAGCGCGCCATCTGCATCTGGCGCGTGCTGGAAAATACTGAAAAGCAGGGACACGACCCGGCGTACCTTTGGCAGTCCCTGCGGGAGTACGGCTACGACACCGCCGCAAACATCGAAAAGGCGATGAAGGACCCGTCCGACCTGACGGAATTCGCACAGCACTTCGGCGTGGGGCTGGACCGCAACATTTACGAGATGGAGACGGTGGAGGCAAACGACAGGCGGTTTGAGCTGAAGTTCCACTACTGTCCTTTCGTGGAAAAGTGGCGCATGCTGGGCGTCCCGGAGGAGGAACTGCCCCGGCTGTGCGATTTGACGATGCAGGGCGATCACGGCGTGGGCGAGGTGTTTGAAAAGCACGGCATCTGCTTTACGCTGGGGCGCACCATCGCGGATGGCAACCCCACCTGCGATCTCCTCTTCACGAAGACGGAAGAGGCTTAAAGGGTTACTGTATACCTGTGAAAGGTATATAAATAAAAGGAAAAGGAGACTTGTACCATGAAGAAGTTCCTCACCCTGGCGCTCGCTCTCGTGCTGACGCTGTCCCTGGCGGCTGCCTTCGCCGACGGACTGGGCGATCCCGTGTATATCGCATGGGTAGGCCCGCTGACCGGTGACAGCTCCAACGACGGCATCACGGAGCAGAATACGCTGACCCTGGCCGTAAAGGCGATCAACGAAAAGGGCGGCATCCTCGGCCATGAGCTCGTCATCGACTATTATGATGACGCGGCGAACGCCAACGAGGCCATCAACATCGCCAACAAGATCATCGACGAGGACAAGTACATCGCCGTCATCGGCAGCTACACCTCCACCACCTCCATGAACATGGCGTACATCTACCAGGAGGAGGGCATGGTGCAGTACAGCCCGACCGCCAGCCACGCGGATTATTCCAGCATCGGCAACTACATCTTCCGCAACACGCCCACCCAGTCCCAGGAGACCGCGGAATACGCCAACTTCGTCTACAACGACCTGGGCATCAAGACCGTCTCCATCATCTATCAGAGCGATGACTGGGGCGTGAACATCAACGACATCTTCACCAAGAAGTATGAAGAACTGGGCGGCAAGGTCCTCAAGGCCGAGAACTTCGTGCCCAGCTCCACCAAGGACTTCGCCTCCCTGGTCACCTCCGCCAAGGCGACCGGCGCCGAGGCCATCTTCGTGGTCGCGTACTATGCGGACTCCGCTTCCATCGTCATGAAGATCCGCGACCTGGAGTATGAAGGCGACGTCATCCTGACCTCCACCTGCCTCAAGCAGGCCTTCACCGAGACCGCGGGCGACGCGGCGAACGGCTGCTACCTCATCAACGCGTACTGCGCGGACATCGACACCGACGAGTTCCGCGCCGTGAAGGAGCTCTACGAGAGCACCTACAACGTCGCGATGGACGCCTTCGTCATGCAGACGTGGGACGTCGTCAACCAGATCGCCAAGGCGTGCGAAGACGCGGGCTCCTTCGAGCATGACGCGATCCGCGACGCGCTGGACGGCATGACCTACAAGGCGCTGGGCGGCGAGTACACGATGAATGAGATCGGCGACGCGATCCGCGGCCTCTTCCGCCTGCAGATCCGCGACGGCAAGTTCGTCAACGTCACCGGCGAGTTCTGATCGCTCCGGTACCCGGGGAGCCGCGAAAGCGGCTCCTTTTTGTATTGCACAGAACCGGAATGCGGGTTTATTTGTGACGGAATCTTTTCTTTCCGTGCTCTGCGTGATACAATACAATTGACAACATATAAAGGAGTGGATTCCCATGGCGCAGCTTAATTACGACGTCCTCAAGTCCTCCGGCTACAAGGGCTACGTGTTGGAAAATGCCCCGGAGCGGGTAATGCAGTTTGGCGAGGGCAATTTCCTTCGCGCCTTTGTCGATTATTTCTTCGACATCGCCAACGAGAAAGCCGGCTGGAACGGCAAGGCTGTGCTCGTGCAGCCCATCGCGCCCGGCCTGGCGGAGCTGATCAACAAGCAGGAGGGTCTGTACACCCTTTACCTGCGCGGCAGCGAGAAGGGCGAGAAGGTGGATGCAAAGCGCGTCATCTCCTCCGTGAGCCGCTGCCTCAACCCCTATGCCGGCGACTGGGACAAGGTGCTGGAGCTCGCGCGCAGCGAGGACCTCGACATCATCGTCTCCAACACGACGGAAGCGGGCATCGTGCATGACAACGAGAGCGCGTTTGACCAGGTTCCGCCCGTCAGCTTCCCCGCGAAGCTCACGCGCGTCCTCTACGAGCGCTGGAAGGCCGGCCGCAAGGGCATCGTGATGCTCTCCTGCGAGCTTATCGACAACAACGGCAAGGAGCTTCTGCGCTGCGTCAACCAGTACATCGACGACTGGAAGCTGCCGGAGGATTTTCGCCGCTGGGTGAACGAGGAGAACGTCTTCTGCTCCACGCTGGTGGACCGCATCGTCCCCGGCCGCATCCGCGACCCGAAGGAAGTCGCCGCGCTGGACGCGGCCAACGGCTATGAAGATCCGCTGACCGACGTGGGCGAGGTCTTCGGCGTGTGGATCATCGAAGGACCGCAGGAGCTGGAGGACCGTCTGCCCTTCAAGAAGGCGGGCGTGCCCGTGCACGTGGTGCCCGACGTCACCCCCTACAAGAAGCGCAAGGTGCGCATCCTGAACGGCGCGCACACCGGCTTCGTGCTGGGCGCCTACCTGGCGGGCTTCGACATCGTGCGCGACTGCATGAACGACGATGTGATCCGCGGCTTCATGAACAAGATGCTCTACGACGAGGTCATCCCGACCCTGCCGCTGGACAAGAAGGACGTCACCGAATTCGCGGAGGCGGTGCAGGACCGCTTCAACAACCCGTTCGTCAACCACGAGCTGATGAGCATTTCCCTCAACTCCACGTCCAAGTGGCGTGCGCGCAACATGCCCTCCTTCCTCACCTATGTCGAGGAGCAGGGCAAGCTGCCCGCCTGCCTGACCATGAGCCTGGCGGCCTACATCGCCTTCTACTCCAATGACATTCAGGAGCTGAACGAGAAGGGCCTTGTCTGCCGCCGCCCGAAAGGCAACGAGTACACGGTCAGCGACGACCGCTGGGCGCTGGAATTCTACTACGACCATAAGGATGACGCGCCGGAAGCGCTGGTGCACGCCGTGCTGACCAACGAGCAGATGTGGGGCCAGGATCTCACGAAGATCGAGGGCCTGGAGGCTGCGACGGTCGAAAACCTCAAGAAGATCCGCACCGAAGGCGCAAAGGCCGCTTTCGCCGCGTGCCTGTAAGACGCGCGCCGGCCTGAAAACCAACCCGGAAAAGCGCTCCCCGCGAGGGGAGCGCTTCAGACCATCAACAAAGTCTCACATCTGACAAAGATGTGAGATTTTTTGCAAAAAGCCAAAAGAAACCAAAAGGAAAAGAGGCAGTGGCTGTCGAATACA
>CACZHW010000021.1 GCA_902781095.1 uncultured Eubacteriales bacterium
GTGCCGATGTTTACGTGCGGCTTGTTGCGCTCGAATTTTTGCTTCGCCATTGGAATCAACCTCCTCGATAATTTCGGCTGACAGGTTCTTGTGCGCCCGCCGAATTGTCGGTGGTCGCCGTGGAGCAGGTGATGGGAATCGAACCCACGCGGTCAGCTTGGGAAGCTGAAGTTCTGCCATTAAACTACACCTGCAGGTGCTGTCAACCGTTTATTCATCCCACATTCTAGCTAAATCTTCGGGGATTGTCAATATCCAGCCGGTCATTTTGCGATAAACTTGACGGCCACCCCGTCAGTCCCGTTCCTCGATCAGCCGCTCCAGTTTCCGCTTGACGCGCTGCAGCGCGTTGTCGATGCTCTTGACGTGGCGGCCCTGCATCGCCGCGATTTCCTGGTAGCTCTTCCCGTCCAGATAGGCATCCAGCACGCGCCGTTCCAGCGGAGAGAGCACCTCGTCGATCCGGCTCTCGATCCGGCTCATGCTCTCCTGCCCGATGAGCAGCTCTTCCGGGTCCAGCGCGCGGCTGCCGGTGATGACGTCCATCAGCGTCCGCTCGCTCTCGTCCTCGTAGATCGGCTTGTTGAGGGAGATGTAGGAGTTGAGCGGGATGTGCTTCTGCCGCGTCGCCGTCTTGATGGCCGTGATGATCTGCCGGGTGATGCAGATCTCTGCAAAGGCGTGGAAGGACGCCAGCTTGTCCGGGCGGAAATCGCGGATCGCCTTGAACAGGCCGATCATGCCCTCCTGCACGATGTCCTCGTGGTCCGCGCCCACCAGAAAGTAGGAGTGGGCCTTGGAGCGCACGAAGTTCTTGTATTTGTTCAGCAGGAAGGCGGAGGCGTCCTCGTCTCCCTGCTGGGCCAGGAAGGCGATCTCCTCGTCCTCCATCTGCTCAAACTGCCGCTGCATGGACGCTCTCCTCCTCTCCTGCGTCTGTCGCGTTTTTATTCCTCGCCTTTGCGCAGCCGGTCGAACAGTGCGCGCTGCTCCTTCGGCAGGCGGGAAAACAGGTCGTTGCGCGGCGGGCGCTCGGGCTGCATCTGCGTGCGCCCGCCCTCCCGCACGTGGGAGAGCTCGATCAGAAACTCCCGCGAGCTGAGCCGCACGGCGCCGCGCCCCAGCGTGACCGTCTGTTCCAGCGCGTCGCTGGTGGCGACGCGGATCTGCCGCCACTTCGGCGCCGCGTCGCACACCGCTTCGATGTAGTTGTCCGCGCTCTCGCCGTGCTTGGTGAAGACGACCTCCACGCCGTGGACCGTGGAAAGGGAGCGCACCGGCCTGTCCGTATAATGGCCGTCAAAGACCACCACGACCTCCTGTCCGGAATAGCCCGCGTAGTCCGCCGCCAGGTGGACGAGCCGCTCGCGCGCCTCCTCGATGCTGAGGTTCTCCTTGCGGGGAACGTCCCACGCGCCCAGCACGTTGTAGCCGTCCACCAGCAGAAGCGGCTTCATCTCAGTCCCTCGCCGCGGACATGGCGTAGAGCAGGATGCCCGCCGCCACGGAGGCGTTGAGGGAGTCGATCTTTCCCTTGACGGGCAGGCTGACGATCATGTCGCAGTTCTCGCGGACCAGCCTGGACAGGCCTTCGCCTTCGGAGCCGATCACCAGCGCCGAGGGACAGGAGAAGTCCGCCTTGCGGTAATCCGCGCCGTTCATGTCCGCGCCGAAGATCCAGATGCCCTCTTTCTTGAGGCGTTCCAGCGTGCGGGTCAGATTGGTTTCCCGGCTGACGGGGATGTACTCCACCGCGCCGGCGCTCGCCTTCACGGCCGCGGGCGTGAGGCCGACGGCCCTGCGCTCCGGCACGATGACGCCGTGCGCCCCCGCGCACTCCGCGCTACGGATGATCGCGCCCAGGTTGTGCGGGTCCGTGATGCCGTCCAGGATGACGAGGAAGGGCGCCTCCCCCTTCGCCGCCGCCAGCTCCAGCATGTCGTCGATGGTGCCGTACTTGTAGGCTGACGCCACCGCGATCATCCCCTGGTGGCCGGGCGCCATCGCGTCCAGCTTGGCGCGGTCCACTTCCTGTACGATGACCTTCTGCTCCCTGGCCATCGCCACGATCTCCCGCCCGGAGCCGATCAGCTCTCCCTTGGCCACGAGCAGCTTTTCCAGGTCGCGCCCCGATTTCAGGGCCTCACGGATGGGATTGCGGCCGACGAGCAGATTCTCCTGCGCCTCCTCCGCCGGTGCGGGCTGCACGGGGCCGTAGGCCGGCCGGGTGGTCACCCGCTCCGTCTTGGGCCCGGCGAAGCGGCCCTGGCCCGTGCGCACACCCGTACGCTCCGCCTTGGGGCCCGCAAAGCGGCCCTGGCCCTGGCGCTCGCCCTGGGGCGCGCCGAAACGGCCGGCGCCCGTCCGCTCCTGCGGCGCGCCGAATCTGCCGCGGCCCTCCTGGGCGCCGAAGCGGCCCTGCCCCGGCTGCTTGGGCAGCGGCGGCCGGCCGTCCCGCATCGGGCGCCTCGTCTCGGTATCATCCCTCAAATCCTCGCGCTTGTCCGCGGGCTTCTTCGTAAATCTGTCGTAATATGCCATAGCTTTCTCCTTTCAGGTCCGCAGCCGTGCCGCCAAAGCGGGCCCCCGGCCTGTCACTGTCCTCTTTCCGATATCGTCCGGGAGCGTTCCCGCATCTCCTGCATCCTGCCGCAGCTGTTTTTCCCCTCCGGGCACGGCCCGCAAAGGCACGCGGGGCCGGCGTCCTCAAAGAGGACGGGCGCCGCCTTCCTGCATTCCGTAAGCATCTGCCACGCCATCTCGCGGATCTCCCACTGTGCGCGCCCGCAGCAGCGCAGGGCGAAAAAGTGGCGGAGCTCCCTGGCGTTCATCGTCATCACGAGGCGGGTCGCCGCGGCGTTGGGCAGCACAAAGCGCGCGTCTTGGTTGGCCGCCTCGCCGGCGCCGCCCAGCTTCTCCTGCCACATGCAATACCAGGCGTGCATCTGCTCCATCTCGCGCACGTACTCGGCTTCCTCCGCTTCGCCCAGCGCGGCGATGGAAGGCGGGATCACGTAGTCAAACCCGTCCGCCATGGAGACGTACCGCTGGCTCTGGACCGAGAAGGAGGCGATGCGGTGCCGTGTCAGCTGCGCCAGCAGCGACCGGCTGACGCCCTCCACCGCAAAGGTGAAGCTGCCGTGCTCCGAGACCGACAGATGGCCGCGGCCCATCACGCGCCGCAGAAACTCCTCCTGATCCCGGGATTCGACCTTCTCCTTCAGCTGGTCGATGTCAAGGCGGCTGTAGCACAGCCGCGCCGCCATCGCCGTCAGCTCGTCCGCGTCCGGCGTAAACCGCAGCAGCACGACCTTCAGCTTTGCTTTGCCCATAGCTCCTCCATTTCCGAAAGCGCGGCCGACATCAGCGCGTCCAGCCTTTCTCTCTGTCCTGTCACGTACAGCCATCCCCACAGGGTTTCCAGTCCGGTGGCCTTCTGATAATCCGCCGCCTGTGCGTGCCTGGGCGCCGCGTGCTTGGCCTGCGCGTTGCGCCCCCTGCGGACCATGTCCGCTTCCGCGTCCGTAAGTGTGTCCTGCAGCCTCTCCAGCATCGAGGCCTGCGCCTCGCAGCTGACAAACCGGACGGCCCGCCGGTGCATCTGCCCGACGGGCGCACGGTGCGCGACCAGGCGGCTGCGCACGTAGAGATCCTGCAGCGTATCGCCCAGATAGGCCATCTGCAGCGGGCTTAGTTCCCGCGCGTCCGGAAACGCGGCCGTCATCGGTACTTCTTCCGGGGACAAGGCATTCCCTCCGTTTGTCTCGGGGCACCCTGCCCCAGTTTATCCACAGTATAGGCACACGCCGCGCAAAAAGCAAGCAAAAAACCGCGTTGCCCTCAGATCAGCCCGAAGTGTGAGAGCGCCGAAGCGACGCCGTCTTCGGCGGCGTCTCCCGTCACATAGTCCGCCGCCTCCTTCACCTCGTCCCTCGCGTTGCCCATGGCCACGCCGATGCCCGCACAGCGGATCATGTCCACATCGTTGCCGCCGTCCCCGAAGGCGATGCAGTCTTCTGCCTGCAGGCCCCTTCCCTCCAGGATGCGGCGCACGCCTTCCGCTTTGCTGCACGCCGACGGCACGACGTCAATGGCCTTCGGCCACCAGCGCTCGGCCTTCACGCCAGCGGTTCCCGCGAAAAGCGCCGCTTCCTGCTCCGGGCGCACGGCCACCATCATCTGGAAGATTTCCTCCTTCATCAGCGCGTCAAAGTCCGCCGGCACCTCGGCCTCGCGCCTGGCAAAGGCGATGAACTCGTCCAATTCCGGCTGGTGGAAGTTGCAGCCCATGCGGCTGCCCGCGGCAAGGTTGACGGGCAGGCCCATCGCCTTCGCGTTGGCCGTCACGCGCGCCACGTCCGCCGGCGGCAGGGGCCTGGTATAGACCACCCGGTCCCCGTCTCTGCAGTACGAGCCGTTGAAGCAGACGAGGCCGTCCCAGCGGACCCCGCGGAAGGTCGGCACCAGGTAGGGCGGCCGCCCCGTCGCCGCAAAGACGCCGATGCCCCTGCGGCGCAGCGCCTGCAGCGCCGCGCGTACGCCGGGGCTCAGTTCCTCCGCCCCGAAGGGCAGCAGCGTCCCGTCGATGTCAAAAAAGGCCAGTCTGATCGCCATTTGCCGCACCCGCTTCCTGCATTTTTCGCATACCCTACCACATCTTCCGCCGGGGTGCAAGTATAAAGCGCCCGTTGCCTTTCTTCTCTGCTCTTTTTACAGGGAATACCCGAAAGATACGGCTTGATTTGTATACGGCAACTCTGTATAATACAGGCCGTAAACTGGGTTGGTTTGCGAACATTTAACAACGTGAGAAACAGGAGTGATTGACATGGCTCGTATTGTTACCCTGGGCGAAATCATGCTTCGTCTGAAGAGCCCCGCGCTGGAGCGCTTCTTCCAGAGCCCGTCCCTCGAGGCCACCTTCGGCGGCGGCGAGGCGAACGTGGCCGTCTCCCTGGCCAACTTCGGCATGGACGCGGCTTTCGTGACCGCGCTGCCCAACAACGCCATCGGCGAGGCCTGCCTGCGCGACGTCCGCAGCTTCGGCGTGGACGTCTCCAACATCAAGATGGTGGACGGCCGCATGGGCATCTACTTCCTGGAGACCGGCTCCAACCAGCGCCCCTCCAAGGTCGTCTATGACCGCGCCGATTCCTGCATCGCCAAGGCGAGCCCCGATCTCTTCGACTGGAAGAAGATCTTCGACGGCGCGACCTGGTTCCACGTCACCGGCATCACCCCCGCCATCTCCCAGAGCGCGGCGGATCTCTCCCTGGCGGCCGTGAAGGCTGCGCACGAGATGGGCCTCACCGTCTCCTGCGACCTCAACTACCGCAAGAACCTGTGGAAGTACGGCAAGGAAGCCCGCGAGGTCATGAGCGAGATCACCAAGTACGTGGATGTCGCCATCGCCAACGAGGAAGACTTCCAGAAGTCCCTGGGCATCAGCGCCAAGAGCGACGTGGAGAGCGGCGAGCTGGACCGCGAGGTCTACAAGAAGATCGCCCAGACCGCGATGGAGCTCTATCCCAATCTCTCCCGCGTGGCCATCACCCTGCGCGAGTCCAAGAGCGCGGACACCAACTACTGGGCGGCCTGCATCTATGACGGCAAGGAGTTCTACGTCTCCCGCCGCTATGCCATCACCGACATCGTGGACCGCGTCGGCGGCGGCGATTCCTTCGGCGCCGGCCTCATCTACGGCCTCAACACCTACGACAACCAGAAGGACGCGCTGGAGTTCGCCGTTGCTGCTTCCTGCCTCAAGCACACCATCTCCGGCGACTTCAACCGCGTGACGGTGAAGGAAGTCGAAAGCCTGATGAAGGGCTCCGGCTCCGGCCGCGTGGAGCGGTAATGCCCCTCCGGGCATTCCACACGGGATTCCCGAATTAACCCCAGGCCAAACGGCACAGCCGGGATTCCGGCTGTGCCGCTTTTCTACTTCTCCGGCAAAAGGAGCGCGCCTATGTTTTACAAGCAGGAAATCTATGATATCCTCCATGCGCACGGCATCCTCTACGAGGTCACCGAGCACCCGGCCGTCTTCAATATGGCACAGCTCTCGTCCGTGCCGCTCCCTTATCCGGAGGCGGACGCCAAAAACCTGTTCGTGCGCGACGATAAGCGGAAAAACTACTATCTCCTCACTGTCAGGGGCGATCAGCGCGTCGATCTCAAGGCGTTCCGCAAAACGTACGGCACGAGGCCGCTGACCTTTGTCCCGCCGGATGAGCTCTCCGAGCTCCTGGGGCTGATCCCCGGCGCCGTTTCCCCCTTCGGCCTGCTGAACGACGAAGAGCGGAAGGTCGCCTTCTACATCGACCGATCGTTTCTCGAGGGTTCCGGCCTGGTGGGTGTCCACCCGAACGACAACACCGCGACCGTATGGCTGAAGACGGCCGATCTCCTCTCCCTGCTCCGGGAACACGGAAACGAAGTCCACACCGCCGCGCTGTAAAGCGCATCAAGGACGCCGGCAGCCCCGCCGCCTGAAACGGCGGGGCTGCGAACGTCCTTATTTTATGCTTATCGTTTTTGCAGGCCCTTACAGCGTCTCCGGATCGATGATGCCCGCGATGGTGATGTCGCTGGGCGGCGGATCCTTGAGATCCAGCATCAGCGCCGCTTCCTTCCTGCCGATCATGTAGACGACGTCGCCGATACCCGCCTGGCGCGTCCCGTCGCAGGCGATGATCAGCCCTTTGTCCTTCCCGTTCACGATCTGGCGGACGACAAGCAGCTTGATGCCCTCCAGCGTCGGCGTCTTCACCGTGCAGACCACGGAGCCCACAACCCTGCCCAGATTCAACGCCAGCCCTCCTTTTGTCAGTGGCAGTGCACCGTATGCCCCTGCCACGTGTACGAGTCGATCACGCCGCAGATCGTCACGCTGGCGATCAGCGTCTTGTCGCCCATGACCATCTGCGCTGCGCCGCCGTCGTTGTTGACCAGAACGGTGTCGCCGATGCCCGCGTCCGCCGCGTCCAGCGCCACGAGCTCCTCCCCCGTCATCTCGCCCGTGAGGGTGAGATGGCGCACGCGCAGCAGCTTCATGCCGCGGTACTTTTCGTATTTGACGGTGGAGACCACCGTGCCCGTCACCCGCGCGATTTTCATGGCTCCTGCCCCTTGCTGTAAACCCGCTTTCCTTCGATGTCGACGAAATCCACGATGCCCACGATGGAGCTGTCCACGGGTTTGTTGGTCGTAAGATCCGTCTGCCGGGAGGAGCTGCCGCCCGCCCACATGACGATCTCCCCCTCGCCCGCGCCCACGGTATCCACCGTGATGAACGGGGAGCCCTTCTCTTCAAAGGTGTCCATGTCGATGGGGACAGCCACGAGCAGCTTCAGCCCTTCCAGCCTGTCGCACTTTCGCGTGCTCACCATGCTGCCGATCACTCTTGCCAACTGCATGCCGCCGTCTCCTTTGCCTTGTCATAGGTTCTGTGTCCGCGCATGTCGATGGAATCGATGATGCCGTAGATGCTGTAATCGGAGGCCACCTTCTTCGAGGTGTCCGACTGGCGCGCCGAACTGCCGTAGGCGCAGAAGACCAAATCCCCCAGCCCGGCGCCCACGTCGTCCACACAGATCACGTAATCGTCCGACATCGCAAGCGTATCCAACGCCACGGGCTGAACGATGAGCATCTTCGTCCCCCGCAGGCTTTCCACCTTGTTGGTGCTGATCACGGCACCCGTCACCCGGCCCACCAGCATATCAGCCTTCCTCTTCCGCCCCGATCGGGCGCACGCTCGCGCGCTCGATGAGCTTTCCGCCGATCAGCATGTGCATGCCCGGCCAGTCCGGATGCTTGACGCGCTTGCGGATCACGTCCACCGCCAGCGTCCCCATCTGGGAGCGCGAAATGCGCATGGTGGTCAGCGCCGGCATCGTCACCGCGGAGAACGGGATGTCGTCGAAGCCGACGATGGAAAAGTCCTCCGGGATGCGGTAGCCCGCCTCGCGGATGGCCTTGATGGCGCCGATCGCCACGCTGTCGTTGTCCGCCAGCGCCGCGCCGTGCGGCGTATAGGCGCCGCTGTGGATGAGGTTCTTCATGTCCTCGAAGGCGCCGTCCACCGTCGGCTCCAGCAGGATGGGTTCCGGCGTCTTCAGCCCCAGGCGGGACAGTTCCGACAGATACCCCTCGTAGCGCTCGTCGCAGTTGTTGACGGGCTGCCGAAACTTGAAATAGCCGATCTCCCGGTAGCCCAGCCCGTAGAGATAGCGCACCTGTCTGGCCATCAGCTCACGGTTGGCCATCACCACGGTGTCCACGTTCTCCATCAGGATGTTGTTGTCCAGCACCACGGTGGGCACCGTCAAAAGCTTCAACAGGCCGTAGTCGGCCTCCCGCATCTCGGTGCCGATGACGATGACGCCGTCCGGCCGGTTGTCCATCAGCGTGCGGAAGGTCTCCGCCGCCGTCTTCGCCTCGCAGTTGCACGTCACAAGATCGAAGGAGAGCCGCCGGCACTCGCTGTCGATCCTGTCGATGATGGAGGCGATGAAGCCCTGGTTTTCCTCCAGCGCGATGCCGTGCGCCCGGAACTTGATGACCATCAGACGGAAACGGGCAGCCTGCCGCCGCGGTGCGGCAGGGCTGTAGCCGTATTCGTCCATCACGCCCTGAATGCGCCGGCGCGTCTCTTCGCCGACGCCTTTTTTATGGTTGATGACGAGCGACACCGCCGCGGGCGAAACGCCCGCCAGCGCCGCAATCTCCCGTATGGTCATAGCGCATCACTCACCCGTTTGCTTTCTCGGCGGCCGCAATGGGCCGCAGTTTTTTCCCCCTTACAGATGGGGAAGGATCGCC
This sequence comes from uncultured Eubacteriales bacterium, assembly GCA_902781095.1. Classification (GTDB taxonomy): domain Bacteria; phylum Bacillota; class Clostridia; order Christensenellales; family Aristaeellaceae; genus Ventricola. The sequence continues at coordinate 8,827 of CACZHW010000021.1, forward strand.
TCCACGTCGTCATGCGGGCGCGGAATCACGTGCACGGAAATGAGCTCGCCCACGCGCTTGGCAGCGGCTCCGCCCGCTTCCACGGAAGCCTTCACGGCGCCGACGTCGCCGCGCACCATCACGGTCACCAGGCCGCCGCCCACGTGTACCTTGCCGATGAGATGGACGTTCGCCGCCTTCACCATCGCATCCGCCGCCTCGATAGACCCGACCAAACCCTTGGTCTCGACCATGCCCAATGCCTGCTTTTCCATAGTGTTCTCCTTTCAGCAACCGCTGTTTTGTTGTCTCTTGCTTAAGGCCGCCGGCGCTTACGCCTCGTGCAGCTCCGGCAGGTTGGGGAGAATCGCTTCCACGTCGCCGTGCGGGCGCGGAATCACGTGCACGGAGATGAGCTCGCCCACGCGCTTGGCAGCGGCTCCGCCCGCTTCCACCGCCGCCTTCACGGCGCCGACGTCGCCGCGGACCATGACGGTCACCAGGCCGCCGCCCACATGTTCCTTGCCGATGAGGTGGACGTTCGCCGCCTTTACCATCGCGTCCGCCGCCTCGATGGAGCCGACCAGGCCCCTCGTCTCGATCATGCCCAATGCTTCTTTCATGGTATGAAAACTCCTTTGCTTTGGTTTCTTACTGATGAACACGCTGCCTTACATCAGCGCGCGAATCATATCGGGATGGGGCGACGGGATGACAACCCGGGAGGCGATCAGCCCTTCCATACCCGCAAGCGCCTCGGCCGCGCGGATGGACGCCTCCACGGCGGCCACCTCGCCGGTCACGGCAATAAAGGATTTTCCGCCCATGCCCCGGCCCAGCCGCACCTCGATCAGTTCCACGTTCGCCGCCTTCACGGCCGCGTCTGCCGCGTTCACGGAGCTGGCCAGCGAAAAGGTCTCCAGCACGCCGACCGCCTGCACGTCCTCCGCGGGCGTCGCCCCCGCCATGGCGGCCACCACGCGCTCGTCCACGTTCGGGATGACGAGGCTGTCCACGAGCGTCTCCCCGGCGGCGTCGATACCCGCCTGCACGGCGCTCCGGACCGCGGCCACCTCTCCGCAGATGACGACGATGTACTTGCCCGGGCAGGTCGTCTGCGCCTCGATCAGTTCCACCTGCGCCGTCTTGAGCATCTGGTCTCCCGCCAGCACCCCCATCGGGATGCTGAGCGTCTCCACTACGCCGATGGCGATCATACCGCGTCACCTCCCGTGATTTCGACGAATGTATCGTCCACGTGCGTCACGCGCCCGTCGATGGAAGCGTGCACCCTGGCGCTCAGCGCCTTTGCGGGCAGCCGCCCGACGGCGTCGCCCGCGCGGACCCATTCGCCTTCCTTTACCGCCGCCTCCGCCGGCCTGCCCACGTGCTGGCGCAGCGGGATGCGCACCCGCTTCGGCACGAGCGGCTCCGGGTCGTAAGGGGCCGGCACGTCGTAGCGCGAGAGCCCCATGCGCGCGATCAACCGCGAGACGGGCACGCGCTTTTGCACGAGGAAGGGGTCGGGATGAATGTCCGCCTCCGGCTCCGGCTTTACGCCCATGCGCCCGAGTTCCTGCTTGTAGAGCGCCATGACGTCCGAAGGGCGCAGGCCCATCGGGCAGGCGTAATTCGTGCACACCCCGCACGAGGAGCAAGCCAGCACCCACTGCGGATCGCCGAGCATCAGGCCGTTGCCCGTCACCATGGCCCGCATCGCCTTGTGCGGCGTCACCCGCAGCCCCATGGCGTTCCGCGGACACAGCTGCGTACACTGGCTGCACTGGCAGCAGACCGCCCGCGCGAGGCGCAGCATGTGCTCCGGCTTCTGCGTCCTGCGCCGGATGAACGGATGCGTCCGCGGGATGAGGAGCAGGCCGCCCGTCGTCTTGGTGACCGGCGCTTCCCAGTTCTCCTCCAGCCGCCCCATGCACGGGCCGCCGACGATGAGCGCGTAGTCTTCCTTCGTCCCGGCAAAGCCGCTGCGGGCGATGGCTTCCGCCATCGGCGTACCGACCGGCACGCTGAAAGTGACGGGGCGGGGCACCTCCCCTCCGACGGTGACGTCCCTGCGGATGACCGGTCTGCCCTCGCACGCGTCCGCGATCTGCGAGAGCGTCATGACGTTCGCGACGACGCAGCCCGCGTCCAGCGGCAGCTTGCCCGTGGGCACCGTCTTCCCCGTCACCTCGTAGATGACGGATTTCTCGTCGCCGGACGGATAGTAGCTGTCCATGAGGTGCAGCGTGATGTCCGCCTGTCCGGACAGCGCACGGCTCAGGGCTTCCACGGCGCCCGTGTAGTGGGCCTTGGTGGCGATGACGCCGCGTGAGGCCCCGGTCGCCTCCATGGCCAGGCGCAGCCCCTGCACGACGCGCTGCGCGCTTCGCTCCATGAGCAGCCGGTCGCAGCGCAGCAGCGGCTCGCATTCCGCCCCGTTGGCGATGACGACCTCCGCCTGCCCGGACAGCTTCACATGGGTCGGGAACCCTGCGCCGCCCGCGCCGACAACCCCGGCGGCGCGGACCTTGTCCACGATGTTCATGCTTGTTTCGTCCTTTCAGGCGGTCTCAGCAGATTCTGAAATCCCCGTAGAGCACGCACCGGCGCAGCCGGGTAAAGGACCGGGCGCTGGTGACGCCCTCGCCCGTGGGCGTCGCGATGGTCATGGTCGTATAGCCTTCGCCGTCGAAGCCCAGGCCGGAGAAGGACGAAGAGTTCTTGACGAAGATCGTCGTGTTCAGGCGCCTGGCCGCCCGGCTCATGTTGTGCACGTTGGTGGAGTGGATCATCGCGGAGTGCTTGCAGCCCTGCTCCGCGCGGTACGCCTCCTCAATCGCCTCGTCGATGTTCTGCACGCGCACGATGGGCAGAACCGGCATCAGCATCTCGGTCATGACGAAGGGATGGTTCCGGTCCACCTCGCAGATGATGAGCCGCGGGTCGCCCGTAAACGGCACGCCCGCCTCCCGCAGGATGACGGCAGCGTCGTGCCCCACGAACTTGCGGTTGATCACGTGGCGGCCGTCCTTGGGGATGAGCGTCGTCTTCAGCACCCTGTCGATGTCCGCGCCGCCGATGCGGAAGGCACCGCAGCGCTCCATCTCGCTCATCAGCCGGTCGGTGATGTTCGAGAAGGCGAAGACCTCCTTCTCCGCGATGCACAGTACGTTGTTGTCAAAGGAGGCGCCGTCGACGATGCGTTTGGCCGCGTCCGGGATGTCCGCCGTGTCATCCACGATGACGGGCGGGTTGCCCGGCCCCGCGGCGATGACCTTTTTGCCCGTCTTCATCGCCACCTTCACCACGGCCTCGCCGCCGGTGATGGACAGGAGCGGGATATCCTTGTGGGTCATGATCGCCTGGCCGGTCTCCAGCGTGGGTTCCTTCACGGTGGTGATGAGCCCCATGGGGCCGCCCGCGCTCACAATCGCCTCCGACATGAGGCGCATGGCCTCCTGGGAGGCGCGCTTGGCCGCCGGATGGGGATTGAACACCACCGCGTTTCCCGCCGCGATCATGCTGATGGAGTTGTTGATGACCGTGGAGGTCGGGTTCGTGGAGGGCGTGATGGAGCCGATGACGCCGAAGGGCGCCTGCTCGATGAGCATCATGCCCTTGTCGCCCGTCTCGCAGCGCGTCACCAGGTCCTCGATGCCCGGCGTGCGGCGGCTGACCAGCAGGTTCTTCTGGATCTTGTCCGCCACGTGGCCGTAACCCGTCTCCTCGTGTGCGAGGCGCGCCAGGTGCTCCGCGTTGTCGATGCCGGCCTTGCGCATCGCGGCGATCAGCTCCCCGCGCTTTTCCAGCGTCATCTCCGCCAGCTGCGCCTGCGCGGCCTTCGCGTTCTGGATGGCTTCTTCCGCGGTATCGCACAGCCAGCGGCCCGTTCGGCCGGAGGATGGGGCGGATACCGGGGCGGAGCTCTGCGCCCTGCCGCTCAGGCTGCGCACGATTTCTTCCGTGATTTGCCGGATTTGCTGTTCTGTCAGTGCCATATCCTGTTCCTCATGTCTCCGTGTCGTTCGTTGGGTTTCTCCGCCGCGCTTCAGACCGCCTCCGCCAGCTCGATGCCCTTTTCGTACGCGGTATCCCTGGCCAGCGGGGTCAGGATGGCGTCCTTGCCGTAGCGGATGATTTTGTAGCCGTCCCGCGCCGCCTGCCGGACGTCGTCCTCCGTAATGAGGCGCCGGGGCTCCCGGGAGACATCCAGCATCGTCTCCCGCTTCGCTTCCGGCTTCGGCTCGGCCCTGGGGACGGCCGGGGCCGGCGCGCGGCCCAGCGCCGCGGTCAGGGCTCCTGCCGCAGGCGCCGCCTGTGTCCCGCGGATCACCCGGCACAGCTGTCCGCTCTTCAGCAGGCAGGCGTTGGCCTCGTCGGTGTCCACGTGGACCTCCAGCCGGTGGCCGGGGCCGCTGCGCACCACGACGTTCTCCATCACGCAGGGCCGCGGTCCCTCGACCTTCAGGCTCACCACGTCTCCGTCCGCAAGGCCGTAGGCTTCGGCCTCCTCGGGCGAGAGGTGCAGGTGCCGCGCCGCGACGATGACGCCCCGTGGGATCGTGACGCGCCGCTCTCCGCTCGAAAGGACGCAGCCCGGTGTATTCTCCAGCTCACCGGACATGCGCAGCGGCGGGCGCAGGCCGAGCTTGACGGCGTCGGTCTGCGCCAGTTCCACCTGCGTTTCCCGGCGCGCCGGGCCGACGACGCGCAGCTTCATCTTTCCCTTTTCGGTCTCGATCGTCACCTGCTCGTTGCAGGCGAACTGGCCGGGCTGGCTGAGGTCGCGCAGCCGGGTGAGCTGATAGCCCTCCCCGAAGAGCGCTTCCACATCCTTCTGGGACAGATGGCAGTGCCGGTTGGAGGAGACCACCGGGACGAAGGGCTCGCCCAGCCGGGCCAGTTCCGTCAGGATGATCCGCTCCACCGCGGACTGCAGTTCCTTTTCATTCATGCTTTTTCCTCTGAAGCCCTCTCCGGCTCCGTCCTGCCTCCCCCGCAGGGAAGGCAGGACGTTTGCTACTCTCCCGGCTCCCCCTACGGGGGAGCTGTCAGCGCTGCTGACTGAGAGGGTTTATCCCTTTTTTGCCGCTTCCGCTTCGGCTTTCTTGCGGAAGATCTCCTTCAGACTCTCGTTATAGGGCGGCCGCGCGATGCCGTATTCCGTCACGATGCCGGCGATCAGTTCGTGGTCCGCGAAGTCGAAGGCGGGGTTGTACACCTTCACGCCCTCCGGCGCCATGCGCTGCTTGTACCACATCTCGGTGACCTCTTCGGCCGGGCGCTGCTCGATGGTGATGTCCTCGCCCTTTTCAATCGACATGTCGATGGTGGATGTGGGCCCCAGAACGTAGAAGGGGATGCCGTAGTACTTGGCCAGGATGGCCACGCCGGAAGTGCCGATCTTGTTGCACGCATCTCCGTTGGCGGCCACGCGGTCGCAGCCGACGAACACGGCGTTGACCCAGCCGTTCTTCATGACCTGGGAGGCCATGTTGTCGCAGATGACCGTCGTATCCACGCCGTCCTCCTGCAGCTCAAAAGCCGACAGGCGGGCGCCCTGCAGCAGCGGGCGGGTCTCGTCGGTGAAGACGCGGAAGTTCATGCCGCGCTCCCGGCCCAGGTGGATGGGCGCCAGCGCCGTTCCGTACTTGGAGGTGGCCAGCTGGCCTGCGTTGCAGTGGGTGAGGATGCCGTCGCCGTCCTTGATGAGGGTAAGGCCGTACTCGCCGATCTGGCGGCACATCCACACGTCCTCGTCCTTGATGGCGACGCACTCGCGGTGCAGCAGCTCCTTGAGCTCGGAAACGCTCTTGTCCGCATTTTCCAGCACGACGCGCTCCATGCGGTTCAGCGCCCAGGAGAGGTTGACGGCCGTGGGCCTCGCGGAATTCAGGTACTCCTTGGCCTCGTGGAATTTCTCTTTAAACTCTTCATAGCTGTCCGTCTCGATCTCCAGCGCCGCCAGATAGACGCCGAAGCCGGCCGCCACGCCGATGGCCGGCGCGCCGCGGACCTGCAGCAGGTAGATGGCGTTCCAGATGTCCTTCTGCTGCGTCAGGTGCAGGATTTTGACCTCGCCCGGCAGCAGCGTCTGGTCGGGGAAGACGATCGCCCGTTCCTTCTCGTCCAGGGAGATGGTCTCATAGGTCATGATGTTGCGTCTTTCTTCAGCCATGGTGAAACACTCCTTTATCGTGCGGCGCCCTTCACGGCCCGCCCCGCAGGGCGGGCCGGAAAGGGCCGGTCCTTTTACTTTGCAGCCTCGTCGGCGCGCAGTACGGCGGCGACGAAGTCCGCGCCCGTCTTGAAGCTCTCGCGGTGCAGGATGTAATCCTTGCCCGCCAGGATGTTGACCTTCTCGGCGTGCACGCGGGCGGCCTCGTCCTTGATGGTCGTCACGTCCTTCACGTTGGCCATGCCCACCGTGCGGCGGTGCAGCTCCGTGCCGGTATACGCGGCGGTATCGCTCAGGATGGAGGCGAGATACGCCTCGCGGAAGCCCGGCGTCTTCGCCATGCGGTCGGTCACGCACTCGTCGAAGCAGGCGACGAACTTCTTGCAGAACAGGTCGACGGTCTCCTCGATGGTCTTGAGGATCCACTGGCAGAACGCCTCCGCGCCGTAAGCCCTGCCGTTGTCCCACGCAAAGATCAGGTTGGCGATCACGTTGCCGATGTCGTAGCCCATGGGGCCGTAGAAGGCAAATTCCGGATCGAACACGCGGGTGGAATCCTTCTTTACGAAGATGGAGCCCGTGTGCAGGTCGCCGTGCAGCAGCGCCTGGGCGTTGTTCATGAACTCGAACTTCAGCTTGGCCACGGCCAGCGCCAGCTCCTCGTCCCCGTAGAGTTCCTTCTTCACGAAGTCGGCCATCGGCGGATAGACGTTGTTGCGGCCCTGGTTGTCGTTATACGGCTCGGTGAGCACCAGATCCTCGGTGATCTCGCACAGCTCCGGGTTGATGAAGCTCTTGACCAGGGCCTTTTTCTCCTTGTGCTCCATCGCCACGTCGGTCGTCTTGAGCAGGGTGTTGACCATGTAGGTCGTGATGTCCTCCGCGAACTGCGGGAAGATCTCGTGGCGCATGAGCGCATAGCGCATCAGCTCATGATCGGAGAGGTCCTCCATGCAGCAGGCACACATCACGGTATCGTAGCCGTAGATCTTGGGCACCAGGCCGGGCGCGTACTTGTCCTGCAGCTGCAGGATTTCGCTCTCGATGCGGTTGCGGTCCGTGGAGACGTGCATGTCGGCGGAAATGCGCAGCGCTTCGCCGGCCTGCTTGACGATGACGGACTTGCCGCTCGCCTCTTCCACCACGCGGAAGACGTAGTTGAGGTTGCCGTCGCCGATCTCCTTGGCGGTCAGCTTCGCATCCGGGGCAAAGTGTCCGGGATACTTCGTCTGCACATAATCGCCGACGTCTTCACACTTCATGAGAAAATAGGTGTCATAACGGGACATACGGGTCAACTTCCTTTCTATCGTTAAAGATTTTGGTTACGGGTTAAAACCTCATCCACCGCTTTGGGTTACAAACCCTTCCACCACGCCTGACGGCGCGGTCCTCCTCCCCTTTCAGGGGAGGCAGGAGAATTGTAATCGCCGCCCTTGCCTCTCCCTCCGGGAGAGGTGGAACGCCGGCAGGCGTGACGGAGAGGGTCCTTGCCTTCCCCTTTGGGGAAGGGGGACCATCGCGGCAGCGATGGTGGATGAGGTTCAAACGAATGGTGGAAGGGTATTCCGTTGCGTTTACAGAAACTCCAGGTTCCGCAGATCCAACGGGTCGATCCTCCGAAGCGCCGCTTCCTCCTCCGCATTCGGCGGCGGCGTCTCCACGATGTCGAAGTAACGCAGGGGGAAGGCCGTGTTTTCCGCCACCTTGTCAATGGTGACCCCGGGATGGATGCTTTTCAGAATCAGCTCGCCCTCGTACATCGTAAAGCAGCACAGCGGCGTCACGATGTCGCTGACGTTGCCCTTTGCCGTCACAAAATCCACCTTGTCCGTAAAGGTGCGCCGGTCGTGCTTGGTCCGCCAGATCACGGCGCGCTTCGCCGTGGGGATCAGCACCGCGCTCCCCGCCCCGCCGGGCAGGCGGACCTTCGGCCTGCGGTAATCGCCGATGACGGAGGCGTTGACGTTGCCCCGGCTGTCGAACTGCACGCCCGAGAGGAAGGCCACGTCCAGCCCGCCGCGCATGGACAGATCGAAGACCTCCATCAGCGGGAAGCCGGCGCAGGCGCTGTCCCACAGCCCCGTCCCCGCGCTCGTGAAGCGCTGCAGAACCGGCCGCTCCGGATCCGTACCGCCCGGGATGTTCAGGTAGACCGCATCCGGCGCGTGCGTCGCCTTCGCCAGCAGGACGGCGACCATCGGCAGGTGTGAGGAGACGCCGTGGAACACCGTGTCCCCATTGCGGATCAGCCGGGCGAGCGCCACCGCCATGATGTCGCAGGTCCTCACCATCCGCACCGCCCCCTTTCCAGCCAGCACGCCAGCGCGCCGGCGTCCGGCAGCTGCAGGAAAGCGCGGACCGCTTCCCCGTCCGGCTCATAGCAGCCCGGGCAGGCACCCGGGGAGGCGCCATGCGGCGCGTGCACCACCGCGGATACGAGGAAGTGCGGTATGTCCGCCTTCTCCCGCTCCCCCGCGAAGAAGCTCTCGCCCACGATGCGCTCCGCCGTCACGATGACGGTGGCGGACGCCCTTGAAAGCAGCACGTCCTCGTATTTCGGGCCGTCGAAGCGCGCGTTTCCCCGCGCGTCCGCGACCTGTGCGTGCACGATGGAAACGTCCGGGCGGATCGCCCGCACCGCGGCGAGCTTCTCGCCCGTGAAGGGGTCCGTCACGTCTGCAAAGTAATCGTTGACGGCCCGCAGGTCGCTCGTCTTAAGGCCGCGGACCGGCATGAACGGGATGCCGTAGGAGGCTGCGCGCAGCGCGGAGATGACCGTGTAGCACGCGTGCTCGTTCGCCTGCACCAGCCCCTGCTGGACGGACCGGCGGTAGCGCTGGGCCAGGCCGTACTCCGTCTCATAGCTGATGAATCCCGCGTCCACCGAGGCGGCGCAGCCCGCCAGGCACAGCGCGTCGATGTCCATCGCGCCGGCCGTCTTGACCAGGCGCAGGTTCCGCTTCCCCTGGCGGATGAGCTCGAAGACCGCCGCCATGGGCGCGCGGTTCAGCGTGTTGCCGCCCAGGCCCACTGTCATCCCGTCCCGGATGCGGGACACCGCCTCGCTCAACGTACACAGCTTCTCCATGCGCGCCTCACTTTGCCGCGTTGGCGGCGATATGCACGGCGTCCCATACGCCCGCGAAAGGCGGCGCGTACGCCAGATCCACCATGCCCAGTTCGTCCGTCGTCATGTTGTTGTGGATGGCCAGAGCGAAGAGGTCGCACCGCAGCACCGCGTTTTTCTCCCCGCACGCGCAGGCGCCCAGCAGCCGCCGCGTGCCCTCCTCGTAAATGAGTTTGATGACCAGTTTCGCCGGATTCGGGTAGTAGGAGGGATGGTCCTGCGCCGTCACCAGCTTCGTCTTGTAACGGATGCCCAGCCGCGCCGCGTCCGCCTCTCCCAGGCCGGTCCTGCCCATCTCCAGGGAGAAGACCTTGATCGCGGAGGTGCCCAGCGCGCCGATGAACTTCTCGTGGCCGCCGGCCATGTTCCCGCCGGCGATCCGCCCGCACTTGTTGGCCACCGTGCCCAGCGGGATGAAGTAGTCCTCCTGCGCCTCGCGGTGGTAGACCGTTGCGCAGTCGCCCGCCGCCCAGATGTCCTCAATGCTCGTGCGCATCTCCCTGTCCACGAGGATGGCGCCGTTTCGGGCCATGCGGATGCCGGTATCCCTGAGAAAGTCCGTCGCGGGGACGACGCCCACGGCCATCAGCACCATGTCGCAGGGAATGTCCTCCCCGGCCGTGCGCACGATGCGCCCCTCGGGCCCCTCCTCGATCGCGCTGACCCTCGCGCCGACGAGGACTCGCACGCCGTGCCGTTCCATCTCCTGCGCCGCCAGCTCGGACATCTCCGGCTCGTACGGCGAGAGGATCCGCTTTCCGCCCTCCAGCAGCGTTACTCGTTTGCCCAGGTTTACGAGGGCCTCGGCCATCTCCACGCCGATGGCGCCGCCGCCGATGACGGCGACGTGCCCCACCTCCGGCAGGCGCACGAACTCGTGCAGGAAGAGGCCGTCCTCCATGCTGCGCAGGTAGAAGACCCCCGCGGAGTCCGCGCCGGGGATCTTCGGCATCACGCTGTTCGCCCCTGCGGCGATCATCAGCCGGTCGTACGTGTCCTCGAAGACCTCGCCCGACTCCAGGGAGCGCACCGTCAGCCGCTTGGCCGCCGGATCCACGTGCGTCACCTCGCAGCGCAGCCGCGTGTCGATGTTCATCTTCCGGTACTGCTCCCGCGTCCTTGCGATGAGCAGCGCGGGATCGTCGTTCGCCCCGCCTATATAATAAGGAAGGCCGCACGCGCCGTAGGAGAGAAAGGAGCCCCGTTCGTAGACGCGGATTTCCGCCTCCGGCAGCACGCGGCGCAGTTTGGAGGCAGCGGACATGCCCGCGGCCACGCCGCCGATGACGATCGCTTTCATGCCGCACCTCCCTTTGCTTACAGGTTCTTCAGCCGCTCCAACACCGCCTGGGTGATCGCCCGCAGCTCCGCCTCGCTGGCGCCGGCGCTGCCGGTGCAGCCGCAGGAGGACGCCGCCTCGCTCTGTCCGTAGGTCTTCAGCACGCGGGGCGTCTCCGGCGCGGGGTTCACGGGCGCGTTGCTCGCCACCACGTCCACCGTGTTGGTTGGCCTGGCCGTGCAGGCGGGCATCCCGCCGCCGCTGGTGTAGCCCATGCGCTTGCGGATTTCCATCAGCTCGCCCACCTGGTCGCAGCTGAGCACGTTGGCCTTGCCGATGATGTTGCCCGTGTACATGATGACCATCGCGTAGTGCTCCACCGATTCCAGCCGGTACCACGCCTCCATGACGTCCCGTCCCCAGGAGAGCGCGCCGTGGTTGGCCAGCAGCAGCGCGTTGTAGTCGCGGCAGTATGGCGCGATGCTGTCCGGGATGCCCTGGGAGCCCGGCGTCTCGTAATGCACGCAGGGCACGGTGCCCAGGTTCACCAGCGCCTCCGGGTAAATCGCCTTGTCCAGGCTCATGCCCGCGATGGCGAACGAGGTCGACACCGGCGGATGCGCGTGGCAGACGCCGCCGACCTCCGGGTTCTCGTTGTACACGCGCAGGTGCATCTTGATCTCGCTGGAAGGCTTCAGCGGCCCCTGCGAGAGGACGGTCCCGTCCAGCCGCAGCTTGACAAGGATGTCCTCGCTCATGAATCCCTTGGAGACGCCCGTCGGCGTCGCCCAGATGATGTCGTCGTCCACCTTGCAGCTGATGTTGCCGTCGTTGGCCGCCACAAAGTTCTTCTGATACATCCGCCGGCCGATCTCGCAGATCAGCTTCTTGGCCTCGTCGTCCGTCGGATAACGCTTCATTTCGTGCATGTTTCACCTGCTCCTGTCTGTATCGTCGGGTTGATCGTTTAGTGTTTAGTAAACTAAACGGTTCTGTTCGGTTATAATATAGTAGAATCGTTCAGCAATGTCAACCTCGCCCGGCGAAAAAGAATCTAAATCTTTTCAGCTAATTTTGTCCGTTTAATCCACATAAATCGGGAATCACGGCAGTTTTAAATAGAACCGCCCGCCCTGTACAGTCCAAAACCATTAAAAAACTTTCCGTCTAAAACTTGACAGCCTCTCTAAACAGCACTATACTGTACACAGCAAGGGAAGGCGTTCTTCCCAATTGAGACAAAGGAGGAAAACTCATGAAAAAGGTTCTCGCTATCGTATTGGCGCTCGTGCTGGCTCTCTCCATGATGGCCGTCGCTTCCGCCGAGACCACGAACCCCGTGGCGGGCAAGAGGGTCGCGTACATCATGCTTCTGCCCAGCGCCACCATCTTCCAGATGTGGAAAGATTCTTGCCAAGATCTCTGCGATGCTCTTGATGTAAAGTTTGACTTCTTCTTCTGCGACGGCGACTTCAACACCTGGATGGACCGCATCAACACCTGCGCGGCCGCCGGCTATGACGGAATCCTCGTCAGCCACGGCAACCAGGACGGCTCCTACGTCTTCCTGAAAGAAGTCGCGGAGAAGTATCCGGACATGAAGATCGTCTGCTTCGATACCCAGTTCTACACCGACGGCGAATATCAGAAGCTGCCGGGCATCACCCAGCTCTTCCAGCAGGACAAGAGCCTGGTCACCGTTCTGCTCGACGCCATGATCGAGAAGTTCGGCGAGGGCGTCCGCCTCATCAAAGTCTGGCGCGGCCCCAACTACAACAGCCCGTTTGACCGCCGCGAAGTCGGCTGGCAGGAGTACGAGGCTGCCGGCAAGATCAAGACCGTCGGCGAGATCCAGCCCCTGCAGGACAGCATGGATTCCGCGAACGCCGTGACCGCCGCTTACCTCCAGTCCATCAACCGCGAGGACGTGGACGGCGTCATCGCCTACTATGACCTCTACGGCCAGGGCGTCTTCAACGCGATCAAGGAGAACGCGCTGATGAACGGCACCGAGGGCGACGCGCTGCCCATGGCTTCCGTCGATATCGACAACGTCGACGTTACCCACATGCACGATGATCCCGCCATCTGGACCGCGGCCGGCACCACCGACTGGACCCTCAACGGCGAGATCGCGATGCGCCTGCTGATGCTGGAGATGGCCGGCGAGTACGACAAGATCTATGATCCGGCTTCCGGCCAGTACGGCGTGGACGTCGTCGAAGTCCCCGGCACCGCCATCCTGGCTACTAACATTAAAGACGATAGCACAGTTGAAAACCTTGGCGAAGTCGCCGGCGAGACCTACGGCAACCTCAGCTACCTCTCCGTGGCCGACTGGATGCCCGCCGACCTCATCCACAAATAATCAGGTTCACACACCATAACTGTTGAGCATTGTTTCTGGACAGGGAGCGTCGGAGCCTTTGCTCCGGCGCTCCTTTCAATCCACAGGAAAGTAGAGGAATACCCATGGCCAGGATGACGCTTGGTACGCGAAACGTATCCATCGAATTTCCCGGTGTCAAGGCGCTGAACGATGTCAATTTCGAGGTCAGCACCGGTGAAATCCGCGCGCTCGTCGGCGCGAACGGGGCGGGCAAGTCCACCCTGATGAAGGTGCTGGCCGGCGCAAACCCCGACTATACGGGGGAAGTTTATCTGAACGGCGAAACCGTGGAGCTGCGCACCACGATGGCCGCTAAAAAGCTGGGGATCCAGATCGTTTACCAGGAAGTGGACATGGCGCTCGTGCCGACGCTTTCCGTCGCGGAAAACGTGATGCTGGGCGATATGATCCTGACCGCCGACAAGAAGCCCCTGGTCTCCTGGCCGGAAATGCGCCGCCGCGCCAAAGAGGTGCTGGACCGGCTGCACATCAACGTAAACGTCCGCACCCTGGTGCAGGATCTCTCGCTGGCGCAGAAGCAGATGGTGCTGATTGCCCGGGCCATCGTCAACAAGTGCAACTTCCTCATCCTCGATGAGCCCACCGCGCCGCTGTCCGACTCCGAGACCGCGGAGCTCTTCCGGCTCGTCCGCCACCTGCAGGAGACGGAGAACATCGCCATCATCTTCATCTCCCACCGCATCCACGAGATCCTGCAGATCTGCCAGAAGTACACCGTGATGCGCAACGGCGAAATCGTGGACACCAGCGACGTGACGGACAAGACCACCACGCGCGAGATCATCGAGAAGATGCTGGGCCGCTCCTTCGAGGAGAACTTCCCCAAGGAGACCGTGCCCATCGGCGAAAAGGTCTTCGAGGTCTCCCACCTCTCCGGCGCGGACGGCAAGGTCAACGACGTCTCCTTCTACGTGCGCAAGGGCGAGATCGTCGGCATCGCCGGCCTGGTCGGCGCCGGCAAGTCGGAGCTGTGCAAGACCATCTTCGGCGCCTACGAAAAGACGGGCGGCACCATCACCCTGAACGGCAAAGAGCTGAAGATCAAGATCCCGACGGATGCCCTCCGGCAGGGCATCGCCCTGGTGCCCGAAGAGCGCCGCAAAGAGGGCGTTCTGGTCGGCGAGACCGTCACCTTCAACCTCTCCGCCGCGGCGCTGGACAAGTTCTGCAGCGGCGCGTTCGTCATCAAATCCAGGACGGAGGAAAACGCGCGCAAGTACGTGGACAGCCTGGGCATCAAAACCCCGTCCATCAATCAGAAGGTCGCCAACCTCTCCGGCGGCAACCAGCAGAAGGTGGCCGTGGGCAAGTGGATGGCCGCGGACTGCGACGTCTACATCTTCGACGAGCCCACCAAGGGCGTGGACGTCGGCGCCAAGCAGGACATCTTCCGCCTCATCAACGACATCACGAGGCAGGGCAACAGCGTCATTTACGCTTCCTGCGAAAATTCGGAGCTTCTGTCCATCACGGACAGGATCTATGTCCTCTTCGACGGCCACGTGATGGCGGAGCTGGAAACCGCCAAGACCGGCGAGGACGAAATCATGCACTACTCGGTCGGCAGTACGACCCAATACGCCTGATGCGGCAAAAACAGGAGGAAATCTTATGCAAGCCAAGCTGAAAAATCCTATGGCCGATAAGGGCGGCAAGAGCACCCTTCGCAGGCTGCTGGACTGGGCAGCCGTCATCGCCCTGGTGCTTTGTTTTCTGGTTTTCTATCTGGTAAAGGGAAACCGTTTCTTATCCGTCAACAACATGATCAACATCCTGCGCGCCATGTCGATTACGACGGTCTTCGCCATAGCAGCCACCGTCACCATGGCCCCCGACGGATTTGACATGTCTGCCTGCACGCTGGCCAGCTGCTCCGCCTACGTCTTCATGAGCATGTACCTGTGGTACGGCCTGCCGCTGATCCTGTGCGTGCTGATTACCATCGCCATCACGCTGGTCATGTACCAGCTTACGATGTTCCTCATCCTCGTGTGCAAGATCCCGGACATGCTGGCGACCTGCGCGCTGATGTTCGTGCACCAGGGCCTCGGCCAGTGGTACATCGGCGGCGGCGCCGTCTCCACCGGCATGCGCACGCCCTACGGCGCACAGCCCGTCCGCGTCAAGCTGGAGCCCGCCTTCAGCGCGATCGGCCGCGAGCCGTGGCTCATCATCATCATGCTCGCCTGCGTGCTCGTCGCGCACATCTTCCTGGAGTACACGAAGCATGGCCGCTTCATCTACGCCATGGGCGGCAACAAGCAGGCGGCCAAGCTCTCCGGCATCAACGTCAAGGCCTACCGCTACCTGGCCGGCATGATCACCGCGGTGTTCATCGCCATCGGCGGCATGCTGGTCGCCTCCCGCGGCAGCTCCGCGCAGGTTATGTGCTGCGACAACTACCTCATGCAGGCGCTGGCCGCCGTGTTCGTCGGCCGCTCTGTCGGCGGCGCGGAAAAGCCGAACGCGCTGGGCACGCTGATCGGCGCGATGCTGGTTTCCACGCTGGAAAACGGCCTCACGATCTGCGCCGTTCCCTTCTACGTCCTGCCCGCCGTCAAGGGCGCCGTGCTGGCCCTGGCCCTCATCGCGGCCTATGCCACCAAGAAGGAGCAGTAATCCCCGCTCCTTGCGGTCCTTTCAAATGCAAACCGGCCTGCGCCGCAGTTCACGCTGCGGCGCAGGCCTTTTCCTATATGATTCGATGGCCAGTTACACTGTGTGGGGCTCCAGGCCCTCCATGAGTTCCTGCAGCCGCTGTGCGAACTGCCCGATGTGGATGCCGTCGATCAGCCGGTGGTTGACCTCCATGGAAAGGCCAAGCTTTTTTCGGCCGTCTTCTTCCGTGACCTTTCCCCACGCGATGCGCGGGATGCTGTCATCCAGCGCGCCCGGCGCGGACAGGTCGCGCTCGTTGGTCAGCGCCGTCAGCTCGATCCACGGCAGGCAGGAATAGTAGACGAGCGCGTCGGATTCCTTGGCGGGATCGATGAAAGACCGCTGCGCCCTGCTGACCCGGTCGGCCTCCCTGCAAAAGCTGTCGATGTCCCCCGTGTGCGGCACCGTGACGATGCGGAACTGCCCGCTGCCGGGCCCAAGATCCGTAAAGCTGGGGTCGCGGCGGGAAAGCAGGATCACCTGCCCGTCCCGGATCGCCATGCGGAAGGCCTCCACGCTGTTCAGCGCCTCGGTGCACGCCCAGATCATCCCCTTGTAAAAGGACAGCCCGCGCGGTTTCGTGTACGCATAAAGCGGCGTGACGTCCGCCCTGAACGTGACCATGTAGAACGGGTTGGAGATCCTCGAAAAGAATTCGTAGGCTTCCCTCCGCTCCCACCGGTCCACATCGATCTTCGTCATGGATACGCCCATCCCTCTCACGTCGTCTCCCTGCGCACCAGGCTCACGGGGACGATCCAGTTCTTGCGCCGGCAGGGTTTCCCCTCCATCATGCGCACCAGTTCCTCCACCGCCAGGCGGCTCATCTCGTCCACGTCCTGCCGCACGGTCGTGATGGGCAGCGCGGAGTAGGCCGCGATGCTGACGTCGTCGTAACCGACCACCTTCACCTCGCCCGGGACCGACAGGTGCGCGTTTTTCAGCGCCCGCAGCGCGCCCAGCGCCAGCCAGTCCGTGCAGCAGACCAGCGCGTCGAACCGCTTGCCGGACTGCAACGCGTAGGAGACCGCGTCGTAAGCATTCTTCTCGTCGACCCGGCTCACCGTCAGGATGAGGGACTCGTCCGCGGGGAGGCCGGCGCTCTCCAGCGCCTTGCGGTAGCCCGTCTCGCGGCTGACGGCCGTGGAGAGGCGCCGGTCGTCCGTCAAAAGGGCGACGCGCCTGCAGCCGCGGCGCAGCACCTCCTGCGCCGCCTGGTAACCGCCGCTCTCGTTGTCCGATTCGATGCTCGTGGAATCCGAGACGCGCGTCTCCGGGTTCCGGTCGATGTAGACGGTGGGCACCTCCGGCCACGCCTCGTTTTCCATGTCGTAGCCCGAAATGCAGACGAGCCCGCGGATCTGCATCGTCTGCAGCGAGGCCAGGTACATCTGCTCCAGGTCGTGCCGCTCGTCCGTGTTGCAGATGAACACGGAGTATCCGCGCTGGGCCAGCGCCAGCTGCACGTTCAGCACGATGCGCGAGAAGAACTCGTTGACGATGTCCGGCACGATGATGCCCACCAGCGGCAGCGAGTTGGTGCGCAGCCCCCTGGCCATGGCGTTGGGCACGTAGCCCAGCTCCTGCACGGCCCGCAGCACGCGTTCCCGCATCTCCGGCGAGACGGAGCCCGTCCCGTTGATGACGCGCGACACCGTCGCCACGGAGACCCCCAGCTTTTCCGAAACCGTCTTGATGGAGACGCTCTGCCGGTCCTTCATCGCCATTTCCTCCATAAAAAACGGGGAGCCGCAAAGGATGCGGCTCCCCTCGCTTCACTCAGAATACCGAATGAATCTCTTTCTGTCAACCCGCTCTTACAGCATGGAGGCCGCGTTCTCGGCGGTAACCAGGATGGCCGCAACAGGGGTCTTCTCGGGCTCGGCGCTCGCCGGATAGGAAGCCGGATCAGCAACGGCAGCCATCACGCCCTTGAGGCCGGTGATGCCGATGTTGGCGGAGTCCTGCGCGACCGTGCCGGTCAGCTCGCCGTTGGCGACGGACTGGATGGCGTCGCCGTCACCGTCGGTGCCGCAGACGTAGATCTGGCCGACCTTGCCGGCGACGATGACAGCCTGGATGGCGCCCATGGCCATGCCGTCATTGCAGCAGTAGATGGCCTTGAGCTCCGGGAACTGCTGGATCCAGGTCATCGCGGTGTCCATGGCGGTCTGGCGGTCCCAGTCGCAGGACTTGGCAGCCACGATGTTCATGCCCGCCTCGGTGAAGGCAGCTTTCGCGCCGCTGGCGCGGTCTTCGGAGGACTGGTTGCCCGCCAGGCCCTCGATGACGCCGACCTGCGCGCCGCTCTCCAGCAGGCTGGACAGGTACTCGCCGCCCATGTGGCCGATCTGCACGTTATCGGAGGAGTCGAAGCCGACGCACACGGCGCCCTGGTTGGCCATCTCGGCAGCGTCGAACTTCTCGTCGATGTTCCAGATGGTGATGCCCGCTTCGTTCGCCTTCTTGACGCCGGCGATCAGGTTGACGCCGTTGCAGGGCGCGATCGCGATGCCCGCGTACTCGCCGGAGTTGATGCAGTTCTCCAGGATGGCCAGCTGGCCCTCGTAGTCAATGTCGCTCTGCGCGGCGAACATGTCGACTTCGATGTTGTTCTCCTTGGCATAGGCGGCGGTGCCGTCATACATGGTGCGCCAGAAGTCGGAGTTGGTCGTCTTCAGGATGACGGCGTACTTTTCCGCCATGCCGAAGGAAGCGACGCTCAGCAGCAGGCACAGGGCCAGAGCCAGGGTAAGCAGCTTTTTCATTGTGTTTTCCTCCATTTTGTTTTTTATTTTCGAGCCGCTTTCGCGGTCAGGAACGGAAGGGAATGCCCATGCGGACGTAAGGCATCACGGTGACGGCGCCGCCCAGCACGCCGGCCGTCTGGCTGTCCTCCGCGACGACGAAGTGCAGATCCTCCGCGGGCAGCGGATGGCGTACACGCCTGCGCACCTCGTCCATCAGCCGCTCCATCGGGAAGCCCTGCATCGCGAAGACGCCGCTGCCCAGGATGACGCAGTCGGGATCCAGCAGGGTGACCTCCGTGGCGATCGGCAGCGCCGCGTCGCGGATGAACTGCGCGATCTCCTCCGAGTCGCCGTGCTCCCGGAAGACGTCGCCGATGAAGCAGCCCGGGAAGGCGCGCTCCGTCAGCTGTTTCAGGTAGCGCCCGCTGATGCGCGTCTCCACGCAGCCCACCTGCCCGCAGGTGCAAAGGTCGGTGACGCCGCGCAGCGGGATGTGCCCCAGCTCCCCCGCCACTCCGTGGCTGCCCACGTGGATGCGGCCGTTGATGTAGAGGGAGTTGCCGAAGCCCGTGCCCAGGTAGCAGCCCAGGATCGTGCGGGAACCGTCCGGGTCCAGGTCGTACTTGCGAATGTCGTGCGCCAGGATGAAGTTGACGTCCCTGTCCACGTAGACCGGGACATTCAGCCGGCGCTCCAGCTCCCGCCCGAGGTCCACGGCATCGAGGCCGGGGATGTTGGGCGTGGAATAGACGTAGCTGTGGTTCTTGTGCACCACGGAGGGGACGCCCAGCGCGACGGCCGCAATGGCGCCCGTATACCCGCAGCGCGCACAGTAGCCGCGGATCTCCGCAGCCAGGCAGTCGAGCGGATCATCCCCGCCCAGCGTCGCAGCCGTCGGGAAGCGCTCAAAGCCGTTCAGGTTGTATGCCTCATCGACGAAACCCATGCGCAGGTTCGTCCCGCCGATGTCGATGCCCAGGATCACGCGTTCGGCGCTCATGCGCTCACCGCCCGGTTAAAGTCGTCCATCATGATGTCGTAGGCCTTTTCCAGGTCCGGGTCGTTGTTGAACAGCCCGGAGGTGCCCACGATGAAGGACTCGATGCCCGCCTCCGCGAGCAGGCCGTAGGTCTTTTTGTTGCAGGAGCCGTCGATCTCGATGATGAAGTGGTACTTCTCGGGATTGCTCTGCTTCAGCGCCTTCGCCGCGCGGACCTTGTCCAGCATCTCCGGGATGAAGGGCTGGCCGGCGAAGCCGGGATCCACGCTCATAAAGGTCACCTTGTCCAGCCGGTGCAGGTACGCCTCGATCTCGGAAAGCGGCGTCTCCGGGTTGATGGCCACGCCGGGCCGGAAGCCCGCCTTCACGATCTCGTCGATGATGCGGAAGGCCTTGCCGTTGATGACCTCCGCGTGCGGGCTGTAGAAGCTGCGGATCCCGCGCTGCGTCAGCGGCTCCACCGCCTTGCGGCAGGGTTCGATGAACATCTGCGGATCGGTCACCATCAGGTGGAAGTCGAGCGGCAGATCGGAGACCTTCGCCACGGCCTTGGCCAGGTCCGGCGAGAGGGTGATGTTGGGCACGTAGTGCCCGTCCATCATGTCGAAGTGATAGAAATCCACACGGCTGTTGAGAATCTCGATCTGGTGGCGGATATCGAGGAAATCCATGCACATCAGCGAGGGGTTGAAATACCGTTTCATTAAGCTCTGCCTCCTTGTTTATTTGCGGTACCCGCACAGCATAGCACATCCGCCGCGCGGGCGCCACGTAAAGCATCGGTTATCTTACTTTCTGGAGGACTTGGAGACGAAGTGGTCGAGCGTGACGGCGATGATGATCAGCGCGCCCATGACGACCTTCTGCATGGAAGCGTCGATCATGAGGACGGTCATGCCGTAGTTGATGATGCCGATGATGAGGCCGCCGGCCACGACGCCGGGGATCTTGCCCACGCCGCCGAAGAAGCTGGTGCCGCCGATGATGGTCGCGGCGATGGCGTAGGTCTCGTAGCCCGTGCCCGCCGTCGGCGCCGCCGCGTTGAGGCGGCCGGTGAGCACGATGCCCGCCAGGCCGGCGCAGGTGCCGGAGATCATGTAGACCAGCATCTGGTGACGGTGCACGTTGATGCCGGAGTACCACGCCGCCTCACGGTTGCCGCCCAGGGCGTACAGGTTGCGGCCGGCCTTCGTCTTGGTCGTGAAGAACCAGAGGATGCAGGCGGCGACCAGCGCGATGATGGCGCCCACCGGCAGGATGCCCGCCACCGTCGCGTTCATGAATCCGGAGAAGCCCGCCGGGAAGCCGTAGACGGAGGAGGAGTTGGAGATGACCAGCATGAGGCCGAAGTAGATCGTCTGCATGCCCAGGGTGATGATGAAGGGGTGCAGGCCGGTGCGGTTGATGAGGAAGCCGTTGACCGCGCCGATCAGCGTGCCGCACAGCACGCCCAGGATGCAGGCGAGCACCCACGGGGAGCCGGCGCGCATGAGAAGCGCCGCCACCATGCCCGTCAGGCCGCAGGCCGCGGAGATGGACAGATCGATGTAGCCCAGCAGGATGGCGAAGAACTCGCCCAGCGCCAGCAGGATGTTGACGGCCGACTGCCGCAGGATCTGCGGGATGGAGTTCGCGGAGAAGACGCTCGACGGCTTCGCGATCGCGAGGACGACGAGGAGCAGCAGCAGGATACTGATCGTGCCGAAGCGCTGCCAGTACGTAGCGAAGTCAAATTTCTTCTGATTGTTCTTTTCGCTCATGGGGTTTGCCTCCTTCTCACTCGCCGGTGGAGATCTTCACGATCTCCTCTTCCGTCGCCTTTTTCCCTTCCAGTACCGCCTTCAGCTCGCCGTTGTGGAACACGGCGATGCGGTCGCACACGCTCAGCAGCTCCGTCTGCTCGGAGGAGATCATCAGCACGCCCTTGCCGGCCTTGGCCAGGCGGCGCATCAGCACGTAAATCTCGCTCTTGGATCCCACGTCGATGCCCTTGGTCGGCTCGTCGAAGATGAGCACCTCGCTGCCCGCGGCCATCCACTTGCCGAGGATGACCTTCTGCTGGTTGCCGCCGGAGAGGTTGACCGTCATCTGGTCCGGGCCCGTGCACTTGACGCTCAGCGCGCTGATCTGCTCGGCGGCCCACTTCTGTTCCTTGCCCTCGTCCAGCATGCCGCCCAGGCCGCCGGCCGTGGATTCCTTGATGTAGGGCTCCAGGGAGATGTTCTGCTTGCAGGTGAAGTTCTTGGCGAAGCCCAGCTTGCGGCGGTCCTCCGTCAGCATGCCAAGGCCCTGCTTGATCGCGGCGTACGGCTCCGTGATCTTCAGTTCCTTGCCGCGCAGGAAGACCTGCCCAGCCTTCTTGGGCACGGCGCCGAAGATCGCTTCCATCGCCTCCGTGCGGCCCGCGCCGACCAGGCCGGCGAAGCCCAGGATCTCGCCCTCGTGCAGCTGGAAGGAGATGTCGCGGCAGGCGCCGTCCGCCCGCGTGATACCCTTCGCCTCGAAGATCACCGGGCGCTTCTGCAGCTCCTCTGCGCTCTCGTCGGCAAAGTAGGTGCCCTTGATCTCGCGGCCCACCATCAGGCGGATGAGGTCGTCCAGCGTCACCTCGTTCACCGAATAGGTGCCCACGTAGCCGCCGTCCTTGAGGACGGTGATGCGGTCGCCGATCTGGTGCAGCTCTTTCATCTTATGGGAGATGTAGACGATGCCGCAGCCCTGCGCCTTCAACTCCCGGATAAGGCCGTGCAGGCGCTCCACCTCGGAGGTGGTGAGGCTCGTGGTCGGCTCGTCCAGCACGATGACCTTCGCGCCGCTGACCAGCGCCTTGGCAATCTCGCACAGCTGCTTGTCCGGGATGGCCAGCTCGCCCACCAGGGTGTTCGGGTCGTGCCGCAGGCCGACCTGCTCCAGGACGATCTTCGCCTTCTCCATCATCGTCTTGTAGTCCACGACGGGGATGCCCAGCCGCTTCGTAGTCGGCAGCTTGCCGACGAAGAGGTTCTCCAGGATAGAGAGCTCGTTGATGACGCTCAGCTCCTGATAGACGACGGCGATGCCCTCCTCCGCGGAGGTCTTCGTCGTCAGGGCGCTGTACTCGTGCCCGTTGCAGATGATCTGCCCGGACGTCGGCTGGTACACGCCTGAGAGAATCTTCATCAGGGTGGACTTGCCCGCGCCGTTTTCCCCGATCAGCACGTGCACCTCGCCCGGCAGGATGTCAAAGCTGATGTTGTCCAGCGCCTTGACGCCCGGGAAGGTTTTGGTGATGCCGACCATCCGAATCAAGGGTTCCATAGCATTCCTCTCTTCCGCTTCGTTCCGGTCCTTCGTTTCTGCCAGTGTTTGTAAACGTTTTCATTCAGTCGTAAAACAACAGCCGTCATGCCCGATTTTCACAGAACCGTCGTTTCCCATTTCAAAGACTTGGAAATTGTTCAATTAATCCACCAATTGCCTGCATTATAAGCCGGTTTAACAGGAACTGTCAACCCCGTTTAGGTAAGTTTGTCGATTAAATTTGTGCTGTAACCCATCCCTGCCGCAGCTTTTCGTCAAATGCTGCAAAAATCCGTCTCAAATATGTAAACGTTTACAGTGCAAACAAAAAACAAAGGGCGGAACCTCTTCCGCCCATGCTCCGGCGGCCCTCCTGCAGGGGAAGGCCGCCTCCCGTATTGTTCTGTTTTGCGGCGCCTACGGCCTGCATTTGCCGCAGGGCGTAAGGCCCTCGCGGATGAGATCGCTGCGCAGGCCCGTGCGCTCCCGCCGGTTCCGCCGGGAGATGTTCCCGGCGTCCGGACAGTCTGCCGCGTGGAACTTCCCCGTACGCGTGTTCACGACGTAAGCGTGGCTGCCCGCGGCCGTCCCCCCGCTCTCCCAGTCGTCCGCGCGCGTCGTGTACCCCGTCGCGTAGTCGATGGCCACGCCCGGTTCGCTGTTGGGGAGCAGCACACAGAAGCGCAACCCTGCCCCGGCATCCTCCGCCGATTCCGCCTCCAGCAGCACCGCGGAGCACAGCAGGTTGTCGCCGTCGTACAGCGGCGTCACCCGGTAGAAGACGTGGTTGCCCGTCTTGCGGATGTACGCGGCGATCTCATTTTCCCTCGGCAGCATCAGCGAATGGTTCAGCGCGTGGGTGCCCGTAAACAGGTTGTTCAGCTCGTCCGCACCGCCCAGCTGCCGCCCGATCAGGTGGCAGCGGTTGTACACCCACCGGTCCCGGATGAAGCCGTAGGCCGCGTTGTGCAGGCCCGTCGGACGGAAGTCCGCGATGTCGGCCCGTTCCTCGCCCTGGCGCAGTTCCGGCCCCAGCACCGCGGTGGCGGCCGTGCACCGGCCCAGCGCGTCCCTCTCTCCGTAACGGATCACGACGTGACGGCCGTTCAGCCCGCCGAAGTCGGGCACGCTCTCCAGCACCGTCTCCCGCGGCGCCGGAAATTCCGCGAAGGCGGCCGCAAAGGGGAGCAGCAGCGCCAATGCGCACAGGCACAGCGCCGCACGGGCGATCCAATGCTTACGCATGGGCATCCTCCTCCATCCGCACGGAGCGCACGATCATGGAAAGGGCGAGCAGCACGACGAAGAGAAACGCCACCAGGCCGGAGACGCCCTCCATGGTATAGGTGAACCGGTCCGTGCTGCTGCCGAAGGTCCCCATCATCGAGCGCTCCAGCGAGAGGATCGAGCCGGCTGCCGCGGCAAGGGAAATGTTGCGCAGCATGACCAGGAAGAGATCCCCGCGCCGGTGCGCCGCCGCGGCGCTGACGATCGCCTTGATGACGATGGCAAATGTAAAGGCCGCAACGGCGATCATGACGGCCACGGGATAGCGCCTGCCCACCGAATTTGAAATCGTCAGCCTGACGATGGTCGACAGGATCACCGCCAGCAGCAGCAGTCCGATCCCCGTAAACCGCATGGCGCGCCTCGGGGACAGGCTGACGGGCGCCCCGCTGCGGCAGGACAGCACGCACAGCCGCATCAGCCCGAGCACGGTGTGGTAGACGGCCATCACCGCGAACCACCCGGACTGGCCGATCAGGCCGAGGAGGGCATTGAAAACCGCATAGCAAAGGTTCCAGCCCATGCTCATCACGGCAAAAAGGATCAGCCTGAACCGGCGATCCTTCAAAAGCCTGTTTCCTGTATCGGTTCGCGCCATTGCGCTGATCAGTCTGTTCTTCATAGGGCATCCGTCTGTGCACTGCAGCGCAGTCCGTGAAGTACTACTTGACTACATAATACTGCGCTGCGGATGGCGCGTCAAACAGTTCCTGCATACGTCACGCGACACCACCGGTTCATCCGGAGATTTTCTTAAAAACGTTAAGGCTCGAACGGCGTTCCGTCCGGATGCACGAGGACTGCATCCGTTCCGGCAAATGCGTCCGCCTCTGTTCCTGCTGCTGCTCCTTCCGGGATGACGATGACCCGCGCGTACTGCAGATTTGCAAAGGCACCGCTTTCAATCTTTTCCACGCCGTCCGGCAAAATGTACAGTTCCGCTGTCGTTCCGGTCAAAGCGTTTGCAGAGACCGTTTTCAGCGAGGCGGGCAAACGGATCGTCGCTGCCTCTCTGACGGTCAGCGTGCACGCAGCGGTAGCCCGCCCGTCAAAGGTCGCTACGATACGCGTCCGGCCCGGGGCCAGGGCCTGCACCCTGCCGCTTTCATCCACCACGGCGACGGATGGGTCTTCGCTGGTCCACGTCGCCCCGACCTCTCCGATCTCCGTTGTCCCGATTCTCGCCTGGGCGGTCAGCTGCAGCGGTTCATACGGGATAAGACCCGCCGCTGCCGGCGTGACCGAGATGGCTGAAACCGGTCGCACGATATGCAGCGTCGCCGTCTTTGTAAGGCCGGATATCGTGTCTTTGGCCGTCAGAACAGTATCCCCGACCACATACCCGGTAATGCTGCCCGCCGGTGAGATTTCAACCGCCAGCGCATTATCGGCAGACCACTCCAGATGGACCGTGGCGTCTTCCGGCGTCACCGCCGGTACGGGCGCGGCAATGCTCTTTTTGGCCTGCACATACAGTTCCGCAGGGATGGTGAAGTCCTCTGCCATCGTCACCACATGTACCGTGCACTGCGCCGTCTTTCCTTTTACCGTCAGTGTAAGCGTCGTCTCCCCGTTTTGCAGGGCTGCAAGGACTCCGTCCTCCGACACCGTTGCAACAGTCGGATCGGAGGATGTCCAAACCGGCACAAGGTCCGGCGTGTTGGGGAAGATCTCCGCCGTCACCGTCTTCTGTGTTCCATTTTGCACATACAGGTCTTCCGGCAGGGTGATGCGCCCGATTTCCTCAAACGGCTTCTGATCGAGCAGGACGACCTTAAAGCCGTTCCGGTTTGCCCACGCCTCGGCGACTGTATACTCATAGCAATAAATCGTCGTATTCGGATTAAAGGCGCTGTCTCCGATACTCGTAACCATCTCCGGGATATAGACTTCCTTCAGCCGCCGACAGTCATAAAACGCGCTCTGCCCGATCTCATTTACGCTATCCGGAAAGGAGACATGATTCAGCAGCGTGCAGCCGCTGAAAGCAGCTTTGCCGACAGCCGTCACGCTCTGCGGGATAACAGCCGAGGCCATGCCCGTGTCCGCGCTGACCACTTCAAATCCGCTGACTTCATTCTGATTGAAAGTATGCTTGAGGCTGATTCCCGGATAGTCCGGGTCCATGAAGGTGTAGCCCGCACGGCTGAGGCTGACGGCGGTTTCACTTCCAATTTTTGTATATAAAGCAGCATTGCAGCCAAAGAAGGCCATTTCATCCACAGCGGTTACCGTTGACGGCAGCATAATAGATGCTAGATTCGTACAACCTCTAAAAACTTCATTACTAGTCGATAATAAGCCTTTACCCATTATTAGGTTGTTCAGATTCTTACATCCATAAAAGGCATGTTCCCCAATTGTTAATACACCATCTTGCACCATAAAATTTTCTAAAGCTTCACAATTGTTAAAAGCAGCAACCCCGATTTCCGCTTTATCTCCTTGAATAACAAACCTTTTTAGTTTTGTGCAATTATCAAAACAGCGATCTCCTACTTTAATCGGGGCACCTGTAGGTATCGTTATCTCTTCCAAAGCACTACACCTTGCAAAAGCGTATTCTTCCAATTCTTCACATACACTTCCTTCAGTGAACAAAACCTCCTCCAATTGGGTGCAATAATTAAAAGCCGAGTCCTTGATACTAATCTTTCCTCCACACATATATACTCGTTTAAGGCTATCACATTTGCTAAAACTTCCACTTCCTACTATCGTTGAACTAATTGCCGGTATTCTTATCTCTTCCAACGCACTGCACCCGGCAAATGCCCCCATACCTAATCCAATGCAACTGCTTTCATCATTAAATAGTACTTCCTTTAGCGCAGTGCAGTTTTCAAATGTATATTCGTCCAAATAAACCTTTGAAGCATTATTAAAGGTCACCTTTTTAAGACTTGAATAATAAGCAAAGCATCCAGACCCATTTATATTTACATCTCCATAAAAACTGATTTCCTCAACGCTGTCATTTGAAAAATAATCACCGAGTACTTTCACATCTCCAAGAAAAACAACTTTCTTTAGCTGATGTAAACTCATAAAGCACTCTGTTTCCACATTGGTTACTGTTTCAGGGAATACAATACTTGTAATATTGTCCTTATAATTACCATTGCGTATGCTATAAACTGGATACCCATCCAAAGATGTTGGAATTTCGATATCTCCGCCAGGCCCATTGTATCCAGTAATTCTGCACATCGTTGTGCTCACGCCTTCGCTGCTTACACTTACCAACTCATAAGTATAGTCTCCACAAACGGCAGCACAAGCACAGACACCGAAGAAACAGCATAACATTATTTCAATAATAAACAGCATCTTCAATTTACTGGAGAACCACAGCATATTACAAATCCTCCTTGTCTTAGTGATATTATTGTATCATTCGCAGGTATTGATAGCAAGTTTCTTGCTATTTCTATAAGATACAGAGACTGCATCTTAATCCATTGGTTATTAGCACTCATTCTTTTTGAGTGCTAAATTTTCCTTGACTTTCCCATCCAGCGGGCATACAATAGGCTCCGCAAAGAACGTCCGCGGGTTTCCGTGGCTAGTCCAAGGAGGTTTTCGTATGGATCCGATTCGTGGCAGCGTCTCCATCGAGGCGCAGAATATCATGCCCATCATCAAAAAGTGGCTCTACAGCGACAAGGATATCTTCATCCGCGAGGTCGTCTCCAACGCCAGCGACGCCATCACCAAGCTGCGCATGGTGGACAGTGCGGCGGCAGCCCAGTGCTCCATCCGCGTGGAGGTCGACAAGGCGAAGAAGGAACTGCGCTTCATCGACGACGGCGTCGGCATGACGGCGGACGAGGTCGCCACCAACATCAACCAGGTCGCCTTCTCCGGCGCCAAGTCCTTCCTCGCCGAGTACGCGAAGGAGGGCGAGGACAACGGCATCATCGGCCACTTCGGCCTGGGCTTCTACTCCGTCTTCATGGTCTCGGACGCCGTCGAGATCGACACTCTCTCCTTCCGCGAGGGCGCGGAGCCCGTACACTGGGAGAGCGCGGACGGCATGGCCTTCGAGATGACCGCCGGCTCGAGGACGACCCGCGGCACCACCATCACCCTGCACATCTCCGACGCCGAGGAGGAATTCCTGGACGCCTGGCGCGTGCGCGAGGTGCTGAACCGCTACTGCGCCTTCATGGCCGTGCCGATCTACCTGGAGGAGATCAAGGAGAAGAAGGAGCCGGAAGCCGTCGTAAAGGACGAGAAGGGCGAGACCGTCTCCGAGACGAAAGACGTCGCGGAGGAAAAGAAGGAAGAGCCGAAGCCCATCAACGACATCCATCCCCTGTATACCAAGGCCCCGCAGGACTGCACCGACGAGGAGTACAAGGAGTTTTATAAGAAGACCTTCCACGAGTTTGAGGACCCGCTGTTCTGGATCCACCTGAACGTGGACTACCCCTTCAAGATGAAGGGCATCCTGTACTTCCCGAAGATCCGCGACCAGTTCGGCGGCATCGAGGGCCAGATCAAGCTGTACTCCGGCCAGGTCTTCGTGGCCGACAACATCAAGGAGGTCATCCCGGAGTTCCTGATGCTCCTCAAGGGCGTCATCGACTGCGCGGACTTCCCCCTCAACGTCTCCCGCTCCTTCCTGCAGAACGACGGCTACGTGCGCCGCATCAGCAACCACATCACCAAGAAGGTCGCCGACCGGCTGACCGGCATGTTCAAGACGGACCGCGCCGCCTACGAGGGCTTCTGGCCGGACATCCATCCGTTCATCAAGTACGGCGTGATGCGTGACGACAAGTTCGCCGAGCGCATGAAGGACGTGCTCCTCTTTAAGACAACGGAGGGCAAGTTCCTGACCCTTGCCGAGTACAAGGAGCGCAACGGTGAGAAGCTCCCCGACAAGATGGTCTACACCACCGACGCGGCGCGCCAGGACGCGGCCGTCCGCCTGTTTACGGAGCGCGGCATCGACGTGGCCGTGCTCGACCAGGCCATCGACGTCAACTTCATCTCCTACATGGAGTACAGCGGGGACGCGGAGAACAAGTTCCACTACTGCCGCGTGGACGCGGAGCTGGACAGCCTGACCGACAAGGACGCGGACGACGCCGCGCTGCTGGACGACGAAAAGCTGACCGCCCTGGTGCGCGAGGCCAGCGGCAAGGATGACCTCGCGGTCGAGGTCAAGCCCCTTGCCAACGAGGCCATCCCCATGATGCTGATCGAAGACGAGCAGAGCCGCCGCTTCAACGACATGGGCCGCATCTACGGCCGCAGCGAGTTCACCATGCCGGAGAAGTACTCCGTGGTGCTCAACAGCCGCAACGCCACCGTCCGCAAGCTCTCCGAGCGTGAGAAGGACGAGCGCAGCGTGCTGCTCACGCGCCAGCTCTGCGACCTGGCCGAGCTCTCCCGCCAGCCGCTCACGGCCGAGCGCATGACGGAGTTCCTGCGCCGCTCCATGGAGATCGTGAACCTGGCCGCCGGCGAGGCCGAAGCCCCCGCCGAGAAGACCGAGGCTTGACACCGGTTGCGCAGTTGCCTTATAATAAGCGGGCTTTCCGAAGGGAAAGCCCGCTTTTCACGGAGGTGTATCGAAGTGGTCATAACGGCCCTGACTCGAAATCGTGCCGACGAAACGGGACCCCTTTTCTGAAACCTCTTTATTTATAAGGGTTTTCAGTCACCCATGATCGAATCCCCGTAAAAGTTCTCTCCTAAAGTTCTCTCATTTTTCCTGAG
>CACZHW010000022.1 GCA_902781095.1 uncultured Eubacteriales bacterium
TCGAGGACATACGCCTTGATTTCCTCATACGTTGCCTTGGTCTCTGCAGCGGTCACATCCAACTCCGTCATGTCCAGATCAATGTCGATATGTGGGGCAAATCTGATTTTGGACAATAAGCAAACCGTCTCGACAGTTTTGAATATATCAATCAAAGCCCAACAAACAACTTTATTTCTTGCTCCAGAAGGCGGAATACATTTGCGACCAAATAACCATCAGCAATCGCGTGATTCAGCCGAACAGTTACAGGCATGACAAGTCTTTCGTTTTCTTCCCTGTATTTTCCCCAATTGACAATTGGCGCAAAATACAGATTTCCATCGGGCAGCTCAAGATTCAGTGAATCATAAGAGAGCCATGAAATAAACGAGGCATCGAACCAGTTGGGATGATTTTGCATATCCAGCTCGTATTCCCTTGTCTTCTTCGCCTCTTCAACATCCCGCAATGCAGCAGCGTAGAACTTATCATAGTCCTCAAAGTATTCCGTATACACAGGGGTGCAGGTTTCCGTGTCTTCATGGAAGACATACTGTGTGGGATTGACCACGTCATAGCAAATCAGTTCATCTGTCTGCCAGAGATATCCCATTCTGTAATCTTCGCGTGAATTCATAACCTTTGAAAGAATATATAAAAAGTTGATATAAAACTTTGTTCCTGTTTTCTTGGAATATGCAGCGAGATTTGTGACATCTATTCTCGCCGTCATGGATGTCGAGCATTTACAATCTTCCGAGAAGTGACGGTACACACCTTTTCTATAATATGTTTCTCTGTCAATTACCTTATAGTTCATCTGAGTCATCCCCATAAATACGATTTGTTAATTTATTAAAACGTTTCTTTACTGAATTAGTCAGACTTGCAAGTCATCGTCACCTGTACTCTCAGCTCATCTTTTCTGCGGGATAAAAGTGTCACCGTCTCCACGTCTCCCGTCAGGCAGAACATGTCCACGCACTGAATGCGCTCCACCCGGTAGCCTTCGGCGCAGAGGAGCGCGGCGTCCCTGGCCAGCGCCGGGGCGCCGCAGGAGATGTAGACGATGCGCGGCACCTGCGCCTGGCTGATGGCATGCAGCACGGAGGCCTCGCAGCCCTTGCGCGGGGGATCGAGCAGCACGACGTCGGGGCGGACGCCGCCTTCGACCAGGCGGGGCAGGATGTCTTCCGTCCTGCCGCAGAGAAACTCCACGCCGCAGATCCCGTTGGTCTTCGCGTTGGCCTTTGCGTTTTCGATGGCCTGCGGGACGACCTCGATGCCGATGACGCGCGCAGCGTGGGCGGCCAGAAGCAGCGAAATCGTGCCGGCGC
This sequence comes from uncultured Eubacteriales bacterium, assembly GCA_902781095.1. Classification (GTDB taxonomy): domain Bacteria; phylum Bacillota; class Clostridia; order Christensenellales; family Aristaeellaceae; genus Ventricola. The sequence goes on from CACZHW010000022.1 coordinate 1,320, forward strand.
CGCAGTAGCAGTCGCAGACGGTCTCCCTGCCGGTCAGCTCCGCGAAATCCAGCGCCAGGCCGAAGAGCCGCTCCGTCTGCGCGGGGTTGACCTGAAAGAAAGCCTGCGGGGATACGGAAAAGCGAAGGCCGCAGAGCGTCATTTCCAGCGTGGGAGAGCCCCAGAGGACGCTCAGCCGGCCGTCCAGAATGACGTTGTCCGTCCTCGGATTGTGGATGAGGCACAGCCCGGCGAGGGACGGCAGGGCGCTGCGCATGCCGCGGACGAGTTCCGCGGTGTGGGGGAGGGAGGCTGCGGTGCTCACCAGGGTGACCACCGTGCGCCCGTCCTTCGCGGTGCGCGTCATGATGTGGCGGATGAGGCCAGTGCGCGTGCGCTCATCGTAGGGGGCGACGGAGCAGTCCTGCATCCACGCGAGCAGCGCCCGAACGGCCGCGCTGCTTTCCTCCCGCTGGATGAGGCAGCCGTCTTCCGGCAGGGGGACGAGGTCGTGACTGCGGGGCGCGTAGAAGCCGCAGACCGGCCGTCCGTTTTGCAGGGAGACAGGGTAGGTCCCCTTGTTGCGGTAATGCAGGGGCTGCTCCATGCCCAGGACGGGCGGAACCGTGACGGACAGGCCGCCGACGCGGCGGAGCAGTTCCTGCACCTGGGAGCGCTTGTATTCGAGGGAGGCCTCATAGCGCATATGCTGGCAGGAGCAGCCGCCGCAGCGGCGGTAGACGGGACAGGGCGGCTCACGCCTGTCTTCCGATGGCTCCAGCAGCGCCTCGACGCGGCCGAAGGCGTACCGCTTTTCGGTTTTGACGATGCGGATGCGCGCCAGCTCGCCCGGCAGCAGGCCCGGGACGAAGACGGCGATGCCGTCGATCCGGCAGACGCCGACGGCATCGCTGCCGAAGGATTCGCAGAGCGCCTCTGTAATCTGGTTTTTCGTCAGCATACGGATTCCTTTTCATGAAACGCCCCTTCCTCTCACCGGGGAAGGGGCGTTGGTTGTACGGGCGGATTACAGGGAGTTGATGAGGTTGTACAGGGAGAGGTTGAACTCCCGCTTCTGCTGCAGCGCCATGGAGATGGGCAGGTAGTAGACGCGCCCGTCCTTGATGCCGATGACCTGGTTGCCGATGCCGTTGCGCAGCAGGTTGACGGCCAGGCTGCCGGCCTCGAACGCGAACCAGGAATCGTACGCGGAAGGCGTGCGGCCGCGCTGCGTGTAGCCCAGCACGGTGGGGCGCGCCTCGGCCTTCGTCTTGAACTTGAGGATCTTGGCCAGCATGGCGGTGGTGATGGGATCGTCGTCGTGCACCCTGACGCCGTTCTCGCGCAGGTAGCGGTGCCAGTCCATCGGCTGCATGGAGTCCCACGCGCCTTCCGCGACGACGACGGTCGCGCGCGGGTTGCCTACGTCGATGAGGCGGGCCAGGCGGTCGGCGACCTCCTGGATGGACCAGGAAACCTCGGGCACGATGCAGATCTCCGCGCCGGAGCCGGCGGCGGCCTTGAGGGCGATGTCGCCGCAGTGGCGGCCCATGACCTCCACTACGGCCGGCCGGTCATGGGAACGGCTGGTGGCGCGGATGGCGCGGATGTCGTCCACGCAGGAGTTGACGGCCGTGTCGTAGCCCAGCGTCATCTCGGTATAGGCGAGGTCGTTGTCGATAGTGCCGGGGATGCCCACGCAGGGGATGCCCAGGTCGCAGAGTTCCATCGCGCCGTGATAAGAGCCGTCGCCGCCGATGACGACGATGCCCTCGATCCCCATCTCGTGGATATTGGAGACGGCGTGCGCGCGCATCTCGGGGCGCAGGAAATCCAGGCAGCGCGCAGTCCGCAGGTAGGTGCCGGGCTGATCCGCGATGTCCAGGATGGTGTCCAGGTCCAGTTCCACCATGTCGTCTTCCACGTGGTGGCTCCTGCAGAGGGTGCCGTTGTATCCGCGCTTGATGCCGATGAGGGACATGCCGTGATAGCGGGCGGCCTTCGCCACCGCCATGACGGCCGCGTTCATTCCCGGCGAGTCGCCGCCGGAGGTCAGCACACCGATTCTGCGCATGAAAATCTCCTCCTTACAGACGGGCAGAGCCCGAAAAACACAGTAAACAGCCGCATGCAAGTGTGACCGCCGCACATTATACGACGGCCGTGAAATGAAGTCAAGACAGACGAAAAAAGCGCTTGACAAGCAGGGGGCGGAGCAGTATAATGCCTTTGTTCGCAAACGAACGCATTCCTCAGTAGCTCAATGGCAGAGCATTCGGCTGTTAACCGAAGGGTTGTAGGTTCGAGCCCTACCTGGGGAGCCAAGCAGGGGCAGGTACTGACGAGGTGCCTGCCCTTTTCATGCGGACGAAGGATTACGGCTGCCTCCCAAAGAGGCTGCCGTATCGGTGAGACCGGGGAGGGTTGAACGTGAAAAAGTATGATGTACTGATTATCGGCGCCGGACCGGGCGGCATCTTTACCGCCTATGAGCTCACGCGGCTGTGTCCCTCGCTTCACGTGGCGGTGTTCGAAGAGGGCAATCCGCTGGAGCAGCGCAAATGCCCTATCGACGGCAAAAAGATCAAGAGCTGCGTACACTGCCAAACCTGCGCCATTATGAACGGCTTCGGCGGCGCGGGAGCCTTTTCGGACGGCAAATACAACATCACCAACGCGTTCGGCGGGACGCTTCACGCTTATATCGGCAAGAAAAAGGCGCTGGAGCTGATGCGCTACGTGGACAGCATCAATGTGCGCTACGGCGGCGGAAAGACCCGCCTGTACACGACGGAGAACACGACGCTGGCTACGCGCTGCCTGCAGCACAACCTGCATCTGCTGGGCGCCTCGGTGCGGCACCTGGGGACGGACATCAACTACGAAGTGCTCTCCGGCCTCTACGACGATCTGAAGGACCGGGTGGATTTCCACTTCCGTTCGCCGGTGGGCCGGGTCCGGCGCGAGGGGGAGGATTACGTCATCACGACGCCTGACGGGGAGTATACGGCGCCTTACTGCGTGGCCTCGGTGGGGCGCAGCGGGAGCAGCTGGATGGAAGGCGTCTGCGCCGGGCTGGGCATCCCCACGAAATCCAACCGGGTGGACATCGGCGTGCGGGTGGAACTGCCCGCGGCGATCTTCCAGCACATCACGGACGAAGTTTACGAGAGCAAGATCGTCTACAAGACGGAGAAGTACCAGGATCTCGTGCGCACGTTCTGCATGAATCCGAAGGGCGTCGTGGTCACGGAGAACACCAACGGCATCGTGACGGTGAACGGGCACAGCTACGAGGATCCGCGCCTGCACACGGAAAACACGAACTTCGCGCTGCTGGTCGCCAAGCACTTTACGGAGCCTTTCAAGGACAGCAACGGCTACGGCGAGAGCATCGCGCGCCTGTCCAACATGCTGGGCGGCGGCGTCATCGTCCAGCGCTTCGGGGATCTCATCCGCGGCCAGCGCAGCACGCCCTCCCGCATGGCCAAGTCTTTTATGACGCCGACGCTCTCCGCGACGCCGGGAGACCTCAGCCTCGTGATCCCCAAGCGCATCCTGGACGGAATCATCGAGATGATCTACGCGCTGGACAAGATCGCGCCCGGCACGGCGAACGACGACACGCTGCTCTACGGCGTGGAGGTCAAATTCTATAATATGGAAGTGACGCTGGACGGCAACCTGGAGACGCCGTGTAAGGGCTTCTTCGCCATCGGGGACGGAAGCGGCGTCACGCACTCCCTCTCGCACGCGTCGGCCAGCGGCATCCATGTCGCCCGGTATCTGGCCGAAAAGCTGGGCGGGGCACGGGCCTGACGCCGGCTCCGTATCCAGCAGAATATCCTGGCGCTGCCGAACGCGGCAGCGCTTTTGGATTGACGCGGCGCGGGGTTCATGATACCATAACTGAAGGCATAAAACCCCTGCGCGCCAGGGGCTTTTTAAGGGAGGCAAAACCTATGAGAATTACGGCTGTCGGCGAGATCCTTGTGGATATGACCGAGACCTCGGTGGACGAACGGGGAATCAAACATTTTGCGGCCAACCCGGGCGGGGCGCCGGCCAACGTGGCGGTGGCCGCGGCGAAGCTGGGCGCCGAAACGGCGTTCATCGGGTGCGTGGGAGATGACGTCTTCGGCACGATGCTCCGGGACACGCTGGTGCAAAACGGCGTGGACGTTTCCGGTCTGCAGGTCTCGGAGACCGCCGGCACCACGCTGGCGGTGGTGACCGTGGACGCGAAGGGCGAGCGCAGCTTTTCCTTCTGCCGCAAACCGGGCGCGGATACGCGGATGGACGGCGCGAAAGCGGCCGCCGCGGCCGCGGGCACGGGCATCATCCACTTCGGCAGCGTCAGCCTGACCGATCCGGACAGCCGCCGGGCGACGGTGACGGCCGTGAAGGCGGCCAAAAAGGCGGGGGCCATCGTCAGCTACGATCCCAACTACCGGGCTTCCCTGTGGGCGGACCGGGAGACGGCGGTCCGGGAGATGCGGGCCCCGCTTTCCCTCTGCGATATCGTGAAAATCAGCGACGAAGAGACGGCACTGCTGACCGGCGCGCAGGACCCGAAGGAAGCGGCGCGCATCCTGTGCGAGGGCGGCGCGAAACTCGTGCTGGTGACGCTCGGCGCCAAGGGTGCCCTTTGGCGCTGCGGCGGGGAATCCGGCGTCGTGCCGGGATGCCCCGTGAAGGTTGCGGATACCAACGGCGCGGGCGATACGTTTTTCGGCGCGCTGCTCAGCCGCATCGCGCTGCGCGGCGGGTTGGGGAACCTGAATGCACAGGAGATCACCGGTATCGTCGCTTACGCCAATCGGGCTGCGGCGCTGACGACCAGCAGGCCCGGCGCGATCCCGGCGATGCCGACACGCAGTGAGCTGGAAGGGTGAGCAGCATGAAGAAAAAGTGGGAAGCGGAATTCTCACGCCGCTTTGCGCGGCATGAGGATGAACTGAAGTGGCTCTACGGCGAGTTGTACCACGGCGATATGCAGGCCTACGATTACTTTGTCTCCATGCTCTACCGTGCTTATTGCGGGCGGCCGGAGGCGCTGCGCGAACTGGACAGGGTGCGCGAAGCGGATCCGGGCTGGTACAAGGGACATGAGATGGTCGGCATGCTGATGTACGTGAATGCGTTTGCCGGCACGCTCCGGGGCGTAGAGGAAAAGCTGGACTATATCGAATCGTGCGGCGTCAATTACCTGCATTTAATGCCCCTGCTGGAGAGCCCGGAGGGGCGCAGCGACGGTGGTTACGCGGTCAGCGACTTTCGGAAAGTCCAGCCGGAGCTGGGAACCATGGAGGATCTTTCGGACCTTGCGGCGGAATGCCACAAACGCGGCATCGCCGTATGCCTGGACTTCGTGATGAACCACACGAGCGAGGATCACGAGTGGGCCAGGCGCGCAGCGGCAGGCGAGAAGGCGTATCAGGACCGGTATTTCTTCTTTGACAACTGGGTGACGCCGAACGAGTATGAGCGGACCGTGCCGCAGGTGTTCCCCACGACGGCGCCCGGCAATTTCAGCTGGAACGAGCAGGCGGGCAAGGTCGTCATGACGACCTTCTATCCGTACCAGTGGGACCTCAATTACGCCAACCCCGTCGTCATGAACGATATGACGGACAACATGCTCTATCTGTGCAACCGGGGCGTGGATGTCATCCGGCTGGACGCGGTGCCCTACATCTGGAAGGAACTGGGGACGAACTGCCGCAACCTGCCGCAGGTCCATTCGCTGGTGCGCATCATGCGCATGGTTTGCGAGATCGTCTGCCCAGGGACGCTGCTTTTGGGCGAAGTGGTGATGGAACCCAGCAGAGTGGTGCCTTATTTCGGCACAGTGGAGAAACCGGAGTGCCATTTGCTCTATAATGTCACAACAATGGCGAGCACGTGGCACACGGTGGCGACGCGGGACGTACGTCTGCTGGCGCACCAGCTGCAGCAGGTGTTCGCGCTGCCCGGCGATTACACCTTCCTCAACTACCTGCGCTGCCACGACGATATCGGCTGGGGGCTCGATTATCTCTTCCTGGCCCGTTTCGGCCAGATGGAAGTGCCGCACAAAAAATTCCTGAACGACTTCTTCACCGGCAGGTGGCCGGGCAGCTTTTCCGTCGGCGAACTGTACAATGACGATCCGCGGCTGGGCGACGCCCGGCTGTGCGGTACGACGGCTTCCCTCTGCGGCATCGAGAAGGCCAGGACGGACGGCGACATGGCTGCGATGGAAACCGCGCTGCGGCGGGACATCATGCTGCATGCCTACATGCTCACCCTGAGCGGCATCCCCGTCCTTTACAGCGGGGACGAGGTCGCACAGGAAAACGACCATACGTATCATGACGATCCGCTGAAGGCGCCGGACAGCCGGTATCTGCACCGCGGCAGGATGGACTGGAAGAAAGCAGAAAGGGCAAAGGATCCCGCGACGGTGGAGGGACACGTCTTTGCCGCCATCCGGGAGCTTGAGCGGATCCGCGCGCAGCAGGCCGTCTTTGACGGGACGGCGGATGTATGGCTGCTGCAGACAGGCAGCGAGCACGTGCTGGGGATCGGCCGCTACAGGGAGGGCGAAAAGCTGCTGGCGCTCTTCAACTTTGGGGATGCGGAGGAGACGGTCTGGCTGAACGATCCGGCGCCGACCGTGAACCTTGTGACCGGAGAGCCGCAGAGCGCGCTGAAGGTGACGCTCCCGGCCGCCGGGTTCTGCTGGCTGGGACAGAAGTTTGACGCCTGACAGGGAGAGCGGCAGTTATGAAGCAAAAACTGATTTTTCTGGATATCGACGGGACCCTGACTCCGGCCGGCAGCAACGTGCCGCCGGAGAGCGCCATGGAGGCGGTGCGCCTGGCGCAGGCACAGGGACACAAGGTGTTCCTGTGCACCGGACGCAACTATGCGATGCTGAAGCCGGTGCTGGATCTCGGTTTTGACGGCGCCGTGGCTAGCGCAGGCGGGTACGTCTTCGCCGGGGATGAGGTGCTCTTCGACTGTCCGATGGAACCGGAACAGCGCGATACGGCGATGCGCCTCATGAAGGAGAGCGGCGTCTTCCGCACGGTCGAGGCGAGGGATGCCACTTACGGCGACGAAGACCTGGGGGACTTCCTTGCCGGTGCGGGGGAAGGCAACAGCGAGCTGATGCGCTGGCGCAAGGCGCTTGCGGAGCGGCTGAACATCCTGCCCATGTCTGCGTACGCGGGGGATCCGGTCTACAAGATCGTCTATATGTGCAGCAGGATGGAGCAACTGGACAGCGTGCGCAGCGCGCTCGAAAAGGACTTCAACTTCCTCGTGCAGGATGTGGCCGCCCATAACTGCCTGAACGGCGAGATGATCAACCGGAGATTTGACAAGGGCCGCGGCGTGCGCATCATGGCGGAGCACTTCGGTGCGGAGATCGCCGATACCATCGGCTTCGGGGACAGCATGAACGACCTGGAGATGATCGAGACCGTCGGCATCAGCGTGTGCATGGAAAACGGGAGCCCGGCGCTCAAGGCGAAGAGCAGCAGGATCTGCCCTGCCGTGGAGCAGGACGGCCTGGCCAAGGCCTTCCGCGAACTCAGTCTTACAGGCGAATGACCGCGCAATTAAATATTTGTTCGTTATTTAACTAAACATATGTTTACAGAACCGCACCCAAAAGTATACAATAACTGCAGCGTTGCGGCCGTTGCCGCAAAAGCACGAGTTTAAGGAGGAAATGGTATGGCACTGGACTATCGCAAATGCGCTGAGCAGATCGCGGCCAATATCGGCGGCGGTTCAAACGTCATCAGCGCGGCCCATTGCGCAACCCGTCTGCGTCTCGTCATCGCGGACAACGGCAAGGTAAACAAGGAAGCGCTCGAGAATGTGGACGGTGTCAAGGGCATGTTCGAATCCAACGGGCAGCTTCAACTCATCATCGGCACGGGCACCGTCAACAAGGTTTACGATGAGTTCCTGGCCGTGACCGGCGCAAGCGCCGCCAGCAAGGCGGATGTCAAGGCTGCCGCCGCGAGCCGCATGCCGCTGTGGAAGAAGATCCTGAAGACGCCAGGCGACGTCTTCGTGCCGATCCTGCCCGCCATCGTGGCCTCCGGCCTCATGATGGGCATCGTGGAAGCCATCCCGAAATTCGCTCCCGCCTTCGGCCAGAGCGACTGGTTTGCCTTCCTGGATCTCGTTGCCAATACCGCTTTTGCGCTGCTGCCGGTGCTGGTCGCCATTTCCGCCGCGCGCGTCTTCGGCGGCAATATCTTCCTGGGCGCCGTCATCGGCCTCATGATGGTGCACCCCGCGCTGATCAACGCGTGGACCGTCGGCAGTTACGCCGCAGGAGAGATACCCACGTGGCACCTGTTCTTCTTTAGTGTACAGCAGGTCGGCTATCAGGGCCACGTCATACCGGTCATACTGGCAGTCCTGCTCATGAGTACGGTGGAGAAGTGGCTGCATAAAAAGGTGCCGGAGATGATCGACCTCTTCGTCACACCGCTGTGCACCGTGCTCGTCACCTCTTTCATCACCTTCACGATCATCGGACCCATCTTCTCCGTCTTTGAGAACTGGGTGCTGGCCGGCGCAAAGTGGCTGATCACCGTGGGCTTCGGCCTCGGCGCGGCGGCGATGGGCGCCATCTATCCGCTCACGGTCGTCATGGGCCTGCACCACATGTACAACGTCATCGAAGCCGGCATGATCTCCTCGACGGGCGTCAACACGTGGATGCCCATCGCGAGCGCAGCCAACTTCGCCCAGTTCGGCGCCTGCCTTGCTGTCGCGCTGAAGGTGAAGAATGCGAAGACCAAGTCGGTCGCGCTGCCGTCCTCCCTGTCCGCCTCTCTGGGCATCACGGAGCCGGCTATCTTCGGTATCAACTTCCGCTTCATGAAACCCTTCGTCTGCGGCATGATCGGCGGCGCCGTGGCGTCCCTGTTCGCCTCCTGGATGAAAGGCACCGCGATCAATGAGGCCGGCGAGGTGGTCAAGGTCGCCTTCGGCGCCACGACCTACGGCGTTACCGGCATCCCGGGCATCCCGGCCGTCAACAACGTGCCCATGTATCTCGTGGAACTGATTATCGCGGCGGGCATCGCTTTCGGCCTGACCTGGGTCGTGTGGAAAGAGGATGAGCCCAAGAAGGCTGCGGAGCCCAAGGCTGAGGCGGCCCCTGCCGTTCCCACCGTATCCGTCATCCGCTGCGCGAACGGCGTCGTGCTGCAGCCTGTCGAAGGAACGGTCATCGCCCGCGAGGATATCCCGGACGACACCTTTGCCTCCGGCGTCCTGGGCGACGGCGTAGGCATCCAGCCGACCGGCGAAGTCGTCGTGGCACCGTTTGACGGCACGATTTCCTCCGTGGCGGAGAGCCAGCATGCCGTGGGCATCGAGGCGAACGGCATGGAAATGCTGATCCACGTCGGCGTGGATACCGTGCAGATGAACGGTGACGGCTTCACCTGCCTGGTCAAGGAAGGCGACGCCGTGAAGGCGGGCCAGCCCCTCATCCGCTTCAGCCGCGAGAAGATCAAGGCCGCCGGCTACAGCGACACCGTGGCGGTGCTGCTCACGAACTCCGACGATCTGGATGGCGTCGAGTGCGGCGCGAAGTAAACCTTCAGTCAAAGAACCGCGAATCAGCGGATAAGATTAAAGGAGGATAACCATGAAGACATTTGAGTACACCATCACCGATCCCGTGGGCATCCACGCCCGTCCGGCCGGCATCCTGGTCAAGGAGATCAAGAAATACGCTTCCGCCGTCACCGTCATCAAGGGCGAGAAGTCCGTCAACGCGCTCAAGCTCATGGCGCTCATGGGCATGGGCATCAAGCAGGGAGATACCGTTAAAGTGACCGTCGAGGGCGCGGATGAGGACACCGCAGCCGCCGCCATCGAAGAGTTCTTCAAAGCGAATTTCTGATGAACGTGAGAGGGCGGCTGCCGGAAGACAGCCGCCCTCTGTTCTGTTTTGAGACGAGGAGGTAACGGACCATGATTTCCATCCAGGGTAAGGGCGTATCCACGGGCGTGGCCATCGGGCCCCTGTACTTCTATCAGCGCGCCAAGAGCACCATCCGCCGCTATGAGGTAGAGGATGAGCAGGCGGAGTGGAACCGGTTCAAGGACGCGCAGGCGAAGGCTGTCGAGCAGCTGGGCGAGCTGGCCGAGAAGGCGCGGGCAGAGGCCGGCGACGAGGCGGCGCTCCTGTTCGAGACGCATCAGCTGATGGCGGAGGACCTCGACTACGAGGAAGCCATCCAGGGCCTCATTCAGGACGACAAGCTCAACGCCGAAGCGGCGGTAACGGATACGGCAGCGCAGTTCGCCGAGATGTTTGCCGCGATGGACGATGCGTATATGCAGGCCAGGGCGGCGGACGTGAAGGACGTTTCTTCCCGCATCATTTCGATTTTGACGGGTGTGGTGCAGGGCGGCATCGATTCCCCGGTGCCCATCATCCTGGCGGCGGACGATCTGGCCCCCAGCGAGACGGTGCAGCTGGACAAGAGCAAGATCCTAGGCTTTGTGACAGAGGGCGGCAGCGGCTCCAGCCATACCGCGATCCTTGCCCGCACGATGGGCATCCCCGCCATCATCGGCGTCGGCGACCAGCTGAAGCCGGAGTATGAAGGCCGCGAGGTCATCGTGGACGGCAGCACGGGCAATGTGGTGGTGGATGCCGACGAAGCGACGCGCACGCGTCTGCTGGCCAAGCAGGAAGAGCAGCGGAAGATGCGCGAAATGCTGGAACAGCTGAAGGGCAAGCCCAACGAGACGAAGGACGGGCAGTCCATCCGCGTCTACTGCAACATCGGCGGTCCGGACGACGTGCACGCGGTGCTGAGCAACGACGGCGGCGGAATCGGCCTGTTCCGCAGCGAGTTCCTGTATCTCAACTGCGACGATTATCCCTCCGAGGACTATCAGTTCGAGGCCTACAAGCAGGTCCTCTCCGACATGGACGGCAAGGAGGTTGTCATCCGCACGCTGGATATCGGCGCGGACAAGCAGATTGGCTACTTTAACCTGCCGGCGGAAGAGAACCCGGCCATGGGCAACCGTGCGCTGCGCATATGCCTCAACCGTCCGGAAGTCTTCCATACGCAGATCCGTGCGCTGTACCGCGCTTCCGCTTTCGGCAAGCTGGGCATCATGTTCCCCATGGTCACCAGCGTGTGGGAGGTCAAGGAAGCCAAGAAGATGTGCGAACGCGTCAAGGCTGAACTGACGGCGGAAGGCATCCCGTTTGCGGAGGACGTGGAAATCGGCATCATGATCGAGACGCCGGCCGCCGCCGTGATGAGCGACCGCCTGGCGCGCGAGGTGGACTTCTTCTCCTGCGGCACCAACGACCTCACGCAGTACACGCTGGCCTGCGACAGGCAGAACGCGGATCTCGGCCGCTTCTACAATCCGCATCATCCGGCGGTGCTTCGCCTGCTCAAAATGGTGTGCGACAACGCGCATAAGCAGGGCATATGGGTCGGCATCTGCGGTGAGCTGGGCGCCGATCTGGAGCTCACGGAGACCTTCCTCTCCATCGGTATCGACGAGCTGAGCGTATCGCCGCGGTCGGTGCTTCCGCTCCGGCAGAAGATCCGGGAGACGGACGTTTCCGCTGTGCGGGAAAAGGTGCTGGGCGATCTGCTGAGCGACGAAAACGCACTGTAATCCATTTGCGGCCGGCTGTCAGCCGGCCGCTTTTAACGAAGAGAGGGGTTACCATTGCAACTGATCAAACGGGATTTCTGGTATGGACCGGGCGCTTCAAACCGGATGCTCCACATCCTGCTGCCGGACGGGTACGAAGCGGGCGGTGAGCACTATCCGGTGATGTATTTCTTTGACGGGCACAACCTCTTCCGCGACGAGGACGCGACCTACGGCAAGAGCTGGGGCCTGGCCGATTATCTCGCCGGATGGGACAAGAAGCTGATCATCGTGGGTGCCGAGTGCAGCCACACGGGCAACGAACGCCTCTCCGAATATCTGCCCTATGAGGTGCACCGCGGCTGGCTTTCGGATACGCAGGCCAAGGGGGAGGAGACGATGCGCTGGCTGATGGAAGAGGTCAAACCGATGATCGACGCAGAGTACCGCACGATGCCTTTCCGCGAGTGTACGGGCATCGGCGGCTCGTCCATGGGCGGGATCATGGCGCTGTACGCCGTCGTGCACTGGAACCGGCTGATCTCCAAGGCGGCCTGCGTCTCGCCCGCGCTGGGCCCCTGCGCGCCGGCACTGTGGCGGGAGATGAACGGGAACCCGGTTAGCCCCGATACCCGCGTCTTCCTTTCCTGGGGGACGCAGGAGGCGCCGGGCGTTGCGGACGTGTGGCAGGAAGACCGCCACAGCGGCACCTACCGGCGCATCAAGGGGACGGCCAACAAACTGGACGCCCAGGGCGCGGCACAGCGCATGTACTGCCAGATCGGCGGCCGGCACTGCGAGGCGGACTGGGAGAAACAGCTGCCGCTGATCATGCCGTTCCTGTGGCAGGAATAACCCAATCAAAACGAATCCTTCCGACGCCTGTCCGGCGCGGAAGGATTCGTTTATTCTTCGTCGTAATCGTCCAGGAACGAGTGGGCCTGTCCCTTGTATTTCCATCCTGCCATCGTATCCAGGCAGACGGAATGGATGCTGCTGAAGATGCAGTCGTCGATGTCCGGGTGGGTGCGCTTGAGGCTGCGGATGAGCTCCTTGACTTCCTGCCGCTTGGAGACGCCCTGCCCGCCGGATGCCTCGGCTTTCTCCGTAAACCGGCAGGCGCAGCGGATAAAGGAAAGACCGTTGTAGCGGCACCAGGAGAGAATGTCCTCCTCGCGGATGCAGTAGAGGGGGCGGATGAGCTCCATCCCGGGGAAGTTGCGGCTGTGCAGCTTGGGGGGCATCGCCTGCAGCTGCGCGCCGTAGAACATGCTCATGACCACGGTTTCGATGACGTCGTCCATGTGATGCCCCAGGGCGATCTTGTTGCAGCCCATTTCCTTCGCCTTGGCGTACAGCGCGCCGCGGCGCATCCTGGCGCAGAGGTAGCAGGGATTCTGATCCGCTGCGTTGGCCACGTCGAAAATCCGGCTTTCAAAGATCGTGACGGGGACGCGGAGCAGGGCCGTGTTTTCCTCTATTTTGCGCCGGTTCGCCTCGTTATAACCGGGATCCATGACGAGGAAGACCGCCTCAAACGGAACCTCGGTGTGCCGCAGGAGCTCCTGCATCAGCTTGGCCAGCAGCATGGAATCCTTGCCGCCGGAGATGCACACGGCGATTCGGTCGCCCGCGCTGAGGAGCCGGTAGTCGCGGATGGCCTTCATAAAAGGCGTCCACAGTTCCTTGCGGAAACGCTTGTTGATGCTGCGTTCGATCATCTGGCAGCGGTCGAGTTCTCGGGCCACAGGCTGTCCTCCTTTCGCGGGGGCGGGGTATTCTGCCAAGGCATTATATCGGGTGCATGCGCCGGTGTCAATTTGTTTTGAAATAAAGACATTCTCATGATATACTGTTGCCGTGAAAGAAGGGATGGTCAATGAAGCGGAGCGTATTTGCGGCACTGGCTGCCGCGCTGATCCTGTCCTTTGCGTGCGCGGCGGCGGACGCCGGCTTTCTGGCGCTGACCGGGCTGGACCGGATGGCCGCGTCCATGGCGCAGGGCGTGCAGCTCGCCTCCGTCTATTATACGGACGGCAGCCGTGAATTCGAGACGGCGGACGCCGCGACGGTACAGCAGCTCTTTGCTGCGCTGTCCGAGATCAGCATTTCCTCCTTCTCCGGCCAGCGCGCACAGGAGGGCTTTTCGGCGGTCATCTTCACGCTTTCGGACGGCAGCCGCTACAGCGTCCGCTTCTCCGGCGACAGGCTGGAGGCGGGCAGTGCGACGTATGACGTGGAGGGGGCGGAAAGCTTTCAGGCGCTCGCTCAGGCGCTGCTCGGCGGCGGGGCGGGCGCGGCGCAGGGAACAGGCGGCACTGTCAACGCGGTGGATCTGTACCTGCCGTCCAACCCGGGCACGGGCTACGCCTGGTCGGCCCAGGTGGAGCGCGAGGGGATCGTTCGCGTTACGGAACAGCTTTTCCAGGGGGGCGCAGAACCGCAGTCCCTGGGCGCGGGCGGCACGCACTGGTTCCATTTCGACGGCGTCCGGCCGGGCGTGACGGCGGTAAAGCTTTCCTACGCGCGCCCCTGGGAGAGCAGCGCCGCCTATACGCTGATCTGGCGCATGACGGTGGACAGCGCGCTGAATGTGCTCGTCTGGGGTTTTGAGATGCAGGCGCCGTAATCAAAAAAAGGAGAAAAGCCGCCGTGCTGCCCGCAGGGCGGATTTTCTTGTTGTGTTCATCCCGCTCTTCGTATATAATATAACGTGTAAAATGGGATTATCCGTCCTTCGGACAATTGTGCACAGAGGGGATTCACCCGTTGCCTGTGTGCAACCGTACAGAAGAACAGGAGGCCGTCACTATGGCTGGCAGTCACTTCGAACTCAATGAGCAGACGCTGTCCATCATCGAGGAAATCGGCGGACATATGCCCGGAGGCTTCTTTATCTATAAGGCGGAGCAGCCGGAAGAGCTGATTTACGCCAACAAAGCGGTGCTGTCCATCTACGGCTGTAACGATCTGGGCGAGTTTAAGGCGCTCACGGGCTTTACCTTCCGGGGAATGGTGCATCCGGAGGATTACGACGGCATTGCCGCCTCCATCGAGCACCAGATCGGCGAGAGCGACGACCAGATGGACTATGCGGAATACCGGATCATCCGCAGGGACGGTCAGGTGCGCTGGGTGGACGACTACGGCCACTACGCGGCGACGCGGGCTTACGGCGGAATCTACACGGTGTTCATCTCGGACATCACGGAGAAGCGGGAAAAAAGGGAGGAAGACAGCGCCGTGCGGGACGCCGTCATCTCCACGCTGACCAACACCTACAACACGGTATGGCTGATCAACGACGTGGTGACGGAGAAGTGCTCCCTGTATCACACGGACATGGACGACGCGCACTCGGTCGCGATCCGCAACGCGCTCAGCCATGCGAAGTACACGGACACCAAGACGCAGTACGTGGATACCATGGTGGCGGAGGAAGACCGGGAGCGGATGCAGGAGCAGATCGGGCTGCCGTATATTCTGAAGCAGTTTGAGAAAAAGGAGCACTTCAGCGTCAACTTCATCCGTCAGCTGGAAAGCGGCCCCCGGTACTACCGCATCGACTTCGGCAAGGTCCACATGCCGGGCGGCAAGACCGGCGTCATGATGGGCTTCAGGGATGTGGACGAGACCGTGCGGCAAATCCAGGCTACCCAGAAAGAGCTGGAGAAAGGGAAGCGGGCGGAGGAGGAAAACCGGCGGCTGATGGAGGAGATGAAGTCCGCCGCGAAGCTGGCTGAGCTGATGGGCTCCGTGTCCTCCCTGCTCACGAACATGCCGGCCATGAGCTTCTCCAAGGACGCGGAAAGCGGCGTCTACATGGCCTGCAACCAGGCGTTTGCCGAATATGCGGGCAAGCGTTCGCCGGAGGAAGTCGTCGGACTGACCGACCACGAGATCTTCGACGAGGAGACGGCGACACACTTCGTGGAAGACGACCGGAAGGCGATGGCGATGGACGGCGCGTACGTGTTTTTCGAGGACGTGCCGGACGCGACGGGCTCTGCCGTGCACAACCTGCAGACGACCAAACTGAAGTTCACGGATTCCGACGGCCGCCTCTGCCTGCTCGGCATGTGCGTGGACGTCACGGAGATGACGCAGATCAAGACCGCGGAGGCGGCCAGCCGCGCCAAGCAGCAGGGGCTGGAGGAGAAGCTGGCGCTGCAGGAGCAGATTGAGAAAAAGGAACAGCAGCAGCAGGAACTGAACAGCATGATCACGGCGATGGCGTCCGATTACCGCAGCGTATACCACGTGGACATCGACGCGGATGACGCCGTCTGCTACCGTGCAGACCCCGAGGACCTGAACCAGACGCCGGAGGGCGTCCACTTCCCGTATCACGCCGGCTTTAAGCGATACTGCAGCCTGTACGTGGCGGACGAGTTCAAGCAGGGATTTCTGGAGTTCATCGATCCCGCGAACGTACGCGGCGCCCTGGCGACTCAGAACATCATCGCCTACCGCTACCTGGCGAGGCGGGGCGGCAAAGAGTATTACGAGATGCTGCGCATGGCGGGCGTACGCCACCCCAGCGACAGGGACGACCACATCGTCCACGCGGTTGGCCTCGGCTTTACCGTGATCGACGCCGAGATGCGCGAGCAGCTGGCGCGTAACCACGAGTTGGCGGAAGCGCTCTCCGCGGCGGAGGACGCCAACCGGGCCAAAACCGCCTTCCTCTCCAACATGAGCCACGAGATCCGCACGCCCATGAACGCCATCATCGGCCTCAACAACATCGCGCTGGCGGACGGCAGCATCCCGGCGAGCACGAGAGAGTATCTGGAAAAGATCGGGACCTCGGCGCACCACCTGCTGGGGATCATCAACGACATCCTGGACATGTCGCGCATCGAGTCCGGACGCATGGTGAT
Organism: uncultured Eubacteriales bacterium; assembly: GCA_902781095.1. Taxonomy (GTDB): domain Bacteria; phylum Bacillota; class Clostridia; order Christensenellales; family Aristaeellaceae; genus Ventricola. Next base: position 17,837 of record CACZHW010000022.1, read on the forward strand.
CAAGAGCGAGGAATTCTCCTTTGCCAAGGCGCTGGAGCAGGTCAACACCATCATCAGCGGACAGTGCAGGGACAAGGGGCTCACCTACGAATGCAGGACCGCAGGCAAGGTGGAGGACTATTACATCGGCGACGACATGAAGCTCCGCCAGGTCATGATCAACATCCTGGGCAACGCGGTCAAATTCACGCCGGAAGGCGGGAAGGTGACCTTCCTCGTGGAGTCGGTCGCCCGGTTTGACGGGAAATCGACGCTGCGCTTCATCATCCGGGACACGGGAATCGGCATGAGCAAGAGCTATCTGCCCAGGCTGTTTGACACGTTCTCGCAGGAGGACTCTTCCTCGACCAGCCGCTACGGCAGCACGGGGCTCGGCATGCCGATCACCAAGAGCATCGTGGAGCTGATGAACGGCCATATCGAGGTGGAGAGCGAGAAGGGAAAGGGCACGACCTTTACCGTCACCATCACGCTCCTCGATTCCGACCGCAAGACGGAGATTCAGGCGGAAGGCATGCCGCATCCGCATGAGATGTGCGTCCTCGTAATCGACGACGACCCGATCGCCTGCGAGCACGCGCAGGTCGTCCTGGGACAGGTCGGCGTCAGCTGCGAGCGGGCGCTGTCGGGCCTGGAAGGGCTTGAAATGGTGAAGCTCCGGCACGCGAGACGGGAGCCGTACAACCTGATCCTCGTGGACTGGCGGATGCCGGATATGGACGGGATCGAGACGACGCGCCAGATCCGTGCCGCCGTGGGCGCCGAGACGCCGATCATCATCCTGACCTCCTACAGCTGGGAGGACATCGCAGAGGAGGCAAAGGAAGCCGGCGTGGACACGTTTGTCTCCAAGCCGCTGTTTGCCGGAACGGTCATGGATGAATTCAGGGAGGCCTTCAAGAGGAAGAACGCGAAGCTCGTGCGGGAAACGGCGGACCTTACGGGAAAGCGCGTCCTGCTTGCGGAAGACGTCTCCGTAAACGCCGAGATCATCATGATGATCCTCTCCATGCGGGAGATGGATGTGGAGCTTGCGGAAAACGGGCAGATTGCCGTGGAAAAGTTCGCCGGCCACGAAGCCGGCTACTACGACGCGATCCTCATGGACATGCGCATGCCGGTGATGGACGGCCTGGAGGCGACACGGACGATCCGCGCCATGGACCGGGAGGACGCGAAGCGCATCCCGATCATCGCGCTAACGGCCAACGCGTTCGACGAGGACGTGCAGCGCAGCATGCAGGCGGGGCTCAACGCGCATCTCTCCAAACCGGTGGAGCCGGAGGCCCTCTTTAAGACGCTTGAAGGGCTCATCCGGTGAAATGCGCCCATCCGGCAGTCAACCGCCAGTCGGTTGAAGTATTCCACCCGGTTTGTTATTTTATAGACGGAAAGGGGTGATGAGTTGGCAACGCTCGGAACTTATATACGATCCCTCAGAAAGGGGAAAGGCATGACCCAGGCGTCGCTTGCGGCGATGCTGCACGTAACGGACAAGGCCGTGTCGAAATGGGAAAGGGATTTGTCTTATCCGGATATCAGCCTGTTTCCCAAGCTGGCGGACATCCTCGGCGTATCCATCAGCGACCTGCTGCGGGAGGACGACGACGAAGGGGCACCTGAAAGGATGGCGCAGTTCTATCAGAGATCGCCGGACATCCGCACGCCGATTCACATCATCATCGGCTGCGCGGATTTGGCGGAACGATACGCGGACCAACCGGAAAAATGGCGCCGCTATCTGGAGACGATACGGATCTCCGGACGGTATCTCCTGGAAAAATGCAGCACTGCCTTCCAAAACAGCGCGATGAAGAACGTGACGGCGGAGGACCTGGAGGACTATCTGCATCAGCACAAGGAAACGGCGGAACTGAAGGTTTACGATTTCCGCGGAAAACGGGTCCTCATCGTGGAGGATATCGAGCTGAACCGGGAAATTGCCCAGGAGATCGTGAGGACGACGGGCGCGGAGCCCGTCCTGGCGGAGGACGGCCGCGTCTGTGTGGAAATGATGCAAAACGCTCCCGCCGGCACTTACGACCTGATCCTGATGGACCTGTCGATGCCGAATATGGACGGAATCGAGGCCACGCAGCGGATCCGAAACATGGAGGACACGCAAAAGGCGGGGATCCCGATCATCGCGATGACGGCCAACGTGAACGAAGCGGACAGGAACGCGGCCTTCGGGGCGGGCATGGACGGCTTTACGGAGAAGCCGATCCATATCGGCGAACTCTACGAGACGATGAAACGGTATCTGTGACAAAGCCCGGCGCAAAGCCGGGCTTTTCTCTGTTCGAAAGCGGCTTGATCGTATATAATATTCAGGACAGAGCCGGCCAGCCGGCAGGGAAAGGACGGGAAAGCGCATGCCCTTTGAAATTGTACGCAACGACATTATGAAGATGAAGGTGGACGCCATCGTCAACGCTGCGAACCACACGCTGCTCGGCGGAGGGGGCGTTGACGGTGCCATCCACAAGGCGGCAGGGCCCGAGCTGCTGGAAGCGTGCCGGGCACTCGGCGGATGCAGGACGGGCGAGGCAAAGATCACGAAGGGGTACCGCCTCCCGGCGCGGTACGTGATCCACACGGTGGGCCCGGTCTGGCGGGGCGGCAAAAGCGGAGAGCGGGAGCAGCTGCTCGCCTGCTACCGGAATTCACTTGCCCTCGCGCTGGAGCACCATTGTGAAAGCGTGGCTTTCCCGCTGATCTCCACGGGCGCGTACGGCTACCCGAAGGAGGAGGCGATGGCTGCCGCCATCGAGGCCGTCAGCGCCTTCCTCCTGGAAAACGACATGACGGTTTACCTGGTCGTCTTCGGCCGGTCGGTCTTCGACATCAGCCGGAAGCTCTTCCGGGATGTGCAGGAGTACATCGACGACGTCTACGCCGAGGAGCACTACAGCAGCCAGGCGATGCGTTCGCGCAGGGCCCTCTCCTTCGAAGAAGAATCGTTCCCGGCGGAGGATGAAAACCTGTACGCTGCGGAAATCCGTTACGATGCCGCACCGATGGCGCCGAAAGCTGCGGCGGAGCCGGACTGGCAGGCGATGGTGAGGCAGACGGACGAGGGCTTTTCCCAGACGCTGCTGCGCCTCATCGACGAGAAGGGCCTGACGGACGCCCAATGCTACAAGAGGGCGAACGTGGACCGAAAGCACTTCTCCAAAATCCGGTCCAATCCGGCCTATCAGCCCAGCAAGGCGACGGTATTCGCCTTTGCGGTATCGCTGGAACTGACGCTCGGCGAGACGAAGGAACTGCTGCGGAAGGCGGGCTTCGCGCTGACCCACGCGAGCAAGCTGGACATCATCCTGGAGTACTTCATCCGGAACAGGAACTACAACATCTACGAGATCAACGAGGTATTGTTCCAGTTTGATCAGCCGCTGCTGGGCGCCGGCGCAAAATAGTTTTGTCGCCTGTCAGGCGACCTTTTCCCCTCCGTTTTCAGGTAGGATAGGGCTGCAAGGTTCAAGAAGCCCTGACAAACAAGAGACGGAGGAAAGAAAAATGAAAAAGAATCTGACAGAAATGGTGTTTATCCTGGACAGGAGCGGATCGATGGCCGGGCTGGAGGCGGATACCATCGGCGGCTTCAACGGCATGATTGAACGGCAGAAGAAGGCAGAAGGGGAGGCGCTTGTCTCCACCGTCCTGTTCTCGGACCGGAGCCGCGTCATCCACGACCGCGTGGACCTTAAAAAGATTGAACCCATGACCGATGCACAGTACTTTGTCGGCGGCTGCACGGCCCTCATCGACGCCATCGGTGGTGCGATCCACCACATCGCGAACGTGCACAAGTACGCCAGGGAGGAGGACCGGCCGGAGCACACCCTCTTCGTCATCATGACGGACGGGATGGAGAACGCCAGCCGGAGATACACGGCCGATCAGGTGAGGACCATGGTGGAGCACGAAAAAGCGAAGTACGGCTGGGAGTTCCTGTTCCTCGGCGCGAATATCGACGCGGTGGAGACGGCGGCCCGGTTCGGTATCCGGGAAGACCGCTCCGTCACCTTCCGCAACGATTCCGTCGGACAGGCGCTCAATTACGAGGGGATCGACGAAGCGGTGCGCGCGGTGCGCGCAAGCGCGCCGCTGGGGCGCAGCTGGAAAGCGAAAATCGAAGCGGACTTCGAGTCCCGCTGATAGGAGGGAAAGCGTATGTACGGAGCCATTCTCGGGGATATGATCGGCGCCCCTTATGAGTTCGACAGAGGCAGAAAGACGAAGGTGTTTCCGCTGTTCATTTCCGATTCCCAGTTTACGGACGACACGGTGATGACCCTTGCGGTGGCGGAAGCCCTGATGGACAGCAGGAGGAGCAGCGACGACGGAATCCGCGCGGCGCTCATCGAAAAGATGCAGAAATGGGGAAGACGTTATCCGCACGCCGGCTACGGCGGAATGTTCGCCCAGTGGCTGCGCACGCCGTCTCCCAGGCCGTATGGGAGCTACGGCAACGGATCGGCCATGCGCGTGTCCGCTGCAGGGTGGCTGTACGACACGCTGGAGGAGACGCGCAGGATTGCGCGCCTGACGGCCGAAGTCACCCACAACCACCCGGAGGGAATCAAGGGCGCGGAGGCGACGGCCGCGGCGATCTTCCTTGCCAGGACGGGAGAGGATAAGGAGCGGATCCGTGCGTATATCACGGACCAGTTCGGTTACGATCTCTCGCGGACCTGCGACGAAATCCGGCCTGCGTATTATCACGTGGAGTCCTGCCAGCAGACCGTTCCCGAGGCGCTGACGGCCTTTCTGGAGGGCACGTCCTTTGAGGACGTCATCCGCACGGCGGTCTCGCTGGGCGGCGACTGCGACACGCTGACCTGCATCGCGGGCGGCGTTGCGGAGGCATTCTACGGCGTTCCGGAAGAACTGAAGGCGGAGTGCAGGGTGCGCCTGCCGCAGGATCTGCTGGAGGTGCTGGACCGGTTTGGGGATACGGCCCTGTGAGGTGCGGAAGATGAAGATCATGGTCAGCGCCTGCCTTGCAGGGGAGAACTGCAAGTACAACGGCGGAAACAACCGAAACGACAGGGTGGCGGCCCTGTCCGCCGGAAACGAGGTGCTTGCCGTTTGCCCGGAGGTAATGGGCGGGCTGCCGACGCCGCGCGTCCCGTGCGAGATCCGGAACGGCACGGTGGTCCGCAAAGCGGGCGTCAGCTGCGACCGGGAGTACCGGCTGGGGGCGCAGCGGTGTCTGGAGATTGCGATGCGGGAGAAGCCGGATATGATCGTGCTGCAGTCGAGGAGCCCCAGTTGCGGCGTCAAACAGCGCTACGACGGCACCTTTACCGGGAAGCTGGTGGACGCGCCGGGTGTAACGGCCCAGCTGCTCATGGAACACGGATTCCGCGTCGTGGACGTGGAAGACCTGTAATCCTCCCCGTTCCTTGACAATGTCCCCGGGGAGGGGCTATACTTTAAACGCAGCTAGCGGAGCTTATTTCAGAATATTCATTTCAGTTCCGCGATTCGCAAAGGCAGATTCCAGGTCCCAGCGGATCCGGTAAATCTGCTTTTCTTTTTCATCCGGGAGGGGGAATGTCGATGACACGGTGCAATCAAACGGGCGTGGACGCCGCGTTTAAGGAATTCCTGTTTACCAGGGGTTATCTGGTCAATGATGCCGGGGAAAACCGTGCGGATTGCGTTCGCGCGCTGTTTGCGCTGGGCAGGGTGTTCGGCATCCGGGTCGTTTCAAACCCGCAGCTGGCCACCTTCGAAATGGTGGACCTGGCCTCCCGGCTCATCGGGAAGGAAGTGCCGGCCCCCTTTTACCGGGGGTTCCCCAGGAGCGTTCTCGCCCTCACGGAGGATCAGCGCATCGCGGACCAGCTGATTCACTACGCCGTCACCTATGGCCTGGGGGATTTTTCCAGGCCGGGGCACTCCGTCCTGGAACAGGAATTTGAGCGGCTCGCCTTTACGGAGGCGTCCGAGCGCCGCCCCTTCTCGATCATCGGGCCGGAGGAGGAGCTGGCGCTGGTTCGTACGGCCGTGCAGGATCTGCTCGCCTCCACCCGACCGCTGAAGGCGGATCAGGAGAGCGTCGTGCTGGCGTATGCCCGGCGTTTTCCTGCGGACATCACGCTTTGCAGAAGCAAGGACACCGCTATCTGCCTCCTGTGCGAACTGAGGGAGCCTGCTTATACCCGCTTTATCCGGCTGCCGGATGTGATCCGGCTGGCTGATGAGATCAACGTCCGCCGGGGGCTTCCGGGCCCGACCGACCGGCAGGCGTACGGGAAAAAGCCGGCAAAAGGACAGGATGCCGGGGCAGCACCGCAGGAAAGAAGCGTCCGGAAGCTGAACCTCGCCAATCAGGACCGGAAGCTCATCGCGAAGGTGATCGATTCGTTCTTTGAAACGGGGGAGGCCCCCGACGTCCGGGAATGCTATGAGAAACGGAGGCTGTGGAGCGGCCTTCTGCACCACATCCATTACGTTCCCCGGAACCCGCACGCGGCGGCCTTTGCACAGGCCATGCGCCGCGGAGGCGCGAACCGCTCTGCAGAGGCGGCTTTCGAGGCGGCCGTGCGAAGGGGCGAAATCCGCAAAGCTGCCGAGCTGCTGGCCCGCGAGAAGGGGAGCGGCGCAGTGGCCCGGCGGCTGAACTACCTGCTGTCCCGCTGTGAGAAGGGCGAGGACGTTTCAGCGGTCCTCTCGTCCATGGGGAGCCCCAACCTCATCCTGCTGCTCCAGATGCTTTTGCAGTACCGGAACTACCGGCCGGACGGGCGGACCTTCCGGTTCGTGCAGCATCACAGGCTGAAGACTCACGAAGAAACGGAGGAGGAGCGCGCAAGGCGGCGGTCCGTGCTGGGCGGGGACGTCCGCGCGGCTGTCGAGGCCCATCTGGGCATGCTGCTCCGCCTGAGCCTGGCCGCCCGGAGGATCGGCAAGGTGTACGTGGAGGAGGGCATGGAAAAAATTGCCGTCCCCCTGCAGGAGGGGACGGGGGCGTCCGGCTTCGGGGTGCTGCCGCGGGGTTCCCGCCTGGCGATCGGGGCGGGGAACAAGGTCCGCTGTTTCACGTACTGGGAAAAGGTGGACGACATCGACCTCGCCTGCTTCGGGCTTGAGGAGACGGGAAACCGTCAGATCGAGTTTTCGTGGCGGACGATGGCAGAAAGCCAATCGGAGGGCATCGTTTACTCCGGCGATCAGACCTCCGGCTACAGCGGGGGTTCGGAATACTTTGATCTGCAGCTCGACGCTTTCCGGGAGCTGTACCCTGATGTCCGCTATGTCGTCTTTACGGACAACGTCTTTACCGCCGGCTGCCATTTTGACGACGTGCTTTGTACGGCGGGTTTCATGATCCGGAGCGAGGAGGACAGCGGCGCGGTGTTCGAACCCAAAACGGTGAAAACCGCTTTCCGCCTCAATGTCCACAGCACGTTTGCCTGTCTGTTCGCGCTGGATCTGCAGGAGAGGGAAATCGTATGGCTGAACCTCGGACTGGACAGCGAGGAACATGTGGCCGGCGCACGGGGAATCGCCATGGTGCGGGATTATCTGGACGTCGTCAGCTTCATGAATCTGGCATCGTTCTTCCGCGGCATGGCTGACGGGGTGACGGACACGCCGGAGGAGGCCGACGTGATCGTCGCGGATCATTACGAAGGGCCGATCCGGGAAGGGCAGGTGCTCATCCGCAGCCGGGATACCGAAAAGGTGCTGCCGTACCTGACGGGCTCGAACGCCGCCCCCGGCGCCGGCAAACCGGCGGATTGAACGGCTTCCGACTTTTCTGTTGGCGTGAAGCAGAAAAACGGTTACAATACGGGTGAACGTCTCTCCGGCCGATAGCCGGGGAAGAAGAAAGGACGGAGAAGACATGGAATTCAAGCAAGTCGTCAAAGCCCGCTATTCCTGCAAAAAGTACGGCCCGCGGCAGGTGGAACCGGAGAAGCTGAATGCGATACTGGAAGCCGGGCGGCTGGCCCCCACGGCGAAAAACCTGCAGGAGCAGCACGTGTATGTAGTTCAGTCTGCGCAGGCGCTGGCCAAAGTCGACGCCGCCACGTCGTGCCGGTACGGCGCGCCGACCGTGCTGGTCGTGGCCTTTGACAGGGACAACGTTTTCACCTATCCGGGCGGGAAGCGCGACTCCGGTGTGGAGGACGCGACCATCGTGGCGACGCACATGATCCTGGCTGCCGCGGATGAGGGCGTGGACAGCTGCTGGGTCAACTTCTTCGATCCCGAGCAGCTGGCGAAGGCGCTGGGCCTGCCGGAGAACGAGGAAGTGCTGATGGTGATGGACCTGGGCTACGCTGCGGAAGGCGCCGGTCCCCTTCCCAACCACGGGAGCCGCAAGCCGCTGGGCGGTACGGTCAGCTGGCTGTAACGGCGGGAAAGCGATGCTGAAGCTGAACCTGAGGCCGGACGCCGACTGGAACGTGCAGAAGCGGAAGATCGCCGGCGTGCCTACGCTGATCCTGAAACCCGGGGACAGGGAGCCTGCCCATGTGGGGCTGCTCTGGATCCACGGCGGCGGATACATCGTGGGCATGAAGGAAATGGTGTATATGAGCTGCGCTGCGGATTTGCTGAGACGCTACGGCGTGACGGTGTTTTCGCCCGGCTACCGGCTGGCCTGGCTTCACCCGTATCCGGCTGCGGCGGACGACTGCTTTGCGGTGCTCCGGTATATGGATGCGCACCGGGAGGAACTGGGCTTCGACCGTATCATGGTGGGCGGGGAAAGCGCCGGAGGCGGCCTGTGCGCAGCGGTCTGCATGATGGCAAGGGACAGGGGCATACACGTCTCCTTTCAAATGCCGCTGTATCCGATGCTCAGCAACCTGGATACGCAAAGCAGCCGGGACAATCACGGCCGCGTCTGGAACACGCGGAGGAATCACATGGGCTGGCGGGTTTACCTGCGGGATCAAGCGAAAGGGCGCGTTTCTCCGTACGCTGCCGCGGCGCAGCAGACGGATTACCGGAACCTGCCGCCGTGCTACACCTTCGTGGGGGACGGCGAACCCTTTTATGCGGAAACGCTGGCCTACGTGTTGAACCTGAGGGCGGCCGGCGTGCCGGCGGAGGCGGACGTCTACCCCACGGATGTCCACGCCTTTGACATGCTGATGCCGGACAGCAAGCTGGCCCGTCAGGCCAGAGAGCGGCTGCGGGAGAAGTTCGCCGGTGCGCTTGCCGACTTTGGGTGAGGGCAGGAGGGCAAAGGGGCAGAATGTATAATCTGTTGGCCTGAAAAAGAGAAGCAAAAGTCTTTTGACTGAGCGGTTGTTTATAAGACCGAATGGGTAGGCGGTGTATTTCCGTCCTACCCGTTTTCTTTTGCAAAGATATTGTCAGAAGAACGGAGCGGACCGGCGGGGATGCGAGCCGGCATCCGAGACTTAAACGCTTGATACATTTCGATTGAAAAAGTAGACCACACAAATAGAATATGATATACTTATATCGACGAGGTGTATCACAAGGTGTCCTGCCCGAATTGCCATACGGATCAGGAACAGGTTCTCGAGCATGTCTTCGATGAAAAGGGCCTGTGCCTGTGCGGCTATACCCAAGACGAAGGCACGACGCCGGAATTGACGTTCGTGTGTCCGGTCTCTCTGAGGCGGATCGATGCCGGAGCCTTTGCCGGGACGGCCTTCACGGCGGCCGTTCTGCCCAGGAGCATCGAGCGGATTGAAAGGGAAACCTTTGCGGGTGCCAATCAGCTGAAAGATATTTACGTTCCGGAATCCGTGAAGTATATTTCGGAATCGGCCATTCCGCTGAATCCGGGGCTGGTCGTCCATGGCGTGAAGAACAGTTTTGCGCAGACATGGGCAGAAAACCACAAGCTCCGGTTTGCTGAAGACTACGATGAATGGGATTAACCAAGGCCAAAGCGGGATGGAGGACGGCCTTTCGTCGATCCTCAAAGAAATAACGCACATCATCAATTGACAAACCAAGCGACGGCCTGTATAATACAGCCGTTCACGTACTTGTAGCTCAGTTGGATAGAGCGTCAGACTCCGACTCTCAATTTTTATCAAATTAATACAAAAATGCCCGTGACTTCCGCTGTAGGTTGTCACGGCTTTTTTAAACTGTGATTAATTGTTTCTTCGATAGCCATCCGAGAGCTGAACAAGATCTGTACGATTGCTCCGAAGAATAAGAATATGATCATAATCTTCGGTTAGGCGCTAAGTACCGAGCCTATAAATCCAATAAAGCCCCACAACGATTATATCATTGGGGCAGCATAGACCATACTGCTTACCACACTTAAACCTATCAGCCCCTCCTTCTTCTACTTGAAACACTGTCTTCGATACTCCCTGCACTCTTAATCACCTTAACTGCTGTACCATAAATCTGAAGATAAGTGATATCAGCACCAATTGAGTTATTTGTTGCAACTGCGATGATAGCATTAGCTCCTTTTCGAACTGCTTCATATTTTATTTTCGTCAGCGCATACTCTCTTGCTTTTTCAATAAGACTAACACTTCCAGATAATTCTCTTGCCGAAAGTGACATTTTATTGACAAAATCGTCTAGCCCAGCACCTATGGAATCTAGAAGGCTTTGCTTAAAAATGGTTTCACCAAATACAAGACCACAGTAATTGATGATGGTATATCCTTCAAAAGACTGTGCGGAGGTGATCATCAATTCTTGCACTTTCTTCTGTTCTTCTAATTGATCTCCATATTGCTTTAACTCTTCACCAAGATCTAGCCCTGCTGATAGTCTGTTTTGAGCAACATCTTGCATTACATTGTCAAAATCGAAGATACCCATATTACCTCCCATTAATCATACGCTCGATCGTGTTTGCCAAGCAGTGAGTTACCAATAAATTGATTCGATTTAGAGCAGGCTCATTCGATCTAATATAGCTTCTTATGGTGTGGACCGAAGTAGTTTAATTATACTCTTCTTCCGATACGGATTTCAATGCGGGCAGCGGTTCTATCATTAGTTTTTAACATATAAATCCTGCCATATATGAGTTATTTGATAATCAGTCTTTTTTGCATTGGCAAATTATGGTAAAATTATATATATCGTCTTACGCTCCAAACCCACTCAAGTCAAAGGAGCTTATCTCATGATGGATTCTCTCATACCGTCCTTATGGGCAAAAAGCTCTCCCCGTATGTCTCTGCGGACACACCTGATCTGTACGGGCATCGTTGCCCAGCGCTTCATGTCGGCGCCTTCTTCCCGCTCCATTCTGAGTTATTTTGAAGAGGGTTTCGAAGTCAGCAGGGCTGAAGCAATCGGTGTCATCAGCTATCTTTGTGCCCTGCACGACATAGGGAAAGCGCATCCCGTCTTTCAGCGGAAGAGCCCGGAGTGTTCGGAAGGGCTGAATCAGGCAATGCCATCCTTGTTCGATCACGAACACCTTGGCATGCCTTTCCGACACGAATACTACAGCGCGAAAGTGGCGTCCAGAATCTGGAAATGCCGTGGCGTCGATAGAAAGACGATACGCACGCTGTCCTGTGTCCTCTCGTTGCACCACCAAAAACCAAACCCCGGGCTGGCAAATCCGAGAGTAGAGAATCCCTTCTGGGAAAGCCTCCAGGACAGCCTTGAAGCAGAGCTTGCCGCAGTTTTTCTTGGCGGGAGCCCGTTAAAAACGCCCCGGCATACGGATGCGGCTTGCATGCTTCTGACCGCGATTCTCATCCTATGCGACTGGGTTTCCTCATCCACACTGTTTGCCAATGCGGATCAGATGGCAGAGGCGGAATGGCATACGCTGGCTGACCATGCTTTACGGTTATACGGTCTGATTTCAGATGACATGCTGCCCTGGCGCACGGACTTCCACTCGCTTTGGCCGGAGATAGAACATCCTCGTCCGCTGCAGACAGCCTGCAATCATCTTGATTTCAATGCAGGATTGACCATCATCGAAGCTCCGATGGGGGAGGGCAAGACGGAGGCTGCGCTCTATCTGGCAGACCAGCTCTGTCATGCCCATCATAAGCGCGGACTTTATATGGCGCTTCCTTCCCAGGCAACCAGCAACCAGATGTATCAGCGCTTAAACCTTCTCCTGGGTTCCCTGTCCTATGGTGAAGCACGGCTCCTCCACGGGAATGCAGACGTCATAGCCAATGTCCCCTCCAGCTTTCAGACGGAGGATGAAAAAGCAGCAGCCTTATGGACCCGCCCGACGCGTATGGGCCTTCTTGGGGCCAATGCAGTCGGGACGGTTGACCAGGCAATGGCGACCGTATTACTCTCCCCGTTCAGTATGATACGCCTCGTTGGCCTGGCAAACAAAACGCTGATCATCGATGAAATCCATGCCTATGACATGTACATGTCGGAGATTATCGAAGTGCTTCTCCATTGGTGTCACGATTTGAAAGTCCCGGTTATCCTCCTGTCCGCGACGATGAGACGAGAACAGCGTGAGCGTTATGTTCAATGCTATGGTTCATCTGATCCCGGCAGCGAAGCCTATCCGCTGATAACTCAGGTGGATCTGCAGGGACACACTGCTCAGACGCCGGTGGACGCGTTTTCACACTATCATTACCGGTTCGAACCCGTAAAACAGGCGTTTGATCCCCATCGGATCGCTGAGGATGCGTTAAACAGCATCGCAGACGGCGGATGCATTGCTGTCCTGGTGAACACCGTTTCCCATGCCCAGCAGGTTTTTATCGCGTTGCAAGAATTGTCCGGCGGAGATGTCCAATTGCGGCTCTTCCACAGCCGGTATCCTTTGGGGAGAAGAATCGAGATAGAGGAAGACTGTGTCAATGCATTTGGACGGGACCGCAGCGGTCGCCCGAAAAAGGCAGTACTTGTTGCAACGCAGGTCGTAGAGCAAAGCATAGACCTTGATTTTGACGGCATTGTTTCAGAACTCGCGCCGATTGATCTTCTCCTGCAGCGCGCAGGCAGACTGCACCGGCACAGGGATCAGCGCAGGCCTGAGGGATTTTCGGAACCCGTAATGAAAGTGCTTCTGCCGCCAGACGACGCTTCCGAAAAGCTTGAAAACCGATATGATCTGTCCGGCTACGTCTACGACCCGTATCTTCTGTATAACACGGAACAGCAATTGAAAGAGCCCCGTACAATCCGCATACCGGAAGATATCCGGGCGCTCATCGAGGAAGCCTACTCGTCATTGACTCCTCAAAACCGGGAGGAATGGTTTAAACGAACCGTTAAAGGGCAGCTTGAAACGGAGCAGGCAAAAGGCTGTGCCTGGCCCAAGCCTGAGGAAGACAGCTTCTTTCCTTCTGAACAGCCGGTTTTCTTCGCAGTTGAGGATCGTGAAGACGGATTCAGCTCTTCCGGTGAAGCGGCTACCCGCCTCGGAGAGAAAAGCATGCGCATCGCCTTCTGTGACGAATCGCTCTTTAACAAAGCCGCGGAGGATCATCTGAGCCCTTCCGATATTCAGACGATCTACATGAGCAGCCTGTCCATACGCCCGCCGCGTTCCGGGTTTTCCGATCTCAGCCAGGTCCATATCCTGTCCAGGGGAAAACTGGCAGGCGTACACATTCTTCGCGGTACCAAACAGTGCTCCGTTGGTAATTACACCTTCAAATACAGCCCTGATCTAGGTGTTTCATGGGAGGAGTCGCTATGAATTACTCGGTTCTATACGAAAAGTGTATCCCGGTTACAATGACAGACGGTACGGAGAATGCGTTCGGAATCTACGATGCCCTGATCCATGCGCATGAGATCCAGGCCATCCAATGCAATTCGCCGCTGGAAAGCTTTGCGCTGCTTCGGCTTCTGACAGCCTTTTCAATGGACATGCTGCAGCCGAAAGGGATCGTTGACCGGCAGGATTATCTGGACTCCGGCGCTTTTGACGAAGACGAAATCAAACAGTACATCCGTCTGTGCGAAAAAGACGGTCCAAGGTTTGATCTGTTCGATGCCAGCCATCCCTTTATGCTGTCGGAGTTTGTGCCGCAGACGGACGAGAAAGCCCTGAAGTCAGCCTCTGCTCTGTCTATCGGCCGTCCCTCCGGCAACAACCACGTGTTTCTGGACCACAGGCTGGAAGAAGATGCCGTGATGACGCCTGCGGAAGCGTTCCGAGCCACCTTGGCGCTGTATCTTTTCTGCACAGCGGGCGCCCAGGGCTATCCGTCCGGCGTTAACAACACGCCGCCTGTCTACTCCTGCATCAACGGAAAGAATCTCTACGAAACCATCATCCTGAATATGACCGCTGTCAGGGAATGCGCTCCGCTGGAATACGGCGCAGAGCTGGTGCCCTGGCGCAGGGGGCGTCCGGTTGTCCCGAAAGAGGAATCCGTCAGCATCAGTCTGCTGGAGGGGCTGACCTGGCAGCCGCGCAGAATCACACTGTTTGCGGATGAGGACGGCCAGGTACGCCGCATATGCCTGCAACAGGGCAAAAACTTCCGTGGGAATGATTTGTGGCGGGATCCGTTCGTCAGCTATCGTTACAATGAGAAATCCGGCTGGAATTCTGTAAAACCGCAAGCCGGGCGCGCTTTATGGCGGGATGTCGGTACGCTGATCACAGATAAGAGCAAGCTGCATTCCGCTCCGCCGCTGGTGATCCGCCAGGCCGCAGAGATGCTTGAAGAAAGCTGCCTGCTGCTTTCCATCCATTCGGTCGCGATGGTGACCAATCAGGCCTCGTACGTCGAATGGATGGAAGACGATCTTTCCCTGCCTGTTCTGTTCTTTAAAGATTACGGCAGCGCAGCTCTTCTCCGGGCAGATGTCGACGAAACGGAAAGCATGCAAAGCGGGCTCCGGAAGGCCGTCAATACGTACTTTTGCAATGATAAAAAGCATTCCGACATGCTCTCTGATCAGGCGCAAGCCTATTTCCTTTCGAGAATGCATGATGTCATCTTCGGGAAAGCCATACCGGATCTGCTGGAAATCAGCACAGACCTGTCCGTCGCCAAACAGGCAGAACACGTGCGCCGTTTCGGCAGCTGGATGAAAGAAGCCCTTGAACAGTCGTTCCGGAATGTGGTCGAATGCGGCGGAACCAAATCAGACATCCTGAGAAACCAGGTTGAGGCATATCGTTATGCGATGAACATCTATACGAAGAATCAAAAGGAGAGGGAGGCTGCATATGAATGATTCAAAGTGGGATGTAGGCCGGTTGGATTCCGGTGCGCGAAACGCCCTGAAGCGGTGCGCCGGATCCATGCTAGGCGACGACATGAAAGCCATAGAGGCTTTCTGGCGTGCAGCAGGTTCTGTACCCAAAGGATGTGAATCCCCGTGGTTCGCCTGCCTTTGCATGCAGTGCCTGTGGAAACCCGAGGCCGTCACCCGGATTCAGCCCTACGAGGAGTGCCTGCGGAACTGGTACCGGGACACCGAAACGAGCGACAGCCTGAAGAGCCGCGTCATTTCCCTGCTGGACATTCCATGGGGACCGGACGGCTTCCTGCTTGGCAAGCTTTGCAATTTCGCCAGGCGGATGAGGGCAGCCGACGCTTCTGCCATGCCGGATTTTTCAAAGCTGGCAGATGACCTGATGAATTGGAACAGCTCCGACCACTGGGTCCAGAGACGCTGGATCCGAACGATCTGCGGAAACAGAAAAGACGATGCAAATCAAACAGCCCAAGAAATGGAGGATACTGAAAATGCTGATTGAAGTCCACATGCTCAAGAACTATCCGCCCGTAAACCTGAACCGCGACGACAGCGGTGCCCCCAAGTCCTGCTTCTTCGGCGGCGTACAGCGCGGCCGCATCTCCAGCCAGTGCCTCAAGCGGAGCTGGCGTACGTCCGACGTCTTCCATTCTCTCGGCAGCAAAGGCATCCGCACCCGCAAGCTTCCCGAGCTTGTGGCAGAAAAGCTGCTTGCTATGGGCGTCGCGCCTGACCTTGTTGAAGAGGCACGGATTAAGATGACCGGCATTGCCAACAAAGAGGGAAAGACCACTACAGACGGCCAGACCGCGCAGATCGTCTTCTACAGCGAGGCGGAAATCGAGCAGGTCTCGAAACGCGTTTATGAGATGATCACAGAAGACGGCGACCTGAAGACCTTTAAGAAACGGAGCCCCAAAGACTTTGCCGCGATGGAGAAAGATGCGAAGCTCAATCCCATCAGCGCGGATATCGCTTTGTTCGGCAGAATGGTGACCTCTCCCTATTTCATGAACATCGACGCGTCCATGCAGGTCGCCCATGCCATTTCCACGCACGCTGTGAACAGAGAGAGCGATTACTATACCGCTATGGATGATCTGCTGAAGGCCGGTGAAGAAACAGGCGCAGGCATGATCGGAGATACAGACTACAACAGCTGCTGCTACTACGAGTACGCATCGATTGATACGGACGCGCTCCGCGAAAACCTTAAGAACTCACCTGAGCGTGACGAGCTGATTGAGCGGCTGATCCCGGTTCTGCTTCAGGCGATGGCCTTCACCAATCCAACCGGAAAGCAGAATACTTTTGCAGGACAGATTCTGCCCAGCATGGTCATGATCGAATGCAAGACGGACAAGATCCCCCTCAGCTATGTAAACGCTTTTGAAACGCCCGTCGCCACATGGGGAAGCAATCCGAAGATCGTGGAAAACAGCATCCGCAAGTTCGTCGAGTATGTCGACAGAATGGATGATGCCTACGGGCTGTCCCTGGTGAAGAGGGGCTATTTCGCGCCCGGCTATGAAACCATCGCCCCCGGGAAATGCGAGTTCTTTGGCAAATACAAGGATCTGCTGGATGCCTGTGCCCATTGGATCCGGGGTGAGCAGTAAGATGAGATTCCTGAAGCTAAAGCTGGAGGGCCCCCTTCAAAGCTGGGGAGAGCGCAGCAGATGGGACAGCCGCGACACCACGGCCATGCCGACGAAATCCGCCGTCATCGGGCTGCTCGGCTGCTGCCTGGGTTACCCCCGGCACTCAGAAAAACTGAACGAGCTGGATGCCGCGCTGCACCTTGCCGTCAGGGCTGACGAGCCCGGGCGAATCCTGACGGATTTCCATACCGTACAAACCGAAGAGGGAAAAACCTTTCCTACCGCATCCGGCGGGAAACGCACCGGCAATACGATCATAACGCCGAAACAGTACCTGCAGGGGGCACGGTTCACAGTCTTCCTCTGGGGAGATGAAGAAATGCTGGCGAAGTGCGCGGAGGCGCTCCTGCACCCGCACTGGACCCCGTACCTCGGGAGACGGAATTGTGTTCCTTCTTCACCGCTGATCCCTCAGTTTATGGAAGCGGCAGATGCCGATCAGGCCGTCCGGACAGATTGCACGGAAGACGCCGCCGTTGAGATTGAGCTGCTCTCCGGGGATACCGTCCGAGAGGACGAGCATGTCATACGACGCTTGGACAGCCTGGTAGATGCGTCCCGCAATGAATACAAACACCGCTATGTACGCGCCTCATGGATTCGGGCAAAGGAGGAATCGGCATGTATCTGAGCAAGATCCTGCTTGACCCGATGCATCCCAGCGCGAGGCAGGCGCTGCGTGACCGACAGGATATGCACCGGAACGTTTTGCGGTTCTTTCCGGATGACGGCCTGCAGGAGTCCGTACTGTACCGGGTTGTTGAAACGAAATATGAGATCCAGCTGATTGTGCTGAGCAACAGCCAGCCGGATGCAGACCGTATTCTGTCCTTCGGCGGCAAACTGTCTTCAACCAGCGATATCAGCAGTCTACCCGATTTGTACAAGGAAGGAGCCGTTCTCCGCTTCAGTCTTCTCGCCTGTCCTTCCAAGAAGGTTGCCGCCGCGGATGGCGGAAACAGCAGGCGTGTTCTGATCCGGGAACCGGGAAAAAGGGCGGAATGGCTTTCCCGCCAGGGGCAAAAATACGGTTTCAGCGTGCTGGAATGCAATGAGCCGTCTGCTGCCCAGCGTTTGCGCATAGGGAGAAAAAGCGGCGGTTTTGATCTCAATGCGATTGACCTGAGCGGTGTGCTCCGTATCGACGATGCTGCTCTGTTCTGGGTTTCTTGGAGAAAGGGTATTGGACCCGAGAAAGCATACGGTCTTGGCCTTATGCTGCTATCCAGATGAGTAAGGTGAATTACCGGTCTCTGCCAAAGCTCAGAGACAGCATCAGCTATGTCTATATTGAACATGCCATTTTAGAACAGGATACTTATTCGCTGGTTGCTATCCGCAATGACGGCAGAATTCCTATCCCGGTTTCGTCAACAACTTGCCTGCTGCTGGGCCCCGGCACGTCCATAACACATGCTGCTGTAAAAACTGCTGCAGAAAACGGATGTATGATCCTTTGGTGTGGAGAACGCGTTCAAAGATTCTATGCGTTCGGAACCGGGGAAACACAAAGCGCAGAGAATTTGCTGCTCCAAGCCAGACTCTGTACCAATCCGGAAACCCATTTGGAAGTGGCTCGGCGTATGTATCTGAGACGATTCGGAAGCATTTCAGATCAGTCTTATACACTGAAACAATTGCGCGGAATGGAAGGAATACGGGTGCGGGAAGCTTACCGATTGGCATCAAAAACTTATGGAATCCAATGGAAGAAGCGCAATTATAAGATGACCGACTGGGAAGATTCTGATCCGGTTAACCAGGCACTGTCATATGCTAATACGATTCTCTACGGATTATGCAATGCTGCAATCATTTCCATGGGATTCAGTCCTGGTCTTGGATTTATCCATACAGGGAAGCAACTCTCTTTTGTGTATGATGTGGCTGACCTTTACAAGGCCAGTCTAACCATCCCCGTAGCATTCGCCTCTGCAAAAGAAGTCGGAGCTCAGCCCTTAGAAGTCTGTGTTAGAAGACGGATGAGAGCTGAATTAACCCGAATGAAATTGCTAAAGCGGATCCCCGAGGATCTGGAATGGGTTTTCCAGGTACCGCTGTCGGAGGAAGATGATTCAAAAGACATCGGAGAACTCTGGGATGAAGAAGGCACCCTGGATGGCGGAGTTAATTACAGCGCGGAGGAAAGCAATTGACCGTACTGATTATTGAAACCGCTTCTTTACCTTTGAGAGGACAGTTGTGCAAATGGATGCTGGAGACCAAGCCGGGTGTCTTTATTGGGAAGATCAGTGCTTTAGTCAGAGAGGACCTTTGGGAAATGGTTCAACAAGACCGCGAAGCAGGCGGTGCGTTGCTGATTTACAATGCACCGACAGAACTGGGTTTTGAAATACAGATGCTTGGAGAGCCAACCCGCAGTATTGTTGATTTGGATGGACTTCAGCTGATAAAAACCCACTAATCCCTTGTATTTACTTAGTGTAATCCCCACGCACGTGGGGATGAACCGTGAGAACTGCCGGGCAGATGAATTTCCTCATCAGTAATCCCCACGCACGTGGGGATGAACCGTAGTTCAAAACAAATTCGCCGCCTTTGCTACGAGTAATCCCCACGCACGTGGGGATGAACCGAGACGATGACGCGATTTATAACTACGATCTTAGTAATCCCCACGCACGTGGGGATGAACCGTTCGGCGTATGGGCCGAGGAAACATATGGATTGTAATCCCCACGCACGTGGGGATGAACCGTACAATTGACCTTTATCGTTTCGCCTTGTTTCGTAATCCCCACGCACGTGGGGATGAACCGATACCGCTCAAAGTCGAGGTTATAGCGGAAGCGTAATCCCCACGCACGTGGGGATGAACCGAAAACCAGACAATTAGCGGAGGGAGGGTTTAAGTAATCCCCACGCACGTGGGGATGAACCGCTAATTCGAGAAGCCAAGAAGATGACGATGTACGTAATCCCCACGCACGTGGGGATGAACCGGCAGTGTCTGACGCCAAACAAAAATTTGTTGAACGTAATCCCCACGCACGTGGGGATGAACCAGAGGTTGAACGATTCCTAGAGCTCTATTTTACGTAATCCCCACGCACGTGGGGATGAACCGTTGGCCCACAAGCACTATTGCACTCTGGGTGGTAATCCCCACGCACGTGGGGATGAACCGCTGATACGTGGAACCCATTACGCCGACTATGCGTAATCCCCACGCACGTGGGGATGAACCGATTCTTGCGTGGAACGACCCACGGACGGCGAAGGTAATCCCCACGCACGTGGGGATGAACCGTACGCCCGCGAAAACGTACAAGCGAAACTGGCCGTAATCCCCACGCACGTGGGGATGAACCGATTTCTTCGATAATATCACCGTATTTTTCCGTACGTAATCCCCACGCACGTGGGGATGAACCGCCTTTGGTTTGCGAGGAATGCGGTGAGGTAATCGTAATCCCCACGCACGTGGGGATGAACCGATCCGATTGAATTTACGGATTCTAAAACCGGAGAGTAATCCCCACGCACGTGGGGATGAACCGAAACTTCACCTTCGCGCCTATCAATCAGATAACGTAATCCCCACGCACGTGGGGATGAACCGTAAAGGCAATGCACGGTTCTGTCCTGTTATGGCGTAATCCCCACGCACGTGGGGATGAACCGACGAAACCGTTACCCCGGCAATCACTAATATGAGTAATCCCCACGCACGTGGGGATGAACCGAGGTTGAGAGATTTCTAGAGCTCTATTTTACGTAATCCCCACGCACGTGGGGATGAACCGAGTTCTGTCAGTACGATGGAGC
>CACZHW010000023.1 GCA_902781095.1 uncultured Eubacteriales bacterium
GAGAAGCTGGCGGAGATGCAGTTTACCCGGGAGGGCGGCGATTACTGCGCCCGCATCCAGCCTTTCGAAGACGGGGAGGTTGGGATGCCGGACATCTCCGGGATGTACTTCGCCTGGGATGACGAGGAAGAGGTCACGATCCGCGGCTGCAGGGGCCTCATCGGCCGGGCGCAGTGCGGCAGCGAGGACTGGGTGCAGCGCTGCATCTGGTACGACACGGAGGCGGGTATGGCCGGTTCGCTCTCGGTCTCGACGACCGATCTGGACGGACTGGACCTGACCGCCCTCGCGGAACAGGTGTACACGAAGTAAAAGAACAACGCGCAGATTGTCCCCCCGCCGGCCTGGCCGGCGGGGGGACCCTGTTTTCAGCGGTTTTCGTTCCGGACGGCGCGGCTGTCCTCTTTGCGCCCCGCTGTATGCGTGCCCTGCCGGGCCCGCCGCCCGGCTTCCTGCCGGCGGCGCTCTTCGCGGCGTCTCTCGCGGTCCACGTTGGCGATGGCGGTGTTGGCGGTGGGGTCGGCGTAATAGTTACTCATGGCGCTCCTCCTTGGGGTCGAAGGGTAAAAGGATCCCCCGGAAGAGAGAAGAGAAAAGGGAAAAAGAGAAAAAAAGAAAGAAGACTTTTAAAAATCTTCTTTCTTTGGGTGGTGGAGCATAGGGGAGTCGAACCCCTGACCTCGACAATGCGAATGTCGCGCGCTACCAACTGTGCTAATGCCCCGGACAACCTCCGGCTCGCGCCGGTATTCAATTGCCGGATTGAAAGGCTCCGGAAAAGCCCGGCTCCCTCGCGGGAACGTGTGAGATTATAGCACGATGAAGGGGCAATTGCAAGCCTTTTTTTTAAAAGATGGCGAAAGCCGGCCTCAGAGGGGGAACAGTGTCATCGCACAGGCGATGACGAGGGAGGGAAGCAGATTGGCGACGGGCAGCTTCGTGCCGAACATGAGGTTGACGCCCACGCAGAAGATGAGCGAATTGCCGACGCAGGAGAGGTTGGAGAGCGCCGCCTCGGAGAGCAGCGGCCCGATGAGGCAGGCGAGCAGCGTCATCGCGCCCTGAAAGAGGAAGAGGGGCACGACGGAGAAGACCGCCCCGCGCCCGAGGGAGGCGGAAAGCGCCATGACGATGATGCAGTCCAGAATGCCCTTGGTGATGAGCAGGGAGTAATCGTGGTAGAGCGCATCGTTCATGGGGCCGATGATGGCCATCGCGCCGATGCAGATGGTGAAGGCGGCGGAGGTGAAGCCGTCCATGAAGCGGGAATCCCCTTCGCTGTGGCTCTTCCGGCGCAGCCACAGGCCCAGGCGCTCCAGCTTGCCTTCGATGTCCAGCATCGCGCCCGCCATGCCGCCCACGACGAGCGAGATGACGAGCAGCATGGCCCCGGCGGTGCCGAGGGTCCCGTTTTGCGGCACCAGCATCCGGGAAAGCGTGCCGGAGGCGCCGATGAAGGCGGAGGAAAGGCCGCAGGCGACCGTCATGACGTGCTGGACTTCTTCCTTGATCGCCCGGCCGAAGAGGAGGCCCGCGGCGCCGCCCAGCAGCACCAGGGCGCAGTTGATAAACGTACCCAGTCCGATCATGATTTACCTCAGCGGCAGCGTCAGCGCCGTATAGTCGTGCCCGATGTCGGGAAGAATGCTCTTCATGTACAGGCCCCAGAAGGGGGCGCGCTCCATCAGAAGGCGCATGGCGCCTTCGTTCTCCTTGGCTGCGCCCAGCCGGCCGGAGTAGTAGCCGATGTTGGTGTTGAGCAGCCAGAGCAGCGTCTGCTCGATCCCCTGCGCGCCCCGCAGGGCGGAGGCGGCCTGCCGGACAGTGGAGGAGGCGAAGAAGGAGAGCGCGTAGCCGCCGAAATCCAGCAGGTTGGGGTCGGTCAGGCCGCGGCGACGGGCCCAGCCGGAGACGTCCGTGCGGACGGTGTGGTATTCCAGCGCGTCGCCGCCCAGGGTGAGCAGGCCGTACTGGCAGGGCTGCACGGAGAGGGCGGAACCCGTGATCTCCGTGAGGCCGCCCGCGCTTTCGGCGAAGCGCTGGATGTGCATGTGGCCGGAGAGATGCAGGCTGGAGCCCTCTTCCAGGACGGAGAGCAGGGCGGCGGCGTTCTGCATGCGGAAGCCTTCGTCAAACATGGGGTTGTGCTGCAGCAGCGTCTGGTGGCTGACGGAGAGAACCCGGCAGCCCGCGGCCTTCGCCTCCGCAAGCGCGCGCTTTGCCCAGGCGACGGTCTCGTCCTTTACGCGGCCGGGCGCGTCCTCCATGTTGACGTCGATCATGAGGAGCCGCCAGCCGGGGGCGAGCGCCGCGGTGTAACTGAGGGAGGCCGCGTCGCGGGAGAGGGCCTGCGCGTAGCCGTAATCCCGCCAGATTTCCGCGAATTCCGCGGAGGAGGGGGAGGCGACCCGCTGGTAACCGTCGCCGGAGAAGCGGGCGGCGTTGCGGTAGGCGATGTCGTGGTTGCCGGGGATGACGAAGACGGGGATGCCCGCCTCCGTCAGGACCCGGAGTTTTGCGGCCAGGTCCTCGTGGCTCTCACGGCCGCCGTTGAAGGTGAGGTCGCCGGGCAGCAGCAGGACGTCCGGCCTGTCCCGCAGCATCTGTTCCACGAAGGCGGAGAGCAGCTCTTCAGAATAGAAGGCGACCTTGCCGTCCGCGTTGGTGACCACGCGCGAAAAGGCCGCGCCCCTGTCTGTGAGGCGCGGGGAGATGTAGTGGGGATCGGCGGCCACGGCGATGCGCGGCGCGCTTTCCGCGGCCGCTGCGTGCGGCAGCAGGCCGACGGACAGGAGCAGTACGAGCGAGAAGAGGACGGCCATGGCGGTTCCTTTCCGGGGCGGATCAGACGTTGCCCAGCAGCATGCGGTCGTTGTCCAGCTCGCGGCCGCGGGCGTCGCGGAAGCGGGCGGTGAGGTCGTGGATGGTGAGGTGCGCCCGCTCCTCGCCCGAGACGTCGTAGATGACGCACCCGTCGTCCATCATGATGGTCCGGTTGCCCAAATCCAGCGCGGACTGCATGTTGTGCGTGATCATGAGGCAGGTGATGGAGTAGGCCTCGACGGTCTGCCGGGTGATGGCCAGCACCTTTTCCGCGGTGCCGGGATCGAGCGCCGCGGTATGCTCGTCCAGCAGCAGGAGGCGCGGGGGATTGTAGGTGGCCATGAGCAGGGTGAGCGCCTGGCGCTGGCCGCCGGAGAGCAGGCCGACGCGCTGGTTCATGCGGTCCTCGAGCCCCATGCCCAGCGTCGAGAGGCGGTCGCGGAAGGCGCGCCTGTCCTTCGCGGTGACGCGGGAGAGCCAGCTGCGCATCCCCGCCGCCACGGCCAGGTTCTCTTCAATCGTCATGTCGGGCGCGGTGCCGCGCATGGGATCCTGAAAGAGCCGGCCGATCCGCCTGGCCCGGACGTGCTCGGGCTGCAGGGTGATGTCCTCGCCGTCCAGCAGGATGGTGCCGCTGTCGGTGAAGAAGCTGCCGCAGATGGCGTTGAAGAGCGTGGATTTGCCCGCGCCGTTGGCGCCGATGATGGAGATGAAGTCCCCCGGGCGCACGTGCAGGGATAGGTCACACAGGGCGCGCTTGGCATCCGCCGTGCCGGGGTTGAAGGTCTTTTCGAGATGGGAGAGCCTCAGCATGCGCCCGCCTCCCTTCCGCCGCGCCTGCGCCGAAGCAGCAGCGCCGCCTGTGTGCGCAGGTAGGGGCCGGAGATCGCGATGACGACGATGACGGCCGAGACGGCCTTGAGCATGAAGCCCGGCATCTTGAAGCGCAGCGCGACGGCGTAGATGACGCGGAAGAGGAAGGCACCCACCACGGCGCCGACGGCGCGCAGCGTGATGCCGCTGCGGCCGAAGAAGACGCCGCCGATGAGCAGGGAAGCCAGCGCGACGGTGACCATGCCGCTGCCCAGGTTGATGTCGTAGCTCTTGCCCTGCTGCGCCATGAGGCAGCCGGAGAGGGCGGTAAAGCTGTTGGAGATGCACAATCCGACCGTCGTGGTGAAGACGGGGTTGATGGAAGAGGAGCGCACCATGTCCGGATTGCTGCCCGTGGCGCGGATGGAGAGCCCCAGCTTGGTCCTCAGGAAGGCGGAGAGGAACAGCACGACGAGCGCGACCGCGCAAAGCTCAACGAGCAGGCGGTACTGGCCGGAGAGCGGCGTGCCCGAGAGGAGCCCCTTGGCCATCGTAAAGACGGTTTCCGTCTTGTTCATGGCCAGCTGCGCCTTGTTGCCGGAGATGGCCATGTTGACGGAATACAGTGCGGAATTGACCACGATGCCCGCCAGCAGGGACTGCACGCCCATGCGCGTCTGGAGCACGGCCGTGACGAAGCCGGAGACGGAGCCGGCCAGCATGGCGCAGGGGATGGAGAGCAGCGGATGCCCGGAGAGGGCGACCACCGCGCCGACCACCGCGCCGAGGGTGAAGCAGCCGTCCGTGGACAGGTCGCAGACGTTCAGCATGGAGTAACTGAGAAAGAGGGCCAGGACGGTCAGGGAGTTGACCAGTCCCAGCTCCAGCGCGGTCTGCCCGAGGTCAAGAATCTTTGAAAGTTCCATGTTTGCCTTCCTGAAACAGAGTATTGAAGAAGGGAACGGTGCGCTTCCCGGCCGGGAAAGCCCTCTCAGTCGGGCTTTGCCCGACAGCTCCCCCAAAGGGGGAGCCGGGAACCCTTCAGTCAGCCTTGTCAGGCTGACAGCTCCCCTTTCAGGGGAGCCCTTGCCTCTCCCTGTGGGAGAGGTGTCATGCCGCAGGCGTGACGGAGAGGGGTGCATGCCTCCCCTGAAAGGGGAGGGGAACCGCGCGCTCAGCGCGGTGGAAGGGTTTACTTCGCCAAATCGCCGAAGCTCTCGGCGGTGGTGATGGGCTGCACCTTCGTGCAGTAGGGCGCGAAGGCGGCGGAGACGGTGTCGAAGTCGAGGCCGATCGCGGAGCAGGTCTCGGTGTTCACCGTGGCCGTGCCGTTGTCAAACGTCTTGACGGGGGTGGCCGCCGGGTCGGCGCCGTTTACGAGGATGTCCGCGATCATGTCGCCCGTCTCGCGGCCCAGGTTCGCGTAGTCGACGCCGTAGCCGAGGAACGCGCCGTTGAGGGCGAAGGAATCCGCGCCGGTGTAGTGCGGGATGCCCGCCGCGGCCAGCGCCTCGTAGATGGAGAGCTCCGCCGTCATGATCGTGTTGTCGGTCGGGGTGAAGACGGCGTCCACGCCGTCGGCGATGAGGGCGTCAGCCGCCTGGATGACTTCTGCGACGGTGGTGCCGGTGTACTCGCGGTAGGCGACGCCGCGCGCGCCCAGCTCGGCCTTCGCGTGCTCGATGGGGGTGGCGGAGGCGTCCTGGCCCACGTCGTAGAGCAGGCCGACGAGGTCGGCGTCCGGATCGGCGGCGAAGATGAGGTTCAGCACCGCGCCGGTATCCAGGTAATCGGAGGTGCCGGTGATGTTGGCGCCCGGGGCCTCCAGGCTCTCCACCAGGCCGGCGGACAGCGGATCGGAAACGGCGGCGAAGACGACGGGCACGCCGTTCTCCTCGGTCATGGCCTGCATGGTCATGGCCACGGGGGTGGCGATGCCCACGAGCAGGTCCGCGTCCTCCGCAAAGAAGTTGGCGATGATCTGCTGCATCACGCTGGCGTCCGCGTTGCAGTTGTCATAGAGGATTTCGAAGCTGACGCCCTTTTCCGCGCCGATCTCGGCGAGGCGCGCCTGGATGTTCTCCACGATCTGGTTGAGGCTGGCGTCATCCACGAAGTTGCAGATGCCGACCTTGAAGCTGGCGCCTTCCGCGAGGGCAAAGGCGGCGGTGAGGACGAGGACGAGGGTAAGGGCGACGGCGGTGATGCGCTTCATAAGGGTACCTCCTGCTTCTTTGCATGGTCGTTGGGGACGTGCGGGAAAGCGGCGGAGGCGCCCAAAAGAAAACGCCCCATGTTTCGACTGAAACATGAGGCGGAATTGCTTCCGTGGTGCCACTCATCTTGGCCTTTCGGCCCGCTTACCCCGTACCAGCATACGGTGCAGCCTGATAACGGGTCTGCGTCCCGTCCCTGTCTAATAAGGCGGCGCCCGTTGACAGGGCCCTCGGGAAGTCCATTTCGGGGCGTCTCCGTACCGCACTCCCACCCACGGCGGCTCTCTTTACCGGCGATAAACCCTTACTTCTCTTCCGTCAAGCGGTTTATGGGGCGATTATAGCGCGGGGTTTTCAAGTTGTCAACCCCCAATCTCCGAAAAATCCGGAAGGCTTTACATCCCCGGCAAAGCAGGCTACAATACGTCCATCATCTGTAAAGGAGAACAGGCCATGAAAATTACCGAGGTGAGGCTGGGGCGCATCAGCGTACCGCTGCGGGTGCCCTTTAAGACGGCGCTGCGCCGTGTGGACAGCGTGGAGGACATCGTGGTGCAGGTTATCGCGGACAACGGGCTCGTCGGCTGGGGCGAAGCCCCGCCCACCGCGGCGATCACCGGCGACACGTCGGACGCCATCGTGGGCGCCGTCCGCGACTACATCGCCCCGCGCCTCGTCGGAAGGGACGCGGAGGATCTGCAGGGCTGTGCCGCCGCCGTGCAGGGCGCGCTCGTGCACAACGGCAGCGCGAAGGCGGCGGTGGACATCGCGCTCTGGGATTTGTACGGCAAGAGCCTGGGCGTCCCCGTCTACCGGATGCTGGGCGGAAACCGGCGGCAGATCACCACGGACATCACCATCAGCGTGAACGATCCGGAAGAGATGGCCAGGGACGCGCGGGAGGCCGTGCGCCGCGGGTACGACACGCTCAAGGTCAAAGTGGGGGTGAACCCCGCGCTGGACGCGGAGCGGCTTTCGGCGGTTCGAAAGGCGGCCGGGCCGGATGTGCGCCTGCGCATCGACGCCAACCAGGCGTGGCGCCCGCGGGAGGCCGTGCGCATCTTAAACGAGATGCAGGCCCGCGGCCTGGGGCTGGAGCTGGTGGAGCAGCCGGTCGCGGCGCAGGACCTGGAGGGGCTCGCCTACGTTACGCGGCACAGCGACGTGCCCGTGCTGGCGGACGAGAGCGTCTTCTCCCCGCGGGACGCGCTGACGGTGATGCAGACGCACGCAGCGGACCTCGTCAACATCAAGCTGATGAAGTGCGGCGGCCTCACCAACGCGCTGCGCATCGCCTCGGCCGCGGAAATCTACGGCGTGGAGTGCATGCTGGGCTGCATGCTGGAGGCGAAAATCAGCGTGAACGCGGCCGTGCACCTGGCCTGCGCCCGGGATATCATCACGAAGATCGATCTGGACGGCCCCGTGCTGTGCAGCGAGGATCCCGTCCTCGGCGGCGCCGTGTTCGACGAAAAGACCGTCACCGTTTCCGACGGCGCGGGGCTTGGCATCAAGGGGATTGAAGAAGGCAGGCTGCTGTCCGTCTGAGTTTCATAAAAGCATACAGCGGCGGACCGGGGAACCCCCGGTCCGTTTGCCGGCCAGCCTTGAACGCCGGGCCGCGGTTTGCTATAATCAATCGATACGAACAGAAAGGCGGAAGGCGCATGGGCGACAAAAACCACAGGCGGAAAGGCGGCAGCCCGGCGCCGGAGGGCCGGCCCCGGCGTGCGGCCGCCTTCCGGAAGAGCGTGCGGAAAAAGAAGCGGCAGCGGCGCCTGGAGGGGCTTTTGTCCGCCGCGCTGGCCTTTGTCGCCGGCTTTTCTGCTGTGATGTGCCTGTCCGTCGCCTGGCGCTCCGTACGTACCGCGCGGCTGAACCGAGAGCTCTCCCGGCTGCATGAGGCCTACAGCGCGCAGGAGGCGCCGGAGGCGGCGCAGGAGCCGGACGCCGCGCCGGCGTTTACACCCGAGGCTGCCGCGGGGCCGGGGGAGAATGCCTCTGACGCCGCGCCGGATTTTGCCGCCCTGCCGGCGGAAGCGCCGGAGGCCGCCATGGAACGGGAGACGACTCCCGCGGCTCCCGCACCGCAGCTGACGAAGACGACGGTCTACCACCGGGACACGGGCGAGGCGCTGCCGGAGATGGCCAGGCTGCGGGAGGAGAACCGGGACCTCGTCGGCTGGCTCACCATCGACGGCGTGCTGGATTTGCCGGTCGTCTACCGGGACAACAGCTATTACCTGACGCACGACTTTAGCGGCGAGAAAAACGCCGCCGGGACGATCTTCCTGGACGTGGACCACCGCTTCAGCGCGCGGGCGTGCAACCTGCTGCTGCACGGCCACAACATGAAGGACGGCAGCATGTTCGGCCACCTCATCCGCTATACGGACCTCGACTATCTGAAGCGGCACCCCGTCATTGAGTTTTCCACGCTCTGGCAGAAGGAGCGGTACGTGATCATTGCGGTGATGCGGGTTTCGCTCGATTCAAGGGACGCGTCCTTTTTCAACTACTTCTCCTATCCCGCGTTTGCGGGGGACGACGAGTACAGGCGCTATGTGCGCGGAGCGCAGCTGGCCTCCCTCTTCGCCATCCCCGTCGTCGCGGAGCCTTCGGACGCGCTGCTGACGCTCTCCACCTGCATCGACGACGACCGCCTGGTCATTCTGGCCAGACGCTTCCACGGGGAGGAGACGGCGAAGGAGATGCGCCGGCTGGTGTCCGCTTCCGCGTGGCAGTAAACCGTGTGTAAAGAAATCGGAGGAACGGGAATGAAGATATCCAAGAAGGACGCCCTGATGTGGTTCCGCTTTTTCGCGGAGCTGCCGGAGGGGGAGACGCTTTTGCCGCACCAGCAGGAGATCGCCTTTGCCGTGCTGACCCAGCTGGAGGACGCGGCGGAGGCGCGCCACGCGGCGCTGGAGGCGCAGGTGCCGGGCTTGCGCTCGCTGGACGGCCGCACGCTCTTTGTGGGCGACGAGGGCAATTTTCCGCAGGGCTGCCGCTCCTGCCTTACGGGAACGGGCCTTTCGGCCGTGCGCAGGACGAACCGCTGCAACCTCGCCTGCCCGTTCTGCTACGACTACGGCTGCCTTGACGCGCAGCCGCCCGTCGGGGAGGATTTGTGGGAAATCGGCGGCACCAAATACCGCACGGCCGATCTGCCGATGCTGCTCTCCGTCTCCCGCAGGCCCTCCGGCATCTGCTACGTCTACCTGGAGCCCTTCATGGAGATCGGGCTGTATTACGAGCCGATCCGCATCTTTGCCGAAGCGGGCGTTCACCAGCACCTGTACACCAACGGCACGCTGGCGACGGAAGAAAACCTGCGGGCCCTGGGGGAGGCCGGGCTGTCGGAGCTGCGCTTCAACCTGGGCGCCACGAACTGCGCCCCGAAGGTGATCGAGGCGATCAAGACCGCCAAGCGGTTCATCCCGCGCGTGGGCATCGAGACGCCCATGACGCCGGCCTTCTGGGAATCCTTCCACGCGCGCAAGCGGGAGATCCTCGCCACGGGGCTGGACTTCATCAACTGCGCGGAGCTGCACCTGGGGGAGAACAACCTGGAAAACTACCTGGGCGAATCCCTCTATATGTACCGGCAGGGGTATCTCTCGCCCGTGTGGAGCCGGGAGATCACCCTGCGCCTCATGCGGGAGGCGGCGGAGGAAAACTGGCCGCTCGTGGTGCACGACTGCAGCAACCGGACGAAATTCGTGCGCGACCTGCACGGGAAGGCGCAGGAAGGCGGCTGGTTCGGCGCTTCCTCCTGGGGCAGCGAGTTTTCCTCCATCCCCTACGGGGCGCTGATCCCGGCGCTGGAGGACGACACCCTGCCCTTTGTGACGGAAGAAGAGCTGCCGGAGGGCTACCGCCCCGGCGACATCGTACTGTAAGCGCGGAAAGACGGGAAGACGGACATGCGACAGAAGATTACAGCGGAAAACCGCGCCGCGATGCTGCTGGAGGAACCGCTGCAGCAGATCATCCCGCGGCTGGCGGTGCCCACCATCATCTCCATGCTGGTGACGGCGATTTACAACATGGCGGACACCTATTTCGTGAGCCGCATCAGCACGGAGGCGAGCGCCGCGGTGGGCGTCGTGTTCTCCGCGATGGCGATCATCCAGGCGCTCGCCTTTACCATCGGCATGGGCAGCGGCACGAATATGAGCCGCGCGCTGGGCGCCGCGCGCGAGGACGAGGCGGCGGTCTTCGTCTCGGTCGCCTTCTTTACGACCTTCCTGCTGGGCGCCGTGCTGGCGGCGCTGGGCAACCTGGGGCTGGGCGGCATCGTCCGCTTTTTGGGGGCGACGGATGAAATCGCGCCGGACGCGACGGCCTATGCGCGCTACATCTTTCTGGGCGCGCCCTTTATGATGTGCAGCTTCGTCATGAACAACCTGCTGCGCTTTCAGGGCATGGCCAGCTACGCCATGATCGGCATCACGAGCGGCGGCCTGCTCAACATGGCGCTGGACCCGGTCTTCATCTTCGGCCTCGGGCTGGGGACGGCGGGCGCGGCGCTGGCGACGGCGGTCAGCCAGGCAGTGAGCTTTACGATCCTGCTGATCATGTGCAACACGCGTTCGAGCACCATCCCGGTACGGTGGAAGAACTTCCGCCCGACGGCGCGGCTTTATGGACGGATTCTCTACAACGGCGTGCCGTCGCTGGGACGGCAGGGCATTGCCAGCATCGCGACCATCGTGCTCAACCGAATGGCGGCGACGGTGAGCGCCGATCCCGCGACGGTGAGCGCGGCCATTGCGGCCATGAGCATCGTCAACCGCATCGTGCTGTTCATCAACAGCGCGGTCATCGGTTTCGGGCAGGGTTTCCAGCCGGTGGCCGCTTTCTGCTGGGGTGCTGGCCGCTACGGCCGCGTGCGGGAGGCGTTCTTCTTCTGCGGCAAGGTGGCAACGGCGATTTTGCTCGTGCTCTCCGCGCTCGCCTTCCCCTTCTCCGGCGCGATCATCCGCGTATTCCGCGCGGAAGACCCGCTGGTGGTCTCCATCGGCACGCTCGCGCTGCGCATGCAGCTGTGCACGCTGCCGCTGTGGGGCTTCTACGTGATGAGCAACATGTGTACGCAGTCCATCGGCTACGGCGCGCGCGCCACGGTGATCTCCAGCGCACGGCAGGGAATCTTCCTCATCCCCATGTCGCTGGCGCTGCCCGCGCGCCTCGGGGTGCTGGGGCTGCAGCTGGCGCAGCCCTGCGCGGACGTGCTGGCGTTCGTCTTCACCCTCGTCCTCATGCGCGGCGTCCTTGCGAAAATGCGGGAGCTGGAAGAGAAAAACAGGGGTTGAAGCGCATCTTCCGGCGTCTTGGGACTGGAACGGGTGACAGGGAGGGATTTCGCGATGAAGAAAAGCCTTCGGATGTTCCTGACACTGGCGCTCCTTATGTGCCTGGCCGGCTGCGGTGCGCCCAGGGCGCCGCAGGAGGCGGAAGAGGGGCTGCTGCTCGGCTTCGCCCAGATCGGCTCGGAGAGCAGCTGGCGCATCGGCAACACGAAGAGCATACAGGACGCGGCGGAACGGCACGGCATCCGGCTCATGATGGCGGACGCCAACCAGAAGCAGGAGAACGAGATCCGCGCCCTGCGCTCCTTCATCGCCTACCGCGTGGACGTGCTCGCCTTCGTCCCCATCGTGGAGGAAGGGTGGGAAAACGTGCTGCGCGAGGCGAAGGCGGCGGGGATCCCCGTCATCCTCTCCGACCGCATGATCAGCGGCGAGATCGACGAAAGCCTGTACGACGTCTACGTCGGCGCGGATTTTCTGGAGGAGGGGAAGAAGGCGGGCTCCTATCTCCTGCGCAAGCGGGAAGAACTCGGGGCCGGGCGGCTGCGGATCGCGGAGATTTCCGGCACGCCGGACTCCACGCCCGCGCTGGAGCGCGCCGCCGGCTTCCGCAGCGTGATCAGAGAGGACGCGCGCTTTGAAATCATCGATTCCATGTCCGGGGATTTTCTGCGCTCCAAGGGGAAGGAATGCATGCAGCAGATGCTGGCGCGGCACGGGCGGGACATCGACGTCCTCTACTCCCACAACGACGGGATGACGCTGGGCGCGATCGAGGCGATCGAAGAGGCCGGGCTGGTGCCCGGGCGGGACATCGTCATCATCACGGTGGACGGCGAACAGGCGGCCGTCGACCTGCTGCGCGAGGGAAAAATCAACTGCGTGGTGGAGTGCACGCCCATGCTGGGGGAGACGGTGATGGAGCTGGCCGAAAAGCTGAAGGCCGGCGAAACGGTGCCGCGCATCCTCCACCCGGAGGAGACGATGTTTACCGAATACGACAGCCTGGAAGCCATCGCGCCCAGAGGGTACTGACATGCGTACGGGCAAGGGAATCGCGGCGCGCAGCATCGCGGGGGAAGCGCGCCGCTCCACGCTGGTTCTGACCTTTGTGCTGATGCTGCCCGCGCTCATCTCGCTGGCCCTCATGCTGGTGGCCGTCGGCCTGTTTTCCAGCACGACGCGCCATATGGAGCAGGTGGCGGCGCTGCGCCCGATGGTCGCGGGGGACATCCCGGAATACATCTGGGACGCTGTTTCGGGGCGCGTGAGCTACGATGCGTGCGGCGCCGAGGAGACGCTGCGGCAGGTAAACAGCCGCCTGGACGCGCTGATTTCGGAGACCGGGGGACGCCTGGAGCTGGTGGTCACCCGCCGCACGATGGACACCCTGTCCGGCTATGCGGAGGAGATCCGCAGAGGGCTGCTGGACGGGACGCCCATCGTGGAAATCGAGGCGCTGCTGGACGAAATCCGCTCGGTCGCCGCGCTCGCGGAGAATATGCTCTCCGACTGCATCGCGCAGGAGGCGGAGGCGGCGGGCCGGCTTACCCGGCAGATCGTTCGCACGGCTGCGCTGTTTGCCGCGGCGGAAATCCTGCTGGTGCTCTTTGCGCTGCTGTTCTCGCTGAGGATGCGCATGCGGCTGGAGCGCACCATCCGAGAGCCCATCGAACGGCTGGAGAAGGTCACCGGGCAGCTGGCTTCCGGACAGATGGAGGCGCGCGCGGAGGAGACCGATACGCTGGAACTGCGCGATTTGACTTTCTCCGTCAACCGGATGGCCGACCGCATCGGCGAATTGATCGAGCGCAACCGCGAGGAGCAGGAAAACCTGAAAAAGGCGGAACTGCGCACCCTTCAGGCGCAGATCAACCCGCATTTCCTGTACAACACGCTGGATACGATCCTGTGGCTGGCGGAGGATGAAAACAGCGGCGAGGTCATCCGCCTTACGAAGGCGCTCTCCGACTTCTTCCGCATTTCGCTCTCCTCCGGCAGGGACTGGATCACGGTTGAACAGGAGATCCGGCACCTGTCCGGCTACCTGGCCATCCAGAAGGCGCGCTACCGGGACGTGCTGAATTACCGCATCGAGGTGGACGAGGAAATTTACGGCTGCATGATCCTGAAGCTGCTGCTTCAGCCGCTGGCGGAAAACGCCATCTATCACGGCATCAAGGAGCACCGCGGCGGCGGAACGATCCTGGTTCGGGGCTTGTGCAGGGACGGAAGGCTGCACTTCTCCGTGCACGACACGGGCAGCGGAATGAGCGGGGAGAGGCTGGCGGCCGTCCACCGCAGCCTGGCGGAGGGGACGGAGATGCCCCACGGGCAGGAATTCCCCGGCCATGCGGGCAGCGGCTTCGGCCTGCACAACGTGGATCAGCGGATCCGGCTGTACTACAACCAGCCCGAGGGGCTGCACATCGAAAGCGGACCGGAGGGAACCACGGTCAGTTTTGACGTGCCCGCGGACAGAAAGGAGAATGCGTGATGCAGTACCGGGTGTTTCTGGTGGACGACGAAATCGCCATCCGGGAGGGAATCCGCAATTCCAGGCTCTGGGATGACAATCGCTTCGTCCTGGCCGGCGAGGCACCGGACGGCGAGATCGCGCTTTCCATGATCGGGGATATCCGGCCGGATATCCTGGTGACCGACGTGCGTATGCCGTTTATGGACGGCATGCAGCTGGTGACGGAGGTCTCCCAGCAGATGCCGTGGACGCAGGTGATCATCCTCTCCGGTTACGACGATTTCAATTACGCGCGCAGGGCGATGAGCCTGGGCGTGCAGGAATACCTGCTCAAGCCGGTTTCGGCCAGCGACTTGAAGGAGGCGCTGGAGCGCGCGGCGGGCCGGCTGGAGCGGGAGCGGCGGGGCGCCGAGCGGGCGGAGAGCCTGCGCCGGCGGCTGGCGGGCAGCAGCCGCTTTATGAAGGAAAAGCTGCTCTCCGCCATCCTGATGGAGCCGATGACGCGGCAGGAGGAGGAGCGCAGCAGGGAAGAGATGCGCGCTCTGGGCATGGATCTTTCGGCCGGCTGCTATATTGCGGAGGACATCGCCTGGGAGACGGAGGACGGCGACCTTAATGCCGGCAGGGACGCACTGTACGCCCTGGCGGAGGCAAGCGGGGGCCGTGTGCACGTGTGCGGCGGCCGCCACGGGGCTCTGGCCCTCGTCCTGGGCGCGGACGAGCGGGGAACCGAGGAGCGGGCGTACGCCTTTGCGCGTTCCGCGCTGGAGGAGCTGCGGCAGCTGGGGGCCCGGTGCGCGCTGGCCAGCGTGGGCGATACCGTGGACCGGCTGGGCCTGGCGGCGGATTCCATGCACACGGCCAGGCACGTGCGGCACGTCTCGGCGGCGGCGGGGATCAGCGGCTTTTCGGCCGTGGGCAGCCGGGAGGTGCAGGAGAGCGGCAACGTCGTGCAGGAGACCGACGTGCGCCCCCTCTACGAGCGGCTGCAGTACGCCGCGGCGGAGGAGGCGGAGAGCATCCTGCAGGAGTACGCGGCGTCGCTGGGCGGCACGGAGATCCACAGCCGCATGGTGGACAATTACCTGCGCGTGGAAACGCTGATGACGGCCTCCCGCATCCTGCACGAGGCGGGCGGACGGACCGGGGACATCCCGGAGGCGGCCAGACTGGTGCTGCGCCTGTCGGACGCGGAGCGCTCCCCGGATATGGACGCCGCCGCGCAGCTGCTGCGCTGCGCGCTGCAGTACCGGGACGCGAACCGCCCGGGCCGGGGCGGGGCGACGCTCTTTAGAGCGCGCGCCTATCTGGCCCAGCACTTTTCCAACCCGAACCTCATGCTGCGGGACGTGTCCGAATACGTGGGGATGAGCGACAGCCGGTTTTCCGCCGTCTTCGGGCAGCAGATGGGCATGACCTTCACCGAGTACCTGACGACGCTGCGCATGAGCAAGGCGAAGGAACTGCTGAGCGCGACGGTGATGCGCTCCTCGGAAATCGCGCTGGCCGTCGGCTACAACGATCCGCACTACTTCAGCTATCTCTTCCGCAAGCACACGGGCGTGACGCCCAGCGAGTACCGGAAGCAGGAGACCGAAAAAAATTCCACCGGAATGAGAGAAAATTGAACCGCCGGTTTCGGAAATTGGGCAGTCGGGACAGGTTCGTTCAAATTAATTAACTGTTTTAGAGATATCTGCCCTTTACAGGTTGTCGAATCCGTACTAAAATAAATCCAGAAAGCGGGAGAATCCCGCTAAAATTGAAATGGAGGAGAACACCATGAAGAAACTGTTGGCTCTGGCTTTGGCGCTCGTAATGGTGCTGGGCGCTGCATCCGCTTTCGCGGATTACAAGGTCGCTTTCTCCCAGATCGGTCAGGAATCCGACTGGCGCACGGCGAATACCGACAGCATCAAGGCTGCGATCGAGAATCACGAAGGCTGGGAGCTCATCTATGACGACGCCCAGCAGAAGCAGGAAAACCAGATCAAGGCGCTGCGCAACTTCATCACCCAGGGCGTGGACGTCATCCTGTTCACCGGCGTGGTTTCCACCGGCTGGGAAGAGGTCCTGAAGGAAGTCAACGACGAAGGTATCCCGCTCATCCTCGTCGACCGTCTGCCGGACTGCATCGACCAGATCGACTACGTGGCCGCTTTCGGCGGTGACTTCGTCGAGGAAGGCCGCCGCCAGGTTGCCTGGGCCGGCGAGTATCTGAAGAGCATCGGCCGCGGTGAAGAAGAGGTCAACGTGGTCATCATGGAAGGCACCACCGGCGCCTCCGCGCAGGTCGGCCGCACCGAGGGCAACCTCGCCGCGATCGAAGCGTATCCGAACATGAAGGTCGTCGGACAGCAGTCCGGTAACTTCACCCGCGCCGAAGGCCAGGCCCTCATGGAGAGTTGGCTCAAGTCCATCGACAAGATCGACGTGCTGATCGCGCAGAACGACGACATGGCGCTGGGCGCCGTTGACGCCATCAAGGCGGCCGGCAAGGTCCCGGGCAAGGACATCATCATCGTTGGCTGCGACTCCGTCAAGGCTGCGTTCGACGCCATCGTTGCGGGCGACATGAACGCCACCATCGAGTGCACGCCGCTGTACGGACCGTTCGTCGTGGAAGCGGTCGAGAAGCTGCAGGCCGGCGAGACCATGTCCAAGGAAATCATCCACCCCGAAGAGGGCGTGTTTGACACCGACGGCGGCATCGACCTGGGCACCGTGGTCTCCGTCAAGGCGGCCGACGTGATCGATCAGCGTCAGTACTAATACGCAGCACGGGGTTGCTTGATTCAGGCACAGTCCGTGTGCAGGGCGGATGGGCGACTGTCCGCCCTGCCTTTTCATAGGGAGGGATTTCATTGCCGGACAAAGTATTGTTGGAAATGAAAGAGATTGAAATCCAGTTTCCGGGCGTCAAGGCGCTCGACAAAGTGGATTTCAATCTGCGCGCGGGGGAAATTCATTCGCTCCTGGGCGAAAACGGCGCGGGCAAATCCACGCTGATCAAATGCCTGACAGGCGTCAATCACATGGATGCGGGCGTCATCCTCCTGGACGGCAAGGAGATCCGGCCCCAGAGTCCTCAGCACGCCATCGAACTGGGCATCTCCACGGTGTACCAGGAGGTCAACCTCTGCCCCAACCTCACGGTGGCGGAGAACATCTTCGTTGGCCGCCAGCCGATGCGCCGCGGCCAGATCGACTGGAAGACGATCAACAGCCGGGCGAGGGAGCTGATGGCCCGCTTCCACCAGGACATCGACGTGACCCGCCCCCTGTCTTATTATTCCACGGCCGTGCAGCAGATGGTGGCCATTGCGCGCGCGGTGGACGTGCAAGCGAAGATCCTCATCCTGGATGAGCCGACCTCCTCGCTGGACGACAACGAGGTCAGTCTGCTCTTTAACGTGATGAACGAGCTGAAGGCCGAGGGCCTGGGCATCATCTTCATCACGCACTTCCTGGATCAGGTCTACGCCGTCAGCGACAGGATGACGATCCTGCGCAACGGGCACCTGGTCGGAACCTACGGCGTGGAGGAGCTCAGCCGGGTTGAACTGGTGACGCTGATGGTCGGCAAGGACATCGACACCATCTTCAACCTGAAGCGGGCTGAAGTGCCCGGGGATGCGCCCTACATGCTGAAGGCGACGCACATCGGCGCCCCGGGGCAGGTGGACGACATAACGGTTACGCTGAAAAAGGGCGAACTCATCGGTTTCGCCGGCCTGCTGGGCAGCGGGCGCACGGAGACGGCGGAACTGCTCTTCGGCGCCAAGCGCCTGGCTTCGGGCGAACTGGAAGTGGACGGACAGAAGGCCGACATCCGCAGCCCGTACGACGCGCTGATGCGGGGCATGGCCTTCTGCCCGGAGGACCGCAAGCGCGACGGCATCATCGGCGACCTCTCCATCCGGGAGAACATCGCGCTGGCGGTGCAGGCGCGGCGGGGATTCCTGCGGCCCCTGTCCCGCGCGGAGCAGAACGAGCTCGCGGACAAATACATCAAGGCGCTGGGCATCGCCACGCCGGACGCGGAGAAGAAGATCGGCGAGCTCTCCGGCGGCAACCAGCAGAAGGTGATCCTGGCGCGCTGGATGGCCACGCAGCCGAAGGTGCTCATCCTGGACGAGCCGACGCGCGGCATCGACATCGGCGCCAAGGCAGAGATCCAGCGGCTGATGCTGGAGATGTGCGGGGACGGCGTGTCCGTCGTCTTCATCAGCTCGGAGCTGGACGAGATCATCCGCTGCTCCAACCGGGTCATCGTCATGCGCGACAGGGAAAAGGTAGCGGAGCTGGACGGCGAGACGTGCACCCAGCCCCAGATTCTCAGGATTATCGCGGAAGGCGCCGCGGCGGCAGGAGGTGAGGCGGAATGAAAAGACGGTTTGATGTATCGCAGCTGATGCGCTCCAAGCTTACCTGGGCGGTGGTGGCGGAGTTGCTCATCCTGCTGGTCTGCCTCTTCGTGCGGCCGGACTTCTTCAAGATCAGCTATCAACCCTCCACGGGCATGCTCTACGGCAACCTCATCGACATCGTCAACCGCTCTTCCGAGATCACCATCATCGCGATGGGCATGACGATGGTCATCGCCCTGGGCGGAACGGACCTGTCCGTGGGCGCCCTGGTGGCCGTGGCAGGCGCGATCGCGCTCAAGTTCATGCGCTGGGACGTGACCGTCTACAACACGCCGGGCGATTACACGGTGTATCCGTTTGTGCTGGCCATCCTGGTGCCGCTGCTCGTGTGCATCGCGATGGGGTTGTTCAACGGCCTGCTCATCGCCAAGGGCGACATGCAGCCCATCATCGCGACCCTGATCCTCATGGTGTGCGGCCGTGGCATCGCGCAGATCGTCACCAACGGCAAGCAGTTTACGACGGGCTACTCGCCTTTCCGCGTGCTGGGGCAGGGGTCGCTCTTCTACCTGCCCACGCCCATCGTCATCACCGTCGTCGTGGTGATCTGCGTGTCGCTGTTCGTGCGCAAGACGGCGTTCGGCACCTTCGTGGAAGCCGTGGGCGTCAACCGCAGCGCTGCGCGCCTGTCGGGCATCAACGCGCAGATGGTCATCTTCATCGTCTTCGCGCTGACGGGTTTCCTGTCGGGCATCTCCGGCCTCATCTACTCCAGCCGGATCATGTCCAATGACTCCAACAACGCCGGGCTTAACTACGAGATGGACGCCATCCTGGCCGTCGTCATCGGCGGCACCAGCATGACGGGCGGCAAGTTCAGCCTCGCCGGAACGGTGCTGGGCTCCATCATCATTCGGACGATCGTGACCCTCGTGTACTACTTCGGCATCGCTTCCGAGGCGACCATGGCCTTCAAGGCCGTGATCATCGCGGTCGTGATCGTGCTGCAGTCCGAGCCGGTGCGCGAGGCGTTCGCAAAGCGCACGCGCGCACGCGCGGAGCTGGCGAAGGGAGGCGCTGTCAAATGACGAAGAGAAACGGCGCATCCGGCCGCAGCCTGATCGCGCGGCTGACCAACCCGAAGTACATCATGGTCTACGCCACGATCGGCATCTTCCTCATCATCTACATCTTCGGTGCCGTGGCGTACGGTGACAAGGGCTTCACCACGCTGCGCACCTTCATGAACATGTTCATCGACAACGCCTATTACGGCATCTCCGCCGTGGGCATGACCATGGTGCTGATCACCGGCGGCATCGATCTGTCGGTCGGCGCGGTCGCCTCGCTCACGGGCATGTTCATCGCGTACGGCACGGCCGTTCTGGGGCTGCATCCGCTGGTCTGCATCGCGTTTTCGCTGGTGGTGGGCGTGGGGCTCGGCCTGCTGATGGGCTGGGTCATCCACTACCTGAACGTGCCGCCCTTTATCACGACCCTGACGGGCATGTTCCTGGCGCGCGGCGTGTGTTCCCTCATCAGCCGGGAATCCATCGAGATCAAGCATCCGATGATGGACGCGCTGGCGGGATGGAAGATCTACTTCATGAAGCTGCAGGACGGCGAGTGGGTGCGCATCCGCCCGAGCGCGTTCGTCAACTTCAACGTCATCCTGTTCGTCGTGATGATCATCGTGGGCACGGTGATCCTGCAGAAGACGCGCTTCGGCAGGAACATTTACGCCATCGGCGGCAACGAGCAGAGCGCAAAGCTCATGGGCCTGCCAGTCGGCAGGACGAAGGTGCTGGTCTACGGCTTTAACGGGCTGTGCTCCGTGCTGGCGGGCGTGACCTACGCGCTGTACGTGAAGAGCGGATGGAACCTCTCGCTGCAGGGCGCGGAACTGGACGTCATCACCTGCGCGGTCATCGGCGGCACGCTGCTGACGGGCGGCGTCGGCTACATGATCGGCACCCTGTTCGGCGTGCTGCTCAAGTCCATCATCCCGGCGCTGATCACCTTCAACGGCAACCTGCTCTCCTGGTGGGGCAAGATCGCGACGGGCCTGCTGCTGCTGCTGTTCATCTGCATCCAGAAGATCGTGGTGAATGCGACGGGCGGCAGGAAGGAAAAGAAGCCGCAAAGGGCGAAGTAAACAGCATATAAGGCGGGGAGACGGCGGGACCGTCTCCTTCCGCTGTGAAGGGAAGGGACGAAAGATGACGGAAAGGGAACTCATCGCGGGCGGAAACGCGTTCCTGGGCATGGAGCTGGGGTCGACGCGCATCAAGGCGGTTCTGGTCGGCGGGGACGGTGCGCCGCTCGCCCAGGGCAGCCATACGTGGGAAAACCGGCTGGAAAACGGCGTGTGGACCTATCATCTGGACGACGTATGGGTCGGAATCCAGGCGGCTTACGCCGACCTGCGCAGGGACGCGCGGGAGCGCTGGGGCGCGGAAATCACGGGCCTGGCGGGCCTGGGCGTCTCGGCGATGATGCACGGCTATCTGCCCTTCGACAGAGAGGGACGGCAGCTTGCGGCGTTCCGCACCTGGCGCAACACGATGACGGAGCAGGCGGCCGCGGAGCTGACGGAGCTGTTTTCCTTCAACATCCCGCAGCGCTGGAGCATCGCGCACCTGTATCAGGCGATCCTGAACGGGGAGGCGCACGTGAAGGACATCGACTTCCTGGCGACGCTGGCGGTTTACGTCCACTGGAAGCTGACCGGCTGCCGCATCGCGGGGATCGGCGAGGCTTCCGGCATGTTCCCCATCGACAGCGTGACGAAGGATTACGACGCGGAGCGGATGGCGGCTTTCGACAAGCGGATCGCGGAGTGCGGCTTCGGCTGGAAGCTGCGCGACATCCTGCCTGCCGTAAAGCCGGCGGGCGCGGAAGCGGGACGCCTGACGGAGGCGGGTGCAAGGCTGCTGGACCCCACGGGCACGCTGCAGCCGGGTGCGCCGCTGTGCCCGCCGGAAGGGGACGCGGGCACGGGCATGGTGGCGACCGACAGCGTAGCCGCCGGGACGGGCAATGTGAGCGCGGGCACCTCCGTGTTCGCCATGATCGTACTGGAGCGCGCGCTGAAGAAGCTGCACACGGAGATCGACATGGTGACGACGCCGGACGGCCTGCCCGTGGCCATGGTGCACTGCAATACGTGCACCAGCGACATCAACGCGTGGGCGGATGCGCTTTCCGGGTTTGCAGAGGCGGCCGGCCTTGCCTGCGACAAAAACGCCGTGTATTCGGCGATCTTCTCTTCGGCGCTGAAGGGGGAGCCGGACTGCGGCGGCGTCGTCAACGTCAACGCCTATTCGGGCGAGCCTGTCATCGGCCTGGCGGAGGGGCGTCCGATGCTCGTGCGTCTGCCGGAGGCGAGGCTGAGCTTTGCCAACCTCGCCCGCAGCCTGGTCTTCGGTTCCGTCGCCTCGCTGGCGGTGGGCATGGACATCCTGACGAAGGACGAGGGCGTCCGGGTGCAGAGCCTGCTGGGACACGGCGGCCTGTTCAAGACGGGGGACGCCGGGCAGCGGCTGCTTGCCGCCGCGCTGCAGACCCCGGTCTCCGTGATGGAGACGGCGGGCGAAGGCGGCCCCTGGGGCATGGCGCTGCTGGCCGCATACGCGGTACAGGGCGGCGGCCTCAGTCTGCCGGAATACCTGAACAGCCGCATCTTTGCCACGGCGAAGGTGAATACGGCGCTGCCGGACGGGCGCGACGCGGAGGGCTTCGGCCGGTACCGTGCGCGGTATGAACAGGCGCTGGCTGCGGAACGCGCCGCGGCGGCCGTGCGGGAGTAAGGGGGAATCGCATTGCTGAAG
Organism: uncultured Eubacteriales bacterium; assembly: GCA_902781095.1. Taxonomy (GTDB): domain Bacteria; phylum Bacillota; class Clostridia; order Christensenellales; family Aristaeellaceae; genus Ventricola. Next base: position 21,847 of record CACZHW010000023.1, read on the forward strand.
ACGCTGAAAGAGCAGGTTTATGAGGCGAACATGCAGCTGCCTGCGCTGCACCTGGTCACGTTTACGTGGGGAAATGTCTCCGGCATCGACAGGCAGAAGGGCCTGTTCGTCATCAAGCCCTCCGGCGTCGCCTACGAGGAGCTGCGCCCGGAGGACATGGTCGTGGTGGACCTGGACGGCAACCGGGTGGAAGGGAAGCTGAACCCCTCCACGGACATGCAGACGCACCGGATCCTCTATAGGGAGTTCCCGGAGATCGGCGGCGTGGTGCATACGCACAGCGCGCATGCGGTGGGCTGGGCACAGGCGGGGCGGGACATCCCCGCCTACGGCACGACGCACGCGGATTACTTTTACGGCCCCGTGCCGTGCTGCCGCAGCCTGACGCCCGAGGAGATCGACGCGGGCTATGAGGTGAACACGGGCGTGGTCATCGTGGATACCTTCCGCGGGCGGGGCCTGAATCCCGTGCACGTGCCGGGATGCATCTGCCGCAGCCACGGTCCGTTCGCCTGGGGCAAGGATCCGGCGCAGGCCGTCTACCATGCGGCGGTGCTGGAGGAGGTCGCCCGCATGGCGCTCTATACCCTCACGGTCGATCCGGACGCCGCGCCTGCGCCGCAGCACTACCTGGACAAGCACTTCCTGCGCAAGCACGGCCCCAACGCCTATTACGGACAGGGAAAGTAAAACCTCATCCACCATTCGCTCCGCTCATGGTCCCCCTTCCCCAAAGGGGAAGGTTAGGGAACGCCTTTATAACAAGGCTCCTTTACCTTCTCCTGCAGGTAAGGGGGACCGCGCTTTCGGCGCGGTGGATGAGGTTATCTGTGTCAGCCCTCTCCCGAAGGGAGAGGCAAGGAAAGCGCAATGAAGTGTCGTATTCTTACCTTCCCCTTTGGGGAAGGGGGACCGCGCTCCCGGCGCGGTGGATGAGGTTACCCCTCGGCCGGTTCGTCCCGGTAGAGATCGGGGTTGCCGAAATAGAGGTGGTCCAGCGCGATGAACGCGCCTTCTGCGTCCATCTCGGAGAGCGTGCGCGTATCGCTGAGCAGCGTAAAGGGCATGCTGGAGGGGAAATAACGGAACCCGGAGAGGTTTTCTTCCAGCGCCTGGCGGAAGACGTCGTCCGCGGCGGCGTAATCGCCCTGCAGAATGACGCAGTCCGGATCGAACACGAGGCAGATGTTGCGCAGCGCATGCGCGAAGACGGCGGCCAGCTTCCGGCTGACGTCCTGCGCAAGGGGATCGCCCGCGGCGGAAGCCTCGAAGAGCTGCGGAATGGTGAGATCCGGTCGTCCGGGCAGCGCGGAGGCGGGGTAGGACGCGGCGGCGTCCTGCACCATGCGGCGTACGCGCGCGGCACTGACCAGCCGCTCGAAGCAGCCGTGGCTGCCGCAGCCGCAGGGCTCCGGATCGGAGGGGTCCAGCGTCATGTGGCCGACCTCGCCGATGAGGGAGTTTTGGCCGGAGAGGATGTGTCCGTGCTCCAGCATGCAGCCGGAGAGGCCCCACGTGGTGAAGAGGACGAGCACGCGCTGGCTGCGCAGCGCGGAATCAAGCAGGAAGGGCCGGGCGCACATCTTGCCGGCGTTTTCCAGGTAGATGGGCGTTGCGAGGCCGAAGAGGCCGCGCAGATCGTCCAGCAGGTGCACGTGCGTGCCCCACTGCGGCGTGTGCGAGCTGTAGAGGAGGGTGCCGGTTTCCCTGTCCACCGTGCCGGAGGTGGAAACGCTGACCGCGCAGACGTCCCGGGGCTGCACGCACTGCTCGCGGAGCAGGCGGGCGGCCAGCGTGGCGCTCTTGCGGGAAATCTCATCTGCGGTGTCGGGCAGCGGCCCTGACAGGGAAATGCTGCCCAGAAGCGTATGGCCGATGGTGTACAGGCAGGCGCGCATCTCCTGCGGCCACAGGGCGAGGCACAGGAAGTACCGGCGGCCGGAGAGCGTGTAGTTCTCCGGCCGCTTGCCGCCGATGGCGGTCGACGGCCCTTTGCCCAGCGAGACGAGCAGCCCCGAATCCAGGAAGAAGCGGATGCACTTGACCACCGTCGGCCGGCTGATGCCCGTCTGCTGGCTGACCTCGCTGACGCCGGCGACGGCCCCGCGCCGGAAGGCGGAGAGCACGGTGCGCCGGTTGGCCACCTTGAGATCGCCCAGCATGGCCGGGGTATTGGCTTCGATATGCAGACTCATGATGCGCCTCCGGTAATGAAAGAAAGATACGAAACCCAAACACGCACAAAGTGTAGCATAGCCGGAGCGGGATTTCAAGCCTCGTCGGGCGGGAAAGGGAAATCAAACCGGCCACGGCTTGTGCAAAATATACGGAGACTTGCTGCTCCCGACGGCCTATATCCGTACGGATTCACAAATAATGACAAAGCAACGCCGGATTTTATGATTTTTTGTGTAAAGGGGGATTGACTTTTTGCCCGGGAGACGATAAAATGAAAATAGTTATGGAACAGAATTGCAAAACAGTTTTTCATTATCAGTCTCCAAGGCCCGAACAGGGCCAAATATAGAGAAAAGGAGTGTACCCCGTATGAAGAAACTCATCTCTCTGCTGCTCGTCGCAGTGCTGTGCCTCGCGGTCTCTCTGGCGTATGCCGAGAAGGTCGGCGTTTCCATGCCGACCAAGGATCTGCAGCGCTGGAACCAGGACGGCGCCAACATGCAGGCCATGCTGGAAGAAGCCGGCTATGAAGTCGATCTGCAGTACGCCTCCAACGACGTGCAGACCCAGCTCTCCCAGGTGGAGAACATGATCAACAGCGGCGCCGACGTGCTGGTCATCGCCGCCATCGAGGGCTCTTCCCTCGGTTCCGCGCTGACGCTGGCGCAGGAGAACGACATCCCCGTCATCGCCTATGATCGCCTGCTCATGCAGTCCGGCGCCGTTTCCTACTATGCGACGTTCGACAACTACATGGTCGGCACCGTGCAGGGCACCTACATCAAGGAAGCCATGGATCTGGACAACGCGGCCGGCCCCTTCAACATGGAGATCACCGCGGGCGACCCGGGCGACAACAACGCGGGCTACTTCTATCAGGGCGCGATCGACGTGCTGAAGCCCTACATCGACGCCGGCAAGCTGGTCATCAAGTCTGGCCAGGTTGAGTTCAGCGAAGTCGCCACCCCGACCTGGGCGACCGAGACGGCCCAGAACCGCGCTGAGAACATCCTGTCCTCCTATTACGCGGACGGCTCCAACGTGGACGTGTGGCTCTGCTCCAACGACTCCACCGCGCTGGGCGTTGAGAACGCGCTGGCGGCCAACTACAACGGTGCCTATCCGATCATCACCGGACAGGACTGCGACATCGCCAACACCAAGAACATGATCGCCGGCAAGCAGAGCATGTCCGTCTTCAAGGACACCCGTACGCTGGCGGCCCAGGTCGTCAAGATGGTCGGCCAGATCCTGAAGGGCGAGACGGTCGACGTCAACGATACCGAGACTTATGACAACGGCGTCATCGTGGTTCCTTCCTACCTGTGCGAGCCGGTCTTCGCCGACGCGAACAACTACAAGGAGCTCCTGATCGACTCCGGCTACTACACCGAGGATCAGCTCAAGTAATCCCAGACAACAGTTCGTTTCAAATGATGCAGGCGGGGAAGCCCGCCTGCATCGTTTCGGGTATTCGGGTTCCCGAAAGAAACGGGGAGCGGAGGAAAACCATGGCAGATATCATACTGGAAATGAAGAACATTACGAAGACTTTCCCCGGTGTGAAAGCCCTCGACAATGTCAATCTCCAGGTGGAGAGGGGCGAGATCCACGCGCTGGTCGGGGAGAACGGCGCCGGCAAGAGCACGCTGATGAACGTGCTGAGCGGCATCTACCCCTACGGCACCTATGAAGGCGATATCATCTACAACGGCGAAGTCTGCAAGTTCTCCAACATCAAGGATTCCGAGCGAAAAGGCATCGTCATCATCCATCAGGAGCTCGCGCTGGTTCCGGAGATGACGATCGGCGAAAACATGTACCTTGGCAACGAGCGCGGCAGCAGGTTCGCGATCGACTGGAACACGACCTATTCCGAGGCGGACAAGTACCTGAAGATGGTGGGCCTTACGGAGAGCTCCAAGGTGCAGGTCAAGACCATCGGCACCGGCAAGCAGCAGCTTGTGGAGATCGCGAAGGCGCTGGCCAAGAACGCGAAGCTGCTGATCCTGGACGAACCCACGTCGTCTCTTAACGAAGAAGATTCCCGCGCATTGCTGGACCTCATGCTCGAGTTCAAAAAGCAGGGGATGACGATGATCATCATCACCCATAAGCTGAACGAGGTCTCGTATGTCGCAGATAAGATAACCGTCATCCGCGACGGCAGCACCATCGAAACCCTGGACAACCGCGGCCGGGAGCCCGTCAGCGAGGAGCGCATTATCAAGGGCATGGTCGGCCGCGAGATGACCAACCGCTTCCCGAAGCGGGAGGGCGTCACCATCGGCGAGGTGGAGATGGAGGTTGAGAACTGGACGGTTCACCATCCGCTCTATCCGGAGCGCAAGGTGGTGGACAACGTCTCCCTCAACGTGCGCAAAGGCGAGGTCGTCGGCATCTACGGCCTGATGGGCGCCGGCCGGACGGAACTGGCGATGAGCATCTTCGGCCAGTCCTACGGCGTGAATTTCTCCGGGAAGCTCAAACTGAACGGCAAGGAAGTCAAGCTGCGCAAGAGCGAGGCGGACGCCATCCGCCACAAGATCGCCTACGTGACGGAGGACCGCAAGGGGAACGGCCTCGTGCTCTCCCAGTCCATCAAGGTGAACACGTCCCTGGCCAACCTGGACGCGCTGGCCAGCCACACGGTGATCGACGGCGACAAGGAATACGCCGTGGCGGAGGATTACCGCGAGAAGCTGCGCATCAAGACCCCGTCCGTGGAGCAGCTGGTGGGCAACCTCTCCGGCGGCAACCAGCAGAAGGTGCTGCTGGCCAAGTGGATGTTCGCGGAGCCGGACATCATGATCCTGGATGAGCCTACGCGCGGCATCGACGTGGGCGCCAAGTACGAGATTTACTGCATCATCAACGAGCTGGCGGCGGCCGGAAAGTGCGTCCTCATGATCTCCTCCGAACTGCCGGAGGTCTTGGGCATGAGCGACCGGATTTACATCATGAACAACGGCAAAATCGTCGGCGAGATGCAGGCCGAAAACGCGACGCAGGAGAACATCATGGCGACGATCCTGCAGTCCGGAAGGGGTGATTGAGCATGACGGCGAATCCGGTCAGTGCCTTCTTCAAGAAATACACCATGATCATCGCCCTGGTCGTCGTGGCGGTCTTCTTCTCCGTCACGACGGGCGGCAGGATCCTCTATCCGCAGAACATCAACAACCTGATCTCCCAGAACGGCTACGTCTTCGTGCTGGCGGCGGGCATGCTGCTGTGCATCCTGACGGGCGGCAACATCGACCTGGCGGTCGGCTCGGTCGTCTGCTTTACGGGCGCGGTCGGCGTCGTGCTCATGGAACGGGGCGTCAACCTGTGGCTGGCGGTCCTGGTCATGCTGCTGGTCGGCCTGGCCATCGGCGCCTTTCAGGGCTTCTGGATCGCCAAGGTCTACGTCCCGGCCTTCATCGCGACGCTGGCTGGCATGTACGCCTTCCGCGGCCTGTCCAACGTCGTGCTGCAGGGCTACACGGTCACGATCTCCAACGAGGCCTTCCTGCGGATCTTCGGCGGCGGCGCGGACTGCTACATCCCCGATTTCCTGGGCGGTTCGGGCATCAACCTGACCTGCATGGCCTTCGGCGTCATCGTCGCAGTGCTCTTCGCGGCCCTGCAGATCCGCAGGGCTTTCGTCGAAAAGCGGATGGGCATCATCGCCTCGGCGAAGGGCGACGTGATCCGCGCGGGCATCATCTCGGTGCTGATCCTCTGGCTCACCTGGAAGCTGGCGAACTACAAGGGCATCCCGACGGTGCTCATCTGGATCGCGCTGGTGCTGCTCATCTACAATTACATCACGACAAAGACGGCGATCGGCCGCTACCTCTACGCGGTCGGCGGCAACGAAAAGGCGACGGCGCTCTCCGGCGTCAACACGCGCAACGTGTTCTTCTTCGCTTACGCCAACATGGGTCTGCTGGCCGGCCTGGCCGGCATCCTGAACGTGGCCCGCGCGACCAACGCGCAGCCGACCTTCGGCCAGGGCTACGAGATGGACGCCATTGCGGCCTGCTTCATCGGGCGTGCTTCCGCCTACGGCGGAACCGGAAAGATCTCCGGCGTCATCATCGGCGCCACGCTGATGGGCCTCATCAACCAGGGCATGAGCATCATGGGCATCGACTCCAACTACCAGCGCGTGGTCAAGGGCATCGTGCTGCTGCTGGCCGTCATGTTCGACGTGCTCTCCAAGCGTGAGAAGCGGTAAGGAAGGAGGACGACAGTCGATGGAAAGAGAGATCTCCAGTCCCGGCAGAAAGCTGTCTGCCGTGCTTAAGAAAAACGCCATGCTCGTCATCCTGGTCCTCGTCTATCTCTTCTTTATGGTGACGACGAGCGGCAACATCTTTAAACCCGCGAACTTCAAGGCGCTCATCGACCAGAACGCGTACGTCTACATCCTGGGCGTCGGCATGCTCATGTGCATGCTGACCGGCGGCAATATCGACCTGTCCTGCGGTTCCTTCGTGTGCCTGCTCGGCGCGCTGGGCGGCCTCATGATGATCAACCTGGGCGTGGGCACCGGCGCGTCCATCGCGCTGATGCTCCTTATCGGCGTCGCGTACGGCTGCCTGCTGGGCTATCTCGTCGCCTACGTCAACATCCCGCCGTGGATCGCGACGCTGGCCGGCTACCTGGCCTTCCGCGGCCTGGGCACGTCCATCCTCAGTTCCAACTCGGCGACGGGCTCCATCGCCATCGCCTCCAAGCCGGATTTCCTCGGCATCTTTTACGGCAAGATCTTCGGCACCAGCATGAAGGTCTTCAACTGGCCTTGCATGATCGCGGGCATCGCGGCGGCGCTCATCACCGTTTTCCTCATCTTCCGTTCGCGCGCGGTCCGGCTGCGCAAGGGGTACGCCGCGGATTCGTTTGCCAGCGCGGCCGTCAAGAGCGTGCTCGGCTCGGCGGCGATCCTGCTGGTCATGTACAAGCTGTCGAAGGCGGGCGGCATCCCGACGCCGCTGGTCTGGGTCGTTGCGGTGGTGCTGATTTACAGCTTCATCACGGCCAAGACGACGCTGGGCCGTCACTTCTACGTCGTGGGCGGCAACAGGGAGGCCGCGAGGATGTCCGGCGTCAACACGCGCCGGATCATGTTCCTGGCGTACCTCAACATGGCGTTCCTCACGGCCATCACCACGATGATGGTGCTTTCCCGCACGCAGGCGGCCAACTCCACGGCCGGCACGAACTTCGAGATGGACGCGATTTCCGCGTGCGTGGTCGGCGGCGTTTCCGCCAGCGGCGGCGCGGGCTCCGTCTTCGGCATGGTGATCGGCGCCACGCTGATCGGCGTCATCAACCTGGGCATGAGTCTCATGGGCATCGACGCCAACTGGCAGAAGGTCGTCAAGGGCGTCGTGCTTCTGGGCGCCGTGGCCTTCGACGTGCTGAGCAAGAAGAACGTCAGCCTGTTCGGAAAGAAGAAGTGATTCCGCGGACACCGGGGAGAAAGGAGTGAATCCCATGAAATACGTACTGGGTGTCGATCTGGGCACCAGCGGCACAAAGACCGTCCTCTTCGACGAGGAGGGGCGCGCGGTCGCTTCCGCCTCGAAGGAATACCCGCTCTACCAGCCTGAGAACGGCTGGGCGGAACAGGAGCCGGACGACTGGTGGCTTGCGGCCAGGGATACGATCCGCGGTGTGCTGGACAAGAGCGGCGTGAACCCGGCGGACATCGCCTGCCTGGGCATCAGCGGGCAGATGCACGGCTTGGTGATGACAGACGCGGAAGGCAACGCCCTGGGCCGCTCCATCCTCTGGTGCGACGGCCGGACGGGGAAACAGTGCGAGGAGCTGACCCGGCGCGTCGGAAAAGAGCGGCTGATCGCCATCTCCGCCAATCCGGCGCTGACGGGCTTCACCGCGGGCAAGGTCCTCTGGGTGCAGCAGAACGATCCGGAGCGGTGGGCGAAGGCAAGGCACATCATGCTCCCCAAGGATTACGTGCGTTACCGCCTGACGGGTGAATACCTGTGCGAGTACAGCGACGCCAGCGGCACCAACCTGCTGGACGTCCCGCACCGCCGGTGGTCGGAGGAGATCGCCGCGGCGCTGGGGCTGGATCTGAGCCTGCTGCCGCCGCTGCGTGAGAGCAGCGCCGTGTGCGGAACGATCACGAAAGAGGCGGCTGCCGAGACGGGGCTGTGCTGCGGCATGCCGGTGGCGGGCGGCGCGGCGGACAACATGGCCGGCGCCATCGGCACGGGCGTGGCCCGCGCGGGCAAGGCCTTTACGACGATCGGCACCAGCGGCGTTGTGTACGCGCACAGCGACAGCGTGCAGATCGATCCCGCGGGCCGCGTGCACACCTTCTGCTCCGCGGTTCCCGGGGCGTACACCGTGATGAGCTGCACCCTGGCCGCCGGCCTTTCGCTCAAGTGGTTCAGAGACACCTTCTGCCGGGCGGAAATCCAAGCGGCGGAGGAGATGGGGACCGACCCGTACGTGCTGATGAACGAAGAGGCCGCCAGGAGCCCCGTCGGCGCCAACCGGCTGATTTTCCTGCCGTACCTCATGGGTGAGCGCAGCCCGCTGCTGGACAGCGACGCGCGGGGCGCCTTTATCGGTCTCTCCGCCATGCATACGCGCCGCGACCTGCTGCGCGCCGTGATGGAGGGCGTCATCTACTCCCAGCGGCAGAACCTGGACATCCTGCGCGGCATGCACGTGGTGCCGGAGACGATGCTGGCCTGCGGCGGCGGCGCGAAGAGCCCCTTCTGGCGGCAGATGATGGCGGACGTCTTCGGGATGCCGGTGGCAACCGCCCAGTCGACGGAAGGCCCGGCCCTGGGCGCGGCGATTCTGGCGGGCACGGCAGCCGGCCTGTACGCGAGCGTTCCCGAGGCGTGTGAAAAGATGATCCGTGAGGACGAGCCGCTTCTGCCGGACAAGGCGAAGGGCGAGGCGTACGAGCCCTATTACCGGCTTTACGCGTCCCTGTATCCGAATCTAGCGGAGAGCTACGCACGGCTGGCGAAGCTGTGAGGGAGGCGTGCAGCCCTCTCCGTCATGCCTGCGGCATGACACCTCTCCCATAGGGAGAGGCAAGAGAAACGCAAAGAAGCTTCGTTATTCTTGCCTTCCCCTTTAGGGTTGATCCCGTTCTGAAAGAACGGAGATGCCTCCCGGAGAGGGGAAGGTGGCACGGCGTAAGCCGTGACGGATGAGACCCTTGGCTCCCCCCCTGTGGGGGAGCTGTCAACGAAGTTGACTGAGAGGGCGTTTGCGACGGAAGGGTTTGCTTGACGGCAACTGCAGACAATTAAACGATGGGGGAGATGGCCATGAAAATCATTCCTGTAACCGATCCCGCGTTCCGCGCTTACGGGCGTATCGTGGACGGGTATCCGACAGAGGGCATCCTGCAGGCGCTGGCGACGACGCCGCTGCCCGAAGGCACGGCATACGAGCCGCGCGTCGGGGCGCTGCATGCGGCGAAGGACGCGGAGGCGGTCGGCACGGCGCTCTTCGGCGGCATGCCCTTCCAGCTGGGCTACTGCAACGGGCACAACACGAAGCTCAACTGCCTGGAATACCACAGGGACAGCGAATTTAACCTGGGCACGGAGGATTTTATCCTGCTGCTGGCGAAAATGGAAGAGATCGGGGAGGACGGCGTGCTGGACACCGCGAAGGTCCGCGCCTTCCGCGTGCCCGCCGGGGTGATGGTGGAGGTTTACGCCACCACGCTGCACTACGCGCCCTGCCATACGGACCCGGCGAAGGGCTTCCGCGTGCTGGTCGCGCTGCCGGCAAACACCAACACCGATTACCGCCCGGCACCCGGCCCGAACGCCGCGGACAACACCCTGTGGGCGCGCAACAAGTGGCTGCTGGCGCACCCGGAGAGCAGCGAGGCGGCTGCGGGCGCGTTTGCGGGCCTCAGAGGCGAGAACATCGATATCGCAGGAGATCTGTAATCCCTTTCCTGTAAGATAGCCAAACCAGAACGGAGGAGAACAACCATGATTTCGAACATCCCGGAGGTCAAACTCGGCATCGTCGCGGTGAGCCGCGACTGCTTCCCCATCCAGCTGTCCGAAAAGCGCCGCGCGGCCATCAAGGCGGTCTGCGGCGAGGGCCTCTACGAGTGCCCGGTGACGGTGGAGAACGAACTGGATATGCAGAAGGCCGTCGCCGACGTGACGGCAGCCGGCTGCAACGCGCTGGTGGTCTTCCTGGGCAACTTCGGTCCGGAGACGCCCGAGACCCTCATCGCCAAGTACTTTAACGGCCCCTGCATGTTCGTGGCGGCGGCCGAGGGCGACGGCGACATGATCAACGGCCGCGGCGACGCGTACTGCGGCATGCTCAACTGCTCCTACAACCTGGGCATGCGGCACCTGAAGGGCTACATTCCGTCCTACCCGGTGGGCACGGCGGAGGACATCGCGCAGATGATCGGCGAATTCGTGCCGGTCGCCCGCGCCATCATCGGCCTGCGCGGCCTCAAGATCATCACCTTCGGCCCGCGCCCGCAGGACTTCTTCGCCTGCAATGCGCCCATCAAGGGCCTCTACGAGCTGGGCGTGGAGATCGAGGAGAACAGCGAGCTGGACCTGCTGGTCTCCTACAAGGAGCACGAGAACGACCCGCGCATCCCGGACGTCTGCGCCGACATGGCCAAGGAGATGGGCGAGGGCGCCTATTATCCGGATATGAGCGTGCGCCTGGCGCAGTTTGAGCTGACGCTGCTCGACTGGGCCGAGAAGCACAAGGGCGACCGCAAGTTCGTCGCGTTCGCGGACAAGTGCTGGCCGGCCTTCCCCAGCCAGTTCGGCTTCGAGCCCTGCTACGTCAACTCCCGCCTGGTCAGCCGGGGCATCCCGGTCTCCTGCGAGGTGGACATCTACGGCGCGCTGTCCGAGTACATCGGCCTGTGCGTGAGCGCCGACCCGGTCACCCTGCTGGACATCAACAACAGCGTGCCGAAGTACATCTACGATGAGGACATCAAGGGCAAGTACGACTACAAGCTCACCGATACCTTCATGGGCTTCCACTGCGGCAACACGCCGGAGTGCAAGCTGTGCGCGGACCGCACCGTCAAGTACCAGCTGATCCAGCACCGTCTGCTGGAGCCGGCGGGCAGCGAGCCGGACTTCACCCGCGGCACACTGGAGGGCGATCTCGCGGCCAGCGACATCACCTTCTACCGCCTGCAGTGCGACAGCGAAGGCGTGCTGCGTGCCTACATCGCGGAAGGCGAGATCCTGGACGTCAAGACCCGCAGCTTCGGCGGCATCGGCGTCTTCGCCATCCCGGAGATGGGCCGCTTCTACCGCCACGTACTCATTGAGAAGCGCTATCCGCACCACGGCGCGGTGGCCTTCAGCCACGTGGGCAAGAGCCTCTTCGAGGTCTTCCGCTTCCTGGGCGTCAAGGACATCGCCTACAACCAGCCGGCCTGCCTGCCCTATTCGACGGAGAATCCGTTCAAGTAATCGGGCAAACAAGGACATAATGAATCGCCCCCGCGAAAGCGGGGGCGAATTCATTTCAACACAATCAATCGATCAGACAAGGTATGCCGTGAATCTTTGCGTAGCGGATGACGGCGTCGGCGCCCTCTTCACAGAGGAGGACGAGGCGGTCGCAGCCGTCAAAAGCTCCTTCGCCGATCGACTCGACGGAAGACGGCAGGAAGGCCAGCCGGAGATTGGAACAGCCTTCGAAAGCGTGGGCGCCGACGGTACGCACGCCGTCCGGCAGCCGGACGCACTCGGCAGAGCGGTTGCCCCGACAGGCGCTGTCCGCGATTTCCCGGAGTGCGGAAGGGAAGGAGAGCGTCTTCATCCTGCGCACCTCCACCGCGCAGGAGGCGGAGAGGTCGCCGCAGACGGCGGTCACGGTGGCTCTGCCTTCGGCCAGTGCGCTTACACGGCCGCCGCTGACGGACAGGACGTTTTCGTCGGAGCTTCTCCACACGGCAGGGGCGTCTGCCTGTGCGGGGGCTAACCGGGCATCCATCTTCAACGTCATGCCCGGTTCCAGGGTGAGTTCCGCGGCGGAGAGCGCCATGACCGGCGTATCGGTCTCCACAAAGGACAGGCTGAGGCTGAGATCCTGCACCGCGCCGGACAGAGAGATGACGTCCCCTTCGATCGTGAGGTTGTGGGAAGAGGACGCGTGGACGGTGTCCAGCCGGTAACCCCATTCAGGGAGGACGCGGATTTGCAGGCTGCCGAAGCGCGCCACCGGAAGCGCGGTGTCCCCGCCGATCAGCGTTTCGCCGACGGCGGCCTCGCCATGGCCGCCGACAGAGAGGGAAACGGTGTGCGAACCGGGAACGGTGGCGTGCAGCGCGGTCTGCTCGGCCAAAGCGAGGGATGCAAGCAGAAGGAGGGGAAGCAGTAAAAAGAGTAGTCGCTTCATCACTCACCCTCCTTTACCGTGTACTTGCCGGCGGAGACCGAGAAGGTGATAAGCCCGTCGTATTCTCCGGACGGCGCGGCAAACCAGTCCTCCGCGTCGACCGTTACGGAAAGCGGGAATTCCCCCTCTGTTCGGGTGACCTTCTCCGTGAAGGGGCCGTCCGGGCCGGTGAGCGTATAAGGGATCCGTCCTTCGCCGCCGGACTGCGTGAGAGCGCCTTCCGGCGATTCCACGGCGATGCGCACAGCGTAGCCGGGGGTCAGGTCCAGACCGGAGACAGCCAGGGTCAGCGGTGTTTCCTCCGCCCCGTAGACAAGGGGCAGGCTGGGCGGGATGACGACGGTATACTTTTCCTCGATCGTGAGGGAAACGGTGGTCGTACCGGTGTAGACCTGCGCCTGATTGGAGAGGAAGGTTTCCTCAGCGCCGGCAGCGAAGGCAAAGAAAAGCCCGAAAAGAACGAGCAGGCAAAGAATTGTTTTGCGCATTGGAAACCTCCTTTCAGTAGAATTGAATATAGAAATCATGGATGATGCTGTAGACATTCAGTAGCCGAAATGAGCGGCTTTTCTTTTCTTGCCTCCCCTTTATAGGGGAGGGGGACCATCCGCTTGTCGGATGGTGGAAGGGTTCGAACCCCCTCAGTCACCTGCGGTGACAGCTCCTCTACAAAGGGGAGCCGAGAACCTCATCCGTCACGGCTTACGCCGTGCCACCTTCCCCTAAAGGGGAAGACAAGACTAAGAAAGCTTGCTGCGCTCTCTCAAGCCTCCCCTTTATAGGGGAGGGGGATCGCGTGTTCAGCGCGGTGGAAGGGTTCCTAACCTTCCCCTTTGGGATTGGCGTAGGCCTTCGGCTGTACGTCCCCGGCTGTGCCGGGGATCATGCCCTGAAAGGGCATGACGTTAGAAGGGGGATCGCCCGCAGGCGGTGGATGAGGTCCAGCTGCAGAGTAAGTTTTATCACTCGGTGATGATAGAGAACGTCAACGTATCGGTATAAATGCCGGGGTCTGTAGGCATATCTTTAACATAAAAAACCATATTTGAAACAATGTCTTCTGTATTAGAAGAGTTCTTCTTTGAAATAGTTATCATTGCAGTATCGTATGCTGCGCCATAGCCATATCTCTCAGTGCTGCTAATACCATAGTATCCTCTCCCATTATGGTTCGTTTTAGTGTAAGGCCAAGAAACAGTACTGGCTTTGATTGCATAGGGAACGGTTTTATCGCTATTTTTAAGTTTAAAGTTTTGATAATATGGTAGTAGTGAGTTTGTATATTCAAAACTAGTTGTATTAATATAAAAATTATCTGCTATCCCATTTTCCGCTCCTGACAGCTGCACCTTCAAGCTGTTTACCGATACCAGCTCCCACCCGGCCTTCAGTACAACATCCCCGTACCCGTACTGGGTCTTGGGGTCGATGGTCACTTTGGAGGGAATGATGACGGTGTAGGTGTCCATGCTCCGGTCAACCGTCAGCGAAACCTCGGTTGTGCCGGTCATGGTGTTGCGGTCCAGCTCCAGCGTTTCGGCGGGCTCGGCCGTTTCACCGGGCTCTGCGACCGGGTCGCCCTCGGCGAGGGCGAAAGCGGACAGGCTGACAAGCATAAGGGCGAGCAGCAGGGCAAGCAACTTTTTCATGATATATACCTCCGTATCGGTTTTTGCATCGGGTTTAATGGATGAGGCGGTTACAGCACGTGGATCTGGATGTCGAAATCCGCGTTGTTGGTAGGCTTCGGCGGATCGGTGATCGTGTAGGGCTGCACGTGCATGGTGCCGGCGTATGCGCCGGGCGTGAGTTCACGCGACAGCTCCACTTTGTTGCAGTACATGCCGGGCGGGATGAGGCCTGTCTGAAAGAGCGTCTCCCCGGTGTCCTTCAGGATCAGCTGGAAGGTGAGGTAGTACCAGCCGCCGTTTTCGGGCGGATTGAAGAGCGAGACATCCGCCTGCAGGGCGTTGGCCGGCAACCGGATCCCGCCCCAGCCGGGGATGGCGACGCCCGGCTCCGTCGGCGCGGGCGTGGGCGAATTGCCGACGTTAGGGTCGATGACCAGCTGAGCCGTCGGAGCGGGACCGGGTGTCTTGTCTGGATCACCCGGCGACGGGCCGGCTCCTCCGGACAGGAAAAGCAGCGCTGCGGCAAGGAGCAGGACAGCTGCGGCGGGCAGGAAAATGCGTCTGGGTGAAACTTTCATTGTGCGGTACTCCGTCAGGGGACAGCCTCCAAACACTGCAGGTGCGCGACCGGACTCACCAGCGGTTTGATAGGCTGGAATCGTTACATTTTGTATGCTTTAACAATATTAGCACCTGATATAATAAAAAGCAAGTTTATTACTGCCGGTATAGGATAATCGCAAGAAAAATACGAACCATGTCCAGCGCAAAAGCGGGTGTGTTGTTCAGCCGTTCAAAGAAACCAACAGGGCATACACAAAAAGAGGGCTCATCGCCCGGATGAACCCTCTTTAATTCAATTGGTTCGGGATGCGCGTTTTTATCCCTCGATGGCGATCAGCTTCTTTTCCGGGAGCTTTTCCTCGGCCCTCTTCGGGATGCTCAGGCTCAGCACGCCGTGCTCCAGCTTGGCGGTGATGTCCTTCTCCGTGAGCGTGTCGCCCACGTAAAAGCTCCGCTGCAGCGTTCCGTCATAGCGTTCCTTGCGCAGGGTCTTGCCCTTCTCTCCCTCGTCTTTCTCGACCTTTTTGGCGGCCGTGACCGTCAGATACCCCTTCTCAAGCGTCAGCTGAATCTGATCTTTCTTGAAGCCGGGCAGGTCGATATCGACCTCGTAATGGTCGTCGTGCTCGCGCACGTCGGTCTTCATCTCACGGGTATAGTGTTTACCGTAGAGCTGACGGTCCATGTTCCGGAAGGACGGAAAATCGAACCAGTCATCGAACAAATTCTCAGCAAAAATACTCGGCATCAACATAACTCTTACCTCCTCGGGTGTTGGGCCGCTCTGCGGCCGCGTCCTGTTGATTATGAGCATCGGGACGGTGGTTTATCGGATCGCTGTTCCTTTGTTCGACACGTATTATAGCACGATTGTTAGCACTGTCAAGAGGTGAGTGCTAATTCTCTGAAACTTTTTTTCATAGAAAAGACCGGCCCCGCAAAGCAGGGCCGGTCAGACCATCAACAATACCCTTGTTTTCAGAGAAGGAAGCAGGGGTATTTGTTTTACAAAAGCATAGAGGATAAAAAAAGAAGCCTTTACCAGGCGCT